>JBCCHX010000018.1:0-98163 GCA_039028535.1 Cyanobacteria bacterium P01_B01_bin.77
GGGGGTTACAGTGGTTGATCAACCAGGTGGAGCCGTCCGCTGGCATCGGCAGTAAATCAGGGCGATGGGAGTGATGGTTGAAGTGAATCTGGCCGCTGACTTGGTCTAGTAGCTTTCGCGGCTATGCCTCTATGGGTGTAGGTCAACATTTGGCTTATCTGCAGTTGAAAGTCTAGTTGAGATTGCGTTCAGTCTTGATAGGTATCAGGGAGCAAGGCGATGGACTACCGTTTAGTCGAGAAATGCCTGTACAGCAGCTTCGTTGCATCTGCCACCTAATCCGGTGACAATTGTGCAGGTATTGGTCATCAGCATACCTGTATAGGTCCCTGCGGGCGTGCCAGCTTCGCCTAAGCTGTCGGCGTAAAGCGGCTCTTCTGAGATGCCAATATCTGTTTCCCGAGAAACCGCTTCAATCAGTCCAGGGTTGCTAGTTGACTCTATAAAGACAGTAGGTATATTGCTATCTTCAACAAGATCGATTAGTTCTCTTAAGTCGGCGGCTGACGGACGAGCCTCAGTACTAAAGCTTGCCAAAGCAGCCTCAATGCGAATGCCATAGGCATTGGCGTAGTAGCCCAATGCATCATGGGTCGTCACAAGGACCCGCTGCGATTCGGGGACTGTGGCTACCTGTTGCTGAATCCAACTATCGAGTTGAGTGAGCTGAGCGATTAGGGCCTCTGCATTAGCCTGATAAATTTCGGCATTTTCAGGAGAAATCAAGCTCAGCTCCTCTTGGATAACGCGAACTATTGCAATGCCATTTTCGGCATCGTGCCAGACATGGGGATCAGGTGACATACCCTCTTCGCCGTGGTGAGCGTGACCGTGGTGAGCGTGACCATGGTGGCCATGAGCACCACGCTCACGATGACTGCCATGATCGTGAACTTCGCCTAAAAGCGGTTCAGTAACGGCAACTTCGGAAACGGCAATTAGAGGGGTGTTTCCGTATGTCGACTCGGCCATTTGAATAATGTTTGGCTCGAACCCGTAACCCCCATAAAGAACCAAATGGGCAAATCCAATAGCCCGTCTGTCGGAAGGCGTTGCGCTGTAGATGTGGGGATCTTCACCCGCTTCTATAAGACAGGTTACGTCCACGGTATCTTGAGCGATTTGCTCAGTGAGATCACACAGGACGCTATAGCTCGCCACTACTCTAGGAGTGATTTGGCTGTGGGCAGACTGATGGCCCAGAAGCAGCGTGGAGACTCCGCCAATGGCAGCAAGCGCAGTCAATAGGCGAAAAGAAAGTTTCATGGGCTATCGTTCTACAGATGGCTAGAGTAGGGTGAATATAGGATGATAATCATTATCGTATTAGTCTGCCACACCTACTCATCGTGGAGCTTAGTGAACATAACGGCAACACCGCATGGACCACCACATCCCCTAACAGCGCATCCGCTGCACAATCAAGTAGGTACCCACAATCGGACACAAAATGCCCATCAACACACCCGCCATTAGCGCCTGCCGCATAAACTCATAATTCAAGGGGGCTAGCAGCCAGCCCATGGAGTCGCTGAGGGGATAGTGTTATCAGCATCTTATCTATCGCTCCAGCAGACGGGGCATCAACTCCACTAGGTTGCAGGGCCGATGGCGGGCATCCAGCTGGTCGTTAATCAGGGCATTCCAGCCAGTGCGGCAAGCCCCCGATGACCCTGGTAAGCAAAAAATGTAGGTGCCGTTGGCTACCCCCGCCAGGGCGCGAGATTGCACCGTGGACGTTTTAATCTCCTGATAAGACACCATCCGAAAGATTTCTCCAAAGCCGGGGAGTTCTTTATCCAGCAGGGGGGCAATGGCTTCAGGGGTACCGTCCCGCCCGGTCACCCCCGTACCTCCAGTGGTGATGATGGCCTGCACCTCAACATCGGCAATCCAGCGAGAGACCACCGCCCGAATTTGGTAAATGTCATCGGGCACGATCATTTTTTCGGCCAGAGTGTGGCCTGCGGTTTGCAAGTGCTCCACCAACAGCTGGCCCGATTTATCCATGGCTTCTGTACGGCTGTCGGAGACGGTGAGAACGGCTATGGGAATGGGAATGAAGGTGGCTGTGGTCATGGTGTTTTTTTCTAATCAGGGAATGATGAAATTTATACTGAGAAGTTCCATGTGAAGAAGCTTTTGGGGACAAAAAAGGTGCTGCCCGCCACTTTTTCTGACCCATGGGGAAGCGAGCTCAGAAAGATATTATTGTCTTTTCTGGGGTACTTGACACCTGTTAAAGAATTGCTATATTGAGGATACATTGGAACAAAGCTTTTCTCACAATGAAAGTAATGCTCGTCCTTACCACCACCACGAGGCCCCACACAGGAGGGTTGTAAGACGTTGCGTTGAAATTAGTCTTACCACTTTAATTGCCCTCCAGACAAACTCTGGGGGGCAATTTTTTTACCACCTGTCTCCAAAAGACCAAAAGGAATGCCCATGTTGCTGACAATATCTCTTGCAATGAACACTACCACCACCACTACCATCATGCCTGGAGGGACGTGACGATTGATTGCACATGCAACTCATCTGTCCCTCCAAGACTAGTTTGGAGGGTTTTTTATTGCCTTATTACTCAGACAACAGGAGAGAATAAAATGGCGGATCATCGGAAACTCGCAAGGGATATGGACTTGTTTCACTTTGAGGAGCATAGTCCAGGAATGGTGTTTTGGCACCCACAGGGGCTGCGGCTTTTTCGCAGCATTGAAGACTTGATGCGACAAGTTTATCAAGGACATGGATTTGAAGAAGTGCGATCGCCCATTGCCCTTAGCCGATCGCTATGGGAGCGCTCAAGGCACTGGGAAAAATTTCGCCAGGGGATGTTTGTTGTCGGCAGCGTAGAGGCAGATACAGACGATGAATCAGCCCTATCCGTCATCAGCCCTGACTATGCGTTGAAGCCCATGTCATGCCCTGCCCATATTGCCATTTATCAGTCCCGCAAGCGCAGCTATCGGGAAACTCCCATGCGATTGATGGAGTTTGGCATCTGCCATCGCAACGAACTGTCTGGAACATTATCGGGGTGTATGCGGCTGCGGCAATTTGTCCAGGATGATGCCCATATCTTCTGCCGAGCATCTAATGTGCAGAGTGAAATTAGCAATTTCCTTAATATGGTGCAGCAGGTTTATGCTGCTTTTGGCTATGACCAGTTTTCCCTACAAATTTCCCTTAGACCAGAGCAGCGGCTTGGCTCTGATCGTCTGTGGGATCAGGCTGAGTCTGTATTAATTAACGCGGTTCAATCTTTGGGGCATCGTTATAAATTAGCTCCAAATGAAGGAGCATTCTATGGTCCCAAGCTCGAAATTAGTTTGCAAGATCAGTTGGGGCGCTCGTGGCAGTGTGGCACCATTCAAGTCGATTTGAATCTGCCTCAAGTGTTTGAGCTAGCTTTTGTGGATGAATTGGGAGAATTGGAGCGTCCCGTCATGCTGCACCAAGCAATTTTAGGGTCGTTAGAGCGCTGGATTGGCATTTTGTTAGAGCATCACGACGGTGCCCTCCCCGTTTGGGTTGCTCCTACACAAGTTGCAGTCGCTTCTATTTCTGATAAAGCATCGGCCTGGGCAGAAACAATTTTCCTTCGACTCAGGCAACTGGGGGTTAGGGCAGAACTTCACAATCAAGACCGCACAATCAGCAAGAAAATTCGTGAACTCTCTAAACGCAAAATTCCACTAATTGCCATTGTGGGTGAGCAGGAAACTAGGAGTCAAAGGTTAAATCTTCGGTGTTTAGGTGTTCTAAAACAACAGGAAATGAGCCTAGCTGAACTTGAGCATAAGTTAGCAGATCTCTCCATGCCGTAGCGAGTCTCTTTATGCTAGCGCTTGGTTTACCCCAATGCCCTATCCTACCAATGCCACTGTGGTCAGACTGAGACCAATGCAAACTGTTGCCAGAGCGCTGACGACTGATAGACGCCGTATCATTCCAGCTCCCAAGGGAGATTTTTCAAGCCACTGTTGGCCATAAACGGCGGCTAACCCCAGGCTGGTAAGCACGGATGCCAGACCCAGACTAAATCCGCCGATGAGCACTAACCCGTAGGCGATTTTGTGTAGTGCGATCGCACTCAGCAACAACACCAAAGCCGATGGACAGGGCACCAACCCACCCGAAATGCCAATGGCCAAAATCGATGACCAGTCTTCCTTTGATTGGTCGTCGTGGTGATGATAGTGGTGATGGGTATGGCCGTGATGGTCGTGATGGTGATGTTTATTCTTCAAGCGCATGACCATTAACCGTAGCCCCACCAGACAAATTGCCAACCCGCTAACGGCTCCCAATATCGGATAAACTCGGTCGAGATCGATGTAATGGGAAGCTAACAGAGTAGTCACTCCCAAGATAAAAACTGTCAAGGTATGAGTCACCGTGGTGGTTAGCCCCAGCCAGAGAGCGGCCTGGGGCGTACCTCGGCTGCCCACCAGGTATGCTCCCACCAGGGTTTTGCCATGACCAGGGGAAAGGGCATGGATCGCACCGAAGGCATAGGCAATGACAATGCCTGTTGCGATCGCAACAGGCGTCAGCTGACCATCCAGCAAAGTTGTTAATCGGTTGACCGCTTCAACATGGGCCAGAATGAGCAGCGGAGCCACGATGTTGTTATCCAAATTTCCCCCCACTCTCACTGATGCGAGTACATGTTAAATAAGCATAGTTTTTGGGCGCGCCAGGAGCCTTAGTAAGTTCAAAGGAGATAACGTGCCATTGAGAATCTGCCTGGAATTCAGGCTGAAATGTCACCGGCAGACCGTACAAACGTAGTTTGCCGTAGTAGATCCGGCGAAAACAATCAGACCCAGATTCCAGATAAGGGGTTACCAGCTCTCGATATCGCTGGGCTAGAGTTATCTTAGTTGCGTGAAATCCCTGATGGTGAAGATGATCTAACGCAGCAAAGATTTCGGTCCGTAGACTCTCAATCTGCTGATGCTGACAATGCCATTGCCCCTGCCAGAAGCGCCATTGCCGCCCCGAGTCGAGATGAACCACATCGCTCTCTTTAAAGCTGTTCTCTTCAGAACCGACTTCAAACAAACCGTGACGAGGGCAGAGATAAGCATCCGTCAACACCAGAGCTGGAATCGTGAGATCGCAGCAAGGACAACGGATGGTTTCGCCCAACGGGGGCAAGAGGGAACCCAGACTCACAATAGCCCCTCCGGATGAGTACAAAGGCGTTGTCTGGCATCGGAGCAAAGGGTCCACACCAGCACCTCCCCCTGCTGACCGCCAGCCGCCAAATAGTCTCCGGTCGGATGCCAGCTCAAACAGGAAAATCCCTCCTTAGCTCCTTCTAGCACTTGCGCTGGCTCCACAGCAGCTTGCCATAGCAAAATCCAGCCATGGTCCGAGAGAGAAGCTAGTAAACCAGTTTCGGGTTGAAAGGCCACATCCAGCACCGTACCTTGATGTAAATCCAGGACCCAACTCTGCCACCCTTCATCAGGAATCAGCATCCACATAACAACCAGATCCCGTGTGGCGGTCGCTAAAATGGGGGAACGCCCGACATCGGGAATATCAGCCCAGGCGAGTTGCCTAACCTTACCTGGCAATCCTGCCAGCAGAACAGGCAAATTATCTGAGTTATCAGGGGATTGCTTCAGAGCACGGACGTTGTCCCAGGTGAGGACACCGACGCTATTACCCTGATTAGCTGATGCCAAATAGGCTCCCTCAGGAGACCATTTCAAGGCCAGACTGACGGCCATCAGTTCCCATGCATATTGAGGGGAGCTCCAGCGAGACGTGTCCCAAATGTAAATCTGTTGCTGAGCCGAAACCGCTAAGTGAGTGCCATCGGGAGACCAGGCCAGATCCTGCACAGTAGCGGGCAATTCCAGGGTGGTCAGGGATTCACCCTGATCGGCATCCCAAATATATACAATCCTGCCGCAGTTACAGGCCAGCCAGGGTTGATGGGGATGCCACTGCAGGCGATCGATCCAGGTTGACCCTAAGGTCAGCGTATCTACTAGCTCAGATGAGTCAGCAGACAGCCGCCAGAGCATTACCTCACTGGCTTGCCCAGCTGCCGCCAACCACTGACCATCCCTGGAAAACCCTAAGACATCAATGGAAGCACCACTGGCGGCCTTCAGGATAATCTCTCGAAAGTCTTGCCACAGGACTACTTCTCCTGCACCGGAGGAGATCGCTAACGTATGCCCGACTGGCGACCAGACCAGGGCAGTAATGTACTCTGACAGCGATCGTTTGATCGTAATATCTACCAGGGGTTTGACAGAGAGCATAGTACGGCCTTACCCAATGGGGTGAACTGACCTGCCGCCAGATAACCTGACTCACACGCCATCATAAAATGATAATGATTATCATTTTAAGTTAAGTCGGTCGTCAATCCGTTGGTTTAAAGATTGATTTCTACATCGAACATATGTCCCAAGGCTGAGGGGGCAGCACGGGCGGAATGCGAGCTAGAATCCCTTTCTGAAGTATGACAGGACGGTCTTTCCGGGGGATCACCCCATCGCGGCTGGTCGCATACTGAGTCGTCAACTGGACAATAGCAGTCGTGCTGTCGAGAGCAGGCAAATCTCCAAACATAAGTGTGGTCTTTTCGGGGCAGGCGAGGGCGATCGCGCAGAACCGATTGCAGGCACTGAGACACTCCACGGGTTGAACCCTGACATTTGGCGGCAGCTGTCCTTGTTGCTGGCATTGCAATAAACTCTGCCATAGGTGATATCCACCCCGCTGGCCCTGGTGTTCCCGTTGACCAGCGGCAAAGTTGCAGGAGGCGCAAACAAACAAAGTGTGCTGAGACATAGGATTTGCTTAGTTTGAAAAGACGAATTAAATCAACCAACTCAATTTCATCCAACACTTTGTGGGTTTTGTTACGACTCCACTTCAATGACGACGTTGCTGATGTGGGTAATCAAGGTGCGGCCATCAGCAGGCATGATTTTGACATATCCACTAGCGATGCAATATTCCACTGCCGATGGCGCTAGCGTTTGGCTTGGAGAAATTAATATCACTTTGACGTTCTCTAGATAGTTGGTTGCGTAGTGCTGCACGGCAGTCATGGACGTTTACCTCATTACTTGAACAGCTTTGTGAAATCTCATCAGTTCGCTTTTTAGAAACCGGAAACAATAACTAAAAGATAGTCTTTTGCGCGATCGCATCCTGTAATTTTTCAATCGCATCTGGCACCGATAGCGCCCCCAAGTCACCACTTTGTCGGGTGCGAACGCCTAAAGTCTGAGAATCCATTTCTCGCTGACCAATCACAGAAATAACCGGAATCTTCTCCAATTCTGCCGTACGCATTTGTTTACCCAGACGCTCACCGCTGGTATCGACCTCCACTCGCAAACCTTCTTGTTGTAATGTCTGGGCCACCTGATTGGCATAGTCTCGCTGAGCATCGCTCACCGGCAACAGTCTCACCTGTACCGGAGCCAGCCACAGAGGGAAAATACCCGCATAGTTCTCCACCAGGATGCCGAAGAATCGTTCTAAAGAACCAAAAATAGCCCGGTGAATCATAATCGGACGCTGACGGGAGCCATCCGCTGCTACATAGTCCAAATCAAATCGCTCCGGCAAGTTAAAGTCCACTTGCAGAGTGGAACATTGCCACATCCGACCGATGGCGTCCTTAATCTTAAGGTCAATCTTTGGACCGTAGAAGGCACCGCCTCCCTCATCAACGATGTAGGCCCACTCTTTGATATCCAGCGCTTTTTTCAATGCTGAGGTGGCCAGTTCCCAAATGTCGTCGCTGCCCACAGACTTGGCGGGACGGGTGGAGAGATTTACCTCATAGTCAGTAAAGCCAAAGTCTGACAGAATCTGTTCTGTTAGATTCAGTACTCCTAAAATCTCTTCTGTTACCTGTTCGGGTAAACAGAAAATGTGAGCGTCATCCTGGGTAAAGCCGCGTACGCGCATCAGGCCGTGAAGTGTTCCGGAACGCTCATAGCGATACACCGTGCCTAGTTCGGCCCAGCGAATTGGCAACTCCCGGTAAGAATGGAGCTGATGTTGATAGGTGAGTACATGAAAGGGGCAATTCATGGGTTTGAGCTGATACTGTTGCTCCTCTACAGTGATTTGCTCAAACATACTCTCTTGATAAAAGTCCAAGTGCCCAGAGGTCTGCCAGAGATCACGATTGGCAATATGGGGGGTGTAAAGCAGCTCATAGCCTCCCTGCAGGTGAGACTGACGCCAGTAGTCTTCAATCAATAGGCGCATGCGGGCTCCCTTAGGATGCCAGAAAACTAGCCCCCCACCAGCCGCCTCTTGAATGCTAAACAGATTCAAGGCCTGTCCTAGTTTGCGATGGTCGCGGCGTTTGGCTTCCTCTTTCTGCGTCAGGTAGGTCTTTAATTGTTCTGGCGTTTCCCAGGCGGTGCCGTAAATGCGCTGGAGCTGCGGTTGCGTTTCGTCCCCCCGCCAGTAGGCTCCGGCCACACTTTCCAGGGCAAAGGCCTTGGGGTGCAGTTCACCAGTGCGGTTCAGATGGGGGCCTGCGCACAAGTCCCACCAGCAATTTACCTTGTCAGAAGCCTTAGCTGTTGGCAAGGCAAACAAAGACGGATCGGCATTGGCAGGCAGCGGATCAGGACATCCAATGTAATACCGTGTAATCGGTTCACTAGAGGGAATGCTAGCGAGAATTTCCAGCTTATATGGCTCATTCAGTCGCTCAATCTCAGCGCGAACATCATCCCGTTCTACTGTTTCGCGAATAATCGGCAGATTTTGCCGAATGATGCGCCGCATTTTTTTGGTGATTTGCTTAAGATCCTCAGGCGTAAATGACTCAGCCCGGTCAAAGTCGTAATAGAATCCCGTATTTGTGCAGGGGCCAATGGTGACCTTCGTCTCTGGAAACAGGGTTTGCACTGCCATAGCTAATACATGGGCGCAGGTATGGCGAAGCCGCGCTAGCTGCTCTGCATTATCAGCTGGGCTGGCTTCGGACTGCGGACGGGAGACTTGACTGACCATGAAAAGTCGAAATTAGAATGATTATCATTCTCAAACTATCATAGCGATCCAGAATTGAGTGCTTTCATACAGGTTGAGTTTTCCTTAAAGTTCCTGAGCAGAAATAACTACATGTTTCACTAAATCGAAAGATTCCCTCGACTACGCCACCCTCCTTAATAAGGATGTCTAGGAGAGATCTCCACAAAACATTGATACTGAAAATATTTTTTATCTATTTAACGTTTAATTACGACCAGAACTGTTTTTCATCAGCCGCCTTGAGCTGAACAGGGTTCACAGAGGCCAAAGAACTCGAGGGTATGATAGTAGATTGTGAACGAGTTGGAATGCTGGAGGGAAGACTCCAGATTCATCAAAGGGCACATATTTAGAGGAAAGGATTGTCCACAGTCCAAACAGGTCATGTAGTGATGGTCCTGCTCCACCGCATTGTAAAGCATTTCCCCCGTTAGCGTTACCCGATGTTGCACCTTTCCCATGCGCTTTAGTGCATCAAGGGCTCGATATACCGTTGCTAAACCCATCCGCTGATGTTTCTTGACAAGCTTGTACAACGACTGAGCCGAGAGCGGTTCAGGTTGCTGCCGTAGTACTTGAAGTACCGCTGTTTGAGCCCGAGTACAGTGAACCTGCGTCATAGATTTTTAAGGATTATGATCACGTCAATTTCGAAAAACTGATGTAGGATACCTGAGAATGATAATCATTATCATAATGGTTTACGTTTTATGTTACCTATATTCATGTCACGCACGTCAGCGCTCCTCCAAACCGCCACAAATACTGTTGAAACGTTAGGTAAAGCTGTCCCCGCTAATAATTCTGACCAAGACACATCGCTCTTGACGTCTGCACCGTACCGGGGCACTGCGTCGGATGATGGTGCGGGACTGGCTCTATAAATCTATGTTCTAAGCCTTACGCAGTTGTCTTCTGAATACCTGGATGCAGGCGCACTATGCATTCTTAGCTCACCTCGTTGTTTCTGGATTACTATCATGACAGTCTCACCTGCCCCTTTGAACACCAAAAGAGGAATGCCCGTTACAATTATTACCGGGTTTCTCGGCAGTGGTAAAACAACGTTGTTGAATCATATTCTGAGCAACAACAAAGATTTAAAGGTTGCTGTTCTAGTTAATGAATTTGGTGATATTAACATCGACGGTCAGTTATTAGTGTCCATGGATGAATCCATGGTTGAGCTTAGCAATGGATGTATTTGCTGCACCATCAACGATGATCTAGTGGATGCCGTGTATCGAATCATGGAGCGAGATGACCGTGTGGACTACATGGTGATTGAGACTATGGGGGTGGCAGACCCACTACCCATTATGCTCACGTTTCTAGGTACAGAACTGCGCGACCTCACCTGCCTGGATTCTATTATCACCATGGTGGATGCCGAAACCTTCACGCCCGATCATTTTGGGAGTGAAGCGGCATTAAAGCAAATTACCTACGCTGACGTTACAATTGTGAATAAAGTTGATCTAGCGTCATCGGACCAGGTAAAGACGTTAGAAGAGTATCTTAATAGCGTTAAAGAGGGGGTAAGGATTTTGCACAGTCAGCAGGGGCAAGTACCTCTGCAGTTAATTTTGGATGTTGGCTATAACAATCCTGAAACCTATGCTGAGCTGGTACAGGAAGAAATTGAGCAGACGGCCCACGATCAGCATCACGGACACGATCACGGACATGAGCATCAAGAACACGAGCATCATGGACATGAGTATCATCATCATGGGCATGAGCATCATGAACACCATCACCACCATTCGGCCCATCTTGATAATGATGGATTTGTATCTATCGCATTTGAGAGTGATCGTCCTTTCCATGTCCAAAAATTTGAACACTTTTTGCAAAACAAACTTTCAAAGAATGTTTTTCGGGCAAAGGGAATTCTCTGGTTTGAGGAAAGTGAACTGCGCAATATTTTTCAGCTAAGCGGTCTGCGCTTTTCCCTTGACGGTGAAGAATGGCGCACTTCTCCTCGAAACCAGCTTGTTTTTATCGGGCGACATCTCAATGGTGACGACATCCGGCAACAACTTACAGCTTGTTTGGCCTGATATTCAAAATTTCGTCAGGTTAGCTATGGCACTCGCCCGATAAGCATTTGCCCATCCAGCAGTTGCTACATTGAGTCTTTCAGCTGTTAGCTGAAGGCATTGATCGGTTTACGATGGTCCTCTGGACCGGCTTCGCCATCGCTCGATAAATCAATTCAAAATTTACCCACTTGTTATTTATGACCTTATCCATTTCACCCGATGACATTCGTAACCAGTTAGTTAGCACCGAAGCTAAAGCTTCTGTTTCAGATGAAGATATGCAGCAAGCGGTCCGCACACTGCTTTTGGGCTTGGGAGAAGACCCCGACCGTGAAGGGTTACGCGACACACCCAAACGTGTGGTCAAAGCCCTAAAGTTTTTAACCTCTGGGTATCATCAGTCTTTAGATGAACTACTCAACGGAGCTGTTTTCCATCAAGACACCAATGAAATGGTGTTGGTGCGCGATATTGATTTGTTTAGCGCTTGTGAGCACCATATCTTACCGATTTTAGGCCGTATTCATGTTGCCTATATCCCCAATGGCAAAGTGATTGGCCTATCAAAAATTGCCCGCATTTGTGAAATGTATGCGCGACGGCTACAGTCGCAAGAACGGCTGACTCAGCAAATTGGTAACGCTCTGCAAGGACTGTTACAGCCCCAGGGTGTGGCAGTTGTTGTGGCAGCATCCCACACGTGTGTGGTGATGCGCGGTGTGCAAAAGCCAGGGGCTTGGACTGTCACCAGTTCGATGCAAGGAGTGTTTGCTGATGATGCCTGCACGCGTCAGGAGTTTATGGATCTGGTTCGGCTCAACCCATCATCCCATTAAAAAAATCCCCAAAACAGTTTACTCACTTATCGCTAGTTTCAACTAAGTTTGTTGGGATATCATATTGAGTCCTCCGCCCAAGCCTCGACTTAATTAAGACGATGCGCTCCTTAAGCAATAACGGAAGTATACAACTTTATTTTTTAGTCCTTTACTTTTTCTTATGGAAAACTAATGTTTTGGAGGTTTTCTGGTATACAAATTTATTTTCAGATTACAGTTAGGGAAGCTCCATATGGTCGGTTTCCCTAACGACCGTATGGAAATACGGCTCGAGTATTCTGTTGTTCTTGCCATAACACATCCCATGGCCAATAGACAAAACTAACAGTATGTGTTTGCATGCTAAGTTAGCGTTATTAAAGGAGCCATGTTGCCACCCAATGTATTAATTAAGCCTTGGCTAGAACAGTGGCTGCGAGAGGACATAGGCCGAGGTGACTGGGCTGTTCAGGGGTTAGGCGCACTGGCTGCCCAGAACGGTCAAGCGCAGTGGGTTGCCAAATCTGCAGGGGTCGTCTGTGGGCTGCCTGTGGCTCAGCAAGTTTTTGAGCTTTTAGACCCCAGCGTAGAGTGGACCCTGCTTGTGTCTGACGGGGAACAGGTTGCGGCGGGACAGCCCCTGGTAAAGTTGAAAGGTCCTTTAGGGGTGCTGTTAACCGGCGAGCGGGTAGCTCTAAACTTGGTTATGCGGCTGAGTGGAGTGGCCACGGCCACACGACAGTATGTGGATGCGATCGCAACGTTCCCCAGTCAGTTTGTCGACACACGAAAAACCACCCCTGGACTGCGCATTTTAGAAAAATACGCCACTCACACTGGCGGTGCTCGTAACCATCGCATGGGTCTAGATGATAGCGTCATGGTGAAAGATAACCATATTGCGGCCGCTGGCGGAATTGAGGCCGCTATCGAGCAAATACGCCAGCGGATGCCTTATCCCTTGATGCTTGAGGTGGAAACAGAATCTATGGCTCAGGTAAAGACTGCGATCGCAGCAGGAGCCGACATCATTATGTTAGACAACATGTCTCCAGAACAAATGAGCGAGGCCGTTAGCCTGATTCGTCAGACCGCCGCCCACATCAAGATTGAAGCCTCTGGCAACATTTCGTTAGAGACGATCAAAACAGTTGCAGCCACAGGCGTTGACTATATTTCCAGCAGTGGCCCTATCACCCGAGCCCCCTGGCTAGATATCAGCATGCGGATAGCATAACCTCCTGCACCGCCCTAGGAGTTACCCGGACTTTCTAGACCGTCCAAGGTGTATACCGTAGTCTGGGCCGCCCGTCCCCGCAGCTGAATCTGGGCCTTCTCGGCAATCATCGTGTAGTGATCGGCCACCTGGTTATAGGTGGTCTCACTCATCAAAATTGGATAAGGAGACGCCTTCGTCAAGTGTTTGGTCATATCCTGTAGCCGGGCGGCGATATTGACTGTATCGCCAAAGAGAGAATAGTTAGCCCGATGACGGCTGCCCACTGTACCGGCGACCAAAGGCCCTGTATGGATACCCACTCCAAATCTCACCGTAGGTAATCCCTGGGCAGAAAATTCTCGGTTAAGATCTTGTAAACGCTGGAGCATATCCACACTAGCTCTGACTGCTGCGAGGGCATCCTGTTGGACAGCATCAATCCCGGTGCGCGATACCGGAGCACCAAAGGCTGCCATAATAGCATCCCCGATATACTTATCCACAACGCCACCATGGGCCATGATGCACTCGGTCATCACTTCAAAGTAGCGATTGAGCCAGGCCAGCAGCTGGTCGGAGGGGAGCGTTTCACTAATACTGGTGAACCCACGAATATCGCTAAACAACAGCGTAGCCGTCAGCTCTTGGGAATGGATTTTCCCTTTGGTTAACAATTCTTCTTTGTGCTGCCAGACAAAATCAGCCATCTCCGGCGATAAACTAATAGCAAAGAGATCGGTTAGCACCTGGCGCTCCCGCTGCTCCGCCACTTGAAGCAACATCATGCCTAAAAACGTGGTGCCGATGGGGGCGGCTATGGGGAGCCATAGTCCTGCTAAAAAACTCCCGTAGGCGACAGTAAACCACACCGGCATTAGCGCCAGAACAAATATTAGCCTGCCCCTGCGTCGTAAGGGCTTAAGTACTAAACTACTGCCCATGGCGCTGAGCATAATCAACAGCAGGGTATAGGGCTGCGGCAGCCGGGTTAAAAACCGATCGTTGAGCAGATTATCTAAAATCGCGGCATGTAAATAAACACCCGATGTGGAAATCTGACGCTCAAACGGCGTTCTGATCGGGTCTTCTACGGTACCCACTACCCCGGTTGCGGTATATCCTACGAGGATAATCTTATTTTGAAGCTGGTCTAGGAGCTGATCATTAGTGAGAACTTCAGAGAATGAGAGAGTTGTTAGCCCTTGGGGAGACTGTTTCTGGCTTCCTGGACGGGTTAGCCCTGGCCAATTGACATAGACAGGATGGTGTTGGTCAAAGCGGTGGGGAGAGTCTAAATATGGGGACTCAGAAGCGGGTACGTCAACCGTTTTATCAGTGAGAACATTGGCCAGACTGTGGTGGTAAGTTTCTAATAGGGCAATGGCAAAACTAGGCGTAATCTCACGCTCATAGCTTTCATATAAAAAATTACGACGACTAATGCCATCGGGATCGGGGGCATGTTTCACATGACCGCGCTGAAAAGCCCCTTCAGCAGCTTGTGTGAGCGTGGGAGTAATATTAACGGTGTTGCCCTGGCCGTCGCCCCCCACAGCGAGCACCACGTTATTACTAAAGCTGATACTTTCTGCCAGCTGCGCATCTTCAGGGGTGGCCTCGGGCATCAAAATATCAAAGCCAATGGCGGCGGGCTGCACAAATGATAGCCGATCGAGGAGATCCCCATAGCGATCACGAGTCCAGGGATAGGGGCCTTCTACTGCAAGACTCGCATCATCAATGGCAATGACAACAATCCGCTTGTCCCAAGCCATATCGGTCAATCGATCGCGGGTCAAAAATAGGCTGGCGTATACCCTGTTTTCTAAGGGCTCCCACATGCCTAAGGCAAATAGCCCTATTCCCAGGCCTGAGGCAGCTAGGCCAGGACCCAGGAACATATTGACCCAGTGCGATCTCGTTTTTCCTAATCCAACCTGGGCCCGAGCCCATTGCCAAAGTTGCCCCATGATCCCTCTGCTGGAGGTCTGTGCTGGTCGTCTAGCCCTATGTCTACCCCCATGGTCATTCCCCCTCATCGTGAGATAACCAAGGGAGTAACCGATATGTACGTGCTTCTCCCATAGCATTTTGCACCGTCAAAACAACGGGCTGACTCCGATCTGTGAGCTGAAGCATTTCCTCAAAATGTCCTGTGCGACCAACAGGTAACTCTTCTCCCATAGCCACTAAGTTATTAGCAGCATCAATGCGACCTGAGACGTAAAAGCGATCGTTTTTCCACTCATAGCCATGCCATTGAATCTTCAATTCACGGTCTAGGACACGGGCTGGCGTGGGTGGTTCCCCTGGATGAATAATGGAAACCATGCCAGCATTCACAGGCACAACAATACTTTGAGCGCTGGCTTCCACCTGGCCTTCTAGAGTGGCCACATTAGTTTGGCCGTCCTGCTCCACCGATACGCCAAATTCTGTTCCCCGCACTGCCGCCACCCCACTTGGTGTATGCAGTTCCAGACGTGAGTTGGCATGGGTAAAACGTCGCACCTGCAGTCTTGCCTGACCTCGGGGCACGTCAATCACCGTGACCTTGGAGCCATCTGCCAGTACAGAAAGTCGTCGAATTGCAATACGCGTATTCTGCGATATGGCAATCCCCCCAATGCCATCATCCACAGATAGATGTGCGCTGGAGCGATTGCCTGTCACCAGACCATGACCCACTGCAGCAAGCCGGTTACCGACCTGAGCGGGTTTTCGACCACCGGTTAGCAGGGTTACAGAACCAGTCACCCGCTGCACCTGTAACCATCGTCCAGAGGCAGATTGAGCCAATGAGGCAAACGAGACACCCATGACCGTCGTGGCCAGCATAGAGCCGATTGCTAGATGTTTTAAGCGCCGAGTTTGCAAACGGGAACACACATTCATGAAATTAGGGATTACTAACACTGCCAAGCTGGAAAAACCAGTGGGTACAACCATTTTGCCCACTAGAATTTTTCTTCGTCGCTATTTCTAAGAGCCTTATGGTTTGTTCATAATCCGGAAGCAATTTAATCATCCTGGGCGGCTACCCCCCCTTGCATCCCATGGATAAAGGCTTACCGACTTTTGTAATAGTTTTGTAGGGAACAACAACAATCAGCTAGAAGACTTTTATAAATCAGCTATTTATCGCTAGCTTGCCCTAACATAGCTCAACCGGACTGTATCATCCCTTCATGAATCGCGAACTGTTTCCAACTGCCGGGACCAACTTCTTTTTCAAATTCATAGGCTACCCAGTCATCGCGTCTGCCCAGACGACGCGCACTTTTGCGCAGGTAGTCGAGAATGGTTAGCTGTTCTTCCCAACTAGGTCGATGGCCGTAGATAGACCCACGGCACCATTCGGTCTGGGGCTTACGGCCCGTATGCTCAAAAAAGGACCGCTCGGCCCAGGTGGGGGCATAATTGCCTTTAAAGGCGCGGCGGCGATGGCCGTGGAACAGCTGCACCAGGGTGGGAATGTCATTGATTTGGTGAGCTTGCTGTGACGAATAAATCTGCACCATGTCTTCTAGCAAAATGGGCCGATCGTTGACCCACTGGTGCCCACATTCGGGACATTTGACTATAAACGAATAGACAATCAGGCCGCAGGCAGGGCAGGGCTTAGTAGGGGCTGGTCCGCCCTGACCAGACGACTGACTGCGGGTGGGGAGAGTATAGTCTCGAATATCCTCAGGAAAACCCAGACGTTCGAGATTACCAGCTTGGTCCAGAATGATGCCGTAGTGTTTGCCGGTTTGGGGGGAAATGCGCATGACCCGACCTAACTGCTGGAAATGTAAGGCACTGGACTTAGTCGGTCGGAGCATCAGTCCCACTTCTACACTGGGTTCGTCAAAACCAATGCTAATCACATTGCAAGAGGTAAGCACCAGCAACTCAGCACTGCCGAGAGCATCGTACAGCCGCCGCCGTTCTTTGATCGGAGTGTTGCCATCGACGGTATCAGCCGCGATCCCAGCTTTGCGAAATTCTTTGGCTACATTACGAGCGTGTTCCACATCGACACAAAAGGCGATGGTGCGTTTCCCAGGCACTAGCCGCTGCCATTCTTCGATAATCCGTTCTACCAGTTCGGGGCGATCACAAGCCGTTTTCAGATCTTTTTCGTCATAGTCCCCAGCCTTGGTACTGACCTTTTCTAAGTTGGCCATGCTGTCCATAGGCATGCTGAAATACTTGAGCGGGGCGAGATAGCCCATCTGCTGTAGTTCGCTAGGAACGGGAGATGCTACTAGGGTATCGAGCACATCGCCCAGCTGTTCTCGCCCTAGCCGCAGGGGGGTGGCTGTCATCACCAGGTGGACCGCATCGGCATGGGTTTTATGCATGACCTGTTTCCCAATTTGACTAAACAGGGTGATGTGGCCCTCGTCATAAAACACGACGTCAGCGGGCCAGGTTTTCCACCAGCGGCGCTTGGCCATGGTTTGAATGCTGGCAATTTGGATGGGGGCGTCAGGGTTTTCGGGCCAGCCTGCTTTGATAAAGCCGCAGTCTAGGCCAAAGGACTGCATTTTTTCGTAGGTTTGTCCTACCAGAACATCCAGATGGACTAAAAACATCAGTTTGCGCCCCGCAGATTCGGCATGGGCACAAATCTGGCCGCTGATCACCGTTTTGCCAGCACCGGTACCCGCAATGATGGCAATGCGGCTGTGGCCCTCGTTGAGTTTGCGGTAGAGGTCGTTAACCAGGTCTACCTGGTAGGGGCGCAGTGTAGGGGGGGCAGCCTGGGTGCGGACCGGCGGGTCATCCAATGGAGGCGCAGCGGAATCGGGAGCATTGGATGACACTTCGGACATAGGGGTTCAATCGTCGTTGATCAATGGCTGCACTTCTCAGGTAATGTATCCTGTCGTGCCATAAATGTCAGCAGGGCCTGTTGGTGAGGGCTGCCCAGGGGTCTATCTTCTCCCAGTTTAGGGGCATATTTGCAGCCTCGCTGAACGTCTTCTGGAGCGCATAAACCGATGTCTTGCCCTTCATTGAGCTGAAGTTGTTCGACGGGGATGGTTAATTCGGCCTGGTAAAAGTGCCGAATAACACGCTCGTCTTCGGTGCTCTCAAATAGGGTGAGTGCCGTGGGAATGTGGCCAATCTCTTCGTACAGCTCGCGTCGAATGCCAGTATCGGCGTCTTCTCCCGGTTCTAGGTGACCACCAAAAAAGCCCCAGTGGCCGGGAAAGAGAATATTCGGCAGATCATCTCGAAGCTGCATCAGAAATTGGCCGTCTTGATGGATGATTGCGATCGCAATCTCGACTTTGCTACTCACTGTCATATGATTCCTGGATTAAGATTCGGCGTTGGCAATCCTCAGTATGCCTGGCTTAGCTAGCACCTTATAGGTTTTCTCTAAATCGGCAGCAGTACAATAAAACAAGTACGTCCAGGCACCGATTCCATTGTTAAGCTGCCCCCATGACTATTTTCAACAATTCGCCGAGCGATATCTAGGCCCAGACCAGAGCCCCTCCCCATGGGCTTCGTGGTAAAAAAAGGTTCCGTCAAACGATTTCTAATCTCGTCTGGAATTCCTGGGCCATTATCTTCTATTTCTACTCGGAGACAGCCATTCTTTTCACAGGTGCGAATAACAATTTTTGGTGAGCTTCCAGAAGTACTCTCATTTAAAGCATCGATAGCATTGTCAATAAGATTGGTCCACACCTGATTCAGTTCGCTACCAAAGGCCATAATCTCTGGTAGTTCTTTGTCGTAGTGGCGTTCTACTTTAATGCCATGCTTAAGCTTAAAAGCAAACAGCCGTAACGTATCTTCGATGCCGTCATGGATATTAATTTGTTGCTGAGCAGCTCGATCCATATAGGAATAGGATTTCATCGACTGTACCAGGGTGGAAATACGATCGGCCCCGTCCAGCCCGCTTTGGATCATCCCCATCACTTCAAAGGACAACGCCAGCCAGCGTAAGCCCATGTCTCGCAGTTCGCTAGTATCGTCTCGCCAGCGCTCCATCATTCCATCTAACTTTGCAGGATCCACCTTGCCTGCCGCCAGCGGCTCTGCTAACTGCCAGGCGTCTTTTACACCATAGTCCTCTAGCCAATCTGTCAGCGTATCTTCTCGATCACCCTGGGCTAATGGGTCATTATCTGGGTTAGCCACGGCTTCAAAACCGCGATCGCGCATGTCTAACCATTCTTGGGTATGGTCATCATCCACCTGCTGCTGACCGTATACCAGGTTCATTCGCTGTAGCTCTAGCATGGCTGGCTGTAAGTCTTTGAGTACTCGTACCAGGGCTGCCGCTGGGTTGTTGAGTTCATGGGCTAGCCCTGCTGACAGCGTTCCCAGTGCCGCCATTTTTTCACGGGTTTGGATAAAGGTTTGTAGCCCTCGCAGCCGTTTTCCCACAATCCGAAAGATATCTCGCTCAAACTCTCGACAGCTGTGGAGCACATCTAAAAAGTCAGGACAGTTGAGCCGATAGAGATCGACATCGGTATCGGCTGTTAGGGTAACTGGTACGAGGTCTTCTGTCAGCACTTGAATCTCACCAAAAAACGAGGGGCTGACGTGACGCCCCACGGGAATATCGGCACCGTTGCTCTGACGGCTGACGGTGATCTGACCGCTGAGCTGAATAAAGAAGCCTCGGGGTCTATCACCTTCTTTTACAAGGGTTTCACCGGCGGAGAGTTGGATATGTTGGGTGCGATCACAAATCCAATCCAACCGTTCCCGAGGCAGCGACTGAAACGCGGGCATCTGCAATAAAGATTCTGCACAAAGCATAATTATTCTCCCTCACCTATTTGGGATTGAGCCTGCGAGTATACTACGTCTAAATGTCTATACTCTGGTTGCTGTAGCACCTGAGAAGACCATTTACGCCACTCAACCTATCGGCTGAGCCTACCCAAATCAGACTTTAACAAAGCAATCTAAGTCCAGTTCAAAAGTTGTCATAGAGAAGCACATGCGATTATATGTTTTTACAATAGTATATACATATCGATTTTGAATCGATGCCCCATATTAATTCTGTGTGTATTGAGGTTGGTGTTATGCCTCTCCCCAAAAAAGATTCCGGTAATAAGGACAATAAACCAGTACGCATCTCGGCTATTGATGAGGATGTTCTCACTGCCTTAATAGGGCGTGAGCTATATGGGCTGGAGATTTTAGACCAACTTAATTTAGACCGTCCGCATCAGTTAAGGTTTGGCAGTCTTTATCCAGTACTAAACCGTCTAGACAAAAAGGGGCTGGTGTCCTGGAAGTGGGGAGATGAAGTGGACGCATCAGGTGGTGCTCGAAGAAAGTATTACAAAGTGACAGGCTTAGGAGCAAAATCTCTAAAAATCGTCCAGGAATATCGACTATCACTGGCCCACAGGGCTTAACAGTACTCAACTGCATTGGGAAACACGTGATATGGAGAAAGAAATTAAGTACAAAATACGAAATCTTTGGCGTGATCGATTACTGATGGGCGTCACTAGCCTAATTGTTCTTGGTTTTTCTACTCTGCAATTAGAGACAGCATTAGCACATCGTGCTGTTCAACCAATATGGGTTTTAGAACTTTCCCAAGCAGTAAGAATATTAATCAGTGATAACAAAAGCAATCAGGAACAAGAATACGCAATTTCAGAGCTCCAAAGAATTTCCCAAGCGAGAGATTTACAGATCACCATGCTATTGCAACATTTAAAGTGGAAGAATTTAGAGTGGCAAGTAGATCGAGCTCGGAATTGGCAACAAGCTCAAGAATTAACTCGTGCTTATGCTAGAGAGCTAGTTTTAGAAAGAGTTCAAGCACTAGAACGAGCTCAGGAACAAAGACGCTCAAAAAATAAAGAAAAAATACAGCAGTTGACTATAAAACGAGATAGAGCTTTAGCATTAGAGCGAGCCTTAGCATTAGCGTTAGCTAGGGATCAGCCATTAAATCAAAATCTAGAAGTAGAAATAGTCAAAGAGTTGTCACTAGTAATCGATAAAAATCGAGAGCTAGATAAAGCTTTGGCACAGGGACTGGAGTTAAAATTATTTAACGATACTCTCTTTGTTTTTATCGTAGCGGCCGAGCTCCAGGAAACACATAGTTTTACACTCCAACAGGGAAGTAATTTAGAAAGCCTCTTAAACAGCGAGCCTAACCGTGCTCGAATATTAATGACATCCAGTTTTTTGCTGGGTTCATCGTTACTGATCTTGATTGGTTTACTAGTATTACTTACTACATATCAAGGTTCACTAAAGCTTTCACGTACGGCCCATCTCATAGCATTTTTACCAGAAGAGTGTGTTGCGGAGCTAGGATATCTAAAGCAGCGATTACAACAAAAAAATACATCCCCTTGGGAAATTCGAAAACACCTTGTACATGAATTCCTAACCTTATTCTTTGCTTGCTATATCCAAGTACAGTTGGAGAATTTCTTCCTGCCATCTGGAGACCATACTATCGACGACTAAATCTTATTTTTTACTCTTTCTATATACTCACTATGTTTCGCCAAAAGCAACTAATACAAACAAAACTATCTTCACCAGAAACTGATGGTCTTGAATTAAATATTCGACTATCTGGCCCAACCATTGTTAAACTACTTTCAATCACAGTAGCTGTGTTATTTGGCTCTGGGGTGTTGGTACGTACAACATCTACCAAAAATCCATTAGCGGAATCTTCGGAAAGAGTGGTGGATTTGCTCGAATAAACGCTCTACTCAGAAGCTTTCTAAATGTTTTTCTATCCTCATCTATAGCAGCCTATATAGATCGATCAATAATACTCAATCAAAAGCCAAGCATCATGGCTAAACATTCGCTAAGTGTCGATGTACAAACTGTACACAAATTGAGCCCTCGCCGACACCTGACGCTACCCGCTTCACTGACCCGTGGCGTACATCTCCTACCGCAAAGATTCCTGGTACGTTTGTCTCTAGCAAAAAACGATCGCGATCTAAGGGCCAGTGGGTTTTGTCAGGAATATCAGCACCGCTGTAAATAAAGCCGCGCTGATCGCACTGGACAACGCCATCGAGCCAGTCTGTACTCGGCGTTGCGCCAATAAAAATGAACAGGGAATTGGCCTTAAAGGTCTTGAGCTGATCAGACTGAGAATCTTTGACCAAAATCTCTTCTAGCCGGTCGCCGCCTTTGGCTTCTACAACAGAATGAAACGGCATCACCTCAATATTGTCAGTGTCGGCAATCTGATCGATTAAATACTGCGACATACTTTTGGTGAGTGACTCGCCCCGCACCAGCATCCGTATCCTACTGGCATACTTTGAAAAATACATGGCGGCCTGCCCCGCTGAGTTGGCACCGCCTACTACGTAGACATCCTCATCCTGACAGGCTTTGGCCTCAGTCTGGGCCGCACCATAGTAAACACCAGCACCTGTAAACTGATCTACACCAGGGACATTTAATCGACGCCACGCCACACCCATAGCCAGAATCAGCGCGTGACAAGTAATCTCGCTACCGTCTGACAGCAAGACAATCCGGTAGTTGTCCTCTAATCGGATGCCTGTGACTTCCTGCGGTGTCAAAATCTCCACACCAAATCGCTTAGCTTGGGTGACAGCTCGACGGGCTAGATCGCTACCGCTAAGGCCCACGGGGAAACCTAAATAGTTCTCAATGCGAGAGCTGGTCCCCGCCTGACCACCAGGAGCTTCCCGCTCAATCATCACAGTCCGCAGCCCTTCTGAGGCCCCGTACACAGCGGCGGCTAGACCAGCCGGACCACCGCCCACAATCACCAGATCATAAAAGGGCTTTGCGGCTTCGGTTTGCATGCCGACCTGCTGGGCCAGGTCAGCCGTACTGGGCTTGACCAATTTCTCACCATTAGGTAGGAGAACCAGCGGCAAACAGGGATTGTCGTTCCCGCCAGCATAAGTCACTAGCTGCTGAGCCTCCTGATTTGATTCAATGTCTAGCCAGCGATAGGGCACCTGATTACGGGAAAGAAAATCTCGCAATGCATGGGAGTGTGGCGACCAGCGATCGCTAATGATCTTAACCCCCTGAAATTCTGGCTTAAACGTGGCCTGCCAGTCATGGATTAGATCGTCTAGCACCGGATACAGCTTTTCTTCGGGCGGATCCCAAGGCTTGAGTAAGTAATAATCTAACTGTGCTGTATTAATCGCATCAATGGCAGCATTTGTATCAGCATAGGCTGTCAATAGTGCTCGCTTTGCTTTTGGAAAAATTTCTGAACCCTGATTTAAAAACTCGACGCCGCTCATCCCTGGCATCCGCTGGTCTGCCAGAAATAGCGCTACTGTATTGCCGCGCAACTTTAGCTGCCGAGTAGCCTCTAGCGCTGTTGCCCCTGAGTCAGCCCGTACGATGCGAAAGCGCTCACCATATTGCTTACGTAGATCGCGGGCAATCGTCTGGAGTACAGCGGGATCATCATCAATCGTCAGAATAACAGGCTTATCCATGGGGTAGAGGCTAGTTTATTGATCGCATTCTGACAAATTCTAAGCCGTCTTTGCGTCAGAATGACTAGACTTTGACCAGAGCCAGAATCGTCGGGTGAATCTTAGCCAGTGGCAACCAACCCCCATGGATGCAAGTAAACAGTTTGAGACTCAGGGACACACTATTCTCAGAAATTTTTTCGAGCCAGAAGAAATTGGGCAAATCACCTCTATCGTTGACCGCATCTACAGCCAGTGGCAAGCGGAAAATTACCATGCCCTAATCGAGCAACAACTGATTAATATGCATTCGCTAACACATCCTCAGTACTTTCAAGGCCGTAGTCATGAAAGACAGCGTTTTTTTGAATTAATCGCTTCTGCCAAGCTCACTCAGACATTAGGGCAATTATTTAATACCGATCTTTATTTCCACAACACACAACTCTTTTTTAATCCTTACCAGAAAGGAAAACAGCCCTACTGGCATCGTGATTTGCAATACAGCCCCATTGATGATGCAGTGCAAGCTGCCGAGCAACATAATATGCTCAGCCTCCATGTACGTATTCCTCTAATCGCAGAAAAAGGCGTAGAGCTTATTCCCGATAGCCACCTTCGGTGGGATACCGAGCTAGAAAGAAACGTACGGTTCGAATTAAATGGTCATCACAATCATGCAGAGCTGCCGGGCTCAGTCCTAATCGAACTCGAACCGGGGGATATTTTAATTTTTAGCGCGCAGATTATCCACCGAGGTAATTACGCACTCAATTCAACACGCAAAGCCTTAGATCTCTGTGTGGGAAGCCCTCATCCTTTAGTTTTAGGTTTTCTAGACAAAACGGGGTTGCCCACCGATGATGAAATACAGCATATTAGCAATTGTTCCTGGTACGTGCTAGCTCGAGAACTTGCCGCGACCCCAAATTTATGAATCGAAAACTCACAGAAGGTCCCGTCGGCAAGCAACTCCTAACCCTTACCATTCCGATGGTCTGGGGTGTTTTTGCGATCATTGCTTTTAACCTAGTTGATACCTATTTTGTCGGTCAGCTGGGCACCGCCCAGCTTGCCGCCATGAGCTTTACCTTTCCGGTCGTCATGACCTTTGGCAGCCTGGCCATGGGACTGGGCGTTGGTGCTTCTTCCATCATCGCCCGCGCCATTGGCGAAGGTGATATGAGTCGAGTTCAACGCTTTACTACCAATAGCCTTACTCTGGCGAGCACAGCTGTCATTATTTTTGTGTGCGTAGGATTGCTCACCATCGACCCGCTGTTTAAATCGCTCGGAGCCGGACCTGATACACTTCCCTACGTGCGCGACTACATGCGCATTTGGTACTTTGGTATGGTCTTCCTGGTGGTTCCTATGGTCGGCAATAGTGCTATCCGTGCTGCAGGCAATACGCTGACGCCTAGCATTATCATGACCCTATCGGCTGCCGTTAATATTGTTCTTGACCCGCTTTTAATTACTGGAGCCCTTGGCTTTCCTCGTTTAGAAATTCAAGGTGCAGCACTCGCCACCGTTATTGCCCGCGCCACTACTTTAGTAGCCGCTCTGCTTGTTCTTCGCTTTAAAGAAAATCTTCTCTCCTCCCAGTTTCCTGACCTCAATGAGACTCTCTGGTGCTGGAAAGATATTCTCACTGTTGGTCTTCCAGCAGCAGCCTCCAGCATGATTATGCCTATTTCCATAGGTGTGATTACCAGCTTTCTTGCTATCCATGGACCGGCCGCGGTGGCTGGATTTGGGGTGGCCTCACGATTAGAATCTTTTGCTTTGATTACGGTCCTGGCTCTGTCTGCTAGCATGGGGCCGTTTGTCGGTCAAAACTGGGGCGCACAGAAAACTAGCCGAGTGCGCTTAGCTATGCGTCAAAGCTTTTTGTTCTGTATGGGGTGGGGATTGTTGATGGCGGTCGGGCTAGGTCTGGGGGGACGGTTCCTATCAACGCTCTTTAACCAAGATCCTAGCGTCATTGCCGTTGCCACACAATATCTATGGCTAGTCCCCATCAGCTACGGTGCCGCTGGGATTATCCAGGTAAGTAGTGCCGCATTTAACGCCATGGGTAAACCTGTGCCGTCCATCGTCATGACCATTGTTCGGATGTTTGTCCTATATATTCCGCTAGCCTACATCGGCAGTCGGATGGCAGGACCTACAGGGATTTTTGCGGCAGCACTGGTGTCAAATTTAGGGGTGGGTTTAGGTGCTTATTGGTGGAATCGTCGGGTCTGTTGGCAATCGGCGACGATTCAGGCAACACCGAAAGAAGCTGTGAACCAGTAAGATTGCTCAGCCATGGCTTGCATGTTGTCTTGAGCTATCAATGGTTCTTTAATCAAGGGCACTCAGCCCTCTACGAGCGTAGTGGATTCTAAGCTTTAGTCCTAGGGTGACTTGCTTCATTAGCCAATAGAGGACTGTCAGCAGAATAAATGAGAAGACAATTACTGCCAGCGGACGCTTCGATGTGAGGGTATTAAGTGTACTCACCAAAACGCTAGATGGATCAACAACAACATCCCAACTGTTGAGACGAATAAAACGGCCTAGATAAATACCCACAGCACATAAGGCATGTATACCGAGCTCAACAGCCAATGTCAGGACTTTTAATCCTTTTTGTTTCAAATAAAAATTGACATTCAAAAGAGAAATGACATAGGCTTCAAACCCCAGCACAATGGCGGTCATGTGTATGGGAATAAACAAGAAAGTAAGAACCCATATTTTAATGGTGCCAGAACTAGCCCCCCGCAGTAGGTGAATAATATCGGTTAAAACATAGGGGGCATTGGGCAGAAAGGCGATAAACGTTGCCAGCCCTATCCACCACAGCCACAGCTTTGATGTATGCGACAGTTTAAACAATAAAATACTGATGCCGAGCGCTACTACCATGACACCCGCCAGCCACAGCAGCTGTAGTAAGGTGCCGGGGTCGCCAGCCTGAATATTGCTGATTACTCCAAATACAGCTGTCCTAAGTCTGGGGATTCTGGACTTGAGCCCAATGATGCCAATTAGGGCGGTGCCAAACCATGCGATCGCAAACCAAACCGGAGGGATCGCCTTACGCCGAAACAACCGAAAACTTAGCAGCATCGGGATAAAAGCCAGAAACAGGTTCCACCAGATCCAGCCGTTATAGACATTATTGAGTCCCTGGTAAATGTCGAGAGCTATCCAGCGCATAAACCTATCAATCCAATCGAATATTACAGTTCTACTACCTCTGCACGATCAATTCGGTGAAATATCACAAACGGAGTCGTTAAAAATAAGACAGTGAATTATTCATCTTCAGGCTCACAAGCGCCAATGCTGACCCAGCTGGTGGAGCCATCCTGCCAAATCTCTTTTTTCCAGATAGGTGCGTTATGTTTGAGTGTATCGATGGCATATTGACAGGCCGCAAAAGCCTCTGAGCGATGGGGGCACCCTATCGCCACGAGCACGCTAATCTCTCCCACGATAAGCTTACCGGTACGGTGGTGAATCACCACATGGGTGACATCTGACCAACGTTGACGAATCTCCGCTGCAATCTGCTTAAAGACGGCAATAGCCATAGGCTCATAGGCCTGATATTCTAAAGCAACAACAGCTTTGCCCTCAGTGTTGTTGCGGACCATGCCGCTCATGACAACAATGGCCCCATTAGCGGCGTCATCGGCTAGACGATACACGTCTTCTAGCGATAAGGGAGCAAATGTGATGGCAAAACTATCGGCACTATTCGTTTGGGTTTGCACATCAGGGTTAAAGGGTAAGCCAATAGTCATAGGTGTGTATACCGACAGATGCGGAAAATAAACGTTACTTATTGTAGATAGTCCATTGGAAGTTGAAAAACATCACAATATTGATAATTTCACTGATTCCAAGGGGAAAATTAGCTGAAACACCTTTTTACCAACCGTCCAGCCATCAGGGATAACGGCTATAATGAGTTCTGGAATTTTTGCGGTAGCGACCATCGGTAATTATCGTTTGTATGTCGGTGAATCCCATCAGCTCAAACCACGCTGGACAAAAATGATGACCCTGTTGGTCCAAGGGACATTTCCATCTCAAAAAATTCAGCAGGCTTGGGAAGAATCTGGTAAAGACCGGCGGTTTACGTTCCATACGGCCCAAGAAATTTCTGATGACGTGAAACTATTTAACTACCGTCAGTTTTTGAAAGATACGGGAGCTGACCAGAAGCTTACGCATTAGAGGCCCTGGAGCTGAAGCTCGCGCTGGGTTAAACGCCAGCGCTAAGGGCGTCCGCTAAAAGGGGCAGTGTCGAGGCGCTAGTCGCTAAAAGCTGCTCACAGGCCCTCATTTTCCGGTAGCCCCAGCATGATGTTCATATTTTGCACGGCGGCTCCTGAGGCACCTTTGCCAAGGTTATCTAACCGGGCGGCTATCAGGGCTTCGTGGGTGTCGTCATTGGCAAACACAAACAGCTGTACCTGGTTAGTACCGTTGGCGTTTTTGGCATCGAGGAATTTGCGATCGCGCAACCCTGACTCATCCCCTAACACATTCACCTGAATAAAAGGAGCGTCTGCATAATAGTCGGCCAGGGCATCATGCAGTTGCTGCCCTGTCGGTGGATTTGCCAACGTCCACAGCGGTAGCGGCATCTGGACCAGCATGCCCTGCTCAAAGGCCCCCACCGCTGGCAAAAACAACGGCGCATGGTCTAAACCTGAATACTTATGCATCTCTTGCACATGCTTATGGCCAAAGGTGAGACCATATACCCCATAAGGATAGTCTGGTTCCGGCTCGCCCCAATAATCAGCATAAGCCTCCATCATTTTGCGCCCGCCACCGGAATAGCCGGAAATGGCATTAATCGTCACTGGAAAGCTAGCTGGTAGTAGCCCCGTATTAACCAAGGGCTTGATCGCAGCGAGAAATCCAGTGGGGTAACACCCCGGATTACTGACCCGATGGGCCATAGCAATGGCCTGCCGCTGTCCCGGAGCTAATTCTGGAAATCCATAAACCCAATCTGGATCGGTGCGATGGGCGGTGCTAGCATCCAAAATTTTGACCGTAGGACTAGAGACTTGGCCCACTACCTTAAGGGCTGCCGCATCTGGTAAGCAAAGGATTGCTAAATCCACGGAGTCAATCAGCCGCGCTCGCTCGGTCACATCTTTGCGCTTAGCAGGATCAATGCTAACAACCGTGACATCTTGCCGCTGAGCCAGGCGTGAATAGATCTGCAGTCCGGTAGTACCCGCTTCACCATCAATAAAAACCCTGGGCTGAACCATGCTCAAACTCCCCCTACATCCCTTGAAGCAATGGGGTCATTCTAAACCCGCTACCCTCGCTATTCAATCGGGTATTCTGATCCCAAGATAGGCCAAACCATCAGTACTTCCATGGTTTTTATCCACGCTTTACAACAACCCCGATTACACAATCGCTATAGTATTCAACATACCTTAGGAGCCAGACTGGGACGCAGAACACTACTGGGGTACGACCACAGCCGCAGTTGCCAGGTTGTGATCAAATATTTGTGCGTGGATGACCCACTGCAGCCTGAAGATGTTTACCGGTTTCACACCGAAATTGCAGTACTCAAGACCTTAGATCATCCATCGATTCCAGCTTATTTAGATGATTTTGAGGTGAGTGAGCAGGGCTATAACGGGCTGATGTTAGTGCAAGCCTATATTGAGGGACAATCACTCTATGCACTGGTTAACTCTCAGCGACAGTTTGCCGAACACGAGCTGAGATCGCTAGCTCGCCAAATTCTAGAAATCCTCAGCTATCTTCATCAGCATCAGCCGACCATTATTCACCGTGATATCAAACCTAGCAGTCTAGTATTGGGTCCCCCCTCCAGTAGCACCTTGGGCAACGTCTACTTAGTGGATTTTGGGTTAGTGCAATGCGCCCACAAGCATCAGACGATTGAGAGTCAAACAGTAGCAGATAAACCCATTCTAATCTCAGGCACTCCTGGCTATCGTCCCCCCGAACAGCTGGGGGACCGAGCATTACCTGCCACCGATCTCTACAGCCTGGGGGCAACCCTGGTGCATCTGGCCACAGGAAAACATCCCACCCACTTGCCCCAGCGAGGCCTACGCATTTTATTTGGTCAAGAGCTTGGCCATATAAGTCGACCGCTCAAATCTTGGCTGCGCTGGCTGACCCAGCCTAAACAACATAAGCGACCGGTATCGACCCAAGCCGCTCTCCATGGGCTAGAACAAGCAGACAAAATCTTTGCACCCTCGTCCCACCGCTTATTGCTGGGGAGTCTGGGGCAACGCTGTCAACGAGCGTTACTAGAGGCCATGGCCCCTGCAGAGACTCAGCTCAGGATTTTGGAGTACAGTCAAACTCTAGAGATGCTATTGCCACCACTGGGGTGGAAAAACGGTCGTTTTTGTCTGGTATTACTCCAAACAATCGCCAATGCAGCTGGGATATGGCTAGTAGCAAAGGGTTTACTACACCTGTGGCCGCAGTTCATAGGGGTGGGACAACAGTTACTGGCCACAGGTGTGGGACTGGGCTGGGTTTATCTGAGTTTGCGTTGGGGATACGGAGGTTTACAAACAATGGTGACCCTGCTTTTCCGACAGATTAGTATTCAGCTGTTGCCAGACATTATATTGTTGGGCTACCGATTTCCTTGCCGACCTGCGAACTATCAGATCAATACCTACAAACAGGACATTGAAGATATCGACTTACAGCCGGGCGGTTCTACAATTATGTTTCATCTGCGTCGCAATCGCACCATCGTTGGCAAATTGACCTACGCACTCGCAGCCCATGACATTGGGGTGACCCAGGCAGAAATTTGTTGGATCAACGATATTTTGCAGCTGTGGTTAAAAAAGGGGGTCTCCCAAACCGCTTAATTTTGCCATTGACCGACTATGCAACGGCTGCCCCGATTCCCCTAAACTGATGGCATCGCTATGATTATTTCCCTGGCTTTCTATGCCCCAGTTCGCGACTCCTCAGGATCAACGCTATGCCCAGGCGCTGATGCAGCCTGCATTGATTCGGATTATCGATAATATTCGTAAACAGCTGGAGAGGTCCGATTGGACTGGATCCTACCGAGATGACATGCGCTGGCCTGCTGGGGTAACCACTGAACAAAAGCAACAATATTTGGCCCTGCAAGACATGCTCGAAACCGCTACACCTGAAGAGCATGACCAACTCCAAGCCACCTTGGCAAAGCTACCATCGCCTGAGCATTTGTATACGCTATGCCTAACTAAACAGGAGCAGCAGCAGGAAATTGATGTTTGGCAGCTTTGCTACCGACTTTGTAATTCAGATAACACGAATTCGGGGCCTATCACAGTTGATATGAACCTGTTTAATTTAGAGTTGGGGGATGTGGATTGGATTGCGTTGGACCAAAAAGCTCAGCGATTGGTGGAACAGGCGTTGCAGGCTGTGACACAAACTTAGCTGATGGGTAGCTTGGCACCGCAGCGACGACAGTAAACGGCATCGGTTTCATGGTTTGATAAACCACAGTTCTGACAGCGAATGGTACTGACGGTCTGTATTTGGTTGATGTTTTGAATCAGACGTCCAACCTGGCTAGGAATCAGAGCAATACCGGTCAGAATCATCATAACGGTGAGGGTGCGACCAATCTCGGATACCGGGATGACATCACCATAGCCAACGGTGGTCATGGTAACCACAGAAAAGTACATCGCATCTAGGAATGTACTGAAGACTTGGGGAGCAATGGGATGTTCTACCTGATAAATGGCTCCTGAGTAAATAAATATGATGGAAAATAAAGTAAAAATGATGCGGGCAATAATCAGCCCTTCTCGTCCTAGCCAACGCTCCTCTTCTAGAAAACGGGCTAGCTTGAGAATTCGTAACCAACGGATCAACCGAAGCGATCGCGTATCGAACAACCCCGCTAGTACAGGCAAAATTGCAATTAAATCAACCAATGCATAGGGACTAATGGTATAGCGCAATGGTCGCTCGGCTGCCCATAGCCGCACCCCATACTCCAAAATAAACAGGGACAAAATCAGCCAATCTGAAAGTTTGAGCGCAGTGTGGATCGCTGGCGTTAGGGGATAGGTTTCTGCAACAAATAAACCGACTGAGATCAAAATGAGGGCTGCGATCGCAATATTCACCCCCAGGCCCAGGCCTGTTTCCGCCTCCTCCAACTCAGCTCGGACCCGCTGTCGCAACGTCTCCTCTGATTGCTTTGTTAACATGCGCTATCCTCATCACCACAGCATGACCAAAAACATACGTCCGCTTGGCAGATATCATCATGCAGCAGCGTGAACATGGCTCCAGCCTCTCTTTTGATCAAAAGTAACAGCGCTAAAAGTACGGCAAAGTCAAACTTCAGCGTGAGTTTATATAGATAAAAATCATCTAAAAACCATAAAAACATTTTATAAACCTATGAGTCAAAACTCTCAACCCAAGACCTATCTCAATAATTAAGCTCTTGATATATCAATCTGTAAATTACCCTCAGGCTGAGTTCTAAAGCAGACGTTAGCTGCTAAGATTCTTTGACTGAAAAGGCTCAGGAGAATTATTTCATTCTTCAATAATCATGTGAGCAACCGCTCTCAAGCTTAATGTTTTTTTGTAAACAAGATTAACTTCTGCAACATAGGTGAGTCTTTTACGATTCTGAGACTGTAGTTTAGTGACTAATCAGATCTGTATGGCTCCATTCTTGTTTTGTCTTGGGGCCGACTGGATTCTTGGATATTCCAAGAATGGAGTTTTTTTTCACTTCACATCGGACATTAGTCAATCTCTGAAACAAAACCAAATTTGATGACTGAATCCTTGGGTGTTTTCTTAGAAACATCCGGGTTTTCTAAAGTTCGTCGCTAACTGGTAGAAGTAGTTGTTTTTTGCTGAACTCTTTTATTTGAAAGGGTTTTAGCTATTTACCTCTGTTTCTCTTGAGTGTGCGAATAGTGTTTTCTGCACAGGTTTTCTCTTTGTGCAGGTTCTGTGCAGATTATCTCTTTTGATGCGGATTTTCTCTTTGTGCGGATTCTGTACAGGTGTATTAGTGAGATTAAATTTTCCGTGTTTTCTTAGGAAAAGAGAGGAGAGTTCGAATGACCATAAGTCCCCCGGAACCGGGGCAGAAAGTTAAGGTTGTGGTTGATGAAACCCCTAACCCTACCTCATTTGAACGGTGGGGTAAGCCGGGGCACTTTAGTCGATCGTTGGCCAGAGGTCCAAAGACAACAACTTGGATTTGGGATCTCCACGCCGATGCCCACGATTTTGATAGCCACACAAGTGATTTAGAAGATATCTCCCGAAAGATATTCAGCGCCCATTTTGGCCATTTAGCTGTTGTTTTTATATGGCTAAGCGGCATGTATTTTCATGGTGCCAAGTTTTCAAATTTTGAGGCATGGTTAACTAATCCAATCGGTATTAAACCCAGCGCTCAGGTAGTTTGGCCTATTTTTGGTCAAGAGATTCTAAACGGTGATGTGGGCGGTGGTTTCCAGGGCATTCAGATCACGTCAGGGCTATTTCAGATGTGGCGTGCCAACGGTATTACCAATTCTTTTCAGCTGTACTGCACAGCGATTGGTGCGTTGGTCATGGCGGCATTAATGTTGTTTGCTGGATGGTTTCACTATCATCGTAAGGCTCCGAAACTGGAGTGGTTCCAGAATGTGGAATCAATGATGAATCACCATTTGGCCGGTCTGCTGGGTTTAGGCTGTCTGGGTTATGCCGGACAACAGATTCATGTGTCTTTACCCATCAATGCCTGCTTGGATGCCATTGACGCTGGGAATCCCCTTACCGTTGGTGGTAAACTCATCGACTCGATCTCAGCGATTCCACTGCCCCATGAGTGGATTCTCAACCCCACGCTCATGCCGGATATTTATCCCAGCTTTGCGCAAGGTATAACTCCGTTCTTTACCTTGAACTGGAGTGTCTACGCGGATTTTCTCACCTTCAAGGGGGGACTCAATCCGGTGACTGGTGGCCTATGGCTATCCGATACGGCGCATCACCATTTGGCGCTAGCTGTCTTATTTATTATTGCCGGACATTTTTACCGGACTAATTGGGGGATTGGCCATACCTTTAGAGAGGTCCTAGAAGCTCATAAAGGCCCCTTCACAGGACAAGGGCATAAGGGTATGACCGAGATTTTCACCAATTCTTGGCACTGTAACCTCTCCTGGCATCTAGCTTGGATGGGCTCGTTGTCGATTTTGGTGGCTCACCACATGTACTCAATGCCTCCCTATCCCTACATTGCGACGGACTATCCCACGCAGCTGGGATTGTTCACGCATCACATGTGGATTGGTGGATTTTTGATTGTTGGTGCAGGTGCCCACGCGGCTATCTTTATGGTGCGTGACTATGAGCCTTCCACCCACATTGATAACTTGCTAGACCGGGCCCTCCGTCACCGGGATGCAATTATCTCTCACCTCAACTGGGTGTGTATTTTCTTAGGGTTCCATAGCTTTGGTCTATACGTCCACAATGACACCATGCGGGCCTTTGGTAGACCGCAGGATATGTTTTCAGATACGGGTATCCAACTACAGCCCATCTTTGCTCAGTGGGTTCAGCATATTCATGCGATCGCAGCAGGTGGTACAGCCCCCAATGCCATAGCAGGTGTAAGTCCGGCCTTCGGCGGTGACATTGTTGCTGTGGGTGGCAAAGTAGCAATGATGCCGATTTCTCTTGGCACAGCTGACTTTATGGTGCACCACATCCATGCCTTCACCATTCATGTCACGGCATTGATTCTGCTCAAAGGTGTGTTATTTGCCCGCAGTTCTCGACTGATTCCCGACAAGGGTGAATTAGGTTTCCGATTTCCCTGTGACGGACCTGGGCGAGGTGGCACATGTCAAGTCTCTGGTTGGGACCATGTCTTCCTGGGTCTGTTCTGGATGTATAACTCCATCTCGATTGTGATTTTTCACTTTAGCTGGAAGATGCAGTCAGATGTCTGGGGCAACGTCGCCAGTGACGGCAGCATCAGCCATATAACGGCGGGTAACTTTGCCCAAAGTGCCATTACCATTAATGGCTGGCTCAGAGACTTTTTGTGGGCTCAGGCAGCCCAGGTGTTGAACTCCTATGGGTCAGCTCTATCAGCCTACGGTCTGATGTTCCTAGGTGCTCACTTTGTTTGGGCGTTTAGCCTGATGTTCTTATTTAGTGGTCGAGGCTACTGGCAAGAGCTAATTGAGTCAATTGTTTGGGCTCACAACAAACTGAAAGTAGCTCCAGCTATCCAACCACGCGCTCTGAGTATTACCCAGGGTCGGGCTGTTGGTGTTGCCCATTATCTCCTGGGCGGAATTGCCACAACCTGGGCATTCTTTCATGCTCGGATACTTTCACTCGGATGACGATGAGGACTTGATAAATAACTATGGCAACTAAGTTTCCAAAATTTAGTCAAGACCTTGCTCAAGACCCGACAACACGTCGGCTGTGGTACGGAATTGCAACGGCCCATGATTTTGAAAGCCATGATGGCATGACGGAGGAAAATCTATATCAAAAGATTTTCGCGTCTCATTTTGGTCATTTGGCAATCATATTTCTGTGGACCTCTGGCAATCTCTTCCACGTTGCTTGGCAAGGAAATTTTGAACAGTGGGTGAAAGATCCGCTAAAAGTTAAGCCCATTGCCCACGCTATCTGGGACCCCCAGTTTGGCCCAGCAGCGGTAGATGCCTATACCCAGGCAGGGGCCAACTATCCGGTGGATATCTCCTTTTCGGGGGTATACCACTGGTGGTACACCATTGGCATGCGCACCAATGACCAGCTCCATGGTGGGGCCATGTTTATGCTGCTGCTAGCAACGCTGATGCTGTTTGCTGGTTGGCTACACCTACAGCCCAAATTTAGACCAGCGGTATCCTGGTTTAAGAATGCAGAATCTCGCATGAACCACCACCTAGCCGGTCTGTTTGGGGTAAGTTCCCTGGCCTGGGCCGGACACTTGATTCATGTGGCCATTCCGGCAGCACGGGGTCAAGAGGTGACCTGGAGTAATTTGTTGTCTTCGCCACCCCACCCAGCGGGACTAGCCCCATTCTTTACGGGGCAGTGGGGCATCTATGCCCAAAACCCAGATACGGCAAGCCATGTGTTTGGTACATCTGAAGGGGCTGGGACAGCAATTCTCACCTTTTTGGGAGGCTTTCATCCACAAACCGAGGCGATGTGGCTGACGGATATTGCCCATCACCATCTTGCGATCGCAGTTATTTTCATCATTGCTGGTCACATGTACCGCACCAACTTTGGTATCGGTCACAGCATGAAGGAAATCATGAACGCCCACCGTCCTCCTGGTGGTCGTCTCGGTGATGCCCACGCAGGCATATACGACACGTACAATGAATCGCTGCACTTCCAGCTCGGCTGGCATCTGGCTGCCCTGGGTGTTGTCACCTCCCTGGTGGCGCAGCACATGTACTCCATGCCATCCTATGCCTTTATTGCCAAGGACTTTACCACCCAGGCCGCGCTCTACACCCATCACCAGTACATTGCTGGATTCTTGATGGTTGGAGCCTTCTCCCACGGTGCTATCTTCTTGGTGCGCGATTACGATCCAGAGGCCAATAAGAACAATGTTCTCTCTCGTGTCCTAGAGCACAAAGAAGCGATCATCTCTCACCTGAGTTGGGTATCGTTATTTTTAGGGTTCCACACCCTGGGGCTTTACGTGCACAATGACGTTGTCGTCGCCTTTGGTACGCCAGAGAAACAGATTCTAGTAGAGCCAGTATTTGCCCAGTGGGTCCAGGCGGTCAACGGTAAAATGCTCTACGGGTTCGACACGCTGCTATCTAACCCAGATAGTATAGCCAGTACGGCTTGGCCCAACCATGCCGCCGTATGGCTACCAGGCTGGATGGAGGCCATTAATAGTGGCACCAATTCTCTGTTCTTGACCATTGGCCCTGGTGACTTCTTAGTTCACCATGCCATTGCACTCGGTCTGCACACAACTACCTTAATCTTGGTTAAGGGAGCCTTGGATGCTCGTGGTTCGAAGCTGATGCCAGACAAGAAAGACTTTGGCTATAGCTTCCCCTGTGACGGCCCTGGCCGGGGTGGCACCTGCGATATCTCCGCCTGGGATGCCTCCTATCTGGCTATGTTCTGGATGTTGAATACCGTTGCCTGGTTAACTTTCTACTGGCATTGGAAACATCTCGCCATCTGGAGTGGGAATGTCGCCCAGTTCAATCAATCATCAACTCACTTGATGGGCTGGTTCCGAGATTATCTGTGGCTAAATTCGGCTCAGTTAATTAACGGATACAATCCAACCGGCATCAATAACCTTGCCATTTGGGCCTGGATCTTCTTAGCAGCACACCTCTGCTGGGCTGTTGGATTCATGTTCTTGATCTCTTGGCGAGGATATTGGCAAGAACTGATTGAGACCTTAGTGTGGGCTCATGAACGGACACCGCTGGCTAACTTAGTACAGTGGAAAGACAAGCCCGTTGCCCTCTCAATTGTTCAAGCTCGCCTAGTGGGTCTAACACATTTTGCAGTCGGGTTTATCTTTACCTATGCTGCGTTCCTCATTGCTTCAACCTCAAGCAGGTTTGGTTGAAGCATACTGGGCAAAGAGATTTACTTAGGACAGTCAATTTCTCTTTGCCCCAACCAAGGTTGAGACGGTCTGAGACTCTCCTCCTCCGTCTCTCTTAAAAGTCCTGGCCGTTAGGGTAGTTAGGTCAGGACTTTTTTTAAGCTATCTCTAATATTTCTGGGAGAATTATCAATGGCTAATGACTTTATAAAACCATACAACAACGATCCCGAACTCGGGCATCTATCGACACCTATCAGTGATTCTGCATTCGTGCAGGTCTTTGTCCAGAACTTACCAGCCTATCGTCCGGGGTTATCGCCTTTAATGCGCGGTCTAGAAATAGGCTTGGCCCATGGATATTTTTTAGTGGGACCAGAGATCCTTCTTGGTGCTCTTCGGGACTATGGCCCAGCGCCCTACTTTGCCGGTTTAGTCACCGCCATATCGTTGGTTGTACTCGGCACGATTGGCATGAGTGTTTACGGTGTAGCGAACTGCAGAAGCGAGAAAGACAGCCCTCAGGGTGTCGATAGACTCAAAACCTCTGAGGGCTGGAGCGAATTTACTGCTGGATTCTTTATTGGGGGTACAGGCGGTGCCTACATGGCCTATCTGCTACTAGATCACTTTGTCACAGTTGACGCCATCTTTAGAGGCTTGGTGAACTGATACGCACAATGCCTCACCTAGCTATCGTTCCAGTTATCTATATTAATTAGAAAGGAGTCAAAAATGATGGATGCAACTTATCCACTCTCATGGCTATCGTTGATTTTCATTCCTGTAGTGTGCTGGGTATTCCCAGTCGCTTCTATGGTGATGTTAATGTTTTACATTGAAAGTGACGCCGCTTAACTAAATACTGTAAAGGTCCAAAGCAAGCTTCTTGACTCATTGCAAATCCTTGCGCACAGCCAAACGCTAAAACAAGCAAACTACAGGCATTCTGTAGACACCAAAGGAGAATGAACTCGAAGACATCGAGTAAGGAGCTTGCCATGGAAATTTCTTATGAGCACCATAGGTTAAAGTAATAGCTGTGGCTAAAAACATCATTTTTGTCATGGCAGATAATCTTTTTTCAGTAGGCGATCTCGTCTTCGTCACCATACAGCCCCCTTATCTGAAAACCGCCGATTCGATGCCCATGTTGCGTCCCCCGGATCTAATTACCCTGGGAGAAAAGGGCACCATCTTAGAACAAAAGCCTGGTGGATATTGGGCTGTCAGATTTGAACGAGGTTCATTCTTAATCGATGGTCGTTACATTGATCGAGTAGCTGACTAGTGTCAGTCGGATACCGTTCCTACACTTAGAAAAAATTAAAGATGCGATCAAATGCGGGAACCATCTGTTATATTCAGTAACTGTGCTTGAGAAAAATTCTTCAGCTCGACACGGGTTGCTAGCTCAGCGGTAGAGCACTCGGCTTTTAACCGATTGGTCCTGGGTTCGAATCCCAGGCGACCCATATTTTTTTATGCGTAAAAAATATTGCAGGGGCATTCTATGGAACGTTCCTGCAATATTTGCTGAGAAAGGAATTGGCAAAGTTATCCAATCAACACAGCCATATCATGGATGCTGTTATCCTTAAGGAAATGCTCAGATTTCAGAAACAACTCGTCATAAGTTCGGGGTTGTGACCTAAGATTAATGAGTAGGGATACCTATTCGACCCTTTAATCGAAGCTGCCAAAACGGCAAAAAGTACTAGGAGGATTATATGGCGCTTGTACCTATGCGGCTGCTGCTTGATCATGCCGCTGAAAACGGCTACGGCATTCCCGCTTACAACGTGAACAATATGGAGCAGATCCTGGCAATTATGCAGGCTGCTGATGAGACTAACAGTCCTGTAATTTTGCAGGCTTCCCGCGGTGCCCGTAAGTACGCTGGTGAAAACTTCTTGCGTCACCTGGTTCTGGCGGCTATCGAGACTTATCCCCATATTCCTGTGGTGATGCACCAAGACCACGGAAATAGCCCTGCGACTTGCTACTCTGCAATCCGCAATGGCTTTACCAGTGTGATGATGGACGGCTCCCTTGAAGCCGACGCCAAAACTCCTGCTAGCTTTGAGTACAACGTTAACGTAACGGCTGAAGTCGTTAAGGTTGCTCACTCCATCGGTGCCAGTGTTGAAGGTGAGCTAGGCTGCCTAGGCTCTCTGGAAACCGGTCAAGGTGAAGCAGAAGACGGTCACGGTTTTGAAGGGACCCTCAGCAAGGATCAGCTCCTGACTGACCCCGATGAAGCTGTACAGTTCGTTGAAGCGACTCAGGTTGACGCTCTAGCGGTTGCTATCGGTACTAGCCACGGCGCTTACAAATTTACCCGTAAGCCCACTGGTGAAATCCTGGCCATCAGCCGCATCGCAGAAATCCACAAGCGTCTGCCTAATACTCACCTGGTAATGCACGGATCTTCATCTGTTCCCCAGGAGTGGTTGGACATGATCAACGCTCACGGCGGTAACATCCCTGAAACTTACGGTGTACCCGTTGAAGAGATCCAGAAGGGTATCAAGAGCGGTGTTCGCAAGGTAAATATTGACACTGATAACCGTCTGGCTATCACAGCGGCTATCCGCGAAGCGGCCATGAAGGATCCTGCTAACTTTGATCCTCGCCACTTCCTCAAGCCTTCCATCACATACATGAAGCAAGTATGCTCCGACCGCTACGAAGCGTTCGGTACTGCTGGTAACGCTACCAAGATTAAGCAGGTTGGCGTTGATATCTTTGCAGCTAAGTATGAAGCTGGTGAGCTTGACGCTAAAGTTGCTGTTACTGCTTAGGTTTCAGTAGTATTTTAGCTTTGACTGCCAAAGTCATAAACGCATAGTTAAAAAGGGATGGCCGTGGCCATCCCTTTTTTATTAGCCCTCTAAACTTAGGCCTTCTTGGCCACCCAGTATTTACTCATAAAGTGGTTTGATACCTCTACATCGCTAAAGCCTGCAGACTCTAAACGAGCCGTAATATCATCCGTACTGTAGTGCCGATAGTAGGGTTCATGGAAAACGTTGGGAAAGTTGTCCATCATGGGCGCAAACTCAGGATTGTCTAGCTTTTGAATCGAGTCACAAATGATGAACACACCGCCGGGCTGAGTCACTCGATAGCATTCATTGATTACCGTTTGGCGCACCTCTGCAGGCAGCTCATGAAATAAGAAGACGCTGACGGTAGCCTCAAAATAATTGTCTAGATAAGGCAAAGCTTCGGCATTAGCTTGGATCAGCTGGGGTAAAGTTCCGATTTCTTTGCTCAGCAGCTCATTGGCCTTACGTAGATACGCGGGAGACATGTCAACGCCGTAAAGTGAGGCCTGAGGCAAGGCTTCCCGAATCATTTTGAGCGTACGTCCAGTCCCACAGGCAACATCTAACACCTTAGGGAGCACATATCCATCAAGCTGATGCTTCAAAGGGGCGAGTATTCGCCGCCGCATGGCATCCGTTGAACCATTAAACAGTAGCTCTACTTGTAAGTCGTAGAGGTTAGCAGACATATCGCTTAAGTAGCCATCAGTCTGATTATGAAAGTTCTGTACGTAATAGCTGGGATAGCTCTCGGTGCTAATCTCCGCTCCAAAATCCTGGTACTGCTTCTTGTCTGAACGCTCCCATACCCTGGGAGTATCTAACACCACCATGGGGTAGTACTTAAAAAAGTCATCCCAGGGATTATCGAACAGCAAACCTGTAGGATACACACCAGCTTCAGCATCTTGCCAGTCGACGTCGATCAGCGCGTCAAGACGTTGCTTTAGAAGAGCCAATGTAGCAGCAGGAATTTCAGATGTGTTGCTGGGCCTGGTCGGAGAAATAACATCGCGAAGACGATTGATCAGGGTTTTGTGGGTATAACCAAAGGCTTGTTTGCCTTGCTGAAATGTTTGGTAAGCAAGTTTTGTCAATGTATCTGGCATAGTTGAGAAATCACTTTGACGGTTTGCTAACAAGCAAGGCCAGCTTTACAGCAGCGTACGATATCGTAGAACCTCACACATACGACTTAAAGCTGACCAGAAAATAATTCGTATTAATAACCATTGTAAAAGTTTATTAAGGGACTGGGGCAGATAAGCAGACATGCCAAGCCCTTATTTACGGGAAAGCTGCGCTAGTATAAATGGGTTAAAGAACTCATCCATAGAGGATTACTTGATGAAGCGCCTGTCCCTTGATTCCACCCAGATGATGCGTCGTACTGAGGATTTAATTAAGGCGGCATCCAATCGCTATCGCATCACTGTTCAGGTAGCCAATCGGGCACAACGTCGTCGTTTTGAAGAATTTGACAGTCTGGACGAGTCGCGAATGAAGCCTGTCCTACGTGCCATTGTGGAGATGTCAGATGAGCTGACTCAGCCTGAGATTATTGGCGAATAAGGCTTGACTCTTCAGGGATTGCCTGATTGTGCCGATTAGGGCAATCCCTAGGGGTATATATGACTACTTACGTATTTTTTATTTTTAATTCATTAACGCAAAGCGGTATGGGTAAGCAGCTTAAGTTTTGGTTTGTAGCCATCTTAACCACTCTAATGGTTTTGGCTGGCAGTATTTTACAAGTAGGTGAGCCGCTGATGGCAGCTTCGTCGATTTATGGGAATTGTCAAGGCAGTGCTTGTACGCTTGCGATCGCAAATCAGATCTACACCAAATACCCTGATATTCCCCGAGCCGAGCAGGCAAATACTACCCTCCTCAGCCGCTTTATCGATTACCATCTCGACGCCAAAGAAAGACCGGCTCATTATCACCTCGATTGGGAACTATCCATGGCTGACTACCTAAAGGCTCCTTACAGTCACCACCCTGAGCAATCAGCTATCAGGACTATAAACAATGACGATCAGCTGGCCATGCAAACCTTGAGCCGTCAGCAGCGTCATAGTCTAGTGCGCACATTAGAGCAGCTATTTACCCAATGACCGCCTTGCTCAAAGAGGGCAGTGGTTGGCGACTAGGCTGGGACCAGGATCGCACACCCTTTCAAGCATTAGTAGGCGGTGATTCTTGGGCTATAGAGCTCACCCAGAAAGAGTTTGAGACCTTGGGGCATCTAGCTAAGCAGCTGGCAGCTACCATGGCCACTATGGCATCTGAGCTGATGCCCGATGAGCGCATTACTCTTGAACAAGAAACTCAGCAGCTGTGGATGGAAGCCGAGGGGTTTCACCACAGCTATAGTTTACGCTTTATCCTACTGACAGGGCGGGGGGCGGAAGGTACATGGCCGGCTGCCGTGGTGCCTGATTTATTAAATGGCTTAGATAGTATCAGCGTATTTTGATTTGGAGAGCTATCCTGGTGTTTTAAATTGGGCACACAGCGGAGAAACCGTTGTATTACAGGGGCATTCTCCCTAGATGTAGCTCAAATGTATCGATCCAACGCTCAGGGTATAGGTACTCCATGAAAAGAATCAAGGTCGTTAGTGATACACAATTTAAACAAAGACCCATTCTGTCCAATGAGCTATCTAAGCAGGAAAAGGTCTTTGTCCCCAATGGAACCGAGTTAGATCTAGCCACTGCTGATGTGGCTCAAGGGGGGCACTTTAAAGTTACGCTGACCCAGCCTCTAAAAGGGACTAACCAGACTGTTTGGTATGTCTATAAGCCTGATGCCAGGGTCTATGACACCAAGGTCAAGCTGACGGTGTTGAGCGATACCTTGTTTAAGCAGCGACCGGTTTTGTCTAACCAGCTGAACGATCGAGAAAAGGTCTTTGTCGCCAACGGAACCGAATATTATCTGCAATCATATTTACCGGCGGAAGGTCAGCATGTGAGGGTTGCGATCGCAAACGACTTTCTCGGTCCCGATAACCGAACAGTCTGGTATGCCTATCAGCCTGATATCCGAATTTTAGGCAATACCATTACCCTCACCGTTACCAGTGACACCCTATTCAAAACGTCTCCACAATTATCCTCTAAGCTCAGTAATAGCGAAAAAGTCTTTGTCAAAAACACCACTGAGCTAGAGCTAATCGGTCACGAACTAGCCCCGTTCAACCACGTCAAGATAGAACTAGCTGAACCCACCTTTAGCAATCGTTCTGAACGAACCTGGTATGCCTATAAACCCGATGTTCAGATCGAAGGAAACGAAAAAGACAACCAGCCAAAAAATGAAACCCCCAGACCCAAACCTAAAGGTCCTTACATAAAATTGCCCGGATTTCAGGGTAACTTCTATCTATCAAATCCCATCATTCCCGGTGGTAACTTTACTTGGGGAGAAGCCACCCATGGCGGTAGCCGAATCCCAGTCAATCGCAATGTCGTCTATGGCATCATTCGCATTGCCCGTGTGATGGAAGACGTGCGTCAGCGACTGGGGGGACGACCGATCACAATCAACTCTTGGTACCGAGACCCGACCACCAATCGTCATGTCGGCGGAGCCAGCCGGTCTCGCCACCTAAGCGGTGATGCCGTTGATTTCGTCGCCCCCGGTCTACATCCCTACGATGTTTACGATCGGCTCAATCGCTGGTGGGGATCCAAAGGAGGACTGGCCAGTGCCACTGTATTTACCCACATCGACGCACGTGGCTACTATGCCCGCTGGTCATATGGATTTTAATGATCGTCCTCCACATCTAGCTTCAAATTTGCGTGCGCTACGACACCAAATCTGAGGTAGCTATACCCTACCTATATGCTATGCTTGTCTAGCGTTAATGACGCATCGGGGCGTAGCGCAGCTTGGTAGCGCACTACTTTGGGGTAGTAGGGGTCGTGGGTTCAAATCCCGCCGCTCCGATTTAATTGGAACCCGCTCATTGAGCGGGTTTTGTCATATCTATCAGGCCTTTTAAGGCTCGTTTTACAGGGTAGGTTCATCAAAATATTGGGTCACTTTTGGTCAGTTTGGGTAGCATTTGGGTATGAGTTGGGTATGAAATATGCCGCAAACGACCCGAAAAAAATCGCCTAAAGGCACCGTATCGATTGAGGAATATCAGGGTCGATTGCGGCTCAGATGGCGATACCTGGGCAAGCGATATGCTTTATCTATCGGGCTTCCAGACTCTAAGGTCAACCGCCAGGTGGCACAGCAAAAGGCGACGATCATTGAGCTGGATATTGCGTCGGGCAACTTTGACCTCACTCTGAAAAAGTACAAGCCTCATACCCAAAATAGCGAAGGCCTTTCTGTGGTAGGCCTTTTCGAGCTTTTTATGGAGTACAAGGCGAAGCGGTTATTGCCCAGAAGCTTGGATAAGTACGATGCAACGCTGAAATATCTGGAGCGCTACTTTGAAAACCGGGTTGCGGCTGCCATTGATGAAAAGGCCGCAGAGCAATTTATGGAATGGCTGAAAAAGCAAAAGCTATCGCCCATGGTTTGCCGTGAGCGGCTTACTTTGATCCGAGCGGCCTGGGACTGGGGTATTGCTGATGATCATTTAGAGGCAGGACAGTCGAACCCTTGGGTGGATATGGTTTTGCGGGTGCGGGTTGAGCCGAAACAGATGCCTAAGCCTTTTACTCGCGAGGAAATGACTGCCATCGTTGAGGGGTTTAAGAAAAGTCGCTATTACAGCTACTATACGGATTATGTGGAGTTTTTGTTTGGCACTGGCTGCCGGACTGCTGAGGCGATCGGTCTGCGTTGGAAGCATCTGACGGATGATTGCAGTTCTATCTGGATTGGGGAATCGCTGACCCGTGGGGTACGAAAAGCCACGAAAACGAATCGGGCGAGAACAATCTCGTTATCTGACAAGTTGCAGAAAATGTTGTTGCGGAGACGGCCTGAGAAGCCTGAGCCGGATGGGTTAGTGTTTAGGTCTGCGAAGGGTGGTGCGATCGATGATCATAATTTTAGAAATCGGGCCTGGACTTCGGTTTTAGCAGAGTCCGGGATTGATTATCGGAAGCCTTACAATACGCGGCATACGTTTATTTCCCATGCGTTGAATATGGGGATGAATCCGGTGGAGGTAGCGCAGTTGACGGGGCATGATGTGCAGACTTTGTATGATAATTATGCGGGTAGTGTGAATAGTAGACCTCGACTGCCAGAGCTGTAAACTACTGTTCCCTTATTAGGATGCTCTTCCAAGGTTCTGTCCATATCTTTCTATGGCAGTGAGCAAAGATTACAAAATTCTGCATTTGCCGACAAGATTGATTCCCTGATATGAGGATTATGCCAATACTCTTTGGTAGCTATGAGATGAATGGCACTAGATTTCTTGGCAATTACTTTCGGAAGAATCGACTGCACCTAGTGCTAACATTGAAGCTAGTTGTGCATCTGTCAATCCTCGTATTCCTGTAATGTTAGTACCTTCATAAGGGCGAGGTGCCCGTAGCACATCCACACATTCTCCTGTCTCTACATTCCATAATCGAATAGTTCCATCATTACTGCCACTAACAAGAATCTGACCATCAGGACTAAAGGCTACTGACCGAACCCAACTTGTATGGCCTTGAAGTGTATGAAGACATTTTCCTGATTCAATGTGCCATAGTCGAACAGTTAGATCTTCACTGCCGCTTGCGAGGATTGGAGCTTTAGGACTAAAGGCTACTGACTGAACCCAACTCGTGTGACCTTGAAGCAGGTTAAGACATCGTTTTGACTGAGTACACCAAAGTCGAATTGTAGAATCCTTACTCCCACTGGCAAGGAAGCGACTATCAGGGCTGAAGACTACTGACCCAACCCAATTAGTATGTTCTTTAAAGACATAACAACACTGCTGCTGTTGGATGTCCCAAAGTCGAATAGTAGAATCGCTACTCCCACTGGCAAGAAATCGACCGTCAGGACTAAAAATGACTGACCAAACCCAATGTTCATGACCTTTAAGCGTGCAGAGACATTCACGCTTTTGGAGATCCCAGAGTCGGATAGTAAAGTCCTCGCTACCACTGGCCAAAACTTTACTATTGGCGCTAAAGACCACTGTCCTGACATCATTAGTATGGCCTGCAAATACATAGAGACATTGACGTTTTTGGAGATCCCATATCCGAATAGTGTTATCACCACTGCCACTAGCAAGGAAGTGACCATCAGGACTAAACGCTACTGCTCCGACATCATTGGTATGACCTGTAAACGTATAAATACATCGGCGTTTTTGGAGGTCCCAGAGTCGAATGCTTGAGTCTTCGCGACCACTGGCAAGAAATCGACCATCAGAACTAAGAGCTACTGAGCGAACCCAATTAGTAAATCCTGCAAACCCATAAAAGCACCGACGCTGTTGAATATCCCAAAGCCGAATAGTAGAATCTGCACTGCCACTAGCAAGAAGCTTACCATCAGGATTAAGAGCTAATGAACGAATATCATTGGTGTGGCCTTCAAATACATGACAACATCGACGCTGTTGAATATCCCAAAGTCGAATGGTACTATCCTCACTACCGCTAAGGAGAAACTGGCTATCAGGAGTAAAAACCAATGACCGGATCCCTTTTGTGTGTTTTCTAAATACCAAAAGGCATTGGCGTTGTTGGATGTCCCAAAGTTGAATAGTGGAATCTGCACCGCCACTGGCAAGCAACTGGCCATCAGGACTAAAGGCTACTGACCACATTTGCTGGAATTGTTTTTTGGAATATCCTCCAAATACATGACAGCATTGGCGCTGTTGAATATTCCAGAGCCGAACAGTAGCATCCTCACTAGCACTAACAAGGAATTGTCCATTGGGGCTGAAGGCTAATGAGCGAATCCAGTTGGTATGACCTTTGAATACATAGAGACATTGACGCTGCTGAATATCCCAAAGCCGAATAGTAGCATCCGCACTACCACTGGCAAGAAATTGTCCATCAGGACTAAAGGCCAATGAGCGAATATCATTAGTGTGCTCATTAAATACATAGAGACATTGACGCTGCTGAATATCCCAAAGCCGAATAGTAGCATCCTCACTACCACTGGCAAGAAACTGGCCATCAGGGCTAAAGGCTACTGCCCGAACACGATGGGTATGCTCTCTGAGCATAAACGAATGCTGTCGATTTCTGATATTCCATAGTTGAACTTGGTTATTGCCATCCCCAGTTGCCAACTTCTTGCCATCAGCACTAAATGCGACCGTATAAATCTTACTAAAGTTATGGGTGAGGGAGAGTTGAATAAAAAACGTTTGCGCCAACTTCACAGAGTGAAGTTGCATTCCCTTGAGATAAACTTGTCTTAGTGTGAGTGCTGAGAAGTCAAAATCAAAGATTTCTGATCGGGTTTGACACAATAGGTTAAGTAGATTTCCTGCCGCATAACCATTAGACAAATCTGAATGCTGACGAACTGTTTCTAGGTAGGTATTAACTTGCTGTCCAAGATTTTTGATGCGACTTGAGATCGGGCTGAGAATCAAGCGTACTTGAGTTTCTCTCACATAATCTTTTGCCATTGCTTTCATCAAAGCATGACCATTAAATAGCACAAAGTTTTGAGCTTCAAGCTGTTCAGAAATTTGTGAGACAAAATGCTCTGTGACATACTCCATCACTACGTTTTGCAGAGTAAATCCATTATCTGTTCGTTCAACTAAAGAACGCCGCCTCAATGATTCCAGAATTTCCAACAACTTTTGAGATGAAATAGAGTCGAGGATATCCTCTTTCAGCTCTTCGAGCAAAGTGGATTCTCGATTAATGGATAACCAATACATGACTGACTTTCCAATCTCAGAGAGTCGCTCAAACTGTTGTTCTAGCAAATCTCGAATATCGCCAAAAATTCGTCCTTCTTGTCGGATAAATGTATCAACGTCCCCCCCAAATAAGTCTTGAATTGTATTTGCTGCAATCTTTAGTGCCAGAGGATTTCCACTGTAATAGTCCAAAATATTTTTCCACTGGACATTCGTATCGTCTAATCCTTCTGCCTTTAGAAATTCCTGACCAGCATGGTCTTCAAGACCTTTCAATTCAAGGGAACGCACCATTCTCTTTTTCCCTTCCTGTCGTGCTATCTCCTTCGGTTTCTCCCGGCTAGTCAGTAGCAGACAACTTTGGTGTCGTGATTCTCCTAGCCGCTGAATTAGTGTGCTATAGCCCTCATAGCCCTCTCGATACTGGCCTGCCCGAACACCCCCTTGCAAAATTGACTCCACATTATCAAGGACTAGTAAGCAGCGGCTTTGCTGGAGGTAGTGAATTAACCTTGTAACCGACTCCCCCACAGTATTGGCCAACTCAGTTTCCTGCTGGTCTGATAAAAATTTAAGTAGGTCTACCAGAATTTTTTCAACAGGAGGAGCCTCCCGCAGGCTGCGCCAGATAAGATAATCAAATTCTGACTGAATATTTTCCGAAAGCTTTACTGAAAGGGCTGTTTTGCCGATACCTCCCATACCCAGCAGCGCTATTAAGCGACAATGGTCATCTAGAATCCACTGCTCTAATGTGGCAAGTTCAGAAGTACGACCATAGAAGATAGATACATCAACGGCTTCACCCCAATCGACTTGGGCTTGGGCTGTTTGGGATGGACCGATTGAGATGCTGGCTGGCTGGGTTTGCCTGAATTCAGGTTTGCAGGTGTCGCCTTCAACCAACTCTAACTCAAACGCTCGAAAAAACCGTTGAAGTGTCCGCCGGTCCACCCCTTGTTCACAATCCAGAACTTTAGCTACTGTGCCAGCATCTAAGCTGGTGCGATCGCTAAGTTCCTCAAGCGTCAACTTTTGGCCAAAGCATTCCTCAGTTTCAACATGCGTAATTACCGCTCGGAGCTTTCGTTCCCCTTGAAGGGTAAGCACGATACCGCGTCTACGTTTGGGTTTACCTGAGGTCATAGTGGTATCTCTTACATCAAATCCAGGGCATTGGAAGTTAAGCCTGATTTCCCCGAAGATAAGGCTACTGTCAACGATTTTAAGTAAATTTCAGAGGGAGAATGCAAAATTCCCTGAAAGCTGAAGGATTTGTGACACCTGCAATGGGGGAGCTGGATATATCACATCTCTAAAGTTCGACCTAAACACCCGGATTTTCCCTGGAGGGACAAGGACTAAAACGCGAAACTTGGCTTAACTGAAACGATACACAAAGGTAATGCCATGAGTTTTGTAGTTTCTTCCCTACCGAACCATCAACCTCAATTACTAAAATTGGCCAGAGTTACAGACCCTATTATTCCTCAGTGGGAGGGCTCAGTATTTTTTGAAGGGACATACTGGAAAGCCCGTTTTTATGATCCTGATTGCCAAGTCACATTATATCCTGGGCAAAAGGTTCAGGTAATTGCCCGAGAGGGTCTAAAGCTGTTGGTGAGCCCTGTCAATATGGCTGTCAATTCGTTTTATCTAAATCAAACAAAGACAGCAGCTACTCAAAGCCTAGTAAGTCATTTTGGCCTCAATCATTTAAAGAAATTGAGAGAACTCATGTTTAGCAAGCAGGTTATTAGGCAGTAGTAGTGATATTCGCAGATGTCCCCTGAACATCGATAAGTTCGACATCCCACTATCGTGAGGATTCTAGAAGGCATATTTTTTGGGAGAAATGTCGAAAGAAAAAAGCACTTTAGGCTTTAGACTTTGTGGGAAAAATTAGCACTTGCACAGCTTCTGAGCTAATTTTACATTGCCTTTTTGATCTTATCTATCTGTTTAGGGGCGTCAATTTCACAAAATAATTTTAATGCTCTAGACAATTCCTTTCTACTTGCCTCAAATCGATTCAAATCTTGATAACTTATACCAAGCAAGTAGAGTGCATCAGCCAAATCAAATTTAGCTCCTATGACCTCGAATAACTCAATAGCTGATAAATTAAGCTCAATTGCTTCTTCTAACTTGCCTTGTTTCTTACAAATACTGGAAAGTCCATTTAAGGCTTTTCCTTTTACTTGTGTATATGAAGCATCTTCAGCAAAAGCCAGTGCTTCTTGATATAGCTCAGATGCTTTCTTTAAATCCCCTAAATACTCAAAAGACATAGCCAAACATATTAAGCCATAACCTTTTCCACGTGTGCCCCATTGGAAAGTCAAGGAGTGATTGTATAACTCTTGCAATTTCTTATGTGTTACCTCTTCTGGATATACTTGAGATTCTGCAAAAATTCTGTATATCATAATATCTCCCGAATAATAAGATACTTGCCGATCTGAATTGGCTATTGTGGTAGCGATGTCAAAATAATCACAAGCTTCTTTATAAGCAAGTAAATTCATACTGCAGAGACCAAGATTAATATAGTTAAGTATGCGAAGAATTCTTATTCGAAAAAGCTCTGTTTTATCTTCGATATTGGACAATTTATTTTCAGTATTCTCTTCGAAAATGACATCAATAATCTCTTTCGATTTAAGATGTAGTTTAATAGAAGATTTGATATTACCCTTAGCCCATTCAATGACACCCAATAAACTATTGAGTTTTGCTAATACATAGCTTAAGCCTAATTCGGAATTTACTTCCTCAATAGCGAGGGAAAGTTTCTGGAATAGCCCCATCCTGTAGAATGACCATCCAAGTGTTTCTCCTTCCTCTTCTCTCTCAAACCAACGATTTTTCCTCTCACGGATAATTACATAACTGGCTGAGTAGTAATCATGAATTGCCAAATAATGATAGTAGGACTCTAATGCGCCCAATGCATCATTGACCGTTTCGACAGTTAAAACACTATTAGTCCAAAATAATGCTGCTTCAGAATTCGAAGAAGACCAGTCTGTATTACTTCTTAATCTTGACACTGCTTCTTCACGAATTATTGGATGTAGCCAATATTCCGAATTTACGTGTTCGATCAAGGAACGATCGCTTAGCGCCTTAATTACTCGTCGATGATGTTTTTGGGGTATATCCCAAAGCAAACAGCAAAGACCTTCGATTGGAACAGTTGGTACATCCTGATAGCGATAACAGCCCATACGACAGAGCAGTTTATAGGCAGCTAGATTGCCCCCCTGAAGACGATCAAACTGTTGATTCACCAAATCTTCTAAATCTTGCTCAATGAATAGATCATCTTGATTAACTGTCCAATAAGCTTCAATATCTCCGTTAAAGTCTTCAGCAATTACCCCACTAACAATTTCCATCGCTTTCGCATTGCCGCCATAGGCACTGTGTATGGACTCTAATACTTGGGCATTTACTGCTAGATCACGACTTTGAAGAAACTTCTTCCAGGCATCAATATTTAGGTTTTTGAGAAGATAAATCTGTGTATTAATGCTTGTTTCTCGTAACCTTTCGCGAGTAGTGATAAAAGTCGTAGACTGCACCGATGGGTCAACCAATATTCTTAGTAGTTCTACATAGCGACGGTGAGGTTCAATAAATCGACCTGCTGAGTCTAGGGCAGGTTCGAGATTATCGATTAGGATACCGATACGGTCACTCTGAAGTTTTCTTTTAAGTCGATCGCACGACACCATAAATTCTCGTCCAGGCTCTTCACCTAATTGGCGTAGCTTTTCTTCTAGTAAACTTTCAATTGAAGCAATATCCTTAGTTTCTTTAGCAATAGGAAACTCCAGTACTAAATCAAATTCCTGGCTTAGAAACCGTCGAGCCAGCGTTGTTTTGCCAACTCCACCTCTTGCCTGTATCACAATAATTTTGGTATTGCGATTTATCAGTTCTTTCAGATGGGCAATCGCCTCCTCTCGCCCAACAAAACTGGGATCAATCTTTGTTGGAAGCAATTGATTTGCAGAAATATAATCCTCATCAGTCAGTGTTACCCCAAAGGTAGTACAACAACGATTAATCGAGCGTTTATCAGCCCCCTGCCGATCTAAAACTTTCTTGACTGTTTCAGGATCAAGCCCCGTTAACTCTCCTAGCTTTTCCAAGGAGTATTTGATTGCAGCATTCTCCTCTAGCTCATGCTGCCGAATTTGCTCTTTAAGCTGTTGCAGGGCATCTTGGGTGAGAACTTTTGCTCGATTGCGCCGTTGCTTGACCATTATCTTTAGTGGCGTTATTCGTCCGCAGTGTCAAGGAAAGAGACAGATAAATGCTGCTCATTCCACATTGTGGCGGATTCCCCGAAGTTAAGCGCGGATATTCACGAACTTATAATGCTAGGGCACGGATGATATCTCCCCTCTGTGTCCCTATAAAGCTTGCAGAGCAATGGCTTCAAGCTTTTAAGTTCATTTGAACTAACTTCGTGCAAAACGTACGGAAGTTCCCTGGAAGAATCATTGCAAATTTGGGACAGTGTATGCAGTTACACATTTGTGGAGGTTTCCAGTATGAAAGCCACTCAAAACATAGATGCGAGTGCTCAATCCAATGATTCTGGAATTAGCCATCTTCAAACTGACATTCCGGTTGTTCCTACCACTCCAACTTCTGCTGTTGGCAGCGATCTTTTTTATATCATCATTGCATTAGCAATCTGCATGAAGCTAACGATTGAGGCAATTGCTTCCTTGGTACAGGTTATCCTGAAGCATCATCCCTCTGGAAAGCAGTAAATACGTGGTGTGGAATGGACGATCATTTCTTGTTTTTAGAGTTTGGAATGATTTTTGTTATAACTTGTGGCCACACCATACCACCTTGCCCATAATACTGAGACCGCTGGGCTTACCGATCATCTCAATTGAAAACGCCTCATAGGCAGAATTGTCGCTAAGTACCCTAAGTGTCTTACCTGCATGGTACTGAAGCCGTTTGATCAATATCCGATCATCCAACTTAAACATATAAACACCATGCTCAATATCTTCTAGATCTCGACAGTTAGTATCCACTAAAACAAGATCGCCTGTAGTGAGAGTGGGTTCCATACTCTCGTCTTTGACCTGGGTTAGGAGGAGATTTTCAAACGAATTTGGAAACTCAGCCTTTAGCCAACCAGCCTCGAAAGCCAGGGTTTCCTTGTAAATGTATTTCTTTGCGAGTACATCCGTTGCTGCCTGGCCAGCGGCTAACCACTCCAGGCTGACATCAGCGGCGCGAGCAATAGCAAGCAGCACAGGTCGTGTGGGCTCACTCTGACCACTCAAATACTGCCGCAGCACCGTATCCGAGAACCCACACTCCCGCGCAAAGCCACGAATACTCTTAGTTCCCATCGCTTGCTTCACACGACTGGGGAAGCCATCAGGTTCATCCAGATTAGACTGCATTTCATCAGGGGACACATCGCTCATCAGGCATTCAGATTTTACGACTGCAAACTATTGCGCTTGACATGCAAGTTTTTAATTGCTACTTTCATCGTTATGTTGATGTAGCCACGTAGATTCTATGCATGTAGAAGACATTAAAGCAGCTTTGCGCAAGCAAGGCTGGACTTTGGCGAGCATAGCCAGAGAACTGGAGATTGGCCCCTCGGCAGTCTCCCATGCACTCTCACGACAGCGCTCTCGACGGATCGAACGATTTATTGCCAGTAAAGTGGGGCTAGCCCCGCATGAAATTTGGCCTCAACGCTATAAGCGAGGAGTCATCCATCATGGACCAGTTTGTCAACAAACAAGAAGCTACCCAATGTCTAAAGCTTAGCGATAGTACGCTCAAGCGTTACCGTTCTAAAGGGCTTTTGGTTGAGGGGCTGCACTGGGTGCGTATCAATAGTCGCGTTATCCGTTACAACCTGGAGTTACTGAAAGACTGGGCCATTAATCGTCATGATCCAGTCGCCCATCAGCGGGCGATTGAGAGGTATCAGTCCCGATTATTAAGTAACCAAAGCAGCACGTTCAAAAAGCCATTTAAAACCTCCACTCGCAGACAAAGCCGGAATCGAGTCAAACAGCATTAAGGTTTCATCTTTCCATCAAGATGTTGATGAGTTCCCTGCATAACTCATGGGATTAGGTTCTCAATAAAAAACACCCAACCATTCATTGGTTAAGGTGTTTGACTTTCAATCTTTTATTTTTTGAGCTGGGTCAATTTGAATGCTTGGATGGTTTTGACCGAACCGTCCAGGCCCATTAACCTGCTACTAAATTTGTGTTCTTCAACTATAGCAAACTGGATCGAAATGTCCAGTGGAATATAGTGTTAACCCCATGGCTCAGTTCAGCAAACTGCTGTGCGCCAAACACTATGGAGGATTCAACTGCCCAAGAGATTGTGGCGGGATAGTCCCCTTGGCATAAATTAAGCCCTGTAGCAGGTTCAGATAGATGGCCCAGCTCCCTATCCATCAGGAGCTGACCATGGCACAGTATCAATATTCAGGCCGATCGAACCCCTGCCCGATTTGCGATCGCACTAAAGACAAAGACTGCCGCTGGAATCAGGAGGTGGTCTTTTGCCACTCCCACATTGACCAGGATGCGCAGGTCAATGGCTATGTCTACCGAGGAGCAACCAACGATGGCTTATGGGGGCAATACTTCGCAGCTTCGACTCAGCCTACCAAGCCGGTGCGACCACGCCGTAAACAGGATTATTTCTACCCCAGTCGAGACGGTCAACCGCTGGTGAAGGTGACCCGAGTGGATCAGGGGACTGGCTCGAAATACTTTGTGCAGCAGCGTTGGGACGGTCAAGAGTGGGTTAAGAAGCTGACTCCGGAGGTGAAGCAGCAGGTACCGATTTATCGCTATCGGGAGGTGCGGCGTGCGATAGAAGCTGGACAACCTATCTGGATGGTGGAAGGGGAAGGTTGTGCTGATGCGCTCTGGCGTGTAGGCATTCCGGCGACCACTACTCTGGGAGGGTCCAAAAAATATCGCAGTTATGGAAACTATAACGCGGATCTAAAAGATGCGCGTCTGGTGCTGTGTCCTGATCAAGACCAGGTGGGGCTGGCCCATATGGCCGAGATCTATGAGGACTTTCCTCAGGCGCAATGGTGCTATGTCTACTCGGATAGTTGGCGCTGGCAGAATTTACCCAAGCATGGTGGGCTGGATATTGCGGACTGGATTACGGATAGGGTAACAGCGGAACAGGTTCGGGCAGCGGTGGGGGAGCGGCGACAGCTGAATCCTGACCCACCAGTGTCAACCCCATCATTGGATGTGGGAGCACTCCAGGCAAAGGTGCGAGACTATCTGGCCCAGGCTCCTTCTGAGTTGGAACTGTCGGGGCAGGTGGTGCAGTGGCATCGGGAGATGGGGCTATCGGTCAAGGATTTGTGGAGCTTGATTAAGCCGATCCAGGCGGACCTGGAGCAGGTGGAGGAAAGGGATGAGCGTATGGCTGAAATCAGCCAGCTGCTGAAGATTAGTGACTATGAGTTGCAGCTAGATGATTATCTACATGCTGACCTGGCGGAACCGTTGACCCAAATTGCTAATTGGATTGGGGCCACGCCTGCAGCCATGTTGGTAACTCTGTTGCCGGTGGCGGCTTCTCTCCTCCAGATAGGAACAGAATTGGAAATTGATGTGGGGATGGGGTTCTATGTGCCACCGATTCTCTTTACTGGGTTGGTGGCTCCCTCGGGTAGTAAGAAGAGTCCGATCCAGCGACAGATTCTCAAGCCTTTATCAAAATTGCAGGAAGAGGCGGATCAGGACTATGACTGGGCGGTGTCGGAATATGAGGTGGACCTGCGGGAGTGGGAACTGACGAAGAAGGAGGAACGTTGCGATCGTCCCCGGAAACCGACACCACGGGAGTATCACACTGCGGATGCTACACGAGAGGCGCTGGCACGGATTCAGTCGCAGCAGCCGACGCGGGGTCTGTTGGTGACGCCAGATGAGTTGGCGGGACTGTTCAAGGGACAGAACCAGTATCGTAATGGGCGAGGTAACGATAAGGAGTCGTTGCTGACGGCCTTTGATGGGTCAGGGTTGAAGGTGGATCGGGCCAGTGGTTTTCGCATCAGTATTCCGCGTACCAGTCTCAGCATTACGGGGACGATACAGCCGGATATTCTGCGGGGGATGATGGGAGACTTTTCTGATGCAAGTGGTCAGTGGGCACGGTTTCTATGGTGTCTACTGCCGCTGAAGTCTGCACCGTTTCCGCGTAGTACGGTGCGGTATGACATTTCGGAGCGGCTATATGATGTTTACCGGCAGCTGGCGGAGCTGACGCCCCAATGCTATGGGCTGACGTCTGAGGCGAAAACGTTATATGCGGATTGGTATGACCAGTTGGATCAGCGGCGGGTGACGGAGACGCATCAGGGTTTACAGGCAGTCTATTCGAAGATGCAGGGGTACACGGGGCGGCTGGCGCTGATCTTGCATTGTCTGAATGCGTCAGTTGATGGCTGTCTACCGGCAGAGGGGGTATCGGCCCAGACGATGACGGCGGCGATTAAGCTGACGCGGTGGTTTATTGGCCAGGTGAAGTTGCTGTATGCGGAGGGGGATACGGTAGACGGGGCATTGGAGCCGGTCTATACGAAGTTGATCCGGTTGTCGCGGGTGCGGGGTTGGCTGCGGGCGAAGGATGTGCGGAATTATGAGCGGAGTTTACGGAAGGCGAGTTCGGATGTGATTCGCTCGCATTTTCGTGAGTTGGAGGCAATGGGGTATGGGAAGACGAGAGGGATGGGGAATCGGTTGCAGTGGCGAGCGACGGTAGATGGGGTAGACGCTAATGAGGAAACGGTAGTCGGAGTGTCTCCTGCTGAAAGCAATGATTCATTTGGGTTTCAGGGAAAGGGTAGACAGGTTGACGGGGTTAAGAGTGTTCCGGATAGAGTGGTAGACAGGTTGACTGCGGTGGAAATGAGTCAGGGGGTCTACTTGTCTACCGAAATGGCTAAAATGATTGGTATGGAAGGAGTTCAGGTGGTAGATCGGGTGTCTACTGAAGGGTTAGGGGTAGATGGGATGTCTACTGAGGAAGGGGCACCCGGTGATGAAGCGTTAGACGGTGAGGAAGGCGAGCAGTGATTGAAGGTAGGAGATATCTCTCGATATGTGGGATCGGGGTTGAAAATGTTGAAGGGATTAAATCAGCTCAGGATTGAGGCTATTGAGGAAGAAGCGGCAATTGTGAAAGGGATTGGGTGGTATGTTACTCAAAAAGTCTCTCTCAGAGATTTAGAGCGAATATCATCATATAGTTAAAGAATCTATGCAATCCATGAGAGAGTAAAGAAACCAACATAAACACTCTCGACTCAGGTCACCACTCGTTTAGTCGTCACCTATTTCAATTGGATTTGACAACATAGTCGAACTAAAAATACAGCTTCAGCAGGCTGAATTAACCACACAGCCTTGGATATGACATGATGTAACCTATCCCACTTTTCACTAAAGCACGACCAGAATATACTTATTGGCTTGGTCGTATCATAATTGGCATCTGTCTCAGTCTCATCAAGAAGGTTGATTAAAGCCCTAGCCTGCTGGAATGACTGATCTTAGCTAAGCGTGGTCAATAAAAATAGATCAATGCCTATGGGCAACTGGCTGGGGTTGAAACAACAGATAGAACAATGATTCACACCGCATTGCCCTCCTAAAATCAGATATTGACTCAGAGCAAGTGTACTGTATCGACAATTTAATAGCGTTATTAGTAGATAGGCTGAGTATAGTTAATACTGAAATGAAATCGCTGATCTTGTAGGTCATCGCCTGCATCTCCCGCTCCCGAGAGAGGAATGCCATAATCTAACCGGAGCCTCAAATTTTTTGACTCTAGAAGATCAGCCTGCAGCCCTATCCCCACGCTGGCAATAAAGTCTGGGTCTAAGGTTTGATTAGGGTTGCCATTATTATTCCAAACCCATCCCGCATCAAAAAATGGAATGAGCTTTAAGTCCAGCCAACTTTGCTCACCATTGATAAATATATTAATTCTATCTTCGACTGAAAGGACTACGCCGTTGTCACCAGCCCGGAAGTTTTCTCGATAACCTCTGACAGATTGCCCACCGCCCATCACAAACTGGTTGATCGGCAGCAGGCTATCAGAAGCCACTTGAGCAACAGCGCGGGCAAACAGGGTATGATTTTCGCTTATTGGCTTTAAGAGCTGCGCCTGACCATTCCAACTGAAAAACTGACCATCTGGAATAGGGGATGGATTATCGGTGGCATCAAATACCCCTATGCCCAGGTTGAACTGAGACCTTAACAAAAATAAGTTATTACGCCCTCGCTGGATATATTCTTGAGCAAATGAAAGGGTCGATGTTTTACTAATACCCGATTCATCTGGCCCAAACCCTACCCTAAATGGCAGGGTCTCACCCACAAAAGTCTTGCCTTCCTCAAAGGTGAAGCCGACTTCTAATGCAAATTCCTGGGCAAGTGTGCGACGTAGGGGATGACGGTAATTAATTGAATAACGTTCAGTCTCCGAGCGGAATCCAAATGATGAGAAATCTCCCTGAACCACATCTTTTTGATCGCGGGCAGCCTGTATGTTGATGCGGCCTAAGCTGCTCCCGATCGGAGGAGACGTATAATCTGCCAGCCAGGATGTAAGTATATCGTCCCCTAAAAAGTCATCATCATCAGAGTCAAAGCTAAAGCTAGGGCTGTCGCCTTCAATGCTATAGCGTCCTCTGGTGGCTAGGGTTGTCCCATTATCAGAATTATATATAGCTCCCCAATCAAATCCCACATCGCCCAGGCTCGGAGGTGCGTAATTATTTAAGGATAGGCTAAGTTCTGAGATGATTTGTTGCACCTCAATGTCCAGTACACTCGCACCTGGAGTAGAAGTATCTTCACCCCAAGTTTTCCGGGGTGCTCGCAAAACTGATAAGGTCAGATCGTTTTCAAAGCGAGGATCCAGCGACAGTAGCCGAACGTAGTCTTCTAAATCCGATATATTAACAGGGCGTTGATCATATGGATCCTCTAAATCTCCGGTAGCAGGTCTAAGATGAGCCCGAATATATTGACCCAGCGGCGTTCTTTCTCCGAGTCCTTCTATTTTTGATTCACCTTCTGACTGATGGGACTCTTCAGCAAATACTTCGCTATTAGCCACGGACATCTCTGTGGATATTTCATCCTCGTAGCGATACTCTGTAGAGCGTTGGCTACTAACTCTGACATCTTGAATGAACCCTTCAATTACATGGATGAATAGGGTGCCATCACTCCGGACATCAACTGCGCCTGCCCTAGAAGTGACATAGCCAGAAGTAAGATATTGCAAAGTAATTTTGTCTTGAATACCTTTGATCTGCTCAGGTAAAACTGTCTGGCCAAGATAAGGTGTCAGAATTGCATCAAGATTAGCTACAAATTCCCTGTCGCGTCTTGTATCTCGCCTTGTGTATAGAGAACGCTGGCTAAAGCAATAGTCTCGAATAAGAATAGTCTCGTAAGGTGTACTAGCTGCACGTGATTCATCAACCAATTCATCAGACCCGAATGAACCATCTGCCTCGTAACTAATTATCTCATATGCTGAAATATTTCCAATATCGATCTTTGTTCCCTGACTACAGACGAAACTATTTTCAGATAGGTCAGAACCTGTAGAATCCTCTTCTATATCTGTTGAATTAGAAGAGAATTCTAAGGGTGCCTGTCCTAAATCTGTTGAGCTAGAATTTTCTTCCAAGTCTAGCTGACTTAAACTGAACTGACTTACACTTTTATAATCTGTATTACCTGTATAAGTTGCCTCAGTCTCTATATAATCCAGGCTTCCAAAATCCAATTCAGCTGTCACGTGATTCTCAAATAGTTCTAGACTTACTGAGTCTGGGGGAAGTAGAAATCTAGCTTCTGTCTGGACGGAGGGCAAATCCTCAGCTTCATTATTATAGGATTGGGCCTTTGCAAGAGAATTACTCGATATTGCCAAAAATAAAGCTAAATACAGTAGTGTGAATCCCCCTTTAAAGGGTTTTGGAGAGTCCTGATAAAATTGTCGAATAGAAAAAGATATTTGCCTATTCATCACATATATGCCTAGAAATGACTTTGCTTTTCAAGAAGTCTGTTACCAAGGGCTCCCTACCAGCGTAAATGCTGACCAGTAGAAAGGATGAGTAAGCTGTGAAATCACTTCACCTCTTTCACTTCGAAGTCTACGTAAGATAGATTCAATGCCCTGAATTTCTGTTTCTGTAAGTGAGCGCGAACTGTCCTCACTCGCCCATCGGGTATCGTTATTACGCAAGAGAGATTGAATAATCACTTCTAGCTCGTTTAAATTTTGTCGGAGCCGTTGCTCATCTAACATAGCCAACTGTGTTTTTCGAACAGCTTCTGCTTTGGTAGCAGATGTGCCTAAATTACGGTAAAACTCCATCATGTAAATCAACGTGCCCAGGTCGCTTACGTACCAGAGACTTGCCAGGGTAGATTTCACTTCAGCCTGAAGCGAGAGACCTGCAAATCCTAGTTCGGCGCTTTCATCCCCCAAAGCCGTTTGGCAAGCACTTAAAATCAGCAAATCTATGGGGGGATTATTCCAACTTAAGGTGTCTACCTGGAGTGGGTTAAGGGGTAGGGTAGAATCCCAGAGTTGGATTTCTGAGTCGCTCGCGTCGCCTGGGTTGAAATTGGCATGGGTCGCCAGATGCACAATTTGGAAAGGATGCTCACGACGGGCGCTACGTAAAGTCTCTAGAGTGACCTGCTCGTTGGATATAACCTTGGTTTGACTGCGCTCGTTACTGGTTGGTGTGCCATTTAGTTGATTTTCATCTCCTACCCAGATGTTGTTGATGAGCTGAAGCTCTAGAGGTACGGCACTGAGCGGTGGGTATGTATCTGAATCGGCAAATTCAGATATTCCCATTGCTAGCACATCTGCCTGCTGTAGGTCATTACGACGCAAATCGAGCGAGCTAAAGTTAGGAATAATACTGATTTTGTACTTTTCAGCCAAAAATTCGTCTGTTTCTGAATCATACAAAGCCGCTAGGGGAATTAACCTTAAACCACTTTCCATTGAAAACAGCAGCGTATCTACCTTGATGCCTTCTTCATCAAGCTTTCTTTCAATAGGCCTAATCAATAGATCATAGAGTTGTTCTGCATATTGCAAATAATCATCTGTGCCTGGTTGCTGAATATCTCTCCAAAGATTTTCAACCCCCAGCACTAGGGCGTCACGGCTGACAGATTGTCCTCTCTCTAAAGACAATCCACCGCCTGTACTATCATTGCCGTCATTGCTACCACCGCTTTCAGATTGACTATCTGGTTGATTGCCGGATTGAGCAGGCTGCGCTTGTTTGGTGCGATCAGCTTGAAATGGGCTGTTCTCTTTTGGTTCTGGTTGAAATAGACGCTCTTGCTCTGGTTCTTCCAGTTCAAACTCAGCAATACTTCGAATTTCTATCGGCAATGCTTGGGAAGTTTCTACCCGAATGAACACCCGATCTCTCCGAGACGATACATAAACAACGGCAGCTTTAATACTGTCTTCTTGTTTCTCCATTTCATGCAGGGCATACCGAAGATTTTTAGAATCTACGATCTCACGGGTAAAGTCGCGCCCAAAATATTGTTCAAACTCTCTGTCTATCTGACTTTCAAGATCTTCCGTACTAAGCTCAGATTCAATCGCTGGTGGGGCCGAAAAGGTGGAAGACGGTGGCGGATCAATCAGGGTCGGCGACGTAGTTGGGACCACATTAGAGTCGATAGCTCCTGTGGAGGTATTGGTACCGGCTGGCAAATTAATCACGCCCTCAGTGGCGTCGTTGCCAAACCCTTCAGTGCGAATATTGCCCAGACTCACTGTGGCCCCGATAGGTGCAGAAACATCAAGTATTCCTCCAGGCCCAGAAAATGAAGAGATGTCAATATTTCCAGTCGAAACATTACCCTCATCAGACTCAATAAAAACCGTACCCCCTCGATCTCTTATCGCAGTCGCAGAAATATTCCCAGTAGAGATATCACCAGCGGTTTCTATTTGAATGACCCCGCCCGTGACACCTTCAGAAAAGGGAGAAGTATCGAGGTTGCCTGTCGAAATATCGCCGTCGGCACTCAGAATAATGTTGCCATCTGCGCCATCGAACCCTGTATTGATATTCCCGACCGAGATGTTGCCTGGTTCAGTCGTATCTTGCTCTGGACTAAAGATGGTAGGGAAAAACTGACTACCTACCGTAGTCGGAACGTTACTGGCGTTCTCCAGAGTATCAAGACCTGCTCTAAGAATCACTGCGTGAGAACTGGTCAGAATGCCAATATCGGGGTCGGTACCTGTTAGCCCAATATCAGGAGAGGTAATTGTGATATTTCCCCCTTGGATGCTACCCAGCGACTCAATTTTTAGAGAAGCCCCCGTATAGTTGCCAAAGATAACGTCGCTATTGGCACTAATAATAGGGTCATAAAGGCTAGAAAAATCACCCGGTGCATCTTCTAAATTAAGAATTGAAAAAGTACCCCCGCTGGTGAAGTGAGCATCGGCTGAGACCGGTTGACCACTGACTAAGCGCAGGTCGCCACCGCTGCCAAGACTAGTCTCTGGATGGGTCAGTGCCAAAATATCTACGCGCTGATTGCCTTGTAGATGTAATTCTTCTCCTGACAATAAGGTGAGAGGTTGGGTGGTCGTATCGCGGAGCTGTAAGTTAGCATCCGCAGAGAGCTGAAGATCTTGCGTTGACTGAAAATCGCTACCCACAGCAGTCAGATTATTCGCTGCCGTTAAACTGACGGTGCCGCCCTCTACCTGTTGAGCGTAGATATCTCCAGGTAAAATTTGAAACTCGCTACCGCGAATCTGCGCCGTTTGGTTGTTGGAAGCTGCGATCGGTGCATTAGCCTGGGTTGGGGCACTGGTCAGCAGTTGTGGCAACGAGAGCACTGGCAGCACCCAATCTTGGGGGAGCGAGTCTAGCTGCTCGGGTAGTTCAATCTCAAGCTGCAGCATGCTTCCCGGTTGCCCAATGCGAATTGCTCGATTCCCCGGAACCGAAGTTATGGTCAGCTCACCCGCTGGAGCTGATAATGTGCCTGGGCTGGCAACCGTGCCGCCAATCAGGGCTAAGTCATACCCCGTTTGAGTGGATAAATCAGCCAGATTGAGAATGGCACCGGGCTGATCGACTGTGAAAATAAAGCCATCGGGAGCGCCCATTAGCGCCGAGTAGTCATGATTACCTATGGCCCCAAACCAGTCGTCCCCAAATCGAATGCCATCGGCGGTTGTCGCAACAAAATCCGCTGGCAGATTCAGCGTGGCGTGAGGGCCAAAGGTGATCCCAGATGGGTTCATAAAAAATAAATTAGACGAGCCACCGCTAACTTGTAGCACCCCGTCAATGAAGGAGGCTTCTCCACCGCCCACACGTACTAATATGTTATGGATTTGCGGGTTAGATAGAAAGTTGGCTATTTGCGCTTGAGTCAGCCCAAATTCTTGAAAACTATGGAATAGGTTACCTTGATCACCAGATAACTGCCCCCCGCTGATATCAAACTGATGACCATCAATGGTAACAATTGTGCCAACTTCGTCATTCGCAGGCACAGGGTTAGCGCTGGAAGGGGACGCAAATGTTAACGGAAAAACGGAGAACAGTAATACATTAGTAATAATCCATTTAATGATTTCTATTCTTCCCATCACTAGCAGACGTATCTTTAATGGCGTCACAAGCATTGCTGAATCGAGAAAACAGGTGTATGTGGTTAGAAGGAAGAAATCTAGATAAAATCCTGAGCTCTTCAACAGGATGCGCCATGGATTATCCAGTTTCGTATTACCGGTACTACTTTATTACGCTTAAGAAAAGAAATCGGCAAAATTACGTAAATTTTTATAGAATTACGTACGACGTCAGAGAACATCGGACTCTAAATTTTACTGAGGCTTAAAATAATAAGTCATTTGTGTTACATATGTGTAGCTCCAATAAGGAGGATGTTTGAGAAGTCCAATCATGCCTAGAAAACCGTAAAAGTTCCTTTTCAAACACTTTTTTTTCAAACACCTTTATTAGAAGGGATGACTCAAGAACGTGGTGTCATCTCTTGGATTCTATAGAGATTCTTAAGTCGCTATTGCTCAAACACGAAACAATAAAATGGGGCAAAATATCTCTCGCCAACTATTGAAGCGTCTGATGTGGGGTATCGGGGTTGTACCTCTGATGATGGCGGATCTCTCGATTGCGATCGCGTCCAGCCAAATCCCTACGCCGAGACAACAACTTGCACAGTCCAATCCGAAATCGGTTGAAACCTGTCCGTCAGTGCAAGGGAGTTTGGATGCTCAAGCGTTTCGGCAGATAATCCAGCAGCTCACTGAGAATATCGATCAGTGTTCTGATGCTGAGCTTGATATTCTGCTGACGGATTTACAGCAGGTGATTGGCTCGCCGACAACAGAGGCGACCGCACTGGCCCAAATCACAGCTCTTCACAGCCTAAGCTGGCTGGTCAGTCAGGTGGATGCCCCGATCGTAGAAGAAGCTGAATTATTAACCTGGCTGCTCAAAATTGAGCCGTTACTAGCTGAAACTAGCCAATTCTGGCAGGTCAAGTCAGCCGCCGTCACCCTATTTGAGGCTATAGCTATCCGTACTCTAGAATTTGAGGGCTTGGATAGTGAAGGAGTCAGCAATGCAGGGGGACTGATCAATGAAATCATTCGTATTTTCAGAGATTCAATTGCTTTAAATCCCCTCCAAATTGAGGATGCGGGGGCATTTCGTGATCAGCTTAGTACATCTGACAATAGCCCCGAAAATGCTCAATCGGCCAGGGGCGCTGCCCAGTACCGGGCTCAGGTAGCTCACCACTTGGCAACACTGCGTATGGTTAAGGCGGTTGGTCGAGAGCTACAGCAACATATGGTTCGGGAAGTGGCTTTGCAAGTGCAGCTTATGCGGGAAGGCAAGCCTGTGCCTGAGTCTCCTTTTATAGAGTTCAGACAGTTCCTGGCCGCTGAAACGGCTGATCTTCTGAAAAAGCAGCTGGTTGAGATGCCTGAGGTTGAAGATGCTAACTCTGTGGCCGCAGCACTGTTAGTCGATATCAAAGTTGCCACAGTGGAAACATTAGCTGCTGTTGTTTTCCCTGATGATCCCAGCGAGGATGCCATGGCTTGCCCGCTGGGTGACTTTGAAGATTTAGACAAAGATCTTGACATCGAGACAATTCCCCCACTTTGTCTTTTAAACAAGCTGGCTGCTAAGGCCAGTGAATCAAATCAGGTGCGGGCGGCTGCGATCGCATCTTTAGAACAGCTCGGTAGCCTAAAGGAGCCGTTTCATAGCTTTGTTGTTGACAATCTATACAGCTTTGCTCAATTCGAGCCAACGGCTGATCAATCCGATCAAGCCCCTGATGACTCAACCCAGGCAGCTGAAAGAATTTTTGGTATTGATATTGCCAGCCGCATTGAAGGCCAACGGACATCGCAGCGCCAGCAAGTTCCCGCGAGACCTATTCTGGGCGCTATAACCCCCACTGAGCCCAACCTCGACGGGGCGCTTGCCCAGCGGACCGATGTCCAGACTCTATCTAGATTGTTGAGACCGGGTTTCGAGCAAAATAGCAACAATGAACTTAGGCAAACCGCTGAAACCGCCTTCAGGCAAATTTATGAAAATGATGTAGACAAGCTGGTGCAAGCTGCAAATTGGGCCATTAGGGAAAACGATCAGAGAACTCAGCTAGCTGCAGTGAAAGCCGCCGGAGGCATCAACTATCGGCGAATAGAGGCGATCCCGTCAGGCAATGAAGGTGTTAAGGATCCGCCAAAATCTCTCAAGGCCCTATCTATTTTCTTAGCCAAAAGTCTGGAATCTAACGAAGCCGACATTCGGCGGCGGGCTGCTTACGCTCTGGGGCAAATGGCAGCTTATTGGTCACCTGTATTTCAAGAAAGCTTTGATTCAAAGCTTCACAATGGCAATATCAGCGTATTAGAAGCCCTGCTGCTGGGGTTGAATGATAATAATGCTAAAGACGAAGCCACCGAAAATGTCATAGCATCCGTTGCCTTTGCCCTCAGTCGCTATGGCATCGCCCTTGATCAGACCCAAAAGCGGACCGAATTAATCCAGATAACCACGGGCAAATCTGGATTAGCTCAACCTGGCTCTGGTGACTTAGATACCCTGAAGGCGTGCCTCATGGCCACGATGGCCCCGGTTGAGGATGACCTCAACGGCTTTAATATCGCCAAAAGGCTGATAGAGTTTAACATCACCACAGACGAACAAACAGCCCAGGCCATTAAAAACGAATGGCTTGCCACCAGTCGGCGATTAGATCCGACAAAAGACGATCATAAAGAAAACAGCGCAGCCCCCTGCACCCTCCAAATTATTGAAACCAGGGTTCCTGAAAACCTAGATAGACTGCCCGACACAGATCGAACCTCGGTGGCAGCCGCCTTTGCCCTTGGGCAAATCGGTATCAGCGACGGCGAAAATATTGCCAGTCCAGAAGAGCAGCAAACGATTAAGGATCTACTCTGGATTTTGCAGGTTCGGGATGTGCTGGCAGCTAACACTGTCTCCAATCGCTACGCCGCAGACAGCGTGCGAGATAGCATTGCCAACTATGCTTTTGGCCAAATTAACCATAGAGAGCACGAGCTAATCATTAATTGCCTGCTCAGACCTGTGTCCTTCCCCGGTGGCTTGGACATTGAAGCAATAGATAACGACGAACAGGTCTTCGCCAGTAATATCTGCAAAGATACGCGCTATTTACACAACCCCTTCACCCGCGCTGTGATCATCGAAGCATTCGACCAAATTGGTCTAGAGGAAGACTCACTGAAGGCTTTTGTCCGGCGTACCCGACGATTGCTTGCTCGGGATCGAGACGAAAGCAATCGGGTACAGGCAGCCGTAGCCAGGGTTATCCAGAGAAGCAATGATCGAGCCGATCAGGATCTCCAAAACCTGCTAGAAGATCTACAGGAAAACCTACAGGAACTCGACGAGAAAGAAGCACAGGGCGGTGCCCAGGAACTTGAGGTTGGCTTTAGTCAAGCATTAATGGATCAAAGCCTATTTTTCCTCAACAGACTTGATAAAGATGATCCTGCTGAGAAGGCTCTATTTGATACAGCTCAAGACCTCACCCACGTTCGCCGTTTGCTATCGCTCCCCTACAACTCGCTCCTGGCCTGTGCGGGGGCAAATTACGGCTTAGAAAGCATCGGCATCAACGACGACTTTACAGTCAAAGAACGCCTGGAGCAAATATACGTATTTCCCAAGCCCTATGCCCATATTTGTGCCTCAAACCGTTGGTCAGTGTCTAATTTAGAGAACTCCGGACCGAGGCCCCCCGTCGTTGACGAACCCTCTCTGGTTGAGCAGCTAGTTTTGATGAAAAGTGGAGCCATTGCTGCCCTAGGGCAGATTGACCCCAACTATAAAAGGTTATCCGAGGTTGTTAATTGTTTAGCTTCTTTGGCACAGGATCGAGGTAGCCTGATCCCAACCAATAACTGTCCAATCAATTTGGAAAAAGAGGGCAGTGCCAATGAGCTGCGGAATCGAGCTGAGGATTGGTGCCTCACGCCGTTCCAACTAGAAGAATTTCGTAAGCATGAATATTATTCGACCTATCAAGCTTTTGATTCTCTCGAATATGGGCTGACCTCATCCGAGCGTTTGGGAGATCGCCTTACCGAACCAGGTTGCCCGGAAGAAGCCCTAATTAAAGAAGAACGGCTCCCTGAGCGATTGCCCGATGAAGAGCAATTCCCTGCTCAATACCAGGCAGAAGGTTGGGGCTTGAGCACCACCAACGCTGCTGAATATCTATATCTGCGGCAAGAGTTACGCAGGCCAGCCATGGAAGCACTGGGTCAGATTGCTCTGAGGGAGTCAGGGAATGATGCGCTTAATGCTCTCATTGAGCTTACCCCACCTGAGCGAGATAATACGCTTGAGAGCAGCCAGGCTGAAAGCAGCCGGGATGAAGGTAGACAGCAAGACCCCAGACTTTTGCAGATAGATTTGCTTGCCTCGGTTGCCTTTGCCCTGCAATCCTCAGATCTATCTAATGGCTACAGTCAGCAGCAGTTAGCCAACAAAATAACGCCTATTGTGAATTTTCTGGTGGGGTTAATTAATCCAAAGTCAGAGAATCTAGACGATATTAAGGTAAGCGATGCTGCGGTTTATGCGCTGGCCAGGATAGAGCCATCTGCCTTTGCCGGTAGAGCAGACCTCGTCACTATTCTCGGAATCACATCAGAAAATCCAAGTAGCCCCGCCGCTGTTTGTCTCAGCCAAAGTCAGAAAAATAAGCCTGCCTCAGACGAGGATGAGGAAAACGAAACTAGAACACCGCCAGAAAATGCTTTCCTCCGGCGAGAAAATCTCTGTTTAGGTCTAGTTAACGTCCTTAGCGGTATCTCAAACTATCAGCCAAGAACTCGCGCATCGGTCGATACGTTCCTTGCTAAGCTTGCCAAAGATCCAGAAAGCGCCGTAATTCAGTCCAACGCAATTCAGGCAATTGGTGAACTTAATCGCGATGTATCTGGTAACTATAGACTTTTGTCCGAGCGTCTCGGGAATGATGAACCTCGCGTTATCTATCAGGTCATCCAGGCTTTTCTGAATGCAGACCCTAATGAAGGTAGCCAAGTTTTGGGTAATGCTTTAGATCTAAGAGACGGAGATTTTGCCTGGCAAGCAGCCCATGCGATCCGGCTGCTAGGTCAAGTCACTTTCTATGGCATAGAAGCCGCCGAAGAGTCCGGCCTTTCTAGTAACGATCCCGACTATGCCCTGTATTTATCCTGGCAGACAGCCTTAACCTCGCCTGACCTAACCTTAAGACTGGTAGACCGACTTAATGATGAAGTCAGCATCCCTGGACCTACTGACAAGAGCATAAAGCTAATTAATCAGATAATTTACGCCCTGGGTGAACTACGAACTCGTGATAGTGCCATACAAACCCTGGAAAGACTCTTGAACAATCGCAATACGGATCCCTCAACACGGGCTGCCGCTGCCTACGCCCTGGGCAAAATTGGCAACGAACATTCTGACATTGGCAGGGATGTCCTCCCCTCACTGCATAGAATTGCAGTAGATGAAAATGGTGCAGAGTCCATCGAGTTACAGGCCACAGCTGCCTACTCGATCTCCCAAATTGGCAGAAACGCTTACCAAAATCTGGCAGGAATTGATCCCACAGAGGTACTAGACGCCCTGCTAACCACTTACCACAATGCTAAGACCGAAGGCTCTGACACACTCAGAGCAATTTTGCTCTATGCAATGGGTGGCATCGGGTTTGAGGATAACCGCATTCTCGAAGCATTCGCAGAAAGCCTCAATCCTAATCAGCCTTCTAATATTCGGGTAATCGCGGCCACCTATGCTAGTCGTTTATTCAATCAAGAGCTAGCCTGTGAACCTGGCGAGTTCCAACTGAGCAATGCTGACAACTATGATTGCACTCTACCAAGGTGGAACGAAAACCTAACGAACGCTTTGATCATTGCAGCAACAAGCGATAGGGATGTCACCGTAAGACGTAATGCTGCCATCTCGCTAGGAAATCGAGTTAACTTCGTCTCAACCGAATCAAATCAATATTACCGAGATAGAATTCTAGAAAATCTGGCCGAAGTTTTTTGGAATGAACGGGAATACCCGTCCGTACGAAAAGCCGCAGGCGATTCAATCACAAATCTTTCCGGTGAGGATGGATTAGAGACAGCAGTAGCATTCCAAACAACACTTGAAAATTTAGGAGCTATAGAACAACTAAGAGCAGGTCTCAGATCCCCCACTCTAAGAAGTCCTGAAGAAGCGTTATTTGCTACCAGAAGTCTTACACTCTTGGCAAGTTTAGATAACCTTAATGGCGACGATTATGCCCTTCTACTGATATTAGGAAAGATCCGAGAGGGAGTAGATAATGTCCAATCGAGTGTGAATCGTAGAACTAATCGTCCTAGGCGATGCACTTCTCTGTTAAGCAGGGTTAATATTTTCTGTTACTTCAGCTAGTAATCTTTAGGAGCTTTTTACGCCTGTATGAGAACTAATAAAAATCACAGGAAAGATTATAGAGGTGAGAAGTTTTCAGATCAAATAAATTTGGATCTGATGCAGTCGAAACTATTAGAAGGCAATATTCCTGAAGAAGAATTTGAGCGGCAACTATTTGAAGAAGAAATCGATAGAAAGCTAAATAAAAAATATGTGAATGCTGACTTACGAGGCGCTAGCTTTAAAGGTAGAAGAATCTACGGTTATGATTTCTCAGGCGCATTATTACATGGCACCGATTTCTCAAAAACAGAATTAGTAGGCGTTAAGTTTGATAATATTCATACTGGCTTGACCAAAAAATCAGTATTCTTGCTCAGAGCAATATGCTTCCCAATAGTAATCATGGCTGGAACAGTCTGTGGTTATGTGTCAGGCTTTCTATGCGACATCCTGATAATAGATTTAAATACGTTTGAACAAGATTTTAAGGAAGCTTTTCCTGACTATGAGATTAACTTTGCTCAAATCACTTTGAGAGAATTACCAGAACTGGTCGATAAATATCCTTTTGGAGTATTTATTTTTGTACTGGATTTTTGTCTCGGAATTCTGATTGCACTATATTTTTTTTACGTACTATCTACAACATTAAAAGAAGGTGTTAGAGCTAAAACTGCTGTGCTTGGAGTCATCTTCGTATCTATTAGTGTCCTAATCACGGCTGCATCTAGTAATCCTATTGCAACAACTTCAGTGTTTGGGCTTGCGAGTTTTATAGGAGGATTATCTGGGATATTTTCTAAGTCTCAGGCATCTTTTATCAATAGGATTCTCAACTCTTATCAGGAAACTGACCTAGAGGCAAAACGAGATTCCCTCGCTACTCGGAAGAAGAACAAAGCTTTGAGAGGTTTTCTCAAGATGCTTAGAGGATTGCCAATATTGATTTTTGAATTTTATTTTGCCTTATTGGGTGCAAACTCTGGAGAAAAGCATGAGCTTGTTGCACTAAGTTTAGCAATCGGGCTCTTAATAGCAGGGGCGGTGTTTGCACGTCGAGCCTGTCATGAAAACCAAGATATTAGAAGCAATCATCATGTTATCAGGGCTCTTGTGGATCATGTGATTAGTAATTTACAAACCAATTTTAGCCATGCATCTTTTTCCAAAGTTACTTTTAAGGGTGCCAAAATCAAGCATGCCAATTTCTTGAACTTTCATCCCAACTTTAAATTTATTGGTAAGGATGCTAATCAGATGTTTGAGGGCAGTGATAAAGAAGTTGAAAATGTTTCAGTTTTAGTCGATAGAGGTTTGGAAATAGGAGGAAGCATATCATTTAATGCATCGGGAAACATTTATTTGATTCAATCGCAAGTCGCAAACAAAATCGAGCAAGATTATCAGAACAGTTCTGATAAACCTGACGATTGAGATGAGTCAAACTCTTCTTTTTGATGGATCCAGGTATTCCTGGCTAATATATTTTCAATTATAAAGAAGACTTCCTGCTTGACTCTGTATCGACCCTTTACTAAATGATTTTTGTCTTTGTTCTATTTTCAATATTCATTAGGATTTTTGAGGTCATGTCAAAGATTTTTATTTCTTATCGTAAAACTGATTCAGGTGCTGAGGTTGGTCGAATATATGATTACTTAGAGAGCCATTTCGGTCAAGATTTGGTTTTCAAGGATGTAAATAATATTCCTTATGGAGTCGATTTCAGGAAGTATCTTGAACAGTCAGTTAGTCAATGTGAAATTTTGCTTGCTGTAATTGGCGAAGACTGGCTGAATGCTAAAGATTCAGAAGGGAGTAGGTGTTTAGACAATCCAACAGATTGGGTTCGGATTGAGATCGAGTCTGCATTAAAACGAGATATTCCAGTAATTCCTCTGCTGCTAACTGATACCAAAATGCCTGCTATTTCCGAGCTTCCAGAAGGCTTAAAAGATTTGGCATACCGCAACGGAGCCAAAATAAGAAATGACCCTGATTTTCATCACGATATGGACAACCTAATTAGTCAGATCAAACAAGCCTTTGGTGATAAGGAAGAAGAGGCAGATTATCGAAACAGTGAATCTTACTCCAATATGTTTAACGCAGGAAACAAAATTAGTGTTCACAAAAGCCAGATTGTTCCTAATGGTACTATTAAACAGAAAGCACAAAATTTGAATGAGCGTCACGGGAACGACAGTATAACTATTAATGCTGAGCAAGTTACAGGTAACGTCGCCCATAATCAGGAATTTAAAGACAATAGCGGTAACGTTAATGTTGGTGAACAGACTAGTCCTAACTCAGTAACAGGAAATTTTGGGGCTGATCAGAAATTTAGTAATCATAGTGGAAATATTAACGTAGGAACACAATCAGACTCAGGAGGTAAGAGATGGAGTCAGACTGCAACGATTATAGGAATAATAATTGCGCTGCTAACACTGATTGCCACAGTTACAGTTCCTGAGTCTCGCTGCTTTTTAAGATTAGACAGCCCTGAGAAATGCTCTGACTAATTTGGTTATGCATCAGTGACAGGAGCGAATTCAGCGATGAATACCGTCTTTAGAACAGTGGGGAGACATCATTGAGCAAGCGCTGACCGAGTAGTAGCTATTCCCTATTCCTAAAGCTCGGTCAAAAAAGAAACTGCCTTCGATTGACGGCGAGATCGCTACTTGATCGTGATCCTCGGTGGGAAAGGATACCGCTATGAGCACAGCTGCACAGTCAACATTGACATCATCGACGACAAAATCTGGATACAGCGAGACGGCACTGAAGACGACTTTGCCATAGTTTTAGAAAATGCAGGCATCCCCAGGGAGCATATCTTCTTAAGCTTTAAGCCACCCGAGCTACGTCCAACTACTGACTACGCAACCTGCACAAATCATTATTAAATTAGCTCCTGGCCAGACTGAGGCAGAGTATCTCCTATCGAATACTGATCCAGTGGAGACAGTAGGTCGGAAAACGTGCTGAAGGCTATGCAACCATAAATAACCTCATAGAGCAGCTAACGCTTTAACCTTTTCTGCATAGTTTCCAACTTCCTCAAATCCGCTGCCCGCTTCCGCCGCTGATACCTATCCTTCGCCAAACCATTCACCGTCTTCATCGCCTTTGGATGCTCCACCAAATACAAATAGGCCGCTTCAAACCACACCTCCTTTGTCACCTTCTCATCCATACAGTGATGGCGTAGCGACTTATCAATATGCTCTTCCAACCGCGTCGTAGTACGTACCAGCTGCGGCAAGTCCGTCTCATCATGCTGTGTAGACATATTGACGTCAACACCTGTAGACACACCAGCGTCAGTATATCCTGGGGTTTCATCTGAGATCGCAACCCGTTGACCAGACTTCACAACCACTGGATTCGGCTCCAGTTCATCCGTTCGAGGCGGCACACTAGGCCGCTGCCGCTGCATTAACCGTTTCAGAGCATCCTCATTCATCGCCTATGCCTGCCTTAATAACTCAATAATCTGGTACAGCGGATATTCCAGGTCAGCATGGCCCATCTCTGACAGCAACCGCCCTAACCGAATTGCCTGCTTGTATCGCTCACTTTCTAAAATCGAGGGCAAAACCGGGACATTACCGGCTACCTGCCGCATGGCTGCGATCGCCTCCCGACTATCCGTCGCTTGCGATCGGCCAAACCACTTATCCCGAAACGGCAGCACCCCCAACATCTGCCCCGTAAACGCCCGAATCGCCCGCAACTCCTCCAGCAGGTCCAGACTGAGCAACAGCGAATTTACCCCCTTCGTCGAAGCCTCCACCGGTATCAACACCAAGTCAGACGCACCCACCACCGACAGACAAATCTGCGTGCGCTGGGGTGGTGAATCAATCACACAATAGTCAAACAACGCTGCCATTGTTTCCAGGCAATACCGTAACGCCATGGCTCCCATGCCACTAGTAGCCAGATACTCCTGCACCTTGTGCAGGCCCTCATCAGCCGGGACCAAGTATAGATTCTCGTAGGCCAGCGGATAAATCCCATCTGCCATTTCCACCTGCCGCTTCAAAACCTCCAGCAGCGTCGGCGCATCCGGCTGTACCTCATGGCCCAGATAAAACGTCAGATTCGCCTGGGGGTCAGCATCCACCATCAGCACTCGATAATCCTGATGGGCCAGCAGTCGCCCCAACAGCAACGCGCTTGATGTCTTTCCCTGTCCCCCCGATAGAGACAGACAGCTCAATGTCTTCATAGCACTTGCTTCCAGTGCGTTTTTTCAAGGCTGTCTCAACTACTGAATGTTTTGACCGAGGCGGGAACAGACATGCAGACATTAAAACTGTTGAGCCATAAGACGTCAATACGTTCTGACGTCAACACTTAAACATGTACGGCTTTTGCACTTTCGAAATTCAGCTATTTTCTACAGGCCTAGCACTATGATTTTTGGCTAATTTTGAGGTTTAACCCATTAGCAAGCTGGATTTTAGATAGTCAGGATAACTATACAAAGATTGATTTTGGTAGTAAGCGTAACAATCTAACTTCTGACACTATTTAGTGATTAATTTTTCGCAATCTGTTGTGGTCATTTTTTGATTTTAGATATATAAGAAGCTCGATATAAATGGCCATTTTAATTAAGGGCTCAATATCATGATTAATATCCCAAAAGGTTAAGGATTAAGACCCTAAACTCATTTTTTGCCTAGCCTAAAAGTCAAGGTTTATCGCTTCATATGTCTGTATCTATAGGCGTTGACAGTCAGTTTTCAATTGCTATATTGAATAAATCCTGTGGATGACTGATACATTCAATCGCTCTTTTAAATTTCTGTAAATCACTTCACACTGATCTGATTTTAGGAGGTCAAAATGATCAGTCATGCTCAACAAAAATGGCCTAATCAATTAAATAAAAGAATCCAATTTATCAATTGGGTTTCTAATAGAAACCTGCAGCCTCCGATTGTGCATTTGGCAGCGATGTCTATCAGCTGCCTCTGGGTGGATGCGCTCCTGCATAGCTTGATGTGGCTGCCGACATTCACCGTCGTTTTGGGCAGTAGCTTTACCTGGCGCAGGGCATTTATCCACCGATATCCCCTGGCTAGACGGTCTATCCGGCGTCGGAGTTTTCGTGCCAGAGTCCTGCTGGCAATGGGGCTGGGACTATTGATATCCATGACCTTGATGGCCCATCCGGCCCAGGCTCAGTTCTTTGGTGATGCTGAGAGCTGGATGCAGACCAACTTCGGGGCTGACACGGGCGACGCCATTCCGCTGGTCTTTAACGTGCTGCGGGGGCTATTTCTACTGTATGTGGGGATTTCGCTGGTTCGGGTGATCAACTCAGCCCGTCAAGATGAGGATTGGCAGACGATTGCGCGGACTCCACTCATCATCATCATTGCGGTTACCGCTGGTGACATTCTCACAACTCTAATTACCGGTTAACGCTTGCATAGTGCTGATTGTCGCTCAGGGTGCAGAGCCAATCGTACTTTCAGGGATGCTTGAGCGGTTATGCCATCCAATTTTCGTCCAGTTAATACCATTCTGGGGTCTCAACCCCGTCTGGGACCAATTCCTGCCGATCAGATTATTCCCTGGTTTTGCATTACTGGGGGAGCGTATCTGGTGGGGCGCGGTTTCAATCTGAGCTGGGTGTCGATTGGGTTTATTACCGCCTGGGGCGTGTCTACCTGGTGGATTCTCACCGGGGGCAAAAGCTGGAAGTTTACGGCCAAATTTGTGCCGACTCCCACCTGGAGTCGTGGCTATGCCCGATATCTGAGGTTTACCAGCGATGAAACAGAAAATCGGCAAACACCGGCTAAAAATCGGCAATCAATTCGTCGGTTCACTCACTCCATTTGAGGATGCTCTCCACCTAGCGGCACTGCTGCGGATCGAGCTGCGGGGTCGACGAGTGGGGGCCTATGTCCTGACCAAAGGAAAGAATCGTGAGCATCTGTGCTTCGTCTTTGGTTTTGACTGCAAGGGTATCCATAACACCCTGACGGAAGAGCAGGTTGAAACGGCGTTTAGTCAGCTGGAGTCGGGGTTAAAGGATTTGCCTGGAAATGAACGATTGACGCTACATCTGGGATCTTTTTCGTCGGATGCAGAGCGTCAGATAGATTTGGCTGGATTGGGCGATCATGCCCCCAGCCAACCGTTACGTTTTTTGCTAACAGCCGACCGTGCCCGAGTCCAACAGCTGACCAAGCAAGGGTTGCGCAAACCTAAATTTCTGCAACTCTATGCCACTTACACCGTTGAGAGCGGGTCAGAAGGGGCGCAGGATCTGATTGAGCGCCTGATCGCCAAGGGTGAAACTCTTTGGAAATCCTTTACGGGTGAACTCCGCCAGGCTAAAAATCAGCGCCTGCAAACGGTGATCACCAAAGCCTTTACCGATGGCTTTTTGTTGTGGGAGCAGGTGCTTTCCAACAAGATGGGGCTGAACGTCAGACCACTGGGCGAGGCTGACCTGTGGAATCTGCTGTGGAGACGGTTTAATCACAGTGAGTCCATCGACATTCCCCAGCTGATCATCCTGGATGACCAGGGCCTGCATGAGCAAATCAACTCTGAGGTTCACAGCACCACCCTCCTTACTCGTGCTGGAGTACCAGCCGCTAATCAGAAATGGGTGAAGGTCAACGGTCAGTATGTTGCTCCCCTCACCTTTATGGAAAAACCAGGCGGTTGGGCCAATGAGTTTTCCCAGCTGCGCTACCTCTGGGAAGTGCTCTCTCGCGACACGGTGGCAGATACTGAAATCTTCTGCCAGCTGACACGCGCTAACGAAATGCTAGTGAAAACAGCTGTTCAGCGGATGCTGAAGCAGTCGAATATGACCGCCACCCTGGCAGAAGAGGGCAACTCGGTCGATGTGGCCGCAGAACTGAAAGCCAAGCGCTCCATCGAAGCCCAGGAAGAACTTTTCGAAGGAGCCCTGCCAGTCCACACTGCTGTAGTTTTCCTGGTTCATCGTCCCAATCTGGAGCAGCTCGACGAAGCCTGTCGCTATCTTCAGAGCTGTTTCCGCCGTCCCGCCTGGGTTGAACGCGAGCAAGACTATGCCTGGAAGGTGTGGCTTCAGACGCTACCCATCGTCTGGGAAACCCTGATGGCCACGCCCTTTAAGCGACGACAGCTTTACCTGACTGGGGAGGTGCCAGGCCTGATGCCTCTGGTGCTGACCCAGCCCTGTGACAAAAGCGGTTTTGAACTGATTGCGGAAGAAGGCGGCAGCCCCATCCATCTGGACCTGTTCAATCAGCATAAAAATCTGGGACTGTTCGCCACCACCCGAGCGGGTAAATCCGTGCTGGTGTCCGGCATTCTTACCCAGGCCCTATCCCATCGTTTTCCGGTGGTTGCTCTAGATTTTCCCAAACCGGATGGCACGTCCACCTTTACTGACTACACCCAGTTTGTGGGTGGGGCCTATTTCGATATCTCCCGCGAGTCCAACAACCTGTTCGAGCAGCCTGACCTGCGTCATCTATCTCCCGATGAACGCAAGGAACGCTATCAAGACTTCCAGTCGTTTCTAGAATCTGCCCTGTTGACCATGATCGTGGGCTCAGCGGCCAACGGCTCCGTCATGACCCAGGCCATTCGTTCCATTCTGGTGTTGGCCCTCAATGCTTTCTTTGAAGATGATCAAATCCAGCGTCGTTACCTGGCTGCCATGGAGGGTCGCTTGGGTTCCGCTGCCTGGCAGCAAACTCCCACATTGGCTGATTTTCTAGACTTCTGTACGGCAGAACGTTTGGATTTCCACCAAGTGGGCGGCAATATCGAAGCGGCCCTCAACATGATTGAGCTGCGGCTGCGATTTTGGCTCACCAGTCGCGTAGGTAAAGCGATTTCCACCCCATCCAGTTTTCCCACCGATGCCCAGTTGCTGGTCTTTGCTCTGCGCAATCTCGCCAACGAAGAAGATGCAGCTGTGCTGGCCCTCTCTGCCTATTCAGCCGCCCTGCGCCGTGCCCTGGAAGCCCCTGCCTCTATCTTTTTTATCGATGAAGCGCCCATTCTGTTTGAGTTTGACGAAATTGGAGCCCTGATTGGCCGACTCTGTGCCAATGGTGCCAAGGCTGGGATTCGGGTGATTCTCTCGGCTCAAGATCCTGACACCGTGTACAAATCTCCTGCCAGCTCCAAAATCTTTCAGAATCTAACCACTCGACTGATTGGTCGGATTCAACCAATGGCGGTGGAGAGTTTTGAGCATATCCTCAAATATCCAAAATCGATCATCAGTCGTAATGCCAGCGACAGCTTTTTCCCGAAACCCGAGGGCGTCTACAGTCAGTGGCTGCTGGATAACAACGGTATCTACACCTACTGTCGCTACTACCCAGCCTATGTCCAGCTGGCAGCGGTCGCCAACAATCCCGACGAGCAGGCTACCCGTACCCTGGTGCTGCGCCATTGCCCAGATGACTTTACCGGTCTGGCCGAATTCTCCAGGCTGCTGGTAGCTGCTATCCAGTCCGGTCAACCCCTCTCAGTGATGACAGAACGCTGGGTTGCCCAACGTAATCCCCATCCCGAAGTGCCGATCTCTCCCCTTAATTCTATTGAAACCTTCTGAATTGGAGACCTTGTTATGAAACCTCGATTTCGTCTATTGTTCGCACCACTCCTGACGGCCACATTGCTGCTAGTCCCTGTGGAGTCAGCATCTGCCTCGCAGGTGGATACTCTCTTTGAAGACATCTTTGGCATCTTCCGTCAGGCCTTTGAGGATGCCAAAACCTACATCGATCAAACTATTGCAGAACAACTGGACTCTCTCCCTGGTGAGATGGATGTTGTTATCGAAAATGTTCGGGGTGATTTGGGTCTGATCGATCCTAACCAAGCTCGTTCCGAAATTGCGGATACCTTAGCCCAGTCCCTAGAAGGCGATCTGGCCCTGTCGGATCGAGTGTATGCCGCAACGGAAACCGCTAACGAAGTGGATCGGCAGCTTACCCGTGCCCAGATTGATTCCATTTTGAGCGAAGAAGGCCAGACGGCTACCCGCGAGAAGATTACCTGGATAGAAGACACCATTGGCCAGGTGCAACAACATGGCGATTCTGCCCAGGTGGCAGTCTCCACCCAGGAAGCCATCAAACAAATGGCTCAGCAAAATTCCCGCACATCAGAAGTCCTCGGGGCAGTCCAATCCGAACTGCTGCAATCTCGCCAGGATAACCAGATGGCCAACCTCAACTTAAGCAATATTTCCCAAAGCCTGGATCAAGAAACCCGTGCCCGTCGCCTGCAGTCCATGGGTAACGCCATGGATACTCTGCAAATCAGCGCCCAGGCTCATCTCTTCTAGTCTTTGACTCTTGACGTCAATCAGCCATGACGTCAGTCCTTTTAAGAACCTTTGCCCCTATGTTCTACAGTTCGCCACTGCCCTGGCTTGCCCAGGTTCCTCGCGACACCGCCGACATCATCGAAGGCGGTCAGATCGCGTCGGAAGCGGTGGCTGAAAGTTGGAATCAGCTCTGGGAAAGTGTGCTCCAGGGAGGGCTTTACTTTGCCCTGGCGCGGGTCGGTGTCCTGTTTGCGGTGGCCACCCTGCTACTGTTTCTTACCCAGTGGACCCGCCAGATGGTGGAAGGTGAAAGCAGTCGAGCCTACACCGATTTCATCTGGCCGCTATTGGTGATTGTGCTGCTCTCCAACAACGGTAATCGCTTAGCGGCGATCACCCTTACCCTGCGGGATTACATCAACCAGGTTAACCAGGAAGTCCTGACCTACACTGCCGCCGATATTCGTCTGCAGGAAGCCTATCAGATTGCTATTCTGGAAGATTCTGTCGAGCAGACGATCGTCCAGCGCCGCAACCAGTGTTACGAACTCCAGAATCCTGAAGAGCGAGCCAACTGTATCCAGCTGGCCGCTACCGAAGCCCAAACCTTTATTGAAGACTACCGATCTAGAACAGGTAATCCCAATGCCCTCTCCCGTGCCTGGGAAGAGGCCCAAGCCGGTGGGAATGCGATTGAATCGGGGCTTCGTTTTGGGGGAGCCTTAATCGGTTCCGGGTTTCAGACCGTGACCCGAGGCATTTTGATGGCGCTGCACATCGCCTTTCAGTGGCTGCTGGAAGCGTCAATGCTATTGACGGCCACCCTGGGACCGATGGCAGTTGGGGGCTCCCTGTTGCCAGTGGGAGCAAAACCAATGTTTGCCTGGTTAACGGGTTTCTTTTCCATTGCCATTGCCAAGCTGAGCTTCAACATTCTCTCGGGGTTGGTTTCCCTGGCGGTGCTCAATGCTGAGAATTCCCATCCCCTGATTGCCCCCTTCTTTCTGGGGCTGTTGGCTCCAATTCTCTCCCTGGCCCTGGCTTCTGGGGGTGGTATGGCGGTGTTTGGATCACTCACTGGGGCCGCAGGGGCAATTGCGGGTGCCGGTGCCATGGGGGGCGTTGCCCGGTCTCCCCGGCACTGGCATGGCCGCAGAACGTATCGTCCCCGCCGCTAAACTCACTCGATAAGGAAAGTCTCCATGGTGCAACTAATCGAGAAACGTAACACCAACTATATGCCGCTATTTGTCCTCGGCAGTGTGGGACTACAGCTGGTTATTTTGGTGATCTTGTTTCTACAGGCCGGTGCCCTGAGTCGCCTCAGCCGTCAAGCGCCCCCCACCCTGGTACAGATGCAGGATGGTCAGGCCGTTCGAGTGGCGGCGATGGATGCTCAGGATCGCTCTTCTGAAACCATTCGTCGCTTTGTCAATGACACCTTGGTGCTGATGTTTAACTGGAGCGGCAGCTTGCCAGCGACCACCGCTGAGGAAGCCAGTCAGCCCAAAGCCGATCCAGGGTTGGCAATTGAAGGTGAACGCGGCAAACGAAAGGTGTCAACTGCCAGCTGGCAAGCCAGCTTTGCTGTCTCCGAAGACTTTCGTCAGGACTTTTTACAGCGGGTGGCAGACCTCACCCCACCAGATGTATTTACCGGAGGCACCCAGGTAGTCATCGCCATCAATCACGTTTCAGATCCAGCCATAGCAGGCGACGGACGCTGGAAGGTCGATGTGGTAGCCCATCTCTATGTCTTTAACGAAACCGATGCCCTGGGAAAAGCCATTCCCTTTAATCGGGAGGTGTTTGTCGAAGCCGTCACTGCCCCAGCAGTGCCCGCTGGTGAGACAGCCCTAGAAAAAGCCATCTACAGCATTCGTCAGGCAGGTCTGCAAATTTACGCCATCCGCGAACTTCAACGGGAGGAGTTGAAATGAGTACCCAAGAAAACCTCTGGGATGAACAAGGAATGGCAGAACTGGTGGGACTCCAGCTATCGGAGCCGAGCGAAGATCCTGACCAGGAGCCTGTTCCTACTGCTGTTGCCAGTGATGAGAGCCTACCATCCGCACCGCTCCTAGATCCGGAAGACTTAGCGGATACATCATCCGTGGCAGACCATCCTAAAGGAATATTGTCTCTGGCCAGCAATCCCTTCACCAAGCTTGGTGTAGTCGCCGCAGGAACAGGTCTGGTAATCGGATTTCTGGCGGTGTTTACCAACAACATCATGGATGGGGAGAAGCCCCAACCAGCTAAAGAAACCCAGGCAAATTTTGAAGATCCGATGGTGGAGGGGACGGAAGACTCTGCCACCCAAGATGATTGGGGGAAACTGCTGACCGATTTAGCCATGGGAAACCAGCAGGCCGAGCTTGAGGCCCTATCAGAAGAGTCGGAAGAGTCTGAAATATCTGAAATCTCCGAGCCCGAGCCTGAAACAACAAGCGAGATTCCCAAGTTTTCATCTGCCCCGTCACCGGAACCTCGCCCTCCTCAGCGAGTGGTTGAACGCTCTACGCCTACACCGGCTCCCAGGGTGTCAACGCCTGCTGCTCCCAGAATGGCCTCAGCACCGGCTCCCAGAGATCAGCCTGTTGCTCCAGAGTCTGCTGTGGATCCAACCGAACAATGGATGGCCCTCTCTCACCTCGGCAGCTATGGTCGGCCACCAACTAACAGTTCTGACGCTGAGGCCGAAAGGGAAAGCCCTCTTGCACCATCAGAGAACAACACATCATCCGGTCCTGCACAACTGGTGCGAGCAGAAACATCATCGCCAGCCCTTGCCATCAACCATGCTGAGGAAGCTGCCATTCTGCAGGAAGACGCCAACCTTATTCAGGAAGAACCGACCACTGCCCCGGTGCTGATAACGGGCACCCAAGCAGCTGCCGTAATAGTCACCCCATTGATTTGGGCAGAAACCACAGCAGTTAATGGACTCCAGTTTGTGGTGCAGCTGACAGAACCACTGCTTACACCCAATGAAGCGGTTGGCCTACCGATTGATACCCAGCTAGTGGTGCAGGTGCAGTCAGTTGACGACAGTGGACTTAGCCAACTGACGGTGGTCTCGTTGATCCAAGACGGTGAGGAGATTCCCTTACCAGACAATGTTATCCATCTGAGAGGGCAAGACGGTACACCGTTAATTGCCGAGAAATATGGCGATCAGCGGGCAGCGATGCTTCGTCGAAATCTCAACAGTGCCTTGATCGCAGGTGTGGCCAGGGCTGCGGAACTGATCAACACACCCAAGTCTTCCTCAGTGGTTACCAATGCCGGAGGCAGCACCATTACCCAAGACAACGGTGACCCGAATATCCTCGCTGGGATTTTGGAAGGCACATTTGGTGAATTGACAGACCAAATGGCTGAGCGCAATCAAGCTGCCCTGGACGCGATTCTGGAGCGACCCACGATCTGGTATCTCCCACCAGGTACTGAAATCGAAGTGTTTATCAATCGGACGGTGATGCTATGAAACATCGATGGATTCCCCTGCTCATCACCGGAACCGTCTTTCTGGTGGGCATATCGCATCAACAACCGGCTCACGCACAGTCGGTGTATCCGATTTCGGCGGATCATGCCCAGGGCGTTACCGGCAGCACCTCTCCAGCAATCAAAATCTGGCCTGGATACGGTACCAATCTCAGTTTCCTGACCGTCGATGAAACTATCCTCCGTGTCTGGATTGACGACCCCGGCAGAGTCGTCCTGGATTTTGACGAACCGCTCTGTCCAATGGCAACAGAAACCGGATGCGAAGCGGGTAGTCCCTCGGTAATTCATTTGCGCCGAATTCAGGGACTGGAGTTTGAGAATCTCACCCAAGCAGAGGGGACTTTGCTGACGGTCATTACTGAAACAACAGATGGTAAACGACACCTCTACGAGTTTCGTGTTGAGCTGGCCGCTGGTGCGCCAGACTATCACACCGTTGTTATTAATCCGACTGTTCCCCTTCATCCGCTACTAGGTCTGGTGCATGTGGAGCAAGGCCTGCGAGTGGCTGAATCCAGGGATTTAATCCACCAGGACCAGGACCTATGGAACCGGCTACAAACCTTTCTCACCCTGGCACGGCGTGGTGTAGATATGCCAACGGCTGCAACCCAGGCGGGTGTTTCCCTACCTCTGATTACGCGCCTGGCGGAGTGGGGTGAGCAGGCCAGAGAGTCCTCCATTTTGGAAACCACAAATCATCCCCCTCTCAACTCAGGTGAAGACCATGAATAACAACTATTTCAGACGCAGACGGCGACTATTACCAGTGCTCGGACTGATGGTCCTGGCGCTGGTCATCACTCTCCATAGTTTTTGGGCACGTCCTGCCTACTCCAGATTGCAACCGGGTTCGCCTTTACCCATCATTCAAGACCAGCTACTGGGGACCAAACCCAACTGGGCACAAATTACCCTCCGGTCACTGCCCAATATTCTGGAGTCCGGCTCCTTCGAAGCCCCTGGCGACCTCGTCCAGGAACTGGGCTATGACCCTTCGCGCATCTGGGAAGCAGGACAATCCGCCGACCAGTATATGTTTCTAGGAGATTTTCAAGATAGCTTTCAGCTCCAGCAGTTTTCTCTCTACGAGATTACAGCCCTTGTAGATCTGGATGTGGATGCATTGCGTCTGGCGGATTTGGCCCTGGTCACCTGGCAGACAGTGGGCGATCTGATTGAGGCCATTCCTGACCTGGTTAATCGTCAGCTTCAGGAGGTCAAACCCATTGCTGATCTGCTTACGGGAACAGCAAGCCCCCAGGATACTATTGCCGAGGTTCTACAAGAGCAAGCTATCGCCGATCTCAGTTTGGGTGAACTGGATCTGGAGCAGTACGACCTCACCTCCATCCCCGGCATCCTGGAGACTCCATTAGAAAGCTTCCGTGATTGGCAACAAACCGTCATTGAAGACATACCTGGCCTGGCCGATGTGCCCTTTTCCAGCTTTCCTAACCCCATTGCTGAACAGGGTGTGGTGGTCGGCATGGTGGATATTGTGTTTGGTACCGCAGAAAGCGATCGCAAAAATACCATCAGCGGTAGCTACGTCGAAGGGTTTAACGTCCCCTGCAATAACGACTGTGCCCATCTGGAAATGGGTCAACCCCGGCTGGTGGAAGGCACCCAATGGATCTCCGGCAAATACCAACAGGTGCGGGGCGGACGGGGAGTGCTATCCAGGGTCAACGGCGGTCTAGAACCAACCGGCAGACATCCCTTTGGCAATGCCTTCAAGGTCGTTGTTCTGGAAACCGATGAAGCCTCTGGCACCGCTGAAACCGGACTCTATTTCCGGATGTGTGCCCGTAGTGCCTTTGTAGACCTGGGCTGCACCCCCTACTTTATCGGCCCGATTCCCTGGTTGCCTGTACAGGAAGAAGGCACGATGTTCCTCGGTCAGGTCAAGGAAGGCCTGTCCACAACTGCCGCCGCTGAAGTCGCTGCCGCCAAAGGTATTGATCCAAAAACAGGACAGCCCAGCCCGGCACCAACACCCGTGGAAAGCAGCCCCGGTGAAGTGGGTGTTGCCACAGGCGAGTTTATCAACCCAGCACCGGGTTATGCCATCACTAGCGGGTTTGGCTATCGCACCCATCCCATCCATGGTGATCGCCGTCTCCATGCCGGTGTGGATTTAGGTACCCCCACTGGCACCGTTGTGGAAGCTGCCGATGGGGGCCAGGTCACCTTTGCAGGTATCAGCGGTTCTCTAACAACCGGCTACGGCAGGCTGGTCATTGTCGATCACGGCAATGGTTATGAGACTTACTACGCTCACCTGCAAGGTTTCTTTGTACGAGAAGGCGACATCATTGCCCAGGGCGATCCGGTTGGTCGCGCAAACAGTTCCGGCTACTCCACTGGTCCCCACCTTCACTTTGAAGTGCGTCAAAACGGCCAGCCCCAAAACCCCATCGATTACCTTCGCTAGAGAGTTGTCATGAGACTTAATCGCACCGCTTTAACCATCCTGACAGGTATTTCTATCTGTCTAATCGGACTGATCACCCTGGTTGGATTTAACCTGGCTCGGGCTTCCGAGAACATTCCTGATGTGGCTTATGCCTGCTTACCTCAGCCCACCCAAACAACCAAACTCTGGGGGCTGGTCGAAAACACAGACGGTCGCTATTACCTGATTGGAGCTGCCTGGGAAGGTGACGAGTCTGATAACACAGGAGGCTATCAGGAAGTTTTGATTTATGTCAATTCCCAAGAGAACTGTCAATCGTTGTTGCCCGAGGATGACCCAGTTCTCAGCCACTATATCTCCCTCAATGTTGCCAGAGATCTGGCATTACAACGTTATACCCGTGTTCTACGCGAACAGGGTGGAAAAGAAGCCTATCAACAACAGTTGAAGGAGTACCTGACATCAACCGCAGAGGGGACTCGCAGTGAATTTCCCCAGGAATACATCTGGGCATTGGAGCAATTGGGCATTGAGCTGCCAGCCAACAGTTACGAGGTCCTGCGCTAAGGAGTCAACCGATGACGCGCTATTACACAGAACATCCCTCTACCCCAGGGCAGCTAGATTCATCATCAACGCAGTCCCTATCCCAACTGTTCTCGACACTCCAGTCGAAGAATGGCGTGATCTTATTGGGATGTGTCGTTATCATTGCAATCTTCTCTCTACGGGGAAATCGCAAGCAGGGAAAATTGGCCACCAGTCGTTTTGGCGGTGGAAAAGAGAAATCAGCCGCTCGTAAACGGGCACTCAAGCAGCTAAAAGAACGCAAACGCAATGCGGTTTCACTCTATATCGGTAAGCCCACCCGCGAGAAAGATCCCAAATCGCTTTACCTGCCTGACCTCCAGCGGGGTGTTGCGGTTTGTGGTGGGCCTGGCTCTGGAAAAACCTTCAGCGTCATTGATCCACTGATATGCTCTGCCCTGGATCAGGGGCTGCCGGTCGCTCTTTACGACTTTAAATACCCCACCCAGAGCGCTCGCCATGCTGCCTATGCTGCCAAGTTGGGCTATGAGGTGCGCGTCTTTGCCCCCGGCTTCCCCGAGTCGGATGTCTGCAATCCCATTGATTTTCTCCGCAGCGAATCCGATGCCGAGATGGCCCGACAGATTGCCACCGTGCTGAACAAAAACTTTCGGCTGATGACCCAAAGTACAGAGGATGGGTTCTTTGCTGCTGCAGGCGATCAGCTCACAGAGGCTCTGCTAATGCTGGCCAAAGCCACCAAATATCCCGACATCATGACGGCCCAGGCCTTGCTGGGACTAACCAACCTGGGTAATCGAATCGCCGCCGCCGAAAAACTAAACAAGTGGATTCGGGTGTCGTTTACCCAGCTGATTGGCGTCAAAGATGCGGAGAAAACCGCCAGCGGTATCGTGGGCAGCGCCAGTGAAACCTTTACTCGATTTATGAAGGCAGGGGTGCTGGGGGCGTTCTGTGGTCAAACGTCTATCCCGCTAGACCTGGAAGGTAAGCAGCTCTTGATTTTTGGCATGGATCGGGAACGGCGGGACGTAGTGGGGCCATTAGTAGCCACGGTTCTGCACATGATTGTGACGCGTAATGTCGCAAAGCGTCGGAAAGATCCCCTGGTGGTCGCCATTGATGAGCTACCTACGCTCTACCTGCCCACGCTGGTGCAGTGGCTCAACGAAAACCGTGAAGACGGTCTGGCGGTCACCCTGGGGTTTCAAAACCTGGTGCAGCTGGAGAAAACCTATGGTCGGGAGCTGGCCCGAGCCATCTTGGGAGCCTGTGCCACCAAAGCTATCTTCAATCCCCAGGAATATGAAGCTGCCCGCATGTTCTCCGATTTTCTGGGAGATGAGGAGATCCAGTACAAACAAAAGTCTCGCAATCGTGGGGGCGGTAAAGCCAGCACCACCATCTCAGAACAGGATCGGACTCGCAAACTGTTTGAGCCCAGCCAGTTTCTACGCCTGCCCCCTGGTAAGTGCGTTCTGATTAATCCCGGCTTTGTCTCCCAGGGGGAAGCGGCCATCCCCATTCAGCAAACCATCAAAATCCCCAAGGCCGATATCCAGACCAGAGAAGCTAGCGAGGCTCTATGGGAAAAGATTCATGAACGCCTGGTGCAGCGCAGTCCCCAACATATTCCCACCACAAAAGATTTAGAAAAACGACGTGACCTAGTTGAGGCCATGCTGCCGGAACCAAAAGCACCCGTTAACTCAGCCTTTCCCGACCCATCGGGTCTGATCGACAAGTACAGCAGTTTACTTTAGGAGATTGCCCATGACCGTCACTATCCAGGCTACTGATCAATTTTTGTCCCAGGCTCTGGGGGACAAGCTGCCCTCTGAAACGGTTGCTGCATTACTGGAGTATCCCCAGATTGCAGCAGAGCTGGTGCCCGTTCTCAACCAGGCATCGTTCTCAGCAGAGTACGTACCCCGTGAGATTGAAATTCTCTTTGATGACGTGACAGTACTGCTCTGGAAAGACGGGCAGATACAACAACAATTACCCGCGATCGCAACCGACTACCAACCTGACCTACTGGAGTGGGCCGTGGATGGTGAAACCGCATTTTTCTCAATTCGAGGCATGACGGTGATTAATCGCATACAGGCCATGCCCATGCTGGATATCGACGTTTTGGAATCCCTTAAGGAGGACCTATGCAAGCAACCGTAAACCCTGGCGAAGCCAAACAAATTGAACAGGACTATGCCCATACCACGCTGGCCTCCAGCGAAATGGCTGTAGATACGGTCCAGTCAACAGCAGAGGCTATTCAGGCCTTTATCCAGATGTTGCGAGATCGCATCCGAGATGCACGGCAACAGGAAAAGCAAACAGAACAGGCCGATGAACAGGCCGAAACAGATGTTGAACTCCCAGTGGAACAACCGGAACCCATCGAAATCAAGATGGGGCGGGAAATTGTCTATCGAGAGGGCTATGCCAATAAAGAGCCGGTTAACAAACTAAATCCCAACAAGCTGAAGCTTTTACAAGCGGCTGTGGATACTCCTCAGCAGTCGGGAACAGAATCGACAACAAAGGCTAAAGGCACCATCAATATCAAGGCGGGTGATGAGCTGGTCTATCGCATGAGTAAGGGGGCCGTTGAGACCAATCGGCTTCAGCCGGAGCAGGTTAATCCGTCCATGGAAGCTCAGGTTAAATCTGCTGAGATGTCTTCTGAGATGACAACTTCGCAGGATGTCAAGTTGGAAAGCCCTGATAAGCAGGAAATCCCTGCCACTATCCCAACCTCAGTAGAACCGGCTTTGGAGTCAACTGTTGGTGGGCAGCCAGCGATCGCAACCGAGCAAACACCTCAAGCACCTCAAGCAGTTGCTCTCCAAACTACGCCACAACCTACTCAACGAGTCCCTTCCATCCTTGATACGTTGGAACGCCAGAATCATCAGGTGACGGATCGTGCCACTCAAAAATGGATGCAGCAGACAACCCGTGTCATGCAGCGCTCCTCCCAGCACGTAGCGGATCGGGTGGTGGCCATTGCTGCCAATATCCGCAGCCGTCAGATTGCGGCCACTGCCATCAATCTGTTGCAGAAGTATGGCGTCTCAGACAGCCCTGGCCGAGGTCTGTACCAGTCCGAGAAATATACCCTCAGTTTCAGGGGGCGAATGGTCACCATCGCCGATCGCGAGGGCACTGACCTGATGATGTTTCGCAAGACCCGCTGGGGGTTGAGCATTGTCAAAAACGATATGGTGGCTTCCCAGGAAAACGACTTTATGAAAGCTCGCCAACAGGTTCAGATTATGGGTCTAGAGGGAATTTCGTCAGAGCCTCCCATGCGGGTGCGGCAGCTGGGTAATCTCTCACCGGCAGGGGATGCTGGCCTAACCCGAGATTTGACCGCCCTGGCCCTAGCGAGAACTGCTCGTAAGCTGCTGGATGTCACTGGCAGTCGGCCCAATGTTCAGGGCAAGCGGGTGTTTCAAGGGGGCAGTCAATACCGAATTGAGGAAACTCCTAACAGCTTGAAAATCCAGGCGGCTGAGCGGGGACAGATCCTCAGTATTGACAATGGCAAGATCACGTCGGACCTGGGGTCAAGGGATATTGCCCATTTCCGGTTTATTGATCGGGAGCTGAGTCGGGATTTGCAAATGGCTCAGCCTGCCACGGTGACGCCCCTGCATAACCGGCAGCGAGAGCGGTCCAATGGTATAGCCATCGGTGAGTAACCATGGCAGGGCCGCAACCACCGTTGGTGAACGCCTTTACCCACCACTTTTTGACGGGTGGACGCTTTGCCAAGATTACCGCAGCCAGAAATCATGCAGCTGATATTCTGGCGAAAAAGGTAAGCCCTGGCACTATTCTGGCCAAGCAGGTGGACGAGGCGATTGAAGCCAGTCTGGTACGAGCTGCCCGCAACCTTATTCAAGGGTCCCCGACTACCCACGAAGCCTATGATCGCCTGGTGGATTTGCACGACCGGCAACCGGCACTGAACGTGCGTTCCTCCACCAGTGTGCTCCAGCAGGCTTACAGCACACCTGTTCCAATCGCTTACCTGGCCTCTACCCTGGCCAGGATTACGCCCGAGACCACGGTTTATGAACCAACGGCTGGCCATGGGGCACTGCTGCTGGCCACTGATCCAGTCAGGGCAACGGTGAATGAGCTGAATCCTGAGCGGGCTGAGGATCTGAAAGCGCAAGGCTACCAGGTCACCCAACACAATGCAGTGGCCTATCAGCCAGACCAGCTGCATGACGTGGTGATTGCCAATCCACCGTTTGGTGCGGTGAGAGATGTCCAGGGACAACGACAGCGATTTGCTTTGCCGGGGAATCGTCGAGGGACAACACAGATTGATCATGCGATCGTATTCCAGGCTTTGTCAGCCATGAAAGCCGATGGTAGGGCAGTTCTGATTCTGGGTGGCAAGTTGGGCACGGATGAGACATTGCGATCAGAACGTTACAACACCCTGGAAAGTCGTGGCTTCTTCTATTCCCTCTACCAGCAGTACACCGTTACCCAGCACATCACCATTTGGGGAGATCTCTATCGCAAACAGGGGGCAGGTTTTCCCATTGATCTGATTGTTATCGCAGGCCGAGGAGCTTCTGAACGATTGTTGCCGGCAGCAGCTGTTCCGCCGATTTACAAGTCTTTTACTGAACTTAAGGAGCTAATTCCCCATGAGAGACTACACCACTCAACCACCGACCTACTCGGAATACGAGACCTATCCCCAGGTCTGGAAACCCAAGGAAACAGGCGATCAGGGCCTGTTTCTGGTGCGGGTACCTCCGGACCTGCAGGAGATGACCGACGAGATTTATCTGCAGCTGATGCAGCTGCGGGTTCAGTGGATGATTTGTCACTGGATAACAGAAACCAACGAGCCCCAAGAGACAACGGCTGGCCAATTAGCTCAGGCCCTGAGCAAGCTGTCTTCCCAGCAAACTCCACCCGCCCTTCACACCCCAGGGACCGGAGACCTCAGACCCATCGACCTCTGGGCAGAGGAATGGAGCGACACCCTGGTGCGTCACAACGAGACGCTGATCAACAAGTTCGAACTCCAAAACAGCTGGGTCTTCCCGATGTCCGTGCAGCCCCTGAGCGATCCAGCGATTCAAAAGGACTGGCAAAGCGAACACGACGACGAGATCACCCTGGAGATTTGGCTGAGCTACCTGACCGCCGAGATGAGCTGAGGCAATTGCCCATGGTCACCCCTGAAATATCTCCTGAACAGGATCAACCGACTGATACTCAAGCCCATAATGTGGCCTATGTGCCCCGCAGTCAGGGCACCTCACCGGGCACGCTTATCCCTGCCAACATGGCTGCTGCTGCCCAGACTGCCCTCGACAATGTGGAGCAGCGCCGGGGAAATATCGACGAGTTTGTCTGTCAGCGGTTGGGCTATGACTCGACCGAAGCCATGTGGCGCGTACTCTATGCCGAGCAAATCGACTCCCTGGCCCTGGCCTTTGAACAACGGGACCAGGGCAAGATTTTTCTCAATGGGGACCAGACCGGCAATGGCAAGGGGCGCTTTGGTGCGGCCAATATTATCGATGCCCAGCGGCAGGGCTTTATTCCTATTTTTGTTACCCGTCAGCCCGATCTCTATAACGCCATGATCAACGACCTGGCCGACATTGGTAAGCCAGGATTCACGCCTTTTTTGACCAACAACAGTCTGACTCTGGAGCTGGACGATGGCCGCAGGCTCAGAACTAGCAGTAGCGGAGAGCAGGAAGCAGAAATGCTGCGCCTGATTCAACAAGGGAATTTGGGGCAGGACTATGGGGCTGTATTTACCACCTACAGCCAGTTGCAAACCATTAAAAACAAAGAACCCTTTCGCCGTCAGTTCTTTAGAGCCCTGGCTCCCAGCGCCGTCTTTATCTTTGATGAATCCCATGAAGCCGGAGGCAGTACCGGGCAATCCCAATCCTGGAGAACCAGTGGCCCACCTAATCGGGCTGAGTTTGTACGGGAGTTGATCGATGGCTGTGCGGGGGCTGTTTTCTTAAGTGCTACCGCCACCAAAGATCCTGCCGTGATGGATCTCTATGCCCGTCGCAGTGATGCCATGCAGGCGGTGTCTAGCTTGAGCAGTTTGGATACTATTCTCAGGTCTGGCGGTATTCCCCTCCAGCAAATGATGGCCACCAAGTTTGTGGCCTCAGGGCAACTGTTGCGGCGAGAACGGTCCTTTGAAAATATCTCGTTTGAAGCCCAGGTGGTTCCGGTGGACAGGGAGGTGGCGGATGAGATTTCTGCAATTATGCGAGCAGTGGATGCCTTTGACCGGACTAAGGCAAAAGCGCTGACCACTCTACGAAAAGAACTCAAGCAGGAAGCCAAACAGCTCGGCCAGGATAATGCTATTGGTCAGATCGGCGTGCATTCGATCAATTTCACCTCCCTGATGCACAATGCCATCGATCAGGGGCTGCTATGCCAGAAGGCAGAAGCCACGGTACAAAAGGCGATTCAGGCTTTACAAAACGGTGAAAAGCCCTTGATTGCGGTGGCCTCTACGATGGATGCCTTTATCGATTGGCATGTGAAGGACAACGGTCTGGAACCCGGTGAATCCATTGACATTTCCTTTGGTGATGTCCTGGGGCGTTATCTGGAGCGCTCCCGCGATGTTGTGCTCAAAGACCATGAAGGCCTCCAGACACGAAGACGGTTGACCGATGACGAGTTGGGGGCCGATGGCATTGCCGCCTATGATGCCGCCCGTGAGTTAATCGCAGACACCGATCTCTCCACGGTCCCCCTCAGCTCCATCGACTACATCAAGTGGCGACTGCGCCAGGAAGGTCATTCCGTGGATGAAATCACGGGGCGTAAGAACATTATTGACTATGGGGCCGATGCTCAGATGAGCTATGGCCGTCGTTCCAGCCGTGAGACTCGTCCCCAGGGCAAGATTGAGGTGGTGAATCGGTTCAATGGTGGTGAGCTGGATGTGGTGATTCTCAACCGCTCGGGCTCTACTGGCATCAGCCTCCATGCCTCAGAAAAGTTTGCCGATCAGCGTCCCCGTCACATGATCGTGGCCCAGGCCGAGCGAGATATTAACCAGGTGATGCAGATGTTGGGGCGAGCCAATCGGTTTGGTCAGGTGGTTGAGCCCAAATTCACGCTGTTGATGTCTGACCTGCCTGCAGAGAAACGGTTGGGGGCATTACTGGCGAAGAAAATGGCCTCTCTCAATGCCAATACCACCGCATCCCGTGACTCGGATCTCTCTGTCACCAATGTAGTGGACTTTATGAACATCTACGGTGAAGCGGTGATCACTGAGATTTTGGAAGATGATCCAGAGATAGAAGCCAGACTGGCCTATCCCTCTGATAGCTTGCAGGGCAGTTCTGATATTGAGCTAATCAGTCGAGTGACGGGACGCATTCCACTGTTGTCGATTGAAGAACAAGAACAACTTTATGGACTGATTGAGTCGGAAACAACAGACCTGATTGCCCGGAAACAGGCCATGGGCGAGAACGTGCTGGCCGCAGAACAGCTCGATCTGGATGCCCGCACAATTGCTCGGATGGAAGTGATTCCAGATGAGAGTGGTATTCGCAATGAGTTTGTGGGGCCAGTGTATCTGGAGGTGGTGGATGCCAAGATTCCGGTGAAGCCGCTGACCCAGCTGCAGGTGATCAATGCGGTGCGGGATAAGCTGGGGATTGAGTCAGTCCGCTCAGCTGAGGCCCATCATTTTGACCAGACTGAAACTATTGCAGTTGCTCAAGCTCAGCAGAAAACTGCCCAGGTGAAGCAGCAGCTGGCCGACTATCGCCACAGAATGATGGCGAAGAAGAAAACGCCGGAAGCGATCTCAAGACTGACTGAGCGGCTGGATCAACAACTGGCGCATATCACCTCAACGCTGACAGCTTTTCCATCGGGTACAACTGTCCAGGTAATTTCTGAGCAGGGCAATATTGCCTATGGTGTGGTGGCCGATGTCTGGCAAAGGGGGCATCAAGGAAGCCCTGCTGCACCTACTAACTGGAGACTCCAGGTATTGACCGACAACCATGCTCGCCAGATTACGCTACCGCTGTCTAAGGTGAATACCCAGAAGGAGAGTGCGGTCAGTATCACACCTCAGGAGCAGAACTGGGATGGGGTGGAAATCTATGAGTCGTTTGATCTAAAACAGGCCCAGCAGCGGCGAGAGGCCCAAATTTTCACAGGCAATCTGTTGCGAGCGTTTGAGAAATATCCTAAAGGACAGTTCCTTAACTACACGGACCATCAGGGCCGCATTCGTCAGGGGCTGATGATGCCTGCCGGATTTGATATTGAGGAATCCCTACGGTCAGAGCCGGTGGCGTTTCGTGAGCCTTACCAGGTGAAGGCATTTCTGACGGAGCTTACCGAGAATAAGGGGGTGGTGAAATCCCTGGATGAGGTGCTGGTGATCAAAACCCAGGCCGCTGCTCGGCTATCGGGCAGCCAGGCGGATGGATTTGTGGTGCAAACGCCGAAGGCCACCAGCGTAGGGGGACGATATTTCCTGGATCAGGACATTCTGGAAGCGGTGGGGGCTGACTTTTATTCTGTGGCTGATCGAATGGAGGTGGTGGTGTCTGCTGAGCGAATTGAGCCGGTGTTGACCGTGTTGATGAAGGAGAAGCAAATTACGCTGGCGGCGTTTGATTTTAAGGATCAGACACGGGAGTATCTGGGAGAAGCACTGCCAGCATTGGAATTGGTGGAGTCAGGCAACTATGCGGCGCAGGGGGATTATGTGCCCTATGTGTCTGAGCCGACTCAGGTAAACCGCGATCAATTGGAGAATCTGTTAGCGGATGAGAGAACAATACCGCTGACTTCTTCAGGCGTAGAGAGTGGTGTCAGTCCATCAAAAGTGCATGCTGTGAAGTTAGCTGACGTGCCGATACAGGAGAACGCCTCTCTTTCGTCAGAGTCTTCTTCAGAATCTTCTGATGTTGTTTCTCGGATTGCACCTGCTAAGGAACAAGCGGGTGGGGCTGAGAAACAGGTGGCGAAGTTTCTGGAAAATGCGGGGTTGGCTGAAGCGGTTTTGCAGGGGGAAGATTTTCACCTGCGGATTGAGAATGAGCCTTATATTCCTCTGGTGGTGGAGCGGCATGGGGACCAGCTTTATTTGACGCACTATCTGACTCAGAACGGGGATATGTTTATCGATACTGAGATGGTGTTGGGCATTTCTGACCGGGGACTGCTGACGCTGCAGGAAACGGCGGTGCAGTCGCTGGGGGGAGAGTATCGGGGGTATGACCGAGGGTTTGCTCAGATGTTTGCCCGGAATATTAACCACCAGGGGTTTGCGGAAGCGGCTCAGCGAAGTTTAGGGGCGAATACTGTCGAGGCTCCACAAGCAGAAGCTGAGGAGGCAAAGGAAGCCAGTCTGTTTGATCTGGAGCCTTTTCAGCAGACTTTGCAGTTAGACCAGCGTGGGGATGAGGGCGATCCGACCTGGGATATGCCAACGATTGAGGCTGCATCAGTATCCAAGCGGGATGTTCAGGCTGAACCAGAGCATTCTCAGATCAATAATTCGGCTGCCCATGGTCTTGATTTAGAGCTTCATGCTACAGGTCCACCTGCTAATGAACTGAATAGTGGACACTCGGCCAGCTCCTCTAACGAGGTCACCGTAGATTTGGATACGCTGCGAGGATGGTATCGAGCGGCCCGTGATATGGGGAAAGGCTCAGAGCGGTTGGAATTTATTAAAAAACTGGGGCAGCTGGCTAAAAGCTATACGGATCAAACGTTGACGATTCCTCAAGAAGTTCAACGGGTAATGGCCCAGGATTTGGATCACTATCAGGTGCAGCAGCAGCGGGGTAAGTATGTTGCTCAGGCTTCTCAGTTTATTCTGGCGGCTGTAGGAAGCTCCAATGGGCAAGGAACTCAGTTTCAAGGAAAAATTTATGACCTGCGGCAAACGTCAGACAGTCTAATGGTTCAGAAGTTGGCTCCTCATCCGCAGACTATTCTGGAAGTTGCTGAAGGCAAGATACAACGGACGGTGGTGACGGCTGAGGATTGTCAGCGATTTAAGGGATTTGTGCAACGATTACAAACTTCTTTGAGCCCATCTCTTCCTACAGCATTCGGCATAGAAAAGTAACTTTCTTGACTCTGATAATTGTCTAATGCTACTGAAGAGCAAGGCTTCGCTAAGTCAAAGCTAATACCCTAAAAGCTTGATGCCAAGTTTTTTCTGAAAATCAAATAACTTTGAAGAATTAGAGGTACTGATACTTTTTTGAACAGGAAGATATGCAGTGAAATGATCAAGACTTCTATGTGATGCCTCGACACAATCTAGTTTATCGGAATTACGATTTAAAATCCAAAGCCTTTTGATTTTGCGGCTCGTTTGATTTGCAGTTAATTTGAAGGAGTTTCTGCTATGCAGCATTCTAGTATTATCAATTAAAAGCACTTCGCCATAAGCTAATGGGATTGAAATTCTATAGTTTTGATTTTTGATATAGTGCTCATTAAAGTATTCAACAGCCTCTCTTGACCAATCAGGCAAGTACATAAACCTGTCTGAGTTGTATCGGACATAAAATCTACCTTTTTCTACTTCGTCAAAAATACTTAAATCAACAGCTATTTGATCATCTCGGCAGAATGACACTGACCCCCTTTTGGATAGCATCTTGAAAACGTCTGGACTATCATTGAGGAGACTTTTAGTTACCTGCTGTAAATCTATAAGTACATTCTCTCCACCAGATTCAGCTTGCTCGACGCATTGGATAGCTACCAAAGCAGGAGGCAAAACCCTTCTCAATGAGCCATTTTTCCAAGTTAATCCATTTAGATAAGCTCCATCAGTATGAGGTTTAAGCTCTCCGTCTAGAGTACCTATGTATTCGTTTTCTGCTTTTTTCCAGCTCTCAGACACCGAGCTTCCATCTCCAACCAAACCATATTCATCAGCTCTGGCATGCCCCTGAACTCCACCAAGCATTTCTGCAAGAGCTAGAAAGTCTTTGCGCTCGTAACATTTTTTAACAACCGCATATCCATGAGCTATAAGTGATTTAGTCACATCACTTATTCCATTCTGAAGCACTAAATTATCAAAGGAAACTGAAACCACTATGAATTTAAACCTCAAACTGTTTCAGTAAGCTCGTAGCTAAAAGCATTCCAAGGAACTCTATGTTTGAACAATATGTAGATGTGTCCCATAAATACAATTACTATGAAAATCCTGGCCAACCCTAAATCATAGTCACGATATTGTACTAATCTTCAAGATCTTCAGGGCCGCTGGTTAGTATTCATTAGGATTACTCAGTTAATAGTATTAAAGTCTGCGTATGTTAATATGAACAAGTGCTGAACCCAACTTTGGATGTCTGACAATAAGTACTTGTGCTTAATCCAAAGCCGCAATGCTCTTAGATTAAATCTAATATCCTTAGCTGATATGAATTATTTATCAGCTAAGGATATTGTGTTGCTTCGTTATGTATGCCCATATGAATGATATGGCTAGTTAACCAAGCAGAACAAATGAATTACTTTCTCAAAGCAGATTCAAGCAATCTTAAGGAAAGTGATAATTTGTCAGATGACTGTTCTAAAATAGTTGGCATCATTGGGAAGGGAAAGGCTTCAGGATGGCTGATACCGCAAAGTTACAGCTATATAGTTTGTGAATTTGTGGAGTCTAAGCTCTTTATGCAGTCATAGGACGGATATTTTTAGTAGGTCTTCACTCGTTAATCTTTTAAAGGTTTTAAGACAGTCACTCTGGGAATCAAGAAATAGAGAAAGGTAATAGTTCCATGAATAATCAATCTGTTCTTGACGTGCTGGAGCAAGTAGAGATAAAACGAAATTTGAGGCTTTCTTTACTAAAATGTAAAACTAGACAAGAAACTTTGCTTCGAGCTTTGAATTTAGCAAGAGAAAAACTTAAAGTTCAATCAGCATCTATTTTTTTATTCAACAAAGTTGGGTTGCTAGAACGTATTCATATTGACAGCGTGAACTCTAAGGGTGAGAAAATTGAAGAAGAGACTTGGTTGAGAGAGGCATATAAAATCGGTGAAGGCATAACAGGCGAAGTTCTTCCATTCCAAGGGAAAGAATTCTATGGTGCACCTAAAATTATTAATTTCCCAATACAAGATCAATTAGATGAGAGTACTAAGAGTAAGCTGAAATTATACTCAGAACAACTCGGGGAGGTTAAATGTATTGCATCGTTCCCTTTAGATGGTCAGAATAGAACTTACGGAGTTCTAGAGATTGTTAATAAGATTTCTTATCCAGAAACCAACAATAATACTCCTGCCACTCAAGAAAGATATGTCAACAGCATTCA
>JBCCHX010000019.1:0-93337 GCA_039028535.1 Cyanobacteria bacterium P01_B01_bin.77
GGTCTATAATCCCGGCAATGATGCCTAAGTGATCAAGATCCTCAACGCGCATCTCTCTAAGCGGCTCTGAAAAAACGTTACCGCTTAAATTACCTGATTTTTGACCTAACCTGCGGAATGTGCGCTGTAAGTGTTGTTCCAGGACTACAGTATGGTGAGCAATCCGCCTCAATTACCAATCAAGGCGCTATACAGGTTGGACAAGATTTGAAGCTAGGTGCACAATTACTGAGCCTTACAGGAGAATTAGAAGCTGGACGCGATATTGTTTTGCAAGGAAGTACAAGACAACTTAGTGACGCTAGTTATATTGTCGGTGGCTATTTATTTACTCAAGATCTAAGCGGTGTCGGCATAGATTTATTAATTCCACATGAACATGTAATTATTGCTAATGGTGACGTGGAATTGAATGAGAACTATACAGGACCATCACTCTTTATTTTGGCAGGTGGTCGAATCACTCAAAGTGAAGAAGTGGATAGTATAACGATTAATGATACTTTGGCCAGGAGTGTTATGAGTGCAACTATTAGTGATGGAAAAGGAGGTAAACAGTTAATCATACTTACTTCAAATAATCAACCTGCTGTAGATCTTCGAAGTGGAATTGATTGGGAACAGTTAGGAGAAGCACCCGGGAATATAAATAGTACAGATTCGATAGTCTTATTTGGTAACGAAATTGATAATAATGCTATTAATGGTCAGGGAATTGCATTAGGAGACATTACTAACACAAGTGGCTCGATCACATTATTGTCTCAGGATGAAATTATTATTAGGCATCTAGATTCATCAAGTAATGTTGGAAGTCCTGATTTGGGCGATGTTGTTGGTCAAGCTGGTGGCAACATTACTCTCTTGGCGAAGAGCGGTATTGATGTAGGCGATCTGAGATCATCATCAAGGTCAGTGTTAGAACGATCTACTGGATCTAGCCTAGGCAATGTCACTGGTGGAGATGGTGGTACTATCTTGCTCTTGACAGATGGTAATGTTCGCACGGAAGATTTGATATCATTTTCAGAATCCAAAGTTGAGCGATTTTTCGGCCCAACTACAGGCAATGTCTCAGGTGGAGATGGTGGTAGCGTTATAATTTTTTCTGGTGGCAGTATTGATATAGAGAGAATAAGAACATTTGCTGAATCAGATTCAGATTCAGGCAAAGATATTACAAGTGGTAATGGTGGTGATATTTATCTCTTTGCAAGCAACAATATCAATATCAGGAGAGTTGCTACTTTTTCTGTTGCATCCTCTTTGTCGGGAGATGTTATAGGTGGAAATGGTGGAAATCTCTTTCTCTTAGCAGATGCTAACATTAATTCGGAAGAAGTAGAAGCAGGTGCTAGTTCTTTTTCTGGATCAGGACAAGTAACAGGTGGAAATGGTGGTGATATTTATTTTTCTTCTGGGGGAAATATTGAAATTAGAGAACTAGATATATTTAATGAAGGATCTTTGATATCAAGAGTAGAGTCTTTCTCAGGTTCAGGAGATGTATTAGGAGGTAATTCTGGTAATGTTACGCTTTTAGCAGATGGAGACATTAATACAAGAAGCTTAGTGTTATTCTCAGATACAGTTAGCTTTGTCTCAGGAAACGTAGCAGGCGGTAATGGGGGTGATGTGTTATTAGTAGCAGGTGGAGATATTAATACAGAAAGGATAGGTTCTAACTCTGATGCAAGAAATTCGATCTCACTGGACAGTGAGATCGTGGGATATGTTATGGGGGGCAATGGGGGTGATGTTAATTTGTCTGCAAGTAACAACGCTAATGTAGAAAGTATAAGCTCCTCCTCAGAATCATTTTCTGGCTCTGCTCTAAATTCAACATCAGGTGACGTAGAGGGAGGCAATGGCGGCAATGTTAGTTTGTTTGCAGCCAATGAGATTAATATAAACAGTGTAAATTCACTCTCATTCGCAGATGCTGATATGGGGAATATAGTCGGTGGTAATGGTGGTCATATTGCACTCCGTACCTTAAAGGGAAGTATACAGCCTCTCTCTCGTAACGAGTCGTCTAGAGTTTCTGAATTGTCATCAGTTTCCTTTGTAGAAGCTGGTCAATCAGGTGATGGCGGTAATATTTTTCTGGAAGCTTCAAATCTTAGAGACTTAGAAATCTTTACCCTTTCATCTTTTGGACGGTCTGGGAGTTTACAAATCAATGGTCTAGGTGATTTAGTCATTGATGGTTCCAATGTTATTACTAGTAAGCAAATCGAAATAGAACTTCCAGGGCTTGGTCCTGTAGTCGTTCCTGTAGGAGGGCAAGGCCAATCAGGTGATGTTAATATTAGTAGCTCTGGAGGGATTACTTTTATTAACAGCACCCTTCTTAGCGATACTAACAGTGTTAACCCTGCTGGGGATTACACTATTACTAGCCCAGGTTGGATTATATTTAATGATAGTTCTGTTAATACTGACACTAGTAACATTGGTCAAGCCGGTAATATTGAGATTAATGCTAGTCAAGGAGTACTTTTCACTGGTGTAGACAGTCAACTGTTGGCTCAAACTGTTGACGTGGGGCGTGCTGGTAGCATTACGATCAATGCTCCTGAAGTGATTTTTCAAGAGGAAGCCCAAATCTCCACATCTACTACTGGAACTGGTAGAGGAGGTGACATTGAGATTAATTCTCAAAATCTTGAACTAATTGGTCAAGCTAAACTCATTGCTCTTTCCAATCAGCAAGGAAGAGCTGGCAATATTAATTTAAATATTTCTGATACTTTAATCTCTTTAAATGGTGATATCTCAACTATCTCTGAAATCTCTGGTGGTGGTGAGATTATAGTGAACTCTTTAAATGTAAGATTATTTGGAGATAGTGATATTCAGTCTTTTGTCAATAGTGGTGTGGAAGGAGGAGGGAACATTACCTTCAATGGTGATACTATTGTTGCTCTCGATGATAGTGATATTTTATCATTTTCTGCTGATGGACGTGGCGGAGATATCACCTTCAACACTGCCTTCTTTGGAGAAGACTATGAGCCAGGAAGTCCCCCTCCTTTTGATGGGAATGATCGCGTTGATGTCAATGCCAGTGGTGCTATCAACGGAGTGATTTCGATACCTGATGTCTCATTTATCGAAAATAGCTTAAACGAACTGTCTGATGATTTGGTGAATCCTGAAGCGATCACAGTTGGTAGCTGTATTGTTCGCAATACAGAGGCAGAAGGTTCATTTACTGTTACTGGAACAGATGGCTTACCTATCCGTCCTGACGATACGGCTGCTTCAAATTTCCCTGCTGTTGCGATAGAAGCACTATCTACCGAAACAGCGCAGCCTCCTATCTGGAATCTTGGTGATCCCATCGTAGAGCCTGTAGATGCATATACATTTGAAAACGGACGTATTCTTCTAGGTCGTCATTGCTCAAGCTACTAATCAGCCTCGGCAATAAGCCGTAGCTGAGCACCGACTGCGCGGTTCTCAAACTCAGCAAGGCTAGTCAGTAATTCACTACGATAAGCACTTTCTCCTGGAGGTAACGAAGACCCAGATAGCAACGCCATGGCATCATACCAAAGCCCTACGGATGCGTACTGCTGAGCCTGTTGGATACGTTCACCGCCAATAGAACCCAAATCAATAGGACGATTGACTACCTCAATCTGTGCGCTTGTCACCTTATCGGTTGATCGACTATCAGGATTACAAACCAGCACAATCTGCCATTCATAAATGCTTCCTGTTTCTAAGCTTAGGTCTGCTGGTATTGTGTAGCTCATATAGCCTTGTTGACTGTCGGCTATCTTGCGATCTTTAATAAGATCAGTCCAAGCCCCTCCGCCCGCATATTTGGCCAGATTCAACCTAACCTCATAGGATTGCTCATCAGGTACGTACCAAACTAAGGTTGGCTGAGATGTTACGGTTTGACCAATATGCTGTTGGGGAACAAGTGCCATTAAATCCAGGTGGCTGGTATTATCATTGCAGCCACCTCTACGGCTACCACCGGAAATCGTTTGATCCACAGGCTCTTGCCTATTTGGTGGTGGCACATAGGTACCGAGTGCAGACGCTGAAGCATTTAGGATAGAGCCTGTAAAGGTTAGAGCGATGATAAACCGTGTCAATACCCTACCGGATGAAAAAAATGCCATATTACTAATTTCTACGTAATTTAGCGTTGCACTGTTCAGAGCTTAGCTAATTTTACTTAGATTAGTAAATAGGCCATCGCAATTCGCAACATGTGCCATGGGGGGATACTGAAAATTGTTTGAACTGCCCCTTGAGACGTTTAGCAAGTTTTCTTGCCTGTCGGTTACCTCTGCCCCCTTTCAAGCGATTCCAGTCTCTAGAGCTTTCTTGAGGCTGAGCTTGGCCATTGTCCTCAACCACAATTACGTTCTCGTTGTCTGTAGCTAGACAAGTTACCTTGAGACGGGTACATCCCTCTGCATGTTTGCCTACATTACAGAGTCTTTCTTCTAGAAAACGACAAAGGTCCCGTTTCTCCTCAATATTTAAGGAGTTATCTTTCATCGGATCAAACTGTACAATGTTGGCTTTGATAGATTTTAAGTTTGGGAAATCTCTTTTTATCGTGTGTTCAAACACTTGATAAAGCAGATCATGGAGAGATATGGAAAGTTCTAAAATCACTCCGCTGTTTGGTAAATAAAGCTGGTCATTTTGTGGTTCTATTTCTTGCTCTAAGGCATCGTAAATATCGCGTATCTCTTGATCTAACTGTTGCAGTCGCGGGGAAATATCAGTTATGGTTATCTCTCGATTTGGCTTCTCTATATCCCTGAGCATAAGGACTAAAGATTGTAGTGGACCATTATGAACGGCATCAAATGTTCGGTTGATGACTCGTTGTCCTTCTTCAATGCGCGATCGCAACATCTGGTCATATAGCAGTATCCCTGGTAATACTAAGCCATTGAGCAAAAATGCAATCAAAGGTGGTTCCACTGGCAACCACAAACCTGTCAATAGGGCAGCATAGCTTGCTAAAACCAGACCAGCACCTATCACAAGTACCACAATCAAATGGCGAGAAGGTGTGGGTACTACTTTGACAAGTAAAATCCCTGCTGCTCCCCATAAGGCAATCCACAGATATTCTCCAATATCTGGCAGGTTATGTAGTAAGGGCCGCTCATCCAAGGTTGCGCTTAGAATCTGACTAATTGCATGGGCATGCATTTCGACGCCAGGCACGGTGCCAGGATTTCTATCTATGAGTGCACCAGAAGTAACAAAATCTTTATGGGCTGCTGAAGTGATACCAATAAGAACAATTCTATCTCGAATTTCACTAGAGGAGACCTCGCCCTTTAGCACATCCCTTAGAAAAACTATCTGAAACGGAGTATGCCCCCTACGGACGTTTATCAATGTTTGTTGACCACCGTCATTAGCTCTGACATAGCCTCCGGTATTTGCATAAAACATTGGGAGTTCTGCTTTTCCAAAACGTAATGCGTCAGGATTCCTTAATCCGTTTTCTAATAAAATCTCTTCATGCTGTAAATAGTGAGTGGCTAAGCGTATAGCAAGCGAAAATTGATAGTTTCCAGACTCTTTATATCTACCTAGAAAGGTTCGACGCACAGAACCATCAGAATCCAATGGGAAATCTGAGAAACCGACTCTTTCATAGGGGAGTGCTGGTGGCGGAGCAACACTTTTACCTGACTGTCCTAAAAATTCGATGCCGTATACATAAGGTAAGTCAGTTAAGGCTTCTACAAATTCTTGATGACCTGGTTCTATAGAGAAGTCACGCAAAATATCAATGCCAACAGCTCTCGGCTGATATTGATCAAGCTGTCTCAAAAGCTTTGCTAGTGTTTTATCAGGAACTATGGGGGAGCCAAGCTGCTGAATGTCAGTTTCATCAATGGCAACAATCAGAACTCTTTCATCTATTGCTTCTGTTGGTCGGAGGCGTAAAAAGAGATCTAAAGTTCTCCATTCAACGGATTGAAACATTCCCAGCAGCCTTGCTGCGATAATCAGGCCTGTTAAGGTCAGTCCTGGTAATATTGCCAGTCGCCAGTTATTAAAAATATTAGGTAGATGCTTCCAGGCTTGATTGACCTCAGTTTTATATGCTGCCATTTGTACTACCCTGAATGCGTCTGATTTGGAACTATCCTTGCCTTAGCTAATGTTCTATCCCAAGCTGTGCTTACTATATCTGGGTTGATATGTAATTGCTAGGGCATAGATGGTCGAAAAGGTTACAGAAAACGGCAAACTTATTTGTCTGTATCTGAAGTAATGACTATACGGAGAGTGTAAGAAATTGGCAGATCTTGTAGAAAAACTTCCAGTTTTCCGTAACCTTATTTGTTCTATATTGAGCTGAAGCTGTCTGTTGCAAAGGTGGGGCGTCCCGATTATGCAAGGTCTTGTTAATACTAGGAGGATAATCTGATGGGGTTGCTTCGTTCTAGTGGTTGGCTACCAGTGTGGACCTTGCTAGTCAGTAGCAACGTTGTCGGGTTAGCTAAGGGGTTAGCCAATCCGGCCCTGGCGACAGACGAAATCCTTATTGCACAGATTACGCCAGATGCTACTTTGGGGGATGAAAGTTCTGTTTTAACACCTGGTGTCGAGGTTAGGGGGTTACCGGCTGACCTGATTGAAGGCGGGGCAACTCGAAATAGCAATCTGTTTCATAGTTTTTTAAACTTTAGTGTGGATGCGGGGCAGCGAGTCTACTTTGCCAGTCCCTCAGGGATTTTCGACATCTATACTCGGGTTACCGGCAATACGCCGTCTTCTATACTAGGCACCTTGGGGGTGGATGGCGGGGCTGACTTATTTCTAATCAACCCCAGCGGGGTGGTCTTTGGGCCTGATAGTCAGCTAGATGTGACTGGTTCGTTCATCGCTTCCACGGCTGAGCGTCTGGTCTTTAGTGATGGTTCAACATTTAGTACCATCGACCCCGATGCAGCCCCCCTACTGCAAATCAATGTAACCCCCGGTTTGCAATATGGTCCTGACTCCTCAGCAGCCATTACCAATCAGGGGAATTTAGCGGTTGGACAAAACTTAACCCTGGGGGCACCGCTGTTATCGTTATCTGGCGCATTGACTGCAGGGCAGGACATTATCCTGCAAGGGGCCAGTCGTCAGCTGAGTGAGGCGGACTATATTGTAGGTGGCTATCTATTTACCCAAGAGCTAGACGGCACTGGGGTGGAGATGGTTATACCCCATACACAGGTGATAGTGGCCGATGGGGATGTGGAGTTAGAGGCTAACTATAACGGGCCATCGCTGCATATTTTGGCGGGGGGGCAGGTTACTCAGGAGTCTGCTGTGGAGACGATTACAGTGACCGGTGGGACGGGGGGCAGTGTGACTGAAACCCTGTCTGATGGAGACGGGGGCATCCAGTCTGTAACGGTCTTCGCAACTGATCAACCTACGGTGGATATTCGCAGCGGTGTGGATTGGCTTAGTCTGACTGGAGCACTTCCTGGAAATATGAATACTAGTGGTTTAACGGTTAGTTTTAGTGAAGCAACAGATCAGGGCATTACACTGGATACCTTAACCAACCATGGCGGTGTAATTTTTCTAAAATCTACCGAAGACATTACTGCTAGTTTGTTCGACACCTCAATGACGGTGACTTCAGTCAATGAAAATGTAGTGGGGCAAGATGGTGGTCCAATCACACTGATAGCTGGGCGTGACATTGACCTAACGGGAGAAGGTATTTTGGGTGGCTTCATTTATCTTGAAGGCAACTTGAGAGCGTTTTCACTAACAGAATCTGAAAATGGTAATGTAATTGGAGGCAATGGTGGCAACACTTTACTGATAGCTGGCCAAGATATTTCTAGTCCTTCTTTGCGCTCCTACTCTTCCACATCAACCTCATCGGGAGCGGTGACAGGGGGCAATGGTGGAGTAATTTCCCTATCAGCTGGCCATAACATCTCTAGTACTGAAGCCGTTACCTACTCTCGGACCTCTTCCACATCAACCTCATCGGGAGCGGTGACAGGGGGCAATGGTGGAGTAATTTCCCTATCGGCTGGCCATAACATCTTTTATGTTGACGCTGATTCATATTCTATCTCTGACCAGAATGCCCCATCGGGAGTTATGAAAGGAGGTAATGGTGGAGCAGTTTCTCTATTGGCTGGCTATGACATTGTTTTCGCCTATGCTGAATCTTATTCATCAGGGAGTCTGGCAGGTGGTGATGGCGGTGTCATTCTTCTAAGAGCCAATCGTGATATCACCATTAGCGAGCTGAACTCATTTTCACTTGCAGGATTAGAATTAAACAATCCAAACTCAGTGATTGCTGGGCATGGAGGAGCCATAACAGTCGAAACCGAATCAGGATCACTTTTTGGTGAACGTGCTCTCGAAGTCATGATAAATTCTGATGTCTTTCTTTTATTCCCTGATACTGATGTTCCTCCCAGAATCCTCACGTTTTCGGTGGCTGAAAATGGGCCAGCTGATTTGGGTGGTAACGTTTCACTTCAAGCTGCTACTACCATTCGCAACCTGGAAATTTTGACTACGTCTTCCTCGGCGCAGTCAGGAAACGTAACTATCACTGGATTAGGAGATTTATCACTTCAAAACCTTGATATTTTCACTAGCCAAATAGTAGAAATTGATGATCCTACTGTCTTTTTCCCTCCAAGAAAATTGATAATTCCTGTAGGGGGAACAGGCCAACCGGGAGCTTTCACCATTACAGGAAGCGGTAATCTTACCTTTACCGATAGCACCATTCTGAGTACAACCAACAGTCTTAACCCGGCAGGAATCATCACCATAACTAGTCCGAGACAATTGACGTTCACTAACAATAGTGAGATTCGAAGCGAAGCCGAAAATATTGGTGCTGCTGGCAGTATTCTTCTAAATGCACCTCAGATTCTAATTGACCAGGGTTCCGTGCTTTCGACCTCCACTACTAATGCTGGAACTGCAGGCGACATTACGATCGACACCAACACTCTAAAGCTGATCAACGGTGGACAAATTCTATCCCCTACCTCAGGTACTGGCAATGGCGGCAGCGTGACCATTCAGGCTTCCGAGGCTGTGAACCTAGGAGAAGGGGTGCAAAACTTTGAACCTATTATTTCTGTAGAAACCAGCGGAGCCGGTACCCCTGGCGACATTGCCATCAATACCCCTCAATTTACCCTCTCCGAAACCGCCCGATTGACCGCTACGGCCACTGATACCGCTACCAATCTAGAGGGCGGCGGCAGCATTACCCTCAGCGCTAACACCATGGACCTAGCAGGTATCGTGGGCATCTTTGCTGAAACTCAAAGCCAAACGCCAGGAGGCACCCTCACCCTTGAACCCTATCGACCGAATCCAGAGCAACCTGTGACTGCTCCTGATCTATCTGTCAGCTTTGAGGAAGGTTCAGAAATCTCAGCATCTACTAGCAGCAGCGGACCAGGAGGTAATTTGCTGGTACGAGCGCCTGACTCTATTATCCTGAGTGGACCCGGTGAGTTAGCCGTTGAAACGACCGGACCAGGCCGTGCGGGAACAATCTCCTTGAGTTCCCAAGATCTAACCATTCAAGATGGTCTGACGATTTCAGCTGCTACTCAGGGTGGCCCCGGTGGCAATATCACAATTACTGGGAATGATAATGTTCATATTGAGAATAGTATTGTCACCAGTGAAGTATTAGAAGGCGGTGAAAACGATGGTGGTGCAATCAAGATTTTTGCTGGTAATTTAGATCTCACTAATCGCACCGATATTAGAACCGCTTCTAATGGTAGTGGCAGCGCCGGAGACATTACCGTGACGGTTGATGATACCTTCCAAGCTCAAGACAGTAACCTGCTGACAAATTCTGAAACAACAGCCGGTGGCATCATTACAGTAAATGCGCCCAATGTTCGATTATTTGGTGACAGCGACATTGTTTCCTTTGTTAATAGCGGTGCCGACGGTGGTGGGAATATTACCTTCAATGGGGACACGGTAATTGCCTTAGATGACAGTGATATTTTGTCCTTTGCCGCCGACGGTCGAGGAGGTAACATCATCTTTAACACCGCCTTTTTTGGTGAAGATTTTATCCCCGGCAGCCCACCGCCCTTTGATGGCAACGATCGTGTGGATGTCAATGCCAGTGGCGCTATCAATGGGGAAATCTCATTTACAGATGTCTCTTTTATCGAAAATAGTCTGTCTGAACTCGCTGACACTTTGGTAGACCCCAATACCCTCACCGCTGGCAGCTGCATTGCCCGCACAACCGATAACACAGGTTCATTTATTACCACGGGCACAGACGGGCTACCACAGCGACCTGGCGATGTTGCCGCCGTTCAGTTTCCCTCGGTTCAAATCGAATCACTGTCTAACGAGGAGAGTGCTCTTCCCTGGAACCCTGAGATGCCGATTGTTGAACCTACCGATGTCCATCAATTCGCCAACGGACGTATTGTCCTGAGTCGAAAATGCTCCCATTTGATTGATTAGTTTGAATGGTCTGGAATATGCAAGTATAGCTTGACAGTTATTGAAGATATCCATTGGCAACTCCTGATTCCCCTGATGCTGCAGCCCCCCTGAGAAGCATCCATACTAATAACTTTCCAGCCTTGCTTCATCACCTGGGAATATCCCTCGTTGTTTCTACCTATCAGGCTGGCAAAGTTGTCCTGGTTCGCGCTGATGGGAATACGCTAAATACCCATTTTCGGATCTTTCAAAAACCCATGGGACTGGCCACCGATCACACTGGACGTATGGCGATTGGTACCAGTGCCCACATCTGGGAATTGCGTAATGTGCCTGCCGCCGCCGCTAAACTTGAACCGCTTGGTAAGCACGATGCTTGCTTCTTACCTCGTAATATTCACATCACAGGAGACATTGATATCCATGAAATGGCCTGGGGTAATGATGGCCTGTGGTTTGTCAATACAAAATTTTCATGTTTGTGTACGCAGGATCTCAACCACAGTTTTGTCCCTCGCTGGCGGCCTCCTTTTGTCAGCGCCTATGCCCCCGAAGACCGCTGCCATCTCAACGGGCTGGAACTGGTAGACGGTGTGCCCAAATACGTGACCGCTTTAGGTACTACAAATACAGTTGCTGGCTGGCGAGAGCAAAAAGCGAACGGCGGTATTTTGATGGATGTCACCACTAATGAGATTCTCATTGAAGGGTTGTCGATGCCCCATTCCCCACGATGGTACCGCAACCAGCTTTGGGTGCTGGAGTCTGGAGAAGGAGCCCTGGCCAGGGTAAATGTCGCTACCAGAAAACCAGAATCTTTAATTCAATTACCAGGCTTTACTCGAGGTCTAGATTTCTTTGGTCCTTTAGCCTTTATCGGTCTATCTCAAGTGCGAGAATCAGCCATATTCAGCGGATTACCCTTGACTGAGCGATTAACCGAACGAAACTGCGGTGTATGGGTAATCAACATAGAAACCCAAGAAATAGTTGCATTTCTAAAATTTGAGGATGCGGTGCAAGAGATTTTTGCGGTTCAGGTACTCCCTAACATCTGCTTTCCTGAGCTATTTATTGAAGAAAATGAGTTTCTCAAAAATTCCTATATTTTGCCCGATGCAGCCCTGGCAGAAGTAGAGTTTTCAAATTAAACAGAAGCCTCACGAGAACAGCTTAACGTGTAGAGTCATCATGGTTAAAACGGTTGTAGATTAACGGAGAAATAAAAGCCATCTTCTTGCAATGAGGAGCCATCTGAATCAGTAAAGATTAAGGGAATACCATAGTCTAATCGGAGATTAAACTCAGGAATAGGCTGCCACTGGATGCCTGTACCTATGCCCAACAATGTTGCATTCTCTGGATCAGGGGAGCGGTTATTCCACCCCGTACCAAAATCAATAAAGGGGGTGAGCATCAGTTCGTTGGGCTTAGCCGATAGCGGTAATCGCACCTCAACCGAACTGGTAATAGCATTATCCGTCACCACTTCATTTTGAGCATATCCTCGTACGGTAGACACGCCTCCCAGGCTAAAGCGCTCTAGAGGCAACAATGAATCTGGAGTGAGCTGTGCATTTAGTCTGGCCAGGAGAAGTGTGCTTGGAGACAACTGCTGCACCCACTGAAACTGACCAATCCAGGAAACAAAACGGCCATCGGTACCCGTATCGTTGACGGTGGCATCGAATGCATCCAGACCGATGTTGAACTGCGATCGCAACGCCAATACCGTATCAATATCTCGATTTAGCCATTCTTGGGAAAATCGCAGCACACTCACCTTAGACACACCGTCTTCTGGTCCTAAGGAAAAAGAAAAAGGCTCATTCTCTAAAATAAAGCTACGGCTCTCTCGCAGATCAAAACCCAGGCCCAAGGCAATTTCAGATGATAGGGAACGGGTGAGAGGTTGACGTAGATTAAAGGACAGCGTTTCAGTTTCACTACGAATGCCGGCATCTTGAAACTGGTCATCAACAATGCGGCTTTCACCCTCGTCATAACTTACTGAGAATGTGCCATCTATTGCATTGAAGGGGACCGTGTAACTAACGTTGTATAGTTCCAGGCCTTCCGTTGCGTCGTAGCGAGCGCTCAAGCGGTCGCCAAAGCCAAATACATTTTGATGTGTAAGAGTGGGAGAGCCTTGTACAGTGCCAATGCTGGGGGAGCGTGAATTGTTAAATGCGAGATTAAGAAAGAATGGATCGGCCTCGGTCAGGTCCAGAACCAGAATATTTTTGCCGGGACCGCTGCCTGCTGTTAGCTCAGAGTTAACGCTGCCAATCAAGGGATCAATTTGAAGCAGCTGTAGACCTTCTTCTAGTTTATTTACATTGAGGGGAGAACCAATGGCCAGATTGATGCGATCGCGGACGTAGTAATCCTTAAGATAATGCAGACCATTAATTTGGAGTTCTTCCAGAGTCCCTTCGACTACCTGGATGTAGACGTTACCGTTGGGTAGGGTTTGGTTATTAGGTAAGAATGCCCCTGAGGTGATGTAGCCTTCTTCAATGTAGAGGTTGGTGATTTGCGAGCGTAAATTTAGCAACTCCGTCAATGTGGTTTGACGGGGTTCTTGTTCGATAGCTGGCGGGTGGGTGTCTGGATCTATGCCGAAAAAGGTATTAACTAAACCATTGATTTCTTCTTGCAAAACTGTACTACCAAGTACTTCGATTTGCCTAATCGCAAAAATGGTTTCTTCAGATGTAGAAATCTCTGGTTTCGCATCTTCTTGAGGAGTTATGTCCTCGGGGATAAGTATTGGTGTTGACTCTTGTAGAACAGGTGCTTGAAATGTAGGTGTAGATTCATTACCCGGTAGGGTTTGCTCAACTGGATCTGGAACTGTACTAGGAAGAGAAGACGGAACCTGGGCAATAGCAGATTGCCCTCCAACTATCAGTAGCAAGTAAGCTTTAGTTAAGCTCCTTAAATAGCAAGGTAAGTTCATACATCCAAAAATTCTACAAGGATCCAAAATCGTGATATAGCTTATCAAATTTCTATGGCGACACAAAATTATCAATTGATATTGATACCTGGGTTTACATAGAGATTGGGCGGATAAATATTTCGCAATTTATCCGCCCTGTAGATTAGCAATTAGACAACAACAATGTCATTGTGAGTTAGCGTTGTTCCTGCCGATAGGGTGGCAAACTGGATAGCTCCCTTAGAACCAGAACCGTCAATGTCGAAAGATAAGGCTCCCGTTGAACGGTTATAGAGGAAACGATCATTGGTGTCGGAGGCTGCCCCAAGAACAAATTGGCCAACATCTAAAAGACCTTTGACTAAGCCGCCACCAAAACCGCTGGCCAGAATTTCAAGTTTGTCACCCTGGGTGCGGGCAAAGTCGGTAATGCGGTCAGTTCCTTCACGTAAGGACTTGAACTGGAATTTGTCTGCTCCAGAACCACCGCTCAGAATATCGTCACCAGTACCACCAACTAATAGGTCGCTGCCAGAAGAACCTAGCAACCGGTCATTACCAGATCCACCATACAACCGATCATCACCGCCTCTACCGTAGAGTGAGTCATTTCCAGACCCACCATTTAGATAATCATTGCCGCGTCCAAAGATACTGAGTCCAAAGCGACTATCGCCATAAAGTTTGTCATTATCATTGCCGCCATAGAGAGAGTCATCACCAGAACCACCAACAAGAACATCTTTGCCGAAACTACCGGATAGTCTGTCATTTCCAGACCCACCACTGAGGTAGTCATCACCATGTTCTCCATATAGGCGATCATCACCCCCCTTACCGTAGAGTGAGTCATTACCAGATCCGGCCTGAATACGATTAGCCACTGAGTTACCTGTGATAATATCTCGACCACCACCGGTTTTGATATTTTCAAAATTGCGAATCTCTTCGGTGTAAGAATTGGGAAAACTAGCCTTACCTTTCTCTAGGTTATAGGTACCGCCACCATTCCAGTAACGGTAATCTACCGTGTCAATGCCAGAGCCTCCATCCATAAAGTCTTTGCCACTGCCACCGCTCAGGACATCATTGCCAGAACCGCCATAGAGTTTATCTTTACCTTCATCTCCGTAGAGTTTGTCATGACCGGTTCCCCCCTCTAGGCGATCGTCTCCTTTCCCACCATGAAGTTTGTCGTTGCCTGATTCACCATAGAGCTTGTCATTGCCCCCTTTGAACTGTTTGTAAAGTCCAGCATGACTGGTTTCACCCCAGATAGTATCATCACCAGAACCGCCATAGGCAACGTCACTGCCGTCATCAGCCCAAATGGTATCGTCGCCACTGTCTCCATAGAGTTTATCGTTACCAGACCAGCCGTAGAGTTTATCGTTACCAGAACCACCGTAGATTTGGTCGTTGCCTTGATCGCCGTAGAGTTTATCGTTGTCACCATCTCCCTTTAGTAGATCGTTGCCTTTGCCTCCATGGATTTCATCATTGCCAGAACCACCGTAGAGTTTATCGTTGCCGCCCTTAAATTGTTGGTTTAATTTGGAATTATTGGTCTCACCCCAAATGACATCATTGCCAGAACCACCATAGACAATATCATGACCATCATCTGCCCAAATTTTGTCGTTGCCGGAGCCGCCATAGAGTTTGTCGTTTCCATACCAACCAAATAACTGGTCGTGACCAGAGTGCCCATAGACAATGTCGTTGCCATTGTCTCCATAGAGTTTATCGTTACCCTGGTTGCCGTAAAGTTTATCGTTGTCGTTACCACCACTAACTAGGTCATTTCCTCTACCCCCATGGATCTCATCTTCACCATCTTCACCGTAGAGTTTGTCATTACCTTTAAATTTCTGATTTAACTTTGAGTCACTAGATTCACCCCAAATAACATCATCACCTTTGCCACCGTAAGCAATGTCGTGGCCATCATCGGCCCAGATAATATCATTGCCATTACCGCCGTAGAGTTTGTCATTGCCATACCAGCCAGATAAATAATCATTTCCATCTCCACCAAAAGCTTTATCGTTACCATTATTGGTATGGAGAACATCATTGCCAGCATAGCCAAACAGTACATCGTTTCCGGAATTGCCCCTTAGGTAGTTATGGGCTTCATTGCCGTACATATGGTCATCACCAGAGCCACCATGGGCATTTTCAATTAGCGAGCGCTTATCTCCTTTATACTGGAGGGCATTAAACACATGTCCACGGGCATATTTATTGGATCCTAACTTTGCTCGTTGAAAGTTTCCACCTCTGTCTAAGTTGTTCCATTTGCCAGGGCGTAAGTCAATAGAAAGATTTTTGGTGTAGTTTGAGAAATCGTAGGTGTCATTACCGTTGCCATCCCAGATGGTACGGAAAACTCGATTATCTCCTGGTGTTCCCTGTCCAATGCCATTGACAAACATTTGACCAGTTTTTTGTGAAAACCAGTAAGTCGTATTGCCTGGGTTACGGTTGAAATTAGCACCATACATTTGCTGAATAGCGCTTATGTCATACATCATTAGAGACTGAGCATAGCCAAAAAATTCATTGTTGTATCCATTTGACGTTGAATCTCCAATAAAAGAGCGATAGGTCATAATTGAGAATTCCATGGAATCTCGATTAGTATCCATAGCAATACCTTTAACGCCGCTTTTTTCATGGCCATGTTCTAGTCCTAGTGCATGGCCAATCTCGTGTCCAAAAGTATGGAAGGCATGGCTACCTATCTGTGGTGTGTTAAAGTCGTTCCTGTTAAACCAAATATCGCCTGCTTCAACGGATCCTCCAGGCAAATATGCATATGCTGGGGCAGGATCATTTGATTCAGCCATTCGAATTGTCGCATCACGATCATTCGATCCTCTTAATTCAATCAAGTTTAGATTTGAAACGCCTTCATACATTTCCATCCAATCACGAGTAACTGCACGTTGTGTGTTATTTAGTGTGGAGAAACTAGAAGCATGAGTTCCGCTATTGTCATAATCAGACTCATCTTCATAGTCATTATGGAAATTACTCGTGAAGCTAAAGGTTACGTTTCTGCTTTTCCAGCGTCTATTGGCAATTAATGCATCAGTATTGTTATCTCCAGTAGACTTGTTTTTACTTGTTTTGGTGCCTTTGCCATATACCATGGGGCATCTCCATTTGTTGTTTGATAGTTATGCAAGGCTTTTTGATTAGATTGTCTGATTTACTCATTAAAGCCTTGGTGGATCTAAGGAAGCGATGAAATAACGGTTGCTCCTCGGTCCACACTTTTTAAGTTAGGTTGTTCCTCTATGGAAGTCAGTAGATCTTTATGACAAAAGGGATTCTCTCTATGTCCATCTTTTATCTGAAAATGATAGATGGAGTATGAAAGTAAGGCTTGGATTTTTTGTTTTCTGGAGAAGGAAGTTGCAGAAAACTACATTGAGATGGGTAATAAAAATGAGATCGCATGTGGGACTGCGATCGCTTATAAGATTTCCATAATCAATGGAATCTACCATATCTCCTAAGAAACACACCCAGCATTTTCAGGTTTAGGAACGAGTTCGAATCCTAATGATTGGGCTTTTCGCTGTAACTGGTTGAGCATCCGAGCCTGATACTTTTGCTCGTACGTGTCAACGCCCGGATCAACATAAGCTTCTCCCTTTGACCAAACATGGTAGAAGATGCGAGCAATTTTATGAGCAGTGGCTGTGATGGCTTTTGGTCCTCCTAATCGAGCTTTCATTCGGCGATAAAAAGCCCCTAGAGCGGATTGACTTCGAGAAAGTGTTTGGGCAGCCATACGGAAAGCATTGGTAGCACGATTAACAACTCGTCGGGTTTTCGAACTTTTGACTTTGCCGCCAGTAATGCGACTACCTGGACAAAGCCCCAACCAAGAGACAAAGTGCTTCGAGGAGGGGAACGCAGACGCATCTAGCCCGACTTCAGACAGTATGACTAGGACAGAGAGGGCTCCCAAACCAGCAATTTGAGTCAGGTCGACGCCCGTAATGCGGTACAAATGCGTTCGCAAATCAAAGTCAGGAGCGTTACCCGGTTGTTTTTTCCCACGTCGCTTAGGCTTGGGAGGAGGATCCGTTTTCGGATCCACTTGGTCAGTAAAGTCATTGAGATGCCGCTCAATCTCAATATCACAGGACGCTATTTGTTGTTGATAGATTTCGTAGAGTTGTAGTTCCTGTTGCAGGATAAACAAGTGTTCGTCCCGATAGTCGCCCGTTAGAGCGGCGGCAATGTCATCTTGGGATGCTTTAATTCGTTTATCTTTCATGGCTGCAAGCACCTGTGGCTTAAGCTCACCCGCGATAATTGCCCGCAAAATTCGCAGTCCGGTGGTGCCGGTAATATCGCTGATAACCCGATGTAGTTGCACATTCATTTCAGTCAACGCCTTCTGCATTCGGAGTACATGGGTGCTGGCGCTTTTGACCAAATTATCTCGTTGTCGCATGTAGCTACGCAGAACACAAATCTGATCTTCTGGCCGAAATGAGCCGGAGAGCAACCCATAGCTGTGTAATTGCTGTAACCATTGGCAGTCGAGCACATCACTTTTACGCCCCGGTACGGTTTTGATGTGATGCGCATTCACTAGATTAACCTCAAAACCCTGACTTTCGAGGATTTGAAATACGGGAATCCAATATACTCCGGTCGATTCCATCGCAACCGTTTCAATCTGACACTCCTGCAACCATGCCGATAACGCATACAAGTCAGCCGTAAAGCAGCCAAAACTATGAACACTCTCAGACACTCGGTCTGGCGGTACGCTCACCCAATGTCTATTCGCGCCGATATCGATACCCGCTGCATTCGGGTGAAGCGTTGGCAAGTTCACTTTGGTTGTTTTCGAGGTGGTCATACGACTCTCCCAAAGAAACAGATAAGGGGGCTCTGCCTGGGAGAAGCGGATTATTCATTCTCCTAAACGGGATAGGGTAACCCTTCACCAATGGTTGATTCGCTTGGCCCCAGAACCAGACTCAGATACGGGCACGCATGGCACCAGTGTTAAATCGGTCTTAACTGTCAGAGCACCCTCACAGTCTATAACCAGAGCCTAATAGCTGGGCTTGGCGATACTGTTTCTTTCAGGTTTATCGAACAGTGACGCTGTTCGATAAAGGCTCAGATCTTGCACCAATCTGGATAAGCCTTATGAGATAACGATTGGACAACAATCTTAAATCCGAATTGAGCAGCGATATCGGCATTGTTGTGAATCTGTTTAAGCTGCTCAAGCCACTGTACAGAGGGAACTAACTTCTTTCGAGCTAATTGGCAGGTGGCTTTCCAATCAAGGACTGGGAACCAGACCCATCGGTCAATCCAATGGGCTAAGAGATAGGCAATCAGCGATAGGATGAGCCATCGATAACCCCCTAACTTCGTGCCCTGTCCAAAACAGTGGAGACCGAACTGATGTTTGGCTGTTTTGAAGAATCCCTCAATCGCCCATCGTTGACGTCCCAAACGAATCAGATAGACGCCCGAATAGGGATAGGTAGAGACCACAAAGCGAAGTTCTCGTTTACCATCGGCCCGTTTCAGCCAAAACCAGGAGACCGTCACCGGATAGTTCAGGTGGGTTAGTCGAACCTGTTGTCCTCGTTTGGCATGCCGATACAGGTCTTTGAGTGAACGACCATCCACAAGGGTTCGATTGGCTCGCATGCCGACGACTGCTCGCCACTGGCGCTGACGAACCGCGTTGAGGAACTCGACGGTGCCAAACTCAGTATCGCCTTGGACAATGACGGTCCGATGCTTCACCAACGAGGGTGGAACGGTAGCCAATAATTTACAGGCCAACTGCACGGGCGTCGCTTGGCCTTTCCCTCGCCAAATTCGAAAGCTCCACGGCACGCGCCACTCCCCCACAACCAGATAGAGAATCACCAGATGTAATCCACGTTTACCATTGAGCATCCGCACCCAAGGGTCGGGCGCATCAGACGTTTCTGTTGGCGTACTCAAATCCTTAAACCGACCGCTTTTTTCTAGGGTAGTTAAGTCGATTAAGACGCGAATTGGAACCTTCGGGTGGGGGAGATGAGTCGCAATCTGTTTCAGAATGACACGACGACTCGCATGAATAACTTGTCGAGTCGGCCAGCCATAGCGATTCAGAAAGCGACTTAATGCACTCGCTGATTTGACCGGGGTATGCTCGGGCAACGCATGTCCTTGAGTCTCTAAAAATAACCCTAACATGGCCGTGAGACTCCCTTTTTGATAAACGCTAGGCATCAGCTCTGAGAGGCTATACACTAGCTCTTGGGCGTGTTGAAGAACCGTTTGCATAACCGGTTCTTGTTTTTGGTTACGCCCGTTTTTTCAGATTTTTCCCAACTTTGCAAGCCCTATTGAGACTGGTGCAAGATCTCAGATATGGTAGATTGTGAGAACGGTTTTAACTAATATGAGGAAATGAACTCACTGCTATGTGCAAAAAATGTCTTATAGTACCAGTTCAAAGTTCATTTTGAAATTGTCTTGACTCAACGCTGCAGCATCAACCTGATTCAGAACAGCAAGGGTTTCATCCCCGATACTGATGGTGGTATTCTCCCCCGCTTGCCCAATAATAAGTTGGTCATAGGAAAGGTCACCAATAATACCAATGAAGTCAATGCCAATTTCAAAGTCGGTGATAGTGTCAGTACCATGACCTTTTATCAAAACAAATGTGTCACTACCCTGACCACCTGAGAAATCATCTCCAGTTAGTGTGTCATTTCCAAGACCACCATGGAGAATATCATCGCCATCATCGCCCCAGAGCTGATCATTGCCCTCATTCCCAAGGAGAATATCATTTCCAGATTTACCACCGATACGATCATCCCCAGCACCACCATCAATAAAGTCATCTCCACCGATGGTTCCTACTTGAGTGTTTTTACTGTTATTATCACCTCGAAGAATGTCATCACCATCTGCTCCAAATATGGCGTCGTCACCTTCTCCACCAGCGATAGTTTCGCCTAGAACACTGCCAATTAGATTATTATTGAGCTTGCTATCGAATCCATCAGATACGTTGGTGATCAGTCCACGGTTAGTCAGTGATTCAAGCAGGCTAGAACTTTCAAATAGACTGTTGGAGTTGCTATTTGGGTGACCATTGCTAGGTTGTTCCTCGGTCACATCATCAGCCTCTGGAATTGTGCTAATAGGAGGAAGATTGACTGGAGGTATATTGCTAACGGGATTCAAGATATTGGCTAGGTTCTTTTGATCTAGAGTATAAAAGGTTCGTATCGAACCATCATCTTGAGGCTGTACTGCAAAAGGAAAGAATACATTGCTGAGCTGAGCACCAGAGATGCCATACGCTCTTGCCATTTTCTGATAAAAATCTCCAGGTTCAAAGAGATTCTTTCCAATGAATTTTTCTACATCATTTTTGAATTTTGGTTCCGCAATTAAATTCTCTACGATACCAAAAGTGACTATATTGTACCACCATGGAAAATCAACATCTGTTTTAGCATTAATGAGTGTTACATTGGGTTCTCCATTTTGGATATTAAACTGTAAAAATAAATCCAGATCTACTTCAGGATTTCGACCTGTTCGTGAATATTTCATGTCAAGGTCAATTTCTAAGACTCGATGGTATGCAATCTTGTCATGTTCATACCAATCATGTACTTTGACAATCTCAGTAGGACCTGTGAAGTAAAGGTTAGGGTCAGCTTCTCCAATAAATTCATCTATTTCCTCAATGAGTTTATTGGCAGGAATATCTTCGTAGTTTGCAAATTTTGTACCGGTGCTAGGTTCCCAATGGAGTACACCTCCTTCAAAGACAGAATATTTCCCATCATTAGGGTCAGAAAGTTCATCGGTGAGTGGATAGCCTAGAAAACTTTTCTCCCAGCCAAGATTGGCCCATGTATGGCGAATGTCCCCATGGACTTCATTGGCTCCAGTATTAGGTGTCCAGTAGATACTGCCACCCTGAAAGTGGTTATAACGACCTACCTTATCAGGAGTAATACTTTCATCCGTGACTGGATATCCTAAAAAGCCTTGTTCCCATCCGAGATGAGCCCATTTATCGCGAATTGCGCCATGGACTTCGTGGGCTCCTGTATCTGGAGTCCAGTAAATGCTACCACCCTGGAAATGGTTGTAACGGCCGATATTATCGGGTGTGGCTGTTTCATCGGTAATTGGATAGCCGAGAAAGCTTCTTTCCCAGCCAAGATCAGCCCATTTGTTACGAATTAGTCCATGAACCTCATGGGCTCCTGTGTTAGGTGACCAGAAAATACTGCCACCTTCAAAATGGTTATAGCGACCTTTTTTATCTCGGGTTTTGGTTTCATCAGTGGTGGGGTATCCGAGAAAGCTTCTTTCCCAGCCAAGATCAGCCCACTTCTCGCGAATAGCGCCATGGACTTCATGGGCTCCGGTATTGGGAGTCCAATAGATACTGCCACCCTGGAAATGATTGTAGCGGCCTATGGTATCAGGGGTGACTGTTTCATCTGTAATTGGATAGCCGAGAAAGCTTCTTTCCCAGCCTAAGTCATCCCACTTTTCACGGATAGCCCCATGGACCTCATGGGCTCCAGTACTAGGTGACCAGAAGATACTGCCACCTTCAAAGTGATTGTAGCGGCCTATTTTGTCGCGAGTCTTACGTTCATCAGTGGTTGGAAATCCTAAAAAGCTATTGACATCCCCCAGTTCAACCCATTTTTGTTCGATAGCACCTTGGACTCTATCGAAGGCTTTGTTATGAGATTTGATTAGGTTCTCAAAGTACTCTCTAGCATCTTCTATTGGGGAATCTGTTGGGTTTAATTGCCATGGGTTAACTAGTCCAACTGTAGGAATGGTAGCAGTGGAACTCATAGAAATCTTCTCCTAGTTTGGTTAAGTGAATTGTTTCGTTGGAGTTAATTCACACTTCCTAGATTAGATATTCATCCTTTTAAGGTCAGTAGGGCTTTATGACAAATAAAGTTCTCACTATGACCAATTAGTTAGCCAAATTTGAGTGGGATAGGCATGAAATTGAAACCTGAGATTTCTTATTTTTGAAGGGTAGGTTGCAGAAAAGTACATTGGTATGGGCAATAGAAAAGCGATCGCATCTCCCATATGCGATCGCTTTTGTTAAATTATCGGTACTAGAAAGTTAAAGGAGACAACTAAATCACATCTAAATTGATTCCTAATCTGCTTTTAAAGAGATGCTTTAAAGGCTCCTTAAGCCATTATTGAAAGTTGCGAGGATCACCTTCAGGATAAATATAAACAGGAGGAAGCTCGATCACATTTCCTGATTGGCTTGGGGAAGCATGTTGAGAGTAACTAGATTCTGGATAGCTACTACACTCAGCTCGTTCTGAAAGATAGGTGTAAGCACACTGCCCCTGTTGCATAATTTCAGCACCCATTGCTCCAGCACCTCCAAACATAAAACCAGTAGCAGCTCCTGGGATAGCTCCAACCCCCATTTCTGGGGCTCCTAAAACACCACCTACAGCAGCTCCTCCTAAAGCGGTCCCCCACATATTGGCTGTTGAGTCACTAGCCGCTTCATTAGAACAGGAAACAAGGTTTTCCCAAGCTGCATCTGTGCATTGCCCGTAAGTTTGATAATTCTGTGCAATTGCATTACCTGCAGGTAACAGAAATGCTGAGAGTGAGAGCAATGATAAGTAAAAGCGTAATTTCATGATTCAATTCCTCAGTTAGGTTAGCAGGGACATTTCTGGCAAAGAAGCTACCAGTTATCCAGGCCCCCAAACCCCCAAAATTGTGGAGTTTGAATCTTAAACCCCACAGGATTGGAGGGCTAGGGGGCCTTCAACCGGTATAGTCTTTTTGAGAAAACACCCAGGTAGTCATAGAAGTCCGTTAAAGAGCTTCCAAGTAGATGAACCCAAATCTTTTGTCAGAGATGCCTAACTATGGCACTCTTTTTCTTGTTGAATTTGAAGCTGCCATTGTGAAAGAGTATTCGGATTCCCACCACTCCGATCGCTGTCCTGTTCAGTGGTGGAAGAGTCACCTGCTCGATTTACCTCGAAGTGTCCTGCTGTGAGATGTAGACATGTGAGGGGTAAATTGTCCTCAGATGTGTTTGGAAAATTCCGAAACAATGGAATTACTTGAAGCTTTGGCCAGTTGGTGCAATAAACTGTTGGTGCTGAGCAATCAACTGTTGTAGGGTTGTTAGGAAGGGTGATGGGCTGCAAACTTGCGTTGGCTGTATAGTGTAACTGTGATAATGAGCTTGTTGCAAGCAGCGTAGACACAAACAGCATTCCTCGCAAGAGCTGAGCTTTCATTATTTTATGTCTCCACATTGACTTGAAGTAGTTTAGAAAATCAGCAGCAATGTGAGTTTTCTACTGTGTAGTTAAAATCATCAAAGAGTCCTGAGGGATCTGTACAACCTCACGTGTCTCAGGCTCTCGCCGATTACTCATTAGACCAAAAACAAGACCAATTGAGCCACCTGTACGCATTGAGTTGCTGTTACATTCTTCGTTAGTAAAATTCTCCACAGTGCAACCTAATGCCATACCGACTCGACTAAGGTTATTAGCATTATTTTCAGCACGACTGCGACCATCATCAACAGTAATAGTTGTGCTGGGAATTACTGAACTGTAGGCTCTAAGGCTAATTACCTGTCCATTGACCATCAAAGTCTCAGCTACAATCTGTCCACCATTATTTGACGGTATGATTTTGGCATTCAAGAGTGAATTTGATGGGGCTAAGATATTTCCTCGTCTATCTAGAATTGGCTGTGCAAGTGCTAAAGTTAATGGTAATTCTTGTCCTTCGTCGGCATTAAAAATAATTGTTTGAGGAATGACAACAGCAACCCCCTCTACTGCTTGGATAGACTGGAAGTTAGAAGTCCTATTTTCTTGTAAGTAACTACTCTGTTGTGAAAAGCTAGTCTGTTGACTACGGTGTTCTTGATGCGAAAAGCTCTCCTGTTTAGAGTGGGTGCTCTGCTTAGCAGTATCGATGCCAGAAGCATATACATTGATCGGCAGACCTAGCGCAGAGATGAGCACTAAGGAGCTAGTAGCAATGAATTTTTTCATGATGAGTGACTTTCAATTTGGTTAAGGTGAATATTGAAGTCCTGCATTGTGAAATGACATCTATATCGGAAATGCAAGACTTATAAAGAGCTTGTCGATTCAAAACCCTTGCATCATCATCTGAAAGAGCTGATTTTGCGAGTTTGTTTCAATTTCTTGGGTACGGACGCGTTCTCTTGAGTCAATTAGCTGAAGGTTAACTTCAGCATTGATTTGGGTTCGTTGAGTTGCACCCAGTTCATGGATAGCAGCGTCGCAGTTACGTCCTACAGCTTCATGTGTAACGGAGGACTGATCAACGTGGCGAGTAGAAGAATTCTGTCTAGCACTGTTATTGCTTTGACGAGTGATTTTCTGCCCTTGCCCTCGGACGCCAATGCCCATAAAACTAACACCGCCACCACCGCCAGCCTGTCTGTACCGTGAGTTGGCCGATGATGAACTGCTGTTATTACTTGTGGTGGTGATGTCGGTTTGTTGATTAGCCGCTACAATATCAGTACACATGCTTGCAGCGATATCTGGGGTAAGATATTGAGCATTGGCAGAGCCTGTCATGCTTAGGAGGGTAATTGTTGTTCCTAATGTGGCTAGATAACGGTTCTTCATTTTGACCTCAGGTGGCTAATAAACTAAGAGAGTGAAGCTAGGGAAAGCTAATGTTGTTTCCTGGTTGTCTTGAGACAATCTAGAAACCTCAATTGCTACATTCTCATAGTAGTGAGGTCGATGATTTTCTACAGCCTCTATTTCAGCCAAGTTGACTTCAAAAGGGAAACGAGTTTTTGTGTTAGTTAGGTAGGACTGATTGCAGAAAACTGCAAAGCAAACTTACGAGCATTTCCGACCCATTAGAAAGCGACCATCGGCAAACTGATACACAGCATTGGGTTCGACGATAGGTTCATCAGGACGCCATACGATAGGGGTGTTTTCGTCAGTAAGGGGTTCAATCTCAACGGCTGGGAACTGTGAACCTGCGGTGTCGCTGGGGCGTTGGGGAAGGCCATCGGTACCTGTGGTGGTAAAGGAACCTACGCTTTCCTCTGTTCGGGCAATGCAACTGCCAGCTGTAAGTACATTTGGGTCTACCAGCGCATCAGGAAGTTCGGTGAGACTATTTTGAACGAAAGATACATCTGGAATGCTGATAACTCCGTCTACAGCACCACTGGCATTGACATCAACTCGATCATTATTGTCCAGGGTGCGAGGGTCTGTGTTGGGTGGAGCTGGTTCAAAGCTATCACCAAAGAAGTAAGGGGCATCAATCGTGACATTGCCTCCACGTCCGTCTATTGAGAAGGCGAGAATATCACTATCATCAAATGCAATGACTGAATCAGAGGTGATATCTATATTGCCACCACCACCTTCACCATCATTAACGAACGTAGTGATATCGCTGTCACCGCGCAAACGAATTACATCAGCTTCAATGTCAATTATGCCGCCTGATGTGTTTTCAGAGTTGGTGCGGACACTGCCATCAATAGCCTGAAAGTTCTCGTCAATCTTGAGAATGACGTTACCAGCATCACCCTGACTAGTAGAAATAGAGCGTAGTTCAGATCCATTAATTAATTGAAGATTCCGGGCTTGGACCTGAACGTTTTGTCCGTCACCTGAAACTATATTTTCTGTTATATCTCCGGGACCCGATTCACTACTGGCGACACTGTTATCAAAAAGGACATTATTTGCATTTTCGATAATCACATTCCCAGCGTTGCCAGCACCATTGGTAGATGCTCTCAGTTCTGAGTCATTGGTGATGCGTATATCTGTTGCAGAAATGCGGACATCTCCACCTTGAATAGAAGGATTTTTCCCTTCTAATATTTCACTTGTCACAACAGAGTTATCAATATAAACAGTATCTGTATTCTCAATAGAAATATTGCCACCAGGACCTCCTGAGCTAGCAGCAGATACGATTAAACCGTCTTGAAGTACTAAGTTATTGGTGTTGAATGTGATGGTCCCAGCTCGTCCAGTTCCTGATGTCTCAACAGCTAACTGGCCTTGACCACTTATCGTAATGGACTCAGGTGCTTGTACTTGTAAATCCCCACCACTACCACTACTGGTGGTAGAAGCGGAGATCCTTGCTCCAGGGGCAAACATAACATCTAGATTAGGATTAGTGACATCCAGATCAAAATTTTCCCGATAAGGTTGCAAAGTTAGTCGACCTCCGGGCGATTGGCTTTGTGTTTCAGCAAAAATTCCGACAATGCCTGCTAAATTCATTTGGTCAGCACTAATTGTAATACTGCCACCTTCTTCAAGGTTAGTTGAATTTTCCAGAGAAGTAGCTGTAATACGAGCCGTATCTGAAAGAAACAAGTTAGGGGTATTGATATTGATATTGCCAGGTTTGCCTGCATTGCTGGTTTGGGCTAAGAATTGACTCAATTGCCCTATTAAACGGATACTTCCATCTGCAACAACATCAATATTACCTGCATTCCCAGTACTGTTGGTATTACTATTGATGATGCTATCTTCAAAGGTAATCAAATCTGGACTAAAAATATTTATATTCCCCGCAGCCTCAGTGCCATTAGCATCACTAAGAATTTGAACGTTATTAAACGTTAAATTATCGGTACCAATAATAGAAACATCACCAGATTGACCAAATTGGCTAGTATCTAAAATGATATTCTCATCAGGGTTGAGCGGATTAGATATTTCAACTCGAGCACTAGTAATTAGGTTAACATCTTGAATAAGTAGGTCTCCAAATCCATCAATTTTTACCACTCCAGATTGTCCTGCAGAAGAGAGTGTCAATATATCAAGGGCAGATAACTCACTCTTCGCTTCAATTGTTATAGTACCACCATTTCTTGCTGTTCTTCCTTGGGCAATAGCAACACTTAGTAGTTGGCTATTATTTCCTTGGACACTACCATTTCTAGCAATTAGAGAAATTGGTCCTCCGGAGCCTGCTTTACCTGAGTTTGAATTAGAAAATGATCTGAGGTCAGCATTAGCAACAATATTGCCAAATTCTGAAGAGAGTATAATATCACCGCCATTCCCGGAATTACCTGAAGTTGAGTTTGAAAATGAATTAATATCTCCGTTAGTGATAATATTGCCAAATTCTGAAGAGAGGGTGATATCACCACTTTTATCAGAGTCGCCTGATACTGCCCCCGAACCCGTACCTATAAACCCATTAGTTGTAACATTACCAAATTGTGAGGAAAGCAAAATATTTCCTCCTTTACCAGCATTACCTGAATTTGTGCCTGATCCTGAACCTATTCCTGAATTAGTTGTAATATTACCGAATTGTGAGGAAAGTACCAGATCCCCACCCCTATTAGCATTACCTGAAATTGCGGTTGAAGCTGCACCTAATAGACCATTAGTAGTGATATCCCCAGACCGCGAGAAAAGAAATATATCTCCCCCTAAGTCAGCCCCAGTGTTTCCCAATGAAACAGAGTTTAAACCTGTATTAGTGGTAATATTACCAGTCTCTGAGGAGAATATAATATCTCCCCCTTTATCAGCATTACGACCACCATCTGTAAATGAAAATGACCTAACACCACTAACTACATTATTATCAGTCACAGTGATATCGCCATACTGTGAGGCAAGGATTATATCTCCTCCTGAACCTGCAGAAGCAGCAATTGATAGTGAACTCGAGTCAATCCCTCCATCAATCGTAATATTGCCAGATTCTGAGAAAATTCGAATATCACCACTACTACCACCTTGCCCAAAGAAAGATACTGTTGAAGAGTCCAAAGATTTTTCAGCATCATTCAATTCTATTCTTGATAAATTAATTGTAATATCTTCTTGACTATAGATATATATGTCGCCGCCATTTTCATTTTCAATATCAGTACTAGTATCAATCCGCCGCGTTGAAATTGAACCTGATACTAAATCATTATTAGGCTGATACTGATTAGTTATTACTACTAAGCTGTCTGGTTGCTCGAGACGTATATCTCCTAAGATTGTGATATCTGAAGTTGGTTGAATATTAGGAGTATTACCAGGAAACGTTGGTTCAGGTATGAAATTACCCTCTACAATAGGACTTGTTAATAAACCACCTAAGGCATTCCAATCTACACCAGCTCTGACATCCAATGTTGGTTGAATATTACCATTAATTGTTATCTGTGTTCGAATTGGTAGTCGGCCAACAGTGCCGTCGGTATTTTTTATGATTCTATAGTCTGGTACTTCAAATGTCGCAAGATCTCTGAATCGAGTACCAGTAGGGTTATCAGTGTTAATTGGGTTATTATTTCTAGAATTGATGGTTGATTCAACAGGGCCAGGACGATCTACTGTCACATTCCCAAGTGTTACACTCCCTCCCGCTAGAATGTGTAGCGAAGCTCCTTCATAGTCTCCTAAATCAATATTACCTCTGGCTAAAATGATAGGATCTGTTGGACTTACTAAGGATTGAGAAAGATTGCTCAAGTCTTTAATTTCCAAATCACCATTAGTATAAAAATGGGCGTCTCCAATAATAGGTCTATCTGAACTCAGTACGAGGTTACTTCCTGCAAACAAGCCACTCTCTGGATGACCTAGCACAAAAATATCAACCCTCTCATCCCCTTGTACTAACAGCCCTCCTCCTGAAACTGCAATAAAAGGAACTGTTTCAGAATCTCGAATACGAACAGTATCCGTACCTAATAGATTAAGGTCTCCACCAGATATGACCTGCCCTTGTAGATCCACCTCATCTGCAAACAGTACCAAATCCTGCCCAGCGGCAAGACTCCCTTCACTGCTAATTACCGATCCATCTCGCGGTTCTGGCCCCACCTGCAACCCCAACGGCACACTTACCGTCAAAAGCGAACTATCTCCCGACTCAATCGCCCTAAATTCACTGCTATCCTCAAATCTAAACCCCTCTGCCGTACTCACCACAAACGAGCCCAACACATCCAAACTCGCCTCCGGTCCAAACATCACCCCATTCGGATTCAAAAAAAATAAACTCGCTGGACCATTCACCCCCAACAATCCATCAATTGCCGATGGATTCCCCCCAGTCACCCGACTAAAAATCCGTTCAGTCTCTAATGGGTTTGCAAAATAAACCCGCTGCCCCGCATCCACATTAAACTCAAAAAAACTATGGAAGAGGTTACTATCTCGCTGTGCTCCACCCTCAATCAGCTCAGCAGGTAACCCCCGCACCTCCGCCCCGGACTTTACCATCGAACTTTCATCCAGCAGCGTATTATCCGGCAAAATCTGAGCCATAGCTCCCTGAAAAGGCCCTATCAAGCTCCCCGTTAACAAAAACATACATGCCTGAATCCAACCAGTAGATTGCGCAAACTTCATAGAGCTATCTTCTTATTTATAGGAATCGACTAATCTGAGCGTCATGACAGTAGGTATCACTGCAAATCTTACAAATCTGAAAACCATCGCTTGCTTTCGAGATCCCTCTGATACCTTAGTTACGTGGTAGCCTACTTACCCCTTATATCAGTATTCCTACTGAAAATCTGCCCAGTTATTCCCCTGGTAATATTTCGATGCAAATTTTTCGGCGGCATCCAGTTAAATACGGTTGGTTGACAACTCTATTTGCCATAGCTTTGGCAATCACGGTGTGGATAGGCCACATTCCTTTAATACCCGCTATTTCACCAGCCGTTAGCTTAGCCACAACGAAACCAGTCCAGGAAGTCCAGGCGGGGATCAATGCTTATGATGCAGGTAACTACCGAACAGCTATTGAACATTGGCAAAAAGCTCTGGAAACCTACATTGGTGAAGACGCAGTTCCTGAGAAAGCTGTCATTCAGACTAATCTAGCCAAAGCGCATCAGCAGCTAGGACATATCAGTGATGCTCTTGATTACCTGATTCAGGCAGCCGAAATCTATAAAAAATTAGGCATGATTACCAAGATGGGTCGGATCCAAACGGAACAAGCCCAAATTTATTCCAGTGTGGGCCAATATCGACGTGCCATTGCTCTACTTTGCTTGCCGCAGAACACTGACAACACAGACGGTGCTCCAACTGCTGTTGGCCTGATTCAGCACTGTGCAGAGGATGGTGCTTATCCTATCGCTGTTACGGTTCAAGATGCTGAAGGACAAGTTGCAGCCTTGGGTAGCTTGGGAGATGCTTACCAGCTTAAAGGCGACTATGATGAAGCCGTTGTTGTGCTCGAAACAGGTCTTGAGTTAGCTAGCCAGGAAACGTTATCAGAAGCCTACCAGATTCCTATGCTGAATAGTTTAGGTAATGTTTACGGTAGAAAAGCTCTGCTTAGTTATCAGCGTTCAAATGCGGCTGAAGGTTTGGATTTTGGCGATTCAGCGCAAGAGCTTAAAACTGAAGGTGACATAGAATTTGAGCAAGCTATTAAGCATTTACAGGATGCTCTATCCCTTATCCAACAACGGTTTTATGAAGTTCCTGATACCCTGACGAGTGGGCATTACTCCATTTCCTTATTAACAGACGAACTACGTACACGTTTAAATCTGTTAAAGCTTGCCCAAAGAAGAAATCCAGGTGTGGATGTATCTGAAACTCAGCAACGTATTGAGCAACTGTTATCACAATTACCAGGTTCCCGTGAGACCGCCTATGCAGCCATTGCACTAGCAAAGTCTTATCAACAAGATTTGAAAGCATTTAGCTGTTTTACTTCAAGTAATAAATCTGAGGTACGCAACTTGTTAGATAAGGCTGAGCATATTGCCAAAAGTATAAACGATTTTCGAGCCCAATCATTTGCGACAGGTCAGCTCGGACACTTCTATGAATGCGAAGCCAAACAATCGTCTTCTCTAAGCTCTAAAGCAATTTATCAACAAAAAGCGATCAATCTCACGAAACAGGCTCAATGGCAAGCTAATGAAGCGTTAGAATCTGCTGATAGCCAATATTTGTGGGAGTGGCAAGAAGCTCGTATCTATGCAATGCAGGGTAAACAGACGCAGGCACTTGAAAGTTATAATCAAGCAATTAAAACTCTGGATAGCATTCGCGAAGATATTTTAACCGCCACGCAAGATCTACAGTTCGACTTTCGGGATGCAGTTGAGCCACTTTATCGTGAAATGATAAAGCTCCAGATTACACTCGCCGAAAGTAACTCCAATCAGCGACAAGCAATAAAAAGAAGTCAGAAAGAAGAAGAAAAAACGAATAAAGAGGCTCCCCTTAATAGTCTAGAAAGTGCTTTAAGGACAGCAGATTCCCTCAAATTAGCTGAGTTGCAGAATTACTTTGGGGATGACTGTTTACTAAGCCCAATTCAGCAAGAGCAAGTTATTGATTTAGTTAATCAAGATACAAATACAACATCTGCTGTTATTAGCTCTATTACTGTTGATGATCGGACAGCTCTAATTTTGACCATGCCTAAAGCAGATGCAAAATTAAAGTGGATTGATCGGGACACTAACCGTCTTAAACAAATAGCTATTGAATATAGAGAAGGCCTTGAACTCTCATATCAGAGAAATTATGATTACGGCCCTGCGGAAGAGTTGTATCAGTTAATTATTGAACCCTTTGATGACCTTTTAAATCAGACCAACGTGAATACTCTGGTTTTCATTCAAGACGGAGTTCTCCGTAGCATACCTATGGCAGCTTTGTGGGATGGTGACCAATACTTGATTGAGAAATATGCGATCGCAACAACTCCATCCCTAACCTTGACAGACCCCCAAGCCCTTCGTTCAAAAGGTCTTCAGGTATTAGCATTAGGGTTTAGTGATGGTTTATGTGATGAAAATGGTTTCAACTGCGAATATGAACCAATTTTCAATGTTGAACAAGAAATTGAATCTGTTAGAAGTGTTTTTCCAAATAGTCCACCTCCACTTCTGAACAGAGAATTCACTGCAGAAAAGCTAGCTCAAGCGCTAGAAGGAAAAAACTATTCCATATTACACATCGCAACTCACGGAGAATTTAGCGCAGATCCTGATAGCACATTCATTGTGACAGGTGAGGGTCAAAAACTGACATTTGGTGCATTGGAGAAATTAATTCGGGATAATGCATCAAATACTGATCCCATTGAATTAATAGCCCTTACGGCCTGTCAAACAGGAGTTGGCAGTGATCGTTCAACGCTAGGGTTAGCTGGTGTAGCTATTCGTGCTGGTGCAAGAAGTGCAATTGCATCCTTATGGTTTATTGATGATGCTGCAACTGCTGATGTAATGCACAACTTCTATAGCAACCTAAAAAGTTCAGATCTGAACAAAGCCCAAGCCTTACAAGAAGCTCAAAAGGCGGCTATTCAACCCAATGTTCATCCTGGCAGGTGGGCTCCTTTAATTCTCGTTGGTAACTGGTTGTGAATATTGTTTAGGCATTCTCAAGGCGAGCTAGATGTAGCTGTATTCAGCATAGAATGAGAGCTCTGCGATCTTAACCAAACCTGAGATCGCAAATCCCAACCCCATCACTACATAACTGGGGGAAGCCACTAGTTCGACCAGTGAGACTAGAAAAGCTTTGAGCGTTCCAGCCGTAAAGTAACTCCCACGGTGGCTTGAATCAGCCAAACCGTAGGAAGCAAAGACAATGACGGAATTGTATCAAAGCTTGTCTCATTCAAAATGAGACTGCACCTACCCTATTGTGTTTGTGCCGAAATATCGGCGGAAGGTGATGTTTGGAGAAATTCGTCAGTTTCTTGGGCCAATATTTCATGAATTGGCGCGCTAGAAAGAGTGTCGGATCGTTGAGGGTCATCTGATGCCGGATCATGTGCATATGTGTATTGAGATTCCCCCAAAGTACTCTGTCGCGTTGGTGATCAGGTTTCTCAAAGGCAAGAGTGCCATCGCGATTGCAAGGTAATTCAAAGGAAAAGCACGCAATTTCAGTGGAGAAGCATTTTGGACAAGGGGTTATGCGGTCTCGACAGTGGGGTTTGAGTTAGAGGTTGTGAAACGTTATATCCGAGACCAGGATATCGCGGATAAGCGGATAAGAGGGCTCAATGCTAACCCACCAAGCCGGAGTAACGTCTGGCAAGGAAGAATATCCCTCGGCAAGAACCCTCGCTTTTGAGGCGGTCCTATTCATCAAGCCACTGGCTTTGCCGGGGTGCTGCTGACTAATTGAACCTCTTGGAGTGCGGAATGTGAGCTTCAAAATAAACAGCTGCCAGATTTTTTCTAAATCCAGTAGAGCAAAATCGTAACTTTTTGTTTCTGTTTATATAACGGCTGGAAATGTCCTTAAGTATATACATCTATACTTCTTTAAAAAGCACATTGCCTATACGTTGGAATAGTGAAGAATATGCACAGACTCCTCAAAATAATCCCCATTTTCGGCACAATTGCCGAAATTAATCGTCAAAATGCTTAGAATGAAGTAGCGTTTTTCTTTTGTTCGTATAAATTATTGACTGCCTTCAGATAGTTTATCTATTGAGAATAAATGTCAAAAATATCTGCATCGGATGGCTCGTCACATTTGCAACTATCTAGTACTGAGCAGCTATTTAGCATTTGGTCAGCTCGCTACCTTTCTAGGAGCTCATGTGACGCGGTCAGCTCCTATGCTCTAGAAAGCTCTGCATCGTTGCAGGGACGACAGCGAACGGTCGAGAGGCTAGGGAAAGATTTAGTTCAAGATAGCTGTAGAAGAGCCGCTATTAGAACCGGAGATCTCTATGTTCATCACAAGATTCTAAACCTGAAAGAAACGGCAGAGTTGGCTCAATGCGCAGTGCTAACTTATCCGGTTCTGCTAGATTTTTATTGCACCCATGAACCGATAATTGCCTCTTCTCAGTCAGCAGAGATGTCTGGCAAATCATCTCTAACGGTATTTGCAATTCCCGAAATTCACACACTGGCCAATCTAATAGAACCTTTTCTAGCGGAATCTCAATCAGACGATGTGAGATCAATAAACTGGCAAACACGCAGTTTTCTGACTACAGAACTGAATCTAAGCGGTAAATTACTGCTCAATTTTCTGAGTCCTACAGAACAAATCTTATTAACTCCATACTTTACATTCCTTGAAGAATATGTGGCTATTCCTTGGCAGCGTCTGTGTCTTGCCGCCGCAGACCATTCTTTGATATCGCCTCCATTTAAGCTGGTTGAGCGGATGCTGCCAAAAGTTTCAGAGATTTCCCTGACGGTGTATACCCAAGGCTACGAACGTTTTGGGGATTATTACAATCTTCGAGGACAGCTGGATAATCCGGGGGTTAAGCATTCTTCGCTGCGAGACTTGGATATGTTTCAAGCCTATCTATGGCTGTGTGTTTTACAGGGTAATTTGGAGGCGATTGAACAAGAGCTGTTCGTTTTGTGCGATCTAGTTTATAGAGGGATTGGCATTCCCTGGGAAATGGTCTCCCAAGCAACCATAATGTTAGTCACTGAAATCATGAAAAACTTGGACTCCAGTGACCAGAATTTACTAGATCCCTACGCCTATGGCCTAATGCGAGCGTTTGCTGCAGGTTGCTGATAACAGCAAGTTTTTTGAGGTTCTCTAATACCTTGCATAAAGTTACGCTCTTAAACTGGACTACTGCTACTCTTCGGGCTCAGGAGTAACCCATTAGCCACTGGATATCAAGGCATCTTTCCATCGCTCAAAATCGGGGGAGGCCAATTCAAAGCTTACAGAATTGGGGACTTGGGCTCTGAATTAGCCCAACGAGCAAGGACTAAGGTATTACAATGGCTTATTCGTATTCTACAAAAAATTGAGTTTCCCCACTTACTTGAATCGCAGTAAGGGTAAACCGAAAAGATCTGATAGTTGTAGGGCATCTTTGCCTACTGACGAAGAAAAATTTGAATAAATATCTGGCATCAATAGATGTCAAAGCATATGTTAAAAACTACTCAACTAAAGCAACGTTCCTCTACCCTAGCTCTAATAGAGGTCTGGGCAAACCGCTACAAGCTAGATGCCTCCAAACTCGTCACCGAATGTACAGGTGATATGTTGATGAATGCAATTGATGAGGAAGGTCGCCAACAGACCGCCGATAAAGTTCACAAATGGATCAAAATCAGTAGCGAACTGGCTGGACTAAAAACAAATAGTTTATTTGCTTATGCTCCCAATGTTGTCAGCTTAGAAGATGCCAGACGAATCTCTGAGGTTGTTAAACAAATTTATACCAAGCTGTTGGATATTTACCAACAACAACAGGCAGCCCCCCCTTGGTCCGATCTCATCAATACGCTAAACACCTCTGATAGCGCAGTTGAAAAAATGAGTCAGGTGAGTGCCATTGACTTATTTGTCATTCAACAAATTGCCGATGAGGTAGAACCTTTAATCTTAGAACTCCAAAATCAGCATCTGGCCTCTACAGACCGACGCACGATAGGCTTTATGAGCACTCAATTTCATTTCAGCACACAGGTTTTGTACAGCTACCTACAACCCATCGAACAAATATTGCTTCAGCCTTATCTGCACTTTGTTGAAGAGCAGGTGTGTATTCCCTGGCAACGGATATGTGCAGCGGCTAGCCGCCATACAGAAAAATCTCCTACCCTCGAGGCGGTCAAGCTCATGCTGCTTCAAAGTGAAGAAATTTCGGATATCACGTATCGTCAGACAGTGGAGCGTTTACCCAAACATCACAGCCGTCGTGGCATCATTACTCAGCCAGATGTCACAGCGTCCTACGTTAGAGATATCAACATGTTTCAGGCCTATCTTTGGCTGTCTGTTTTAGAAGGTAATACAACATCGATTAAAAATGAACTGCTGCCACTCTGTATCATGGTGTTTCCTGCCGTCTCAGTCGACTGGCAATTAGTGGAGACCGGTATTGAATTGATGATGGATTGCATTCAAGAGCGGCTCGATACAGAGCGATTTCCTTTAATCAGGTCTTGCATGACGACAATGAAACAGCTCTTTGCAAACCCTCAAGATGCGTCTGAATTCTTAGAGATTCAATGACACTAGATTTATTGCCCCTGGGTACTGAAACATCAGCCATACCCAAAATCTACAGGCCTTGCCATCTATCGCAGCATCTGGCAAAGAATGCTATACACAATGGCAGCGGTAACAATCCCGTTGACCGGACCAATGCCCAAGCCTACATTGCCTGTTACATAGGCCACTACCGAACCAATGAGATAAGCAATCACACCGGCCCAGTTAAACGCCGGTAGTCGAGAGGAAAGCTTAGGAAAACGGCCGCCATACCGTAGCCAAAAGTCCACCATAATGATGCCACCCACCGGAGGAATGACGGTCCCTAAAAAGATCAGGTACTGGGGCAGCAGTTCGTAAATACCCGATAGGGTAAATACTAATGCCAGCGTGGCCCCACCTAAAACAAACGCATGACGCTTACGGGTGCGAAACATATTGGCACCCGCTACTGAGAATGCATAAATTGTGTTGTCCTGGGTGGTCCAGACATTTAGAATCAACAGAATTACACCTCCAGCCAGAATGCCTTGGGTGGCCATGGCATTGATTAGGTCCTCGGACCCATAGACCAGGGTGCAAAACGCCCCGGCAAAGACCAAAATACCGTTAACCACCATAAATGCACTCAAGGTGGAAATCACTGCATTCTTACCCGAGTCAGCAAAGCGGCTCCAGTTGGTGGCCTGGGTCCCTCCCGAGATAAAGGTGCCAATCACAACCGCTAGGGCCGCTCCCATAGACATGCTCTCCGTCGGCTCTGGCAGTGTCCCACTAAAGTCTTGAAAGGCGAGGGCTAGACTAACGGCTACCAAAATTAGCATGGCCGGCACGGCCAAACGACTCAGCCAGTCAATGGCTCGATAGCCAATGTAGGCGGTGGCACAGAAAGCATAGTTAAAAAACAGCACCAGCGCCACAGACAAAAGACCTTGGCTAGGGACCCCCAGCAGTTCTAACAGCACTTGCACCACAACGGCGGTGGTAAAGGCATACCAGCCAATCTGGGTAAACCCCATAATAAAGTCCACCCAGCGAGACCCTACATTACCAAAGCTAAAACGGGCCATCAGTACCGTGGTCAGACCGCTTTGGGAAGCGATGTAACCCAGAGCTGCACAGTAACAGCCTAAAATCAGGTTGCCGAGCAAAATCGCAGTTATCAGCTGTGGAATGCTCAGGGCTGCACCGAGAGCGCCACCGGCAAACAGGGTGGTTGATGTCAGGGAAAAACCCATTAATAGTAAGCACAAAGACCAAAAGGGTTTGCGCGATGTCTGCGGTACCGCACTTAGGGGATAGTCCTCAGATACTGAGGCTTCAACTAAATTGGGTTCTGTAGATAGGGACACGGGGTAACCTCACCAGGAATGCGCGAAGGGGGTTCTATTCCTATTCATAAGGGTTTTTACGGATGCAGATGGTATCGCTTGCAACGGTCTACTGGAGGAATTAGAGGATGTGTTCAGATATGATCAAAAACGTGTTTGAATCGCGAACCACTGCAGTGCCCCAGCTCTCTGAAACGCCCACCATGTCCTATTCCGAGCATCCCCTAGCTCAGCAAACCCTCGATATTCTGGCTAGCTTGAGCTATCGCGATCGCAACCTCACCAGCTATCTAGAAAGCCTGGCTAACGGTGTTCAACATATTTTAGGTACGGACTTAGCCGTGGTTACCCTCTGTTGGGATAACTCGGAACGGATTTTAGCCAGCACCGTTGACATGGGGATCGACCCAGACGACATTTACGAATTGCACGGTACCCTCACCGACAAAGTTGTCCAAACGGGTTGTCCCCTAACGGTGGAAAACTTTACCCAAGACACTAGCCATGGTCAGGGGCCGGAGGGCTATCGCGCCTATTTGGGGGTGCCTCTGCGTACCCCCTCAGGTACAACTATTGGTACCATCTGCACCTTTTGCCAACAGTCACGACAGTTTCCCCCCGAGCTGATTCAGCTGGCAGAGCTCTTTGCCGAGCGGGCCGCCACCGCCATTGATAACCATCAGCTGTGGCAGCAGCAGCAGCAGTTTAACAAAGCGCTGGAGAACGAAGTAGTCAAACGCACCCAGGAGCTCCGGGCCACCCAGTCTGAGCTGATGACCATCAATGCTGAATTAGAACAGCGGGTGGCGGAGCGGACCATGGAACTTACTCAGCTTAATAGCCAACTCCAAAAGAGCGAAGAACGGCTACGGCGGATTTTTGATGCTTCGAACGATGCCATCTTTGTGATTGACCTCAGTAGCGATCGCATCCTCGAAGCCAACCCCAAAGCAGCTCAGATGCTGGGGTACAGTCGCCAAGAATTACTAGAGACTGTCCATATCTCTAATATTCACCCCCACGAAATGCCCCAACTGATGGCCTTCTCCCAATCGGTATTGGCAACAGGTCAGGGCTGGACCGACCAGCTCACATGTCTCACCAAATCCGGCACAATCTTACCCGCAGAAATTTCTGCCTCGACGCTGGAGTTTGCCCAACGTCAGTGTGTAGTAGCGATTGTCCGCGATATTAGCGAGAGAAAACGTCTAGAAGCTGAACGCAAACGAGCTGAGCAAGCTCTGGCAGCTCTAGCCGAGGTGGGGGAGCTGGCCTCCATGATTGTTCACGAAGTACGTAACCCGCTCACCACTGTCATGATGGGATTAGGAGCCCTACGGCACTCCCAGCTCTCCGAGAGAGACACCCGTCGTCTAGATTTAGCAGCATCCGAGGCCGAACGCTTAGAATCTCTGCTCAATGAGATTTTGCTTTACGCCAAACCGCAAACTCTGCAAACGACCCCGGTTAACTTAACTGAGCTAGTGACCGAGGTATTGACGACTCTCCAGGCACAGCCCGTGGCCACAGACCGCCCTCTCTTATTTAAGAACACCGTCGAGAAGGCCATTACAATCCAGGGAGATGGAGACAAACTAAAGCAAGTGTTGATCAATCTGGTGAGTAATGCCTGTGAGGCAATCGAGCCCGGTAATGCCGTAACGTGCTACCTGGAGACAGCGCATGATCAAATATGTCTCCGTATTCATAATGGCGGCGAGCCGATTCCAGCGGAAGTGCTGCCCCAACTGACTAAGCCGTTTTTTACCACCAAGTCCAACGGTACAGGATTGGGCCTAGCAATTGTCAAACGGATTGTGGAAGCACACCAGGGAAATCTGACAATTGAGTCAGCGGCGGCAACTGGCACCCTGACATCGGTAGTTTTTAGAACAGCTCAAGATAAATAATCTAGGAGGTGCTACTTATCTATCCGAACCATTTGCGTGGGAAACCCTGCGCGTACGACTACGCTCAGTCCTTAACCTACGCTCGTCCCTGGCTTTCTGGAAGTACCCCAGTTTAGCGAGTTGAGCGCAGTCGAAACCAGCGCCATTAGGGCATTTTATAGGTCGATTTATCTCTTAAATCAGCAATGGGAAACAAGAGCCTAACCGATCGAGAGTAAGCTTTTATGCCCTAAACCCAGTTTTATAAAGTAAATTCACTGGGAAACGTACGTCTAGATGAACATCTCTATTACGTTGAAATGCAGATGTAACCTGAGATGTCTAAACGTACAACAGTAATGGTAGGGATATTTCAGTTTGATGAGAATGCAGTGTGCGATGTACCCTAAGACCTATGTCATCTATCGATGATGCGACTCTCTTAATGTTAGAGATCTTCAGATCTTTTCTACTTAGTGATGATTTAAATAGTGCCTGGGCCGATCTTTTGGTTGATACTGTAACCGACATTATCGAAGGTGAGTATACCGATCTAAATGTTCTAATGTATTGCACCATGAGCATTAGGCATTTCAGAACCCTTTTAGAGCAAAACCTAGGTCAGTATGAGAACACTAATATCTCTGCTACGTTCACTCTCATCTATATCTCCTTTGAAGACTACATAGAAAATTTGTCTCAAAAAGAAACAAGAACGGCCTTGGCCGCCCTTCTAAAGGGTAAATCTTTAGCAAGAATGTTAGCTTGATTTGTCGCCCTATCTGCCGCCAGCCACCTCAATAAATGTACCAGTAGTATAGGACGCTTCGCTGGACAATAGCCACAGGATAGCCTGGGCGACTTCCATAGGTTGACCACCTCGCTGCATAGGGAGACTTTTCTTAACCCGATCAACGCGGTTAGGTTCTCCACCATCAGTATGAATATCTGTGTAAATAAATCCTGGTCGCACAGCATTGACTCGAATTCCGTCTGCAGCTACTTCCTTGGCCAAACCGACAGTCATCGTATCAATTGCGCCCTTAGAAGCGGCATAGTCTACATATTCCCCCGGTGCTCCCAACCGAGCCGCCACAGAAGAGACATTAACAATTGCTCCGCCTGAACCACCATGGTGGGTAGACATGCGTTTTATCGCCTCGCGGGCACAGAGAAAAGTTCCCATAATGTTGGTGGAAAACACTCGATTGAGCCGAGCCGCGTCGAGATTTTCGACTCGCATTTGCTGTTCTAGAATACCCGCATTATTTACCAGGGCTGTGACTGGGCCCAGCTGCTGGTCGACTGCTTTAAAGAGGGCGATAACATCGGCTTCAACAGCGATATTGGCTGCGATCGCAACCGCCCTACCTCCCTGCTGCCGAATGGTCTCAACCACGGTTTCTGCTGCCCCATGGTTTTGGCAATAGTTTACACATACGCCATAGCCACGTTTAGCCGCTAAGTAAGCCGTTGCTGCTCCGATGCCTCGGCTACCTCCAGTAATCACAATAATATTGTCCATCGATACGCCACAATAAAAGAGCTGCTCATATCATTCATCATGCCAAACCAGTGGGATAACCTATTCAAAAACGCAGGAACTTGGAAAGGTAGTTTTACGAGGCTGACCCCTGATGGCACTGAACTAAGCGATGTTCCCTCGTGTTTGACCCTAGAATCTACCGGTGCAGCCAGCGCCCGCTTTCAGGTTACCCGCTACCCCGCAGACCAGCCCCCCCAGGAAACTAAAACAGAATTTGCCAGCATCAACCAAAGCAGTATGTTCTGTGAGGATGGCTCCTTTACAAAAGGTTCGACCCAGTGGAGTCCCTTTTCCCAGTTTGGTACTGAATTCGGATTAACCCTCCCCAACGCACGTCTCAGACTGGTGCAGCTGTTTGCACCGGGCGGTGCCCTCTCCGAACTGGTGCTCATTCGGGAAACCCGTGCAGGCGAGGCCGAGGTAGTACGGCCTATGCTGTCTGTGGAACAGCTGCTGGGCACATGGCGCGGTCAGGCCATCACATACCGCACAGACTGGTCCACGTCCTCTCCCACTGAAACAGAGCTGACTGTTTCGCAACCTTCCTCCAATGCTGTTTTGCAAACCTGGCGGGCTGGGGCTGCCACCGGTCAATCTCAGGCCAGATTGGAGGGTTCCCGGCTGATTTTTGAAAAAACAGGCTACCAGCTCTTATTTTTGCCCAATGGCGGGTCATCCCTATGCCCTCAGACGATTCAACGCCAGACGGCTTTCCGCTGCGAAGTTGGCTGGCTCATGACGCCAACCACGCGGTTGCGACTGACCCGTGAATATGGAGCCGATGGTGGCTGGGCGCAGCAAACCTGGATCCAGGAAGAAAAAATAGCTTAAAAAGATGCTTCTAAAGAACGGTATTATGGACAAAATCCTTGAGCATCTAGGGCGACTGGAGTAACTATGGCGAGGAAACAGGGGTGAGAAAACAGGCGTTCTCTTTTTTGCGGACCATACCCACGTTGTTCTCTCGCTCGACTAGTTCTGCACCAGTAGAAAAGCTGGTAGATGCGCCACCAGGGGTACTTAATAATCTGGGGGAGCAGGTTGCAAAGTTGCCCACACCCGACCCCTATCAAACGACTATCAAAACAGCTTTAGTACAAGCTTTACAAGACTGGCAAGCAAATCCTGAATTTGAGAATAACAGTCTGGTAGTTTTAGGACGACCAGTGGAAGAGATTGGCCCCATTCTCAAAGCTAGCCTCCACAAAGAGTTTCCTGACTGTGAGGTGCATTTTTTTTTAGGAGGCTACCAACGCCCTGCCAATCCATTAGCTGTGCCTAGACACTTAAAGCAAAAATTAGACTCCGATAAGGAGACCCCAAATAACATTGTCACACCAGTGACGCAGGCGGATCTAGACCGCCACGTGCCGACCATTATGGTGGTGTCTAGTCTGGAGCAGTGCTTTCTGCGCTGTATTCAAGGGTGGGAGGGGATTGAATATTTGCAAACTCTGAGTGCCCAGGACCCATCACGGTTTTGGGTATTTGGCTGCAATCACTGGGCCTGGGTGTTTCTAGAACGGGTGTGCCAGGTAAGTGCTTATTTTGAACAGGTGGTTGCGCTGCCTAAGCTATCGGGAGCAGAGTTAAAAGCCTGGTTAATGCCGTTACTAGAGGCCAACCTGGAGACCCAATCAGCTGGACCAATGGTTCAAATTGCAGACACCAGTGATGGCTACTGGAATAACTTGGCGAGTACTGCCGATGGTCTGGCCAGTACGGCAGCTCAAGTGTGGCTCAAGTCATTACAAATTCGAGCTGAGGCGTTGACGGAGGATGGAGCGGTGGCCGATGGGACTGATTTGATTGAGCTGTTGCCCACTAAACCGACGCTACCAGGGATGATCACCCTGGAGCCGATGGATCGATATTTGCTCCATTCGCTATTGATTCATCGGGAAATGACGCGATCGCACTTAGCCATTAGCCTGGGTGAGGCGGAACGGAATATTCAGTCCCGGCTGCAGGTTTTACGGCGTGAAGGCATCATTCGCCAGCAGGGCCGTCAGTTTAGCGCACATCCGGCCTACTATCCCAGACTCTACAGCGAATTGGGAAATAACAACTTTTTAATTGGGAAGGCATAGGGGGGACACTATGGCTAGGAGGGGTAAGCAGGTTAGGAGGATTAGGAGGGGTGCGATCGCACCCACCGTCATGGTCTGGAGCACGGCGCTGTCTGTAGCCTTAATGGTGGCCCTGATGGTAAACGGTATGGCTATGGCCCAAGGCACAGAAGCATCAGCCCTCGACCCATGGTTTAACGACATTGATCTGTGGGTAATTTTACAAGCCTGTTTTGCCGGCATTTTCGCCTATGGCCTGCTATTGCTGATTCGCATCACCGCCAATGCCCTCTCAGAGAATGTGCCCCGTCGTTTTAGGCTGATCATTAAGCAGTCGGTGCCCTTTCTCAAGGGAGTGGTCCTCATTTTTGCAATTGGCTATTTACTTAAGCTCTTTGTTAACCTGACCGGTCGTAATCTAATTGCTCTGACCGGCACCATTGCCGTCGCCCTGGGATTTGCCTTTAAAGATTATGCCAGCTCCATCATTGCCGGTGTAGTCAACCTGTTTGAAGGACCATTTCGCATGGGCGATCGAGTGCAAATTGGCGAGCACTATGGTGAGGTTGTAGACTACGGCCTGCGGGGGCTTCTGCTCCAAACCCCCGATGATAATGCCGTCACCATTCCCCACAGTCTCACCTGGACCAGCCCTATCTCCAATGCCAACAGCGGCCAGCTGGAAGCCCAGGTAATGACCGAATTTTACTTCGCCCACGAAGCCGACACCGAGCTGGCGGTCGAGATCCTATACCAGGCTGCCTACAGCAGCCGTTACACCCAGCTCAAACTACCGGTGAGGGTGATTGTCTCAGAGGAGACCTGGGCCACTCATTTAAAGCTTAGGGCTTATCCTATGGATGCTCGTGATGAATTTGTCTACAAAACAGATCTGATTTTGCGGATCAAAAAAGCCTGCGCTCGACATCACATTCCCTATCCTAGATCGCCTGTAGAAGACGAGATTTGAGGATGCGCTCAATCTACTCACGGCCCTCAATGGTCGCAGATCCAGAGATTTGTCCAGATGCGGTCCCGGTCTCTACAGTTGAACCTTAATGCCATTATTGGCCATCATTAGCTCCCTAGACGACTAAAACATAAAATTCTCGACTAAAGCCTATCTTTTATAAGGATTTTGCTCGTTTAATCGCATATTTCAGCTGTTTAATTAACATATTGCCAACATCCACGTAGCCCATTTTTGACAATCGTAGGGGAGAAAATGTTTCTGACTTTACAACATAGTCTTGAACTCCTTCACGCAGAGCAGCTTCAGCAACCGTTTGATCCTGAAGGCTTGTCAGTACAACAATAGGCATCTGGGGGGCTTGCTGCTTTAACCGCTTAATTAGGTGTAATCCCTCACCATCGGGAAGATGCAGATCGAGTAAAACAATATCGAAGGTTGTTTTCTCCAGTATTGTCAGAGCTTCGTCAAATCGTCCGACATGATGCAAAGTAGGCGTGTCAGAATTTGACGAACTGACAACTGTTTTAACAAGCTGAGCATCTGAGTAACTGTCTTCGACCAATAGTGCATTCATGGTTGAACCGACTTTGCTTGACAACACAACCGAAAAATATAGATAAAAAAATAGATAAATTTAATAAAAATCTCTTTTCTATAGACTGCCCAAGCTGACAGAATTCTCCTGTGGGGAAGAATACGGAAATACGACAGCAGGCCACTTATACCGGGTCAGAACTATGACTGGCATGGGGCCAGAGCTGATCGATTTCTGCGTTCTGACCTTGGGCGGTGAAGCGCTCCCAGAGAATACCGTTGCAGTCTGTTTCGGTAGTAAATGTCTCAGCCGACGCATCTTCCCAGCCCAGATGTCGCAGTTCTCCAGATGCACTGCTAGGGGTATAACGGACTGAAATGTTTAAGGTGTCAGTCCGCCAGAGGGCATATTCACCGGGAACAACCACACAGGGTTGAACACCTAAACGCACCGAGTAGTCTTGAATCGTGGCGGCAATATCGTGGGTAGCGATCGCAAGGTGAAATCGTTTCATCAAGATTACCTACAGGGTGATGCCTAGAACTTTACAGCCGTTCCACTGGCCGTAACCAACATCAGGACTCCGGTTTCATCCAAATTAATCGTGTCTGTTTTTAGCTGTACGCCAATGACCGCATCGGCTCCCAGCCGACTGGCACGCTCCTGCAATTCTTTTAGAGCATCCTGCTGGCCCTGTTCAAAGACGCGTTCGTAGGAGCCTGTCCGTCCACCCCAAAAATCCCGGATGCTGGCAAAAAAGTCCCGAAGCATATTGCTACCGTAAACGACCTCAGCCGTGACAATACCTAAGTACTGTTTAATATTTTTTCCTTGAAGTGTATCGGTAGTTGCTAAAATCATTGACTATCACGTTAGCGACATCGTTATATTACGACACAAAACCCTGGTAAAGTTCTGTCGCGCTCAGGCCCAGAGTCATTTGAATGAGTTAGGAGATTCCCTGATGTCAATCGTTGCTATGTCTAAAGCCGTACCGGCATCTCGGCTGTTGGTCACTCTGGTGAGTATTCTATGGCTTTTGCCCATGGCGACTCGGGCGGTAGCGCTGCCAGACGGGCAGCTGGCCCAGGGGGAATCGGTCCTGGAAGTTCAGCTTACTGAGCTGTCAGATGCTGAAAAAGAGCGGGTGGGTGAGCTCCTGAGGCAGGCTCAGGAAAACGTGGATAATGAAAATTACTCAGCTGCGATCGCAGCCTACCAAGAGGCCCTGACGATTGATCGCAATAACGCCCGGCTATATTCAGGCATCGGCTATCTACAAATTCTAAAAGGAGACTTCCAACTCGCCGTTGAAAGCTACCGTCAGGCCATTGACCGCGACAGCCGTAATGTATCGTTTCGCTATGGTCTGGCCCACAGTCTATATCAGGCCCAGCGCTACGCCGAAGCGGCCGATGCCTATCGAGCCATTACCCGCATGGCCCCCCGTGAAGCCAATGCCTATTTAGGATTAGGCAATATGCTGCTCAAGCTGAATGAGTATGACACAGCGCTCAACGCCCTTGAAGAAGCCGCCCGCCTAGCGCCCAATAATGCCCAGGTCTATGAAGCCATTGGCCTACTGTATCTGCAGCAAGAGCGCTACGACGATGCCCTACGTCCGCTGCAGCGAGCCCTCAACATTGACAGTAATCGAGGTAGCCTCTACGGCAATCTCGCTAAAATTTGGATTTATAAGGGGCAGACAAGCCAAGCAGAGGTAGCACTGCGACGGGCCATTGCAGTCAATCCTCGGGATTGGGAAAGTCAGTATCAGCTAGCGCAGATTTTGCAGGAGCGCGGGGATACCGATGCGGCGTTTATCCATCTAGAAGAAACCGTCGATGCTAATCCTAGTTTTGTCCCAGCTCAGGCTGCCATTGGGTCTTTACTATTAGAGCGAGAGCAATATATCCGGGCGGTAATTTCCTACCGACAAATCGTCCGTCAGTTTCCTGAAGATGCAGGCGCGCGTTATAACTTGGGTCTGGCCCTTTGGGGGCAAGGCCGTCGCGAAGCTGCCGTTGAGGCTTTGGAACAGGCCAGACGGTTATATAAAGATCAAGACAATGACGACGAAGCAGAGCGCGCGGAAGAACTTTTAGAGGCCTGGGGTGTCGATTAGCGCAGAGATGACAACAGCCCCTATGCAAAGTTTGCGATCGGCTGCAAGAGAGCCGTCTATAAACGTTGTCATTCGCCGAGGTGGGTCTCAATCCTCAAAAGTCAACATTATCCGGTGTGCGTGGAAAGGGAATCACATCGCGAATATTTGCCATGCCGGTCATAAACTGTACCAGTCGCTCAAAGCCCAGACCAAAGCCGGCATGGGGTACGGTGCCATAGCGCCGCAAATCTAGGTACCACCAGTAATCATCCTTGGGTAAGCCAGCCTCAGCGATGCGGGATTCCAACACATCCAATCGTTCTTCCCGTTGAGAACCGCCAATAATCTCCCCGATACGCGGAGCCAATACATCCATGGCAGCTACCGTTTTTCCTCCGTCATTCAGGCGCATATAGAATGCTTTAATCTCGGTAGGATAATCGGTCACAATTACCGGCTTTTTAAAATATTCTTCCGCCAGATAACGCTCATGCTCAGACTGCATATCCAGCCCCCAGGAGACAGGGTATTCAAATTTCTTGTCACAGTTCTCTAGCAGTTTAATCGCATCTGTATAGGTAATGCGTTCAAACTCATTGTTGATGATGTTATCGGCGGTTTCTAATACTGTTTTTTCAATCCGCTTGTTAAAGAACTCCATATCGTCAGGACAGTCTGCCAACACGCGCTTGAAAACAAACTTGAGAAACTCTTCTGCTAGATCCATGTTGCCTTCAAGATCGCAGAAGGCCATTTCTGGCTCCATCATCCAAAACTCGGCCAGGTGGCGCGAGGTGTTGGAATTTTCAGCCCGGAAGGTGGGGCCAAAAGTGTAGACATTACGAAAGGCCATGGCCATGATTTCAGCTTCAAGCTGGCCGCTGACGGTCAGGTACGTAGGCTTACCAAAAAAGTCCTGGCCGTAGTCCACCTTGCCGTCATCACCTTTGGGCAATTTGTCCAGGTTCATGCTGGTGACTGTGAACATTTCTCCTGCCCCTTCACAGTCGCTGGCAGTGAGAATGGGAGAATGGATCCAGAGAAAATCACGGCTTTGGAAAAACTCGTGGATGGCGCTGGCACAGGCATTACGCACCCGGAAGACGGCACCTAGGGTGTTGGTGCGCGATCGCAAATGCCCCAACCCTCTCAAAAACTCAAACGAATGCCGTTTCTTCTGCAGTGGATAGGTTTCCGCATCTGATTCACCCACCACCTCCAGACTATTGGCCTGCAGCTCCACCCGCTGCCCCTTCCCCGGTGACTCGGCCAAAGCCCCTGAGACTACCACCGAAGCCCCGGTCGTAATGCGCTTCATGGCATCGTCATAGCCCTCGATTTTGGCATCCGCAATCACCTGCAGCCCCGTCATTGAGGACCCGTCATTGATATCCAAAAAACTAAACGCCTTGGAATCACGCTTAGTGCGAACCCACCCCTTGATGGTGACGGAATCGCCGGGGTTGCCAAACTTCAGGATATGCTTGATGCGCTGGGTGGTCATTACCGATTTACGCCAAAAATTAACTCTATATAAGGTAGCGCAGGCCGCGTCCTTTCCTACTTTTTATTCAACAGTATCTGCCTATTGCTGCTGCTCCCCAGATACTATCCTCCAAACCAGCCCCGCAAAAACCAGCCCAATACCAGCCCCAGCCCCACAAACCGCAGCACCTGCCAAAAAGGCTCTTTCAGGTTATTCCAAGTCAGCAGCTGATTTTCTAACGTTTCTTCTAAGGTTTCAATCTGCGTTTGCAATCGCTTCAGTTCCGCCCTGGGTAAATGCCCCTGGGTAATTTTTGCCTGTACATTAGCCCGTTGAAAAAATGCTTCGTGCACTTCGTCATAACGCTGGCGCAACGCCTGGAAGTCTTTGGTCGTTTCTTCTAAGGCCGTTGCAAACTCAGTCAGATCTTGCTCAGTGAGGGGCAGGGACGATTTCATGACTCAGACCAGCGGATAGAAGAAGTAAGACGATATAAACTTAAGGTACAGGACAAAGATTCGGTCTGACGTTGGGAGACTAAATTGTGAGTGATGTAAACATAGCGTCTGAGCATGCTCCTCTAGATTTACAGACAGCAGAACCGCTAGCTTTAGCCCAAGCCTTAGTTAAGCAGCTGGCCATTAGCCCCATGGACTGGCATCGGCTAAACTCCAACCGGCAGATCCGCGCCAAAGAACAGGTGGCTGCCGCCCTGGTCTATTTGCTCAACGATAATCCAGAGGAAGCCCTGCCCCGATTAGAGCAGGCCGTCGGCTGGCTAAATCGCAGCATTAAAGCCCCCCCCTGTCCCACCCATAGGAAGCGTCACTAGGTCCACCGGATCGCCACCGGATCGCCTATCTTGGCCTTAAATACCTGGGCCGCGCTACCGCCATTGACCGCAATTTCCCCATAACCATGACTGCCGATTAGGGCCAAGACCGCACCTGCCGCTTGATCACCATAGGTTTTGACATAAGGTACGGTATGTCCACCTAAATCCATCTGCCATGCTTGGTCAGCTAGGAGTTCTGCAGGAATATTGGTGATCAAATTGCCAAAGTGATCAATATATTGAATGCTGCCGCGATAGCCTTGAGCGGTTGCGATCGCATCCCCAACCTCTAGTCTCACCAAGCTAGAAACCACCAGCGGTGTCCCCAGCTCATCTAGAGCTACACCATTAGCCAAATGGGCCGCAACCGATGCAAACAAATCGCGACCATGGAACGTATGGCTAAGCTGGGACGTACGCCAATACTCAGAATTTGTCAGTGCCACAGCCCTGAGTACCGGAAAACCAGTCAGAATCCCATTATCTGGCACAATCACCGTCTGCACTCCAACAGCCGTGGTTATACGAGCCGCAATGGCCGCTCGCCCTGTTCCGACTCCCGGATCCACCACCACCACATGAATTGTATTCGCAGGAAAATACCCATAGCTCATCAACAAATTAAATCGAGCCGCTGAAATAGCTTGAGGTTGAATTTCATGGGTAAGATCAACCACTTGACTGGCGGGACTAATGCCAGCAATTACCCCCTTCATCACACCGACATAGCTATCTCTGTGACCAAAATCTGTCAACAGTGTGATCACACCCACAGGTCTTCACCCTCCAAAGTGGTACGTTTTTGCCAATGAGTAATTCCTTATCCAACTGTGTAGATGCCTTAGCGCTCAAGTCTATTGAGCGTCACGTTCTGATATGTGCCGAGCCAACAAAGCCCAAATGCTGTAGCAAAGCCAGCAGTATAGACGCCTGGAACTATCTCAAACAAAGGCTAAAAGAACTGCACTTAGATATGCCCACCGAGCAGCGCCCTAGCTGTATTTTTCGAACCAAAGCAAACTGCTTACGTATCTGTCAACAAGGGCCTATTTTAGTCGTTTACCCCGACGGTGTTTGGTACCACAGTGCCACACCGGAGGTAATAGAACGCATTATTCAAGAGCATCTAATGGGCAATCAAATAGTTGAAGCCTATGCTTTCCTGAAAAACCCGCTACCTGATGTAAATAAGTACCGGACGATCCGTGATCCTATTGATTGATTGGGAACACTTGATTTGAACCTAGGGGGAAAGCAGTTGGCATAAAAGCGGTTGCCATAATTCACTCCATGCGCAACAAAAATTTAATTATGTACAACCTTGCTATAAATTTAACTGGGCTTAATAAAATGACCCTGATTGACTATAGTCCGTACAGTATCATCAACAAAGGTATATACAAACAAATAGCTGAATTGTGGTTATTTAGGCCCTGCTCCAGTAGGAGATTACCAGTGATGCCTTAATAGGTTTTTGAACTTATCTTTTAGCTCTTTATTCCCATAGACTTCGAGTAACACACGTACACGGCATGAAAGAATCTACTAATGGCGACCAAAAGAAACTCTTACTTATAGACGATGATCCTAATCTCATCCTCTTAGTAAGAGACTACCTTGAGTTTCGCGGTTATGAAGTGGTAACAGCGGGCAATGGTCGTGAAGCCCTAGATGTATTGGGTGGGTTAGTCCCCGATATGATCATTTGCGATGTCATGATGCCTGAAATGGATGGCTACGCCTTTGTTGAACAGGTACGTCAAGACCCAGGTAAAAGCTGGATTCCCATCCTATTTCTATCGGCTAAGGGCCAGAGCCAAGACCGTGTCAAAGGTCTGACCACTGGCGCAGATGTTTACATGGTGAAGCCATTTGAGCCCGAAGAGCTAGTTGCTCAAGTAGAGTCTTCCCTCAAACAGGCATCTCGGTTGATTCACCATCAGAATAAATCTGGAGGCGGTGCACCCACTATTCAAGTTCCCTTTGATGTGGAACTTACCCCCACAGAGCTCAAGGTAGTACAATTCGTAGCCCGAGGGATGGCCAATCGGGAAATCGCAGACGAGCTTAAGGTCAGTCAGCGCACTATCGAAAGCCATGTCAGCAACATGCTAGGCAAAACGGGTTTGCATAACCGCACTGAACTTGCTCGCTGGGCCATGGAAAATAACAAGGCTTAGCGCAGTCTTTGTGGGCAAATTATATGCTGTGGATTTGCCCTTGCCCCTAAATGATCAAGATCAACTTTGAAAACTACTCGTTTAGGGGTACCAAACTTCGCTATAATATTGAGGCTTCGCTGGTGTAGCTCAGTTGGTAGAGCAGCTGATTTGTAATCAGCCGGTCGTCCGTTCGAGTCGGATCACCAGCTTTCTTGTATAAGCCTTATCTGACAAGGCTTTCGCTCTTTTACATTTTAGCCAAATCTAAAATTTTGGTGGCTATTTTTACTTGATTTTCGACATAAACTAAGCGCTGAAAGCCTTTCATATCAACGGCTTTATTGGATTTAGTACAGAAACTAGCACAGAAATTAGTACAGGTGCAAATCCAATAAAGGGTTTTAGCCATCGTATTTAATCGAGATAAGCACAATTTGACCGGCTGACTTAAAGTCAGCAGTCAGCCACGCCAATTTGGCAAAGTCCAACGCTGAAAGGCAAGTCTAAAACGATCCCCAATCCCTTCTAATCCTGCGAGCTCATTCCTTTAAAGACGATCACGCTTTCTAGAAAAAGAGAGAGCGCAAACGGCTCTCGATCTTTGTACATTAACTTTTGACTTAGCCGTGCTGCTGCACCCCCTGGATTACAAGCAACAGAGTACTGCCATGGCCCTCGGTTATAAATTTGCTGCTGCACTGTAGAGGCAGACTCTCATGTCAGTCTGCTTCAGGAGGATTTCTAAGAGTGAGATCTTTTAAGGACTGCCATCCTGGAGTATGCTTCCGAAAATGATTAGTCACATGCCCTATCGGTTTTAAGCTGAGTGGACGGACTCAAAATCATGCAGGTTTCAAAAAGCCTGAATGGGCCTGATTGTCGCCGGGTATGACAAGAGACGCTTCACCAACTGCTGGGCCAGGAGAACCCATACAACGTTTATCAATTTCTCTTTGGCTCGACTAGACCGTTCTTATGAGTTCAGCACCATAAATAGGTGTACAAAAGTTTAGATAAGGCTGAGCAAGGGTAAATCGATTCTTCTGACAGAGAGGCTGCACCAAAGCGCTCGGCCCCGCTTGCTTAGAAAAGGAATAGCAATAAGAAATGCCTAGACTTCTGTAAGCTTGCAAGTTACTCGGAATCCAAGATCTGGAACTCGATTACTGGGATTTTCTCGTGCACGACATGCAGAACGGCACTGTCTCGGAGCATGATTCCAAGAGCCACCTCGTATGACTCGGCTAGCTATCTCATCGTTGCTGAGCCAAGCATTGCTATCTACAGGTGCGCCTTCGTAGTTTTCATGCCAGTGATCTTGACACCATTCCCAAACATTACCGTGCATCTCACAGAGACCAAAGGTGTTAGCCAAAGGGTGAAAATGATTTACGGTTGTCATCTCCTTGCGATAAATACCTTTTGGACCAGTGCCGTAGTTGCCGGGGAATTCTTCAGGATTTCCTTCCCGATCTTCACCTACATAGTTAGCTAAATCAGTGGTGATACTTTCACCAAAGTGAAAGGGACTAGTGGTACTGGCACGGCAGGCATATTCCCATTCAGCTTCGGTGGGCAGGCGATATGTATGCCCAGTCAATTTAGATAGCCGTGCGCAAAATTCCACTGCATCATGCCAAGAAACATTTTTAACTGGGTAATCATCACCTTGAAAAGCTGAAGGATCAGGTTTAAGGTTTCTTCCAACCTTAAGATCTGAACGCTTAGCAATAATACGCCACTGAGCTTGGGTAACCGGATAGCGCCCCATCAAAAAGGTCGACACGGTGACCTCATGTTGTGGCCCTTCATCTTTCCAGCGCCCCAGTTCATCTTCCGGTGAGCCCATTGTGAAAATACCACTGGGAATAAGCATTAGGTCAAGCTGAATGGCAAGTTCTGTGAAGCACTGCTTTTTTTTGGGTTCCCAGTTAACCCGCAGCTCAGGAGGCTTGACTAGTTCAGGGGCAGATGTGTTTGTGTGGCCAGTTTTCTTCAGCGCAATGCGGTTAATGGCGGTAATAGCATCCTGGTCACCAGGGGAGTCGGCCAGTACCCGCACCCAGAACTGCTGTGACAGGTCTAGCTCGTTGGCTAATTCTGCTTTTTGGGCTTCCGTCTTCAGGGCTTGCAAGTCCTGCAATGTCGCCTGCTGAGGTAGCAAAATCATGTAGTTTTTCGATAGGGGTTCGACGACGGTGTAAGGCGTCTGCATCGGCCTGCCATACTGCTTATTCAGCAGCGGTACCTGGTAGCGCAAATATTGATCCAGCCGCCCCACCGTGGCGCAGTTGCTGGCTCCTTGTAGCTTGAAACCTTCCAGCAGCGTATGGGTAAAGGCCCCATGGCCCAGTTCATCAATTTCAAAGGACAACTCGCCGGGGCTACAGGCATAGACCATGATCATGCCCTGCTGTTCTTCGGTGCCTATGCCGCCTTGGCCCCGCCGTTGCTGCGGGCTGCTGGCATCTAGTAGCATCAACGTGTTGTCAGCACCGCAGTTACGCAGATAGGCGGTGATGTCGCTGATCCGCAGGGCAGTCTCTTCCAGGTTGTCGGGATCCACATCTAGCGGCATCAGGTAGTCGTGTCCCCTGTGCCGTTCTCCATATCCGGCAAAGAAGAACCAGAAGTTATCGCCCACTTCCAAGAACTTCCGTTGAAACCGCTGCCGCAGAAAGCGCTTGAGGTTCGTATAGCTGGGTTGTGCATCCCTACTCCGGCCAATGGAAGTCTCAATCGGCGGCGCGTCTTCCGCAAAGTAGTAAACCTGCTCAAATCTGCCATCCTGCAAGAAGAAATCTCGAATGGCGGTGGCGTCCTGCACAGCATAGCGGAGCCGTGGCATGTAGTAGTAGTTGTTAATGCCGATACAGATCGCCCAGTTTTTGCCCATTGCCGATGAAATCTTAACTGATGGTGTGCTTGCTTAAGTTAGCTCAGAATGAATTTGGATGAGCCAAACGAGGTTCGAGCGATCGCCTACTAAGCCCCTTGGCCCTGTTTGCTTTTTGGATACCGGGACATAGCCAAAACAGATCTGGCCTCTTCCCTGACACGCTCGACAAATATCCCACCTGCCAATTCTGGCACAGAAAAGCGCTATGCCTCGCAAATCACCCAAAAACCGATATTGCTGTTGCGACACGCGGACCGGCAACTCCTCGGATTAGTCTTCCAAGAACCGCCGCGTTTTTGCTGCCTGTCCCGTTTTAAGGATATAGAAAATCGGGAGATAGGAGACAGAAGCTAGGCAGTCAAAGTTGATTCTGGCTTCTCGCTCCTTCCTCATCATTTCTGCGAAACACCCTACTGTCATAGATCTGTTGCTTTAACCGTTGGGTATCATCGTGCATCCAATGGACTTCCCAACTGCGGAGTCGCTACCAAGTCAGTGAAACTGAGATTGCCGTTGGCATAGTCATGCTGGAGTTATTTGTGCCGCAGGTGAGATCGCCGTAAATTGTCATTACGAACCTGGATACAGATGTCTTTATTCAGACCATGATAGTTTTATCTCCTCATTCCCCAAAATCGTCGATCGGCTCGCTACGCTAGCCAAAGAAGGATACTAGGGTGCATGTGCCTCACACACAACTCGAAAACCGATATCATTGCTGCGGTGGTCGGGGGGGTGGCTGTCGCGACATGCGGACCGACAACGCCTCGGATCGTAGTACCAAGCGCCGCCGCGTGTAATCCGTCTTGCGCTCTTGTTTTCGGATATCCAGGCCGAGCCATCAGTGGGGGCACCCTCATAATTTTCGCTATCCGGCCAATGATCTTGGCACCATTCCCGTACATTGCCATGTATGTCGTAAAGGCCAAAGCTATTGGGCGGAAATTGGCCGACTGGAACGGTTTCATCCCGATGCTTTCCCTCGGGCTCATTTCGGTACACTTTGCCGTTGTAATTGGCTAAATCGGTGATAAGGGTTTCACCAAAATAAAATGCCGTGCTGGTGTCCGCCCGACAAGCATATTCCCATTCGATTTCTGTGGGCAGGCGATAGGTACGCCCAGTGTGCACCGATAGACGCTGACAAAATTCCACCGCCTGGTACCAATTTACATGCTCCACTGGACGGTCATCCCCATTGTTACGAGCTGGCTCTAGATTGAGTTTTGTCTTGATCTGGGGCATGGCCGCCACAGCTTGCCAATGAGCTTGTGTAACTGGCGTTTGTCCCATAAAGAAGGGCTGCACCGTGACGCGGTGCTGGGGGCTTTCATTGATGTAACGCTTATGCTCATCTTCCGGCGAGCCCATCATAAATTCCCCACTAGGTATTGCCATCAGCTTTAGCGGGGCAATGTCTTTGCCCAGCGACTCTTCAAAGTAGGGGGCGGTGTGGGGTTCGCGCACCATGATTTCCCCCCGATCATTCACGGTCACCGTCTCAAATTCCAAGGTTTTGAGGTCGCTTTCTACAGGCGGAGTCGAGTCCTCGGCACCGACGCCAAAGGTTACCGTAGCCACTTGAAATTCGACCCAATTAACCTGAAAGCCTAGTTTTTCTAGGATTTGAGTTTCTTCTGCAGCGGCATCCAAGGGTTTCTGTTCCGCCAGATTGTCAGCCAATTGCAGCAGTTGTAAACCCCGTTCAGCCAGCAGGTCGCCATAGCTTTCTACAATCGATGCCATGCGAAAGAGTTTTTCAGGCTCGTCGGTGCTGCGGGCTAGCAATTCCAAGGCCCGATAAATTTCGTCAAAGGCTTCATCGGGCTTCAGGCAGGCCAAGGCCGTCCACTGAGGTTTTTCCCCCAGCATTGCCGCCCGTTCATTCGGGGGATTGGCTCCGAGTTGCCGCCGCAAATAAGCCGCCATAAAGTCAGCCAGCTTATTGACCCGTTCTTCCCCAAATTGGTCGCGCAAGTAGCGCAGCATGTAACGCCGGGTGGCAGGCTCCATTTCATACAGATCAAAGCCGACCGGGGTACATAACCCCGACAGCAACACATCCGCCGCCAAGTGCCACGGATAGTCTGGAAAAAAGGACTCTCGTAGGCAATACATTACCTCTGTCGTCAGCGTAAAGGGGAAAGCTGCGTGAGCTGCGAAATTGGTGGCCCAACGGCCATAGCGCTGCTCAAAGGCACGGATGCGCTGCTCAGTCGGGTCACGGCGGGGGCGGCGGCGATTACTGACCATGGGATTACCTTGCAACCATAGGTGCTCTTAAAAACAAGCGGTCATCACTCACCGGCTGCTTGGCCAAGGCCAATACCTGGGGAATACTCAGATGGGTCATGCGGCCATCCAGCCAGTAGGCTACCTCTGCTGCTAGAGTACTGCCCCAGCGATAGGCAGGCACTGGGTTCAGCCAAATCAATGAGCGCACACAGGGGCTCAAGCGGGTTAAAAAGGTTTTTAACCCGTCGAGGTGTTCATCAGCAGGATTAAGCTGGTTGGCTCCAGCATCACTCCAAATCAACACAATGCTGCGGCGGGAATGCATCCGTGACAGCACGCGATCTATGGGAACAGCCTGAGTGGGGTGTTCCCAGTCGTACAGATAGTCGTCGGGATATGTCGTGAAGCGGTATAGGGTAGCAGGCGTGATCTGAGCTGTCTCTATTGCCTGTATCAGAGGCTTTAAGGCGGGGCGGTAGGGCAGCATGCCGTTGCTATCATCCACTAGTATAGTCAGCTCGACTCGCTTACTCTTGGCCGGGCGCATCACGACATCGCTAAAATAACCGGCTACTGCAATACGCTGAATGGTGGCCTCTAGATCTAACTCATTGCGTAACCCCTCCCTTAAGGGACGACGCATAAACTGCCAGCTATCGAGCAGTGACCGTTGAGATAGCGGCATTTTGTCAGGGATTAGCACAAATTCACTTTCATCCTTCACCGCTGGTAACCCTTCTAATCCAGTCTGTATGGAAACAGGCAGCTTTTGCGCCTCTTCTGGTGTCGGGTCTTCAAGTGTTGGCAGTTTGCCAGGGGGCACTTTAGGCCACTGGCGTTTTGTTTTGGGTGGTTCGGTGACCTTTTCTTGGGATGGCTTGGGCTTGGGTTGCAATGCTTGAATAGCATGGCGCTTTGCCGTCACATACTGGTTAAACACCCGATCGAAGATACGCGCATCGTAATTGCGGCTAGGCTTTACCCACAACACTCGACACACTTGCCGCAGGTCATCCCAATTGTTACCATCCCAATTAGCTAACCCAAAACCCTGCCCCAACGCCTGCCGCAGCAAATCGTACTGCTCAGGAGATAGCTTCATACCCTCGCGCTGCAGCGTTTGAAACAGATCTAGAAAGGGAAACTCAAGGGTGGACATAGAGCAGGGGAAAAATTGAGGAGTTAGAAAGGAAGGAAAGAAGTTATTAAGGGATGAGGAGGCAGGCCTACTACAACAGACGTTATTATCGTTATCTTCTTTTACCTCCTAACTCTCTTCCTGTATATGCCTCCTGATCAGCTTTCGTTTTTATCAATGCCCCTAGCAGATGGGCACCTTTTTCGTTAAGCAGGTCGTTGAGTTCAGCGACTGCGGTTTCTGTATCTTTATCTTCGATTAAAGCCGTCAAAAACTCCAATAGCTCGCTGGTGCCAGGAGGACGGCTACCGGCTTGGCGATCAAGCCGCTTGTAAATCTCATCAAACTTGTCAAGGGCTAGCTCCACAACATCGTCTTTGTTGGCTATCCGTTCACCAAATCGCTTCTGGATGATTTTCTTCAACTGACTTCTTTGCGGGAAGGGCACATAGTAATACAAACAACGCCGCAAAAAGGGCTCTGGTAGAGGTTTCTCTCGATTGCTGGTGATTAGAATAATAGGCTTGGTGGCGTTGTCTGGTGGCCCGATGGGTTTATTGTCTAGTTCGGCAACGGTAAACCGCAGCTCATCTAGCTCTAGCAGCAGGTCATTCGGAAAATCGCTGTCGGCTTTGTCTATTTCGTCAATCAAGACAACGGGGCGAGTGGTCTGGTCTTGCAACGCTTTTCCCAATGCGCCATAGGTGAGATATTCGGCCTTATTCTGAATACGTTTTTTCAGGTCTGCGACTTCCTGATTGCCTAAGAAGTCTCGGAGCCGATCCGGGTCTGTGCCCATGAGCTGCGCATCCCGCAAGCGCCCCACTGCATCAAATGTATAAAGGCCATCCTGAGCACGACTGGTAGACGTCACATTCCAAATATAGAAATTCCACCATTTCTTCGTGTCTTCTGGCTTACCGCCAAATTTCTTACAGGCCAAATGGTAAGCCAAAGCATTCGCCACGCGAGTTTTCCCACAGCCGGGTTCTCCTTCCAACAGCAAGGGTCGCCCCAAGGCAATGGCTAAATTCAGGGCTTTTACTAATGCCGGCTCTGGTAGATAAGGAAAATACTCCCGCCCCTCTGGATCGTTCACACTCTTGGCTGGGGGCTGATAGTCGTCTGACTCAACATAAGTGTAGAGTGCTTTTTCTTCCGGTGTCATCACGTCAGCTCCCAATCCTTCTGAATGTCTTCGATATCAAGTTCAAAGATGTCGCAAATTCCTTGTATGACTTCGACTGGGTCAGATGACCATGTCAGAATTTGTTCGTCAATTAAGGTGTTAATGTTTCCTTCAGGAATGTATTGGTTGAGCAGTGAATGTACCGTATCACTGTCCATCCATTGTTGAATGTCCGCAGGCTGAATCTCCGTTAAAGGTTCTAATCGAATAGGAATTGCAGGGCTGGACAAGGGAGTGTTTGCAGAAACGCTTGGCTCTGTAATTGCCGAACCTTCAGCTAAAAACAAGATGAGTCGCGATCTCGTTGGTTGTTGATCCATTGCTCCTACTGCTTCAGCTAAAGGTTTCCAGAACTGTTCTAAGATTTGTTTCTGTAATGATTGCAAGTGTCGTGACCAGCCATACATTGCCACAATAATAGGCTTGGTTCTATACTTCTTGATCAATGCCTCAATGATGATGTTGGGTTCAGCAGAACAATGCAAACTTTTGGCCAGACTTTCCCATAAATTATCAATGCCGCCACCAATTCGTCCCATTGCATGACGAGGCACCGTAAATGCAAAGACACTAGCATTCGAAGCGTTAGGAATCTGATTAAATAATCGCTTTACTAACCATTTTTGAATCTTTCGATCTCTCGCCTGAACGACAAAAGCTACAGCTCTTTGCGAGCGGGGTATGCCAACCTTAAAAGCTTGACACTGCGGATCATAATCCAGTGACCCTAGGCGCTCATTTACCTGGGCAGCAGTACCCCGACTCTGGATCCCTGATGTAGAGTTACCAGGTAACTCGTCCGGAGAAGCTGGCTTAAACGCAGCCACAGCTTGCTCATACTCCTTCGGAATGAGGATAAACCCACCTAGGTTATCCTCAACTCTTTGACGAGGTGTCTGCCTAACCGGGGGATGATTGGCCGCCCAATCCTGCATTTTCGCAAAAACATAACCTGCCACATCGTTAACAGTGACGTAGCCTTTGCCGCTTAAGTCTGCATCTCCACTAAGACCAGACAAGATGTAGTAGCTAAATACTCCATGCTTCATGCCTCCCCACTCTTTAGCATCCTGGTGGTCACTGCTTGCGGCTAATAGAGCGTACCCCTTGGCCATCTCATGAATTTTTTCTAGCAGCTCTGGATCGGAAGTACCTCGGGAACTCAGGTTACTAGTGCCCAAGCCAATTTGACACGCATCCAGCATGAGCATCCGACAACCGGCTCCGCTATCCTCCATATACTCCTCTAGCTTTTCAATGGAAATAGCTTCATTTTCCAGGCTTTGTTGAGTATCATGTGCGATCAAACGAGGAATGTCATCGTGTTGGCGACTGCCATGACAGGCAAAGTAAACGAGTAATAAGTCATCCTGGCTGTCACCTTCTTTGATTAGCCCACAGAAATCTGCAAGCCGCCCCTCGATATTTTTTTCCTTTGGGAAAAAACGATTGAGATTACCATCAGCATCCTTTTCCTCCATGCGATCGTGCAAACACCAGACGGTGTAACCTGCCGCCGTCAAGAGGCTCTCCAATGCCAGTACGTCATCAACGCAGTATCTAAGCCTGCCATAATCGTAGTAGCTATTGATACCAACTAGGAATGCCCAACGCTTGCGAATTGTCATTGACCGATTAAAACTTATCCTAAAGATCTATACAGGATGTGGCGGTAATATCTGCACTTTCTATGAATACGCCAATCGATGAGTTGATTCCCAATCTCGATTTTTCCAAGATTCACACTATTTCCATCAAAACTTTCTATGAATACGCCAATCGATGAGTTGATTCCCAATCTCGATTTTTCCAAGATTCACACTATTTCCATCAAATTTTACTTGGTGATTGAAACACCCAAGTCTTGAGCGGCCTTCACTATAGACTCTCTTGTTAACTCAGCTCCGAATCCCCACGCCAGGAGTGAAAAATAGTCGCGTATGGGGTCTGCACCAAAAGTTGCCTTATTAGCATAAAGGTCTGACATTCCCAGAACCGCTAGAAAGGTGACTGCTACTACTCGACCTACCTGATTAGACCATTTTATGTTTCGTTTAGATTGATTAGTTTGCTCGGGTGTACCGATGGCAATAATTGATGGGGCCGGTGGTATGGTCTCTATGATTGCACGCCTGGATGATGATCTACTGGTAGAGTCAGCCGACGGCAGGGCTGCGATTTCTGTCTCTAAATCCTCTTTAGTAGCCTCTAAAGCGGCTCTCCAAGATTTAAAGCGCTCTTCATCAAGCGTAAGGTTTTGTAGTTCCCCTTCTAAGCGCTGTAATTCATTAAGCCAATGCTGTTCGCGATCGGCTTCGAACGAGGCACCTGAACGCTGTTGTTTTAGATGTTTAATAATCTCTGTGCCTTCCTTATACTGAGACAATAACTTGCGGACTTTGACAAAATCATCTTTCAAACCCTGTGGGGTTTCATATTGGCCTGCTCTCAGCTTTCTAGATGTAGCATCAATAAAGTCACAGACACCCTGCAAATAAGTCTTAGACTTTTCTATATCAGATAAGGTGTCAAAATTTTGTGTAATGAGTCGCTGGCCATCGCGTAACTGAGTAATCCAGTCATCCCGGTACTTCTTCCAGCGTTGCCAAAGCTTCCGAGCCTCATAAACTTGCGCTTGAGCCGTTTTCCAGTCCTTATCTTCTACAGCTCCTTCAACATCTATCAACTCTGATTCGATACTGATCTGGAAATCTTTGTGTAAATCAGGATCACCGCGCATCTGGGTTCGAAGATGCCCCACCTGAACGACGATTTCGTCGCGAGATCGCCCCTCAGCTCTATAGATTGAAAGTCCAGTACCTAACAAAACTCCCACAACCATCAAAATCCAAGGCCCTATCGGTGCTGCTTTAACCTTGACTGTTAAAGGGATAACTTGCCGACCAGCTTCGTAATATAGGTAAAGTGCCCCGGTAAACTCACCATTAGCAGAAGCCTTAGCCAAATCGATTGTGAGCTTTATTTGAATGGGCGCATCTGCCGGGACATTAACCGCACTGTTGGGCTCAATAGCAATATCTACAGCGGCAATTGAAGCGGCTCCATCACCACGGCGCAAATCGGAGACGGCGGGTTCAAGCTTGATGTCATCAGTCTCGCCACTCAGCGTTAGCGTAGTCGAAACAGTGCTATTGCGTGTACCAGCTAGGGTAATTGCTTCTGGTGTCACGAGTAGTTCGGCATGGGCGGGGGTGATCATGCTGGTAGCAGCAGCGATCGCAAATCCAGCAACTTTTGGAAGATTGCACCAAGACCGACACGGCATTAAACATACTCATTTGCTACAGTTTAATATTATTACCTGTGAGAGTACCTTTATGGCATGACATAGCTTCTGAGCGCTTGAGTATGGCTTTACCGTTTCAACTTTGGAAATATCGCTTGCCTATCGAGAGCGAAGTTAAGCCCGAGAAGTTTGCGAGCCGACCCGCTAAGTAATAGTCAGCTTGTCTACTGCTCGACGAGTTCTTAACGAAAAGCAACGCGAAAAATTAGTACAAGAATAACTCTATATTGCTTTCAGGGAGAGCTAAGCCAAAAAAGGCTTTAAACCCTTGTTATATATGCGTTTTGCCTTTTCAAGAGAAAACATCTGAGCCTCACTCGGTATGATGATAGAGCAGCTGATTAAAGGTCAGCTCATGTAGTTATTGACGAAATTTTTTACGAAAAATGCCGCGAAAATTAGTGCAAAAATTAGCACAGCACTTTTCACTTATCCTGAAAGCCTTACGGAATGATGACTTTAGACTTTGAGTATTTCTTTTGTAATCAGCCGGTCGTCCGTTCGAGTCGGATCACCAGCTTTTTAGTGTAAGCCTTATCTAGCAAGGCTTACGCTCCTCCGCATCTTAGCCAAATCTAAAGTTTTGGTGGCTACTTTTACTTGATTTTTGGCGTAAATTAAGCGCTAAAGGCTTTCTATATCAATGGCTTTACTGGATTTAGTACAGGAACTAGCACAGAAATTAGTACAGACACAAATCTAGTAAAGGGTTTTAGCCATTGTATTTAATCGAGATGAGCGCAATTTGACCGGTTGACTTTAAGTCAGCCAGTCAAGCTATTTCTGATGAAGCAGGTTCTCAGGAGATTTATGAAAGCCCCATACCCAGTCGTCAGGGCTAGCTTCTATCTGGTCCATAATGTTGCCTAAAACAGGGTGAAACCGTTGTTTAATTTCCTGGGTGGTAAAGCAATATAAGGGATCCAGCGATTGGATTTTATAACCTAGTTATGTTCCTTTAGCATTAAAGTCCGCTGGTTCATCAGCCACGGTTAAAATCGAGTGCTGCAGGTCTGCCGATGTTAGGAAAAACATGGCTCGATATTCTTCAAATAGTCAATCAAAGGGTGCTAAATGGTCCAATTTCACTGCCATGGCAAGGATCTTCTAAACACGTCATCGTAAATCACCCAAAAGGGTACTGGCTCCACCGGAGAAGTGCCATATATTGAGAACTATCAAACCTATTGGTCTTGGAAATACACTACGGTGCAGCATTCGAGGTTAACAGTATGCAAATGATGTGCTGGTTAATACTTGTTGGGTTAATTACGCCTATCTTTTATAGTTGCTTTATCCCCAAGGATGATTTGTTACCCATGTCCTCAGATGGAGACGTTGTTGTGGCTTCCCAATCGACGCCCTGTGAAAATAGCGAATTCTCTGTGTTTGAACAGGATTTAACAGTTGCGATCTCGGCTGCTACGTCCCTAGACGAAATTTATACATGGCTGACCCAGCACAACGATGTTGACTCTGTTAGCGTCAGTGACTACATCATTAAAACAGAACCTCCCCAGCGGGAGTTCAATGCTTCCTATCGTCTGGCACCGGATACCCTAACACCCATCATCATCGATGTGTTGGAATTTTCCGATGACCAGTTTCAACTGAGCGAGGTACGGTTTGTTACCTGTAACTAAAAAAGATTCTTCAGGTAACGCCTGTTTCCATCACCGATAGGTAGCCGTTGCCGATTAAAAATCGGATCGGCAACGTTGAGCACTTACGCCACTTAATATTGGAAATCTGACCCATGCTTGATCAGTTTAAGCTAGAAGACCTCATGGACGAACTTCGCGTGAGGGAAGCTAACAGGGAGAAAGTGTCTGCCAACGGTGCAGAAAAAGATGCTGCCAGTAAAGATATGCTAGCGGATGAGCTCCAAGAGCTGAGTGCAGCCGTAATCCATAAGGGATATATGGCCGATCCGCAGGTCCAAAGCGAATTGAACCAGGTGGAAACCGCCGATCTGGTAGAGGCGATCCAGTTTCGTCAAAAGGTAGTTTATGGCACCGACGATCGCCAGGATCTTTACGAAGTACTGGCCCGCGATATTCAGCTAGATGCTGACAGTGTTGTCGCACTAATTGAGAGTAGAAAGATCTCATCCAATGGCGATGGCACCTCTACCCTTCAAGGCCCGAGTCTCGGTGCCCAGAGCAACCTCTGTGCGTCTGAGCCCTTCCGCGACCAGCCTTCTGTTGCCCGGTGTTCTGGTTTTCTTGTCGATCCTAGTTTTATTGCCACTGCTGGCCACTGTGTCAATGAGGGTAACCTAGCCAGCCAGCGGTTTGTCTTTGGCTATGAAATGGAGAATGCCAGTACTGCGAATACCAACATTTCTGATTCGCAGATTTACCGTGGCATTCGCATCGTCGGTCGTCGGCTTGAATCTGGGGAAGATTGGGCCATTGTGCAGCTGGATCGTCCGGTGTTGGACCATCGTCCAGTGCGGGTCCGTCGCCAGGGTAAAGTGGCCGATAATGCGGCGGTGCATGTGATTGGCCATCCTTCAGGCTTACCGAAGAAATATGCCCCCGGTGCCAATGTTCGTGAAAACGACAACAGTGACTATTTTGTTGCCAACCTCGATACCTATGGCGGCAACTCAGGTTCTCCTGTTTTTAATAGTCTTACCCATACCGTGGAAGGCATTCTGGTACGCGGAGAAACCGACTATGTCACCAGCGGTAGCTGTCGTGTGTCCAATGTGTGTCCCGCTAACGGCTGCCGGGGAGAAGACTGTATGCGCACCACCGAGTTCGACCATCTGATTCCCCAGACTCGCACCGACTTTATTCCCTTTAATCCCGATCGAGCCGTGGTTAGACGCATCCGCAACCGCTGGAAGATTGTTGTCGGTAATATGCTATTGCTAGACTTTGGCAGTAACCGTTCCGAGGCCAACCGGACGCTGCAGATCATCCATCACTACGGCTTCAACAGTCAGTGCTTTGTGGGTCGTCCCCAACCATCTATGGAGTTCTATCTGGTAGATGGCGAAGCTCCCTCTGGCCCCTTCCCCGGTGAAGATTCGATTCCCTTTGACCCTAATGCTCTAGAGGTGCAGCGCATTAACGGTCGGTGGAAGATTGTTGAAGGTAATCACTGGCTGATGGACTTTGGCAATTCCCAATCCGAGGCGCGTCAGTCCTTGAGCTTTATTCTGCGCTACGGCTTTCGATATTCCTGCTATGTCGGTCGCCCAGGTCCCTCACTACGGTACTTCCGTCGTTAGGTCTCTATAAGAGACTCTCTTCTACAGGGGCGGCTCAGCCGTCCCTGTTTCTTTAGCCCCTAAATTGACCACTTACTATTCACCACTCACCATATTTAAATCTCATTATCATCTTCAGATCCGTTAAATCTGCCACTGTTATGGCCGTCCCTGAGGCCAACACCCCCCCATTGCGATAGTGGCCCGTGGCCAAAATCATATTTTCAAACCATTCTAGAGCAACGGTCCAGTAATCGTGGTTGACAAAATGCGTTCCTGAGCGTGTACAAAATGGGTCAATAAGCTTGTTTGCCAAGAGCAATTTTGCACTCTGATTTTTTGTGCTTTAAGAGCCAATTTTGTAGCTCGTCAATAAGACTATTTTGTCAAGGTGTTTAATTCTTGACTGGCGCTCTAGGGTTTAATCACCGGAGCTTCTCTACCCTAAGGACGAGGCCGTAACCCACTCTTTAGGCAAAATCGCGATATGTAGAAAGATCGAGCCTCTGAAAAACAGAAAAAATAAGATCTCAGACAATTCGGATTCGAGATTTAGAAAAAAGTCGAGACCTCAGCGGCTGGGGTGTCAATCTGTTGAATAGTTTGTGCAAAATCATGCTAAACCATAGATGACGTGATGTGGTGCTCCTGATAGCTAGACAAAAATCGTTGTCAAGGTCGAGGGAGTGCTTGGGCCAAAAAACGGGTCACCTGTGAAGTCTACGATCGCACCCGATTAGTCAAAATTTTAGGCCGACTAGAAACCCTGATCAATGTGCTAGGCGAGGAGAAAATGACGCGCCAGGTTGAGCAGTGGAAGAACTGTGGATGCTGTAGTCCCGTCATTGCCATGTGGTGGGATTAAGATAGAACTATGCGATTCAGGTCCACACCATGACCCCACAGCAGATTCTAGATAACCAACCTCTAGAAAACGAAGATATCGTAACCGAACTCGATATCAGTCACCTGGTGTTCGAGGATGATACTCCAGTGGATAATTTTCAATCCGCCCAGCAACAGCGCTTGCTGGTAGAGCCACTCTATAGTAGCCAGACGTTACCACTGCCATTCATCGCAGAAGCCAATGTCGGCTTATTTTATAAGCTCAAAGGTGATCCTCCTATTGTGCCGGACGTAATGCTGAGTCTGGGGGTACAAAGAGCCGCTGATTATGCCAATCGACGCGACCGATCTTACTTCGTTTGGGAATTTGGCAAAGTACCCGAGGTTTGTATTGAAATTGTGTCCAATCAGGAAGGCGATGAGGTTGCCCTCAGTCAAAAATCCAAACATAAAGGGGAAAATCTCAAGTAAGCGGGACATCTACGCCCAGATTGGTGTGTCCTACTATGTAGTGTTTGCTCCCTTACAGCAAATCCAAGACGAAGCCAATATGAATGGGGCTCTTTTGCGCGTGTGGATGATTTCCCCGGTAGGCTATCAGGAACTCACAACTGCAGAGGGCATCCTCAATACGGACCAATCAGTCTGGCTGGAGGGTGTAGATGTGGGGTTAAAGCTGTGGGAGGGTACGTTTGAAGAAGACGTGCCTCGGCTTTGGTTGAGGTGGTGCGATCTCAATGGCCAAGTCATCCCCACTGGCGCGGAGGGCCAAGGAATTGAACGGCAACGTGCAGACCGACTAGCTGAACGCTTACGAGCAATGGGAACCAACCCTGACGAAATCTAAATTTAATGGGTCTAGGTAAAGCTTTCAGGAATATAGCAGCAGATCATTGCTCAGCTGCTCTACTACTCGACGAATTCCTTACGAAAAATCAGTACAAGAATGGCTCTATATTACTTTCAAGGAAATCTGAGTCGAAAAATGCTTGAAGTCTTTGTTATACATAGCTTTCAGCTTTGAAAAAGCAAAACGTCTGAGACTCACTCGCTATGCTGATAGAGCAGCTGATTAACAGTCAGAGCATCTAGTTCTTGACAAAACTTTGTACGAAAAATGCCGCAAAAAATTAGTACAAAAATTAGCACAGTACTTTTTACATACCCTAAAAGCCTTGCCAGAAATTAATTTTAGCCTTTGAGCATTTCTTTTGTAATCAGCCGGTCGTCCGTTCGAGTCGGATCACCAGCTTTTTTTGAAAACATTGCGTGTAAAGGGTTTTAGCCTTTTTTACTTTAGCCAAATCTAGAATTTTGAGCGCTATTTTTGCTTGATTTTCGACATAAAATAAGCGCTAGAAGCTTTTGATATCAAAGGTTTTAGAGGAATTAGTACAGGAATCAGCACAGAAATTAGTACAGGAATCAGCACAGAAATTAGTACAGGCGCAAATCTTCTAAAGGGGGTTAGCCATTATTTTCAATGAAAATAAGCATGTCTTGACCGGCTGACTTTCGATCAACCGGTCAATCAATATTTCCAAAAAGTCGATCTATTTGCTAATCTACCGCGATCTTCCGACAATTCCCTTTGTTGGGGTATTGGTTTAACAAGGAGCGTAAGTTCTTCCCGACCAATGACTTCGACCGGGTTGTCGGGATGCATTTCTCTAAGTAGGTAATTAAGCGATTCATGAGGGTGTCTCTGTAAATGAAGTAGATAGACTTGGAATCTATCCGAATACCCTACTTTACTCACGAATTATCAAGGGTTTGATGTAGTTTCCGGATAGGCTCTTACTATGCTGGCATCTCCTTGGGTTAAGAGAAAGTTGGCAGATTTTTTGATTTAATTTCTCTAAACCCTCTGCAGACAGATATTACAGCCCAAAATTAAGTTCAAAGCCAATCGATTACTATTGGAAAACATGCCGAAAAGTTTCCCTTAGTCTCCTGATTTTTTGAAGTCGTTATCTGCCTCACTAGACTTATGAGCCGATCCTCCAAGCGCTATCGAGGTGTTGTACTCACCCAACCAGGGATAGATCGACTCGAATCTACGATCGCAGCTGCTCAAAATCGTGAAAAGTACGGCCAGCGCTTCACTCAGGCAGAACTTTCTGAACGGACTGGTCTCAGCATTAAGACTATTAAGAAAATTCGAGATCGCACTGCACCTGTAGATGAAACATCAGTACGAACCCTATTTGAAGCCTTTGGGTTGGCATTGGAAACCGCTGACTACGGTCTGCCTGAATTGCCTTCAGCAGCAGACTGTGAGTCAACTCCTCAGAATACGCGAGCAAAAACTCAAATAGACTGGGGCGAGAAACCAGATACGGCGATTTTCTTTGGACGCACCGAAGAGTTGGCGACGCTGGGGCAATGGATAATGGTGGATCAGTGCCGACTAGTGACGCTGCTGGGCATGGGCGGTATTGGCAAAACGTCCCTGGCTGCAAAACTGGTCGATCAGATTTATGAGCAGTTTGACTATGTCATTTGGCGCAGTCTGCGAGAAGCGCCCCCCTTAGACGAAATTCTAGTGCGGCTAATTCAATTTCTGTCTGACCAGCAGGAAACAGAGAGCAATCTGCCAACACGCCTAGGAGAACGCATTATTCGCTTACTCCACTACTTGCGAGAGTATCGCTGCTTACTGGTGTTAGATAACCTGGAATCGATTTTGCAGGCAGAATCGACAGGGCAATTCCGCGAGGGATATGACGAGTATGGGGAGTTGATTTATCAGCTTGGGAAAGCAGAACATCAAAGCTGTTTGTTACTGACCAGTCGAGAATGTCCCCGTGGGCTGGCTCTGATGGCAGGTGAACATCTGCCCGTCAGGGTATGGTCAGTAGGCGGCATTGAAACTGAAGCAGGATGGGAAATTCTGGCAGCAAAGGGACTGCACTTAGAAAAGACGGAGAATCAGGGGCAAACGCTGGTGCGCCGTTATAGTGGCAATCCTCAAGCCCTAAATCTAGTGGCCACCACTATTCAACAAGAGTATTTGGGTGATGTGTATGACTTTTTAAAGGAGGAGAAGGCAGGGATTGAGGGTTTGAGTGGTCTGCTTAATCAACAGCTGACTCGTCTTGATCCGTTAGAGCGGTCTATCTTGTTCTGGCTGGCGATTAATCGTGAGCCTGTTGGGCTAGATGAGCTGATGGAAGATTTATTGCCACCAGTTACAAAACGAGATTTGCGCAGTGCTGTAAGGGGACTAAGAAATCGCTCTCTAGTAGAAATGGTTGACAAACAGTTCACTCTGCAAAACGTAATTATGGAGTTTGTTAGCGATCGTCTTGTTTCTGAAATAATCAAAGAGATTGATACGAAAAAATTCACCTTACTAAGCAGCCATGCTCTAACAAAAGCAACTGCAAAAGAATATGTAAGGAAGACACAAGAGCGAATTTTTCTGAATCCAATATTAGATCAATTAAGTAATCTTGAAGTTCAAGCATCAGAGTCTTTAGACATCTTTCGCAAGAGTATTCAATTGTCTTTTGGCTATGCCGCAGGAAATCTTCTAAATCTACTCTGTCAAGCTCACTCAGAGTTTGAAAAACTTGACTTTTCAAACCTCAATATCAGATACGCTTATCTAAGAAAAAATAGATTTTACAGTCTAAATCTGAGTGAGTCAAACTTTCTTAATTCCTTGTTTGTAATAAATTCTGGAAGTATTAGATGTATTGCTTTTAGCCCAAATGGAAAGTTCATGGTTGCTGGAGGTGATAGGGGATTTCTAGGTATCTGGGGTAACCAAGAGTGGCAACAGTTGCTTATTATTTTTGAGCCAGTAGATGATTTTTTCCAGAGTCTGATTTTCAGTCCATGTAGCCAATTCCTTGCCAGTATTAGTGAGGAATGTTCAACAGTTAGGATATGGGATATCAAACAGAGAAAATGCATCCATACATTAGAGCATCCAAATTATGTATATTCTATAGCTTTTAATCTCGATGGTCAGCTTCTTGCTAGTGGTAGTAAAGACTCTACAATTCGATTATGGGATATTAAACAGAAAAAATGCATTCATATATTTTCAGACCATTCTAATAGCGTAAACTCCATAGCTTTTAGTCCTGATGGTCAACTGCTTGCTAGTGGTAGTAAAGACTCTACAATTCGATTATGGGATATTAAACAGAAAAAATGCATTCATATATTTTCAGACCATTCTAATCGCATAATATCCATAGCTTTTAGTCCTGATGGTCAACTGCTTGCTAGCAGTAGCTGGGATGCGACAATTCGGATATGGGATGTTAAGCAGAAAAAATGTGTTCATATATTAGAGTACAATGCCTGGAGTAACAGTGTTGCTTTTAGCCCAGATGGCCAATTTTTAGCTAGTGGAGGTGAAGATTCAAAAATTCGACTATGGGATCTTCAAAAACAACAATACGTTAATCTGGTAACAGGATTTTCTAATTGGATTTGGTCTGTCTGTTTTAGCCCAGATGGTCGTATGATCGCCAACACAACCGAATGTGACTCTGAAATTCAGATATGGGACGTTCAGAGTCAGAAAATTTGCGATAAGCTTACCACAAAAGCAATAGGAGGATTGTCTGCTACTTTTAGTCCTAACGGAGAATTCCTAATCAGTAGTGACGTAAGCTCATCAATTCAGTTATGGAATCTCCAAAAGAAGCTGTTTATTCACGTATTTTTAGGACATTCGGATTGGATTACATCTCTAGAGTTTAGTCCCGATGGCATCTTCTTTGCTAGTAGTAGCTGGGATTCAACAATTCGACTATGGGATGTTCAGCTGAGAAAATGCGTTCATGTACTAGAAAACCCCGATAAGATAAGTTCCATAGCTTTTAGTTCTGATGGTCAAATGCTTGTAAGCGGTAGCTGGGATTCGACAATTCAGTTATGGGATGTTCGACAGAGAAAATGCGTTCATACATTTCTAGCCCATTCAAAAAGAATTATCTCTGTTGCCTTTAGCCCCAATAATTTATTGCTTGCCAGTAGTAGCCTTGACAACGAAATTCGACTGTGGGATATTCAACAGCAAAAATGCATTCATATATTTTCAGATATAGAAAATAGTAGGTGGACTAATTCTCAAGCATTGGCTTTTAGTTCTGATGGAAGATTTCTTGCAAGTATCATTGGGGCTTCTGCCGTTCGAATTTGGGATATTAAACAGCAAAAGTGTATTTATACTTTTAAGTGTGAACCTAGCGTTCGTATTTTATCCTTGGCTTTTAAGCCTGATGGGAAGCATCTCGCTAGCGGTAATAGTGATGGAACAATCCGGTTATGGAATTTGCAAACAGGAACCTGTTCGGCGGTACTGCAAGCTCCTCGTCCTTATGAAGGAACCGATATTACTGGTATACATGGTCTGACGGAAGCACAACGCTCCTCAATGCTGGCATTGGGCGCGGTTGATTACTCCACAAAAAGTTGAGTCGTCGGTGAAGTCAGCTGATCTCACTATCACCTGACTTCACGCTAAATTGGCAGCTATCGTGAAAGATTTTCTCAGCAACTGTTAACGGTTGCTCAATACCTCAATGACTCGTTGATTGCGGTCGCTGCCAGTAAACAGAGCAACAAAATTAGTGCTCGTGCTAGAACCTGTTCTATGAAAATGACAACAATCATAGTGATAAAGCTTATTTCCAGAACAGCTGAAGCTATGTAGGAGATTGTGAAACCTGCCATACTTAACAGAAAATACTTCACTGCTTTGATGGCTAGCAACATAAGCCAGTTGTTGGTTTGCTGACGTCTCATGATATGTCTCTCCGTTGAGACAATGGCTTAACGAGGAGCGTAAGTCCATCTCGACCGACAACTTCGACCGGATCGCCTGGGTTTAGTTCGTTAAATGTGGCAGTCTGAGAAAGACGAGCAGGCCAGTAGGTAGCATAGAAATAGACTCGTCCAGGATTCTGGATCGTGACTTGGCGATCAATCCTGCCCTGTCTTTGGGATAGGGATAGTTGGTCACTGGGAAAAGGGATTAAGCGATTCATAAGGATGTTCCTGCAAATGAAGTAGATAGGCTCACTATGCAGGCATCCACTTTTTTTTTCGAGGGATCTTCGGAGGCTTAAAAGAAAGTTGGCAGAATTTTTGATTGATTTCCTCCAAAACCTTTGCAAATAAGCATTACAGCCCAAAATCAGATTCCTAGACTATCGCTTACTATCGGATAAGATACCGAAGAGTTTCCCTTAAGTTTCCGATCTTTCCAGGTTGCCATCTACCTCATCAGACCTATGAGCCGATCCTCTAAACGAAATCGAGGTATTACACTAACCCGGCCAGGGATAGATCGGTTGGAAGCTGCGATCGCAACTGCTCAAGCCAATAAAAAACACGGCCAGCGCTTCACTCAGGCAGAACTTTCGGAGCAGGCTGATCTTAGCATTAGGACCATTAGGAAAATTCGTGAGCGCTCAGCACCTGTGGATAAAGCATCGGTACAAAGACTATTCAAGGCTTTTGAACTGGTATTAGAAACAGCTGACTATGGACTGCCTGACTTACCCTCACAGATAGCAGATCGTGAGCTGACTGCTCAGGAAACGCACTCAACGACCAAAATCGACTGGGGTGAGAAACCAGACACCACAATTTTCTTTGGACGTACGGAAGAATTGACGGCGCTCAGCCAATGGGTGATGACCGAGAAGTGCAGACTAATCACTTTGCTGGGCATGGGTGGCATTGGGAAAACCTCCCTGGCCGCAAAACTAGCTAATCAAATTTACGAACAGTTTGACTATGTCATCTGGCGCAGTTTGCGAGAAGCACCGCCATTGGACGAAATTCTGGTGCGGCTAATTCAGTTTCTATCTGACCAGCAGGAAACGGAAATCAACCTGCCGACGCGATTTGGAGAACGTATTATTCGTCTGCTTCACTATTTACGAGAGCATCGCTGCTTACTCGTTTTGGATAACCTGGAATCGATTCTGCAGGCGGGAACGACCGGGCAATTTCGAGACAGGTATGAAGATTACGGGGAACTGATTTATCGGATTGGAGAAGCAGAGCATCAAAGCTGTTTGCTGCTAACCAGTCGTGAGTGTCCCAGTAAACTGGCCCCGATAGCAGGCGTTCAACTTCCAGTACGGTTGTGGTCAGTAGGGGGTATTGACTCCGAAGCTGGACAAAAAATTTTGAGTACAAAGGGATTGGAATTAGAGGATGTAGATAATCATGGCCAGGAACTGATTCGTCGCTATAGTGGGAATCCTCAGGCGTTACATCTAGTAGCTACTACTATTCAACGAAAGTATTTAGGAGACGTGCATGACTTTCTTGTAGAAGAAGGGGCAGCACCTGATGATGTCCGCAGCCTATTGGACCAGCACTTGACTCGTTTGGCTCCGCTAGAACGCTCAATATTATTCTGGCTAGCAATTAACCGCGAACCAGTTGAAGTGAATAACCTGATGGAAGATTTGTTGCCACCTATAACTAAGCGAGACGTACGGAACGCATTAGGAGGGTTGCGCGATCGTTACCTCGTAGAAACAGTAGGTAAACACTTCACCCTGCAAAACGTGATTATGGAGTTTGCTACAGATCGCTTTGTTAAGCAGATTAAAAAAGAACTAAATATTCAACAGTTTGACCTATTTCATACTCATGCGCTGATTAAAGCCACTGCTAGAGACTATGTACGAGAGACTCAGATTCGATTGATTCTAAGACCTGTAGCCGCTTGTATCTCTGATTTAGAAGATAAAGTAAATGAATCTCTACAAACTATTCGTCATAGTTCAGTTTGGTCTAAGGGATATGCGGCTGGCAATCTTCTAAATTTACTGGGTCAGTTAGATAGCGAGGTGAAAGATTTTGACTTTTCCCACCTCACTTTACAGCAGACTCATCTGGAAAGTGCCGTACTTCACAGGCTAAGTCTAGTCGATAGCTATTTTGATAAAGCTACTATCTCCTCTACGTTTGGGAGTGTGAAAGCAGTGGCTCTTAGCCCTAACAAAGAACTTTTCGCGATTGGAGATAGCAATGGCGATATTCATCTGTGGAAGATTAAGGAACGGCAAAAATTAATAACGTTTACCGAACATAACCACAGCGTTCATTCCTTAGCATTTAGTTCTGACGGCCAGCTTCTTGCTAGTAGCAGCGGTGACGCGACAGTTCGATTATGGGATATGCAAAATCGTCGATGTCTGCATATATTTCGAGAAAATAGCAATAATGTTTGGCCAATTGCCTTCAGTTTTAATAATCAATTGCTTGCTAGTGGCAACAGCGACAACATAATCTGCTTGTGGGATATTCAGAAACGTCAATGCTTACATATGTTTTCCAACCACACAGGAGGAGTTCGCTCAATTGCATTTAGCTCTGATGGACAGTTTCTTGTTAGTGGCAGTAGTGATACTACAGTCCGGTTATGGGATATGCAAGAGCGCAAGTGTTTGACTGTATTACGAGGGCATAGTGGTTCTGTTTTGTCGGTTGCCTTTAGCCCTGATGGTCAACTGATCGCCAGTGGCAGCAAAGACACTACTATCCGGCTATGGGATATTCAGCAGAATCAATGTCTCCATATTTTTTCTGACCATACAAGTTACGTTCAATCACTTGCCTTTAGTCCAGACAGTCAGTGCCTTATCAGCTGTAGCGACGATAAAACCATTCGACTCTGGGATATTCAGAAACGCCAATGTTTACATATATTTTCTGGCCATACCCATGAAGTAAAGTCAGTTGCATTGAGTTCCGATGGCCAGTTGTTGGTCAGTGGCAGCGAAGATATTACAGTTCGATTATGGAATGTGCAAAAACATCAGTGTCTAGATATATTTTCTGGTTACACCAATGGCGTTTGGTCAGTTGCATTTAGTCCCGATGGTCAGTTATTGGCCAGTGGTGGTAACGATAATAAGATTCGACTATGGAACGTTCAAAGTCGCCAATGTTTGCATGTGTTTTCTGGGCATACAAGATGGGTTAGGTCAGTTGCGTTTAGTCCTGATGGTCAACTTATTGTCAGCAGCAGTGGCGATACAACTCTTCGACTATGGAACGTTCAGAAGCGCCAATGTTTGTATGTGTTTTCTGGGCATATCGATAATGTTAGTGCAGCTGCCTTTAGTGCTGATGGTCAATTCCTAGCCAGCAATAGTAGCGATTCAACAATTCGTCTCTGGAACGTTCAAAATCGCCGATGTTTGCAGATCTTAACAGGTCATGAAATTCGTTTTGGAGCAGTTGCTTTTAGCTCCGATGGTCAACTCCTGGCCACTGGCAGTCGCGATCATATGATTTTGCTATGGGATATGCGACAGTATCAATGCCTTCGTAAACTGAGAGGACATACTAACGATGTTCGTTCATTGGCCTTTAGTCCCGATGGTCGACTACTTGCCAGTTGCAGTAGTGATAAAACAATTCGGCTATGGGACACGCAAAATTTCCAGTGCCTCCATATATTTGAAGCCCATACTAATTGGGTGGCATCGATCGCCTTTAGTCCTAATGGTCAATTTTTAGCTAGTAGCAGCGAAGATAAGACAGTTCGACTGTGGGATATCAATAGTCTTAAGTGCTTACGTGTCTTTACTGGCCACACAAATTGGATTTGGTCCGTTACGTTTAGCCCTGACGGTCAGCATCTTGCTAGTGCCAGCCATGATGGGACGGTCCGGCTATGGGATGTGCAAACAGGAAACTGCTCGGCGGTACTGCAGGCCCCTCGTCCTTATGAAAATACTGACATTACTGGGGTACGAGGTCTGACGGAAGCGCAGCGGACATCCATGCTTGCCCTCGGCGCAGTTGATTACTCCTCTGCCAAAAGCTCAGCAAGCAAGTGAAATTAGTTTTTCGATATCGCCCACTTAACCGCGCACTAGACTGAATTCAGTACACTGATAGAGCAGCTGAGTAACGATCAGCTCATCTACTACTCGACGAATTTTGTACGAAAGATGGCGCAAAAAGTTAGTACAAGAATGGCTCTATTTCTGTATATAGGTTTTAAGTTTTGAAGTTCAAAACCTCTGAGTTCCACTCGCTATGATGGTAGAGTGGCCGATCAATGGTCAGCTCATCTAGTTCTTGACAAAATTTTGTACGAAAAGTTCTGCAAAAGATTAGTACAAAAATTAGCACAGCACTTTTTACTAACTACAAAAGCCTTGCCAGAGAATAAATTTAGCTCTTGAGCATTTCTTTTGTAATCAGCCGGTCGTCCGTTCGAGTCGGATCACCAGCTTTTTTTGTGAAAACATTACCTGTAAAGGGTTTCAGCCTTCTATTATTTTAGCCAAATCTAAAATTTTGGGGCTATTTTTACTTGATTTTCGACATAAGCTAAGCGCCAAAAGCTATTGCCTTCAAAGGTTTCAGCTAAATTAGTACAGGATTAGCACAGAAATTAGTACAGATATCAATTAGGGAAAGGGATGGAGTCATCGCGTTCAATAGGCTTATGTATGGATTGACCGGCTGACTTTAGATCAACCGGTCAGCCAAAGGCTTAAATCTTTCTACTCTGGTCAAATGCAGAATTTTTAGAGCAATTTTTACTCGGTTTCTGAAATCAACTCCTCGAACTGAACTGCTACGGCAAAAGACTTTCAAGGAAAACTTTAACAACTCTATAATCAGGGTCCTGCCGCAGCTCTGTCAAAGCTGCTTGGGTCTGTGGAGTGTCAAAGTGCATTAGTAATTGAGCAGCTTTCGCGCGGATAGATGCATCATCATCAGTTGCTGCCTGAAGTAAAACATTCAAAGCTGCAGAGGCTTGATCTGTTCCCTTTAATCTTTCCAAGTTAGCAATCGCGGCTAACTTGACTGTTAGATTCTTATCCTGGTAGCCCAAACGACACAACTTTATGAGGGCTTCAAAACTTTCTGGATAGTCCAGTACAGGCAAAATGCTCTGTCGAATCAGCCAATGAGAATTTTGCTCAAATAGTGCAGTCAGATGAGGGAGAGCCTGAGGGCCAAAATTAGCTAATGAATTAGCTGCCTCAGCAACAACATTTGGATCACCTTCATGACCAATGATGTTGAGTAGGGCTTCAAAGCCCTCATTATTTCGCTTAGCCCCTAACCCCATCGCAACAAAGGAGCGAATCAAAAGCTCCTTGTCATACATGTTTCGCTTAAGCAGCGGCACAACCATAGAGGGTTCGTGATGCCGAAGTTCAGTAATTGCCTTCATTCTGTTTTGAGGGTTAGGACTCTCAAGGAAGGATTCAATTTGTTGGATGTCCATAATCGTTTCAGAGATCAGGTTATAGATCTAAGCGCATTTGTTAACTAATGTAAATTCTCTCTCAGACTCTGGCCTACGTGGAGAGCCGTAATCATAGAAGCCGGATAACCGAAGTATCTGTATACCTATCAGAAATATGCCTTTGTACGGGTTTCCGCCCTCTATCTTCCAAAGGATGGTTAATTAGAATGACTAACGTGGTTGTTTACAAAACTAAATAAATGGAGGCCGCTGCGATGCCTTTGATGACCTTTGTAACTTTTCTGCTATTTCTTTGGTCAACTGGAATTGCGTTGAATCAATTTTCCAAGCAAGAATCTACCGAAAAAGCCTCATAACTACATGTGAGGAAAAGTGCGAGTAAACACGTTTCATATCAGAAAAGATTTACCCCAATCTAAAGTGCTTGGATGCGTTCTCAAACAGCATGTTAATAGATTTGGAGTCTTGCCATGCAACATTTCCATGTAACTCAAATGCTCAAGATGAATGTGCCCAATGAAGCAATTTCGATTGAGCACTACCTGTACCAGCCTCAGCGGTTGGTTCAAGCGATCACTGATTCCAGTCGAATTGAGCAGTTGAGTTCGTCTCATTTTCGTTTACGGCTTCGTCCCTTGCAATTTATGATGCTGCGGTTTGAGCCTATTACTGAGTTACAAGTCTGGATAAACCCTGATGGAACACTTCGGTTGCGATCTCTAAATTGTGAGATTCGAGGTGCAGAGCGCCTGAATCGGTCTTTCAATTTAGAGTTATCTGGCACACTGGTACCCCATCGTCAGGAAACAACCACCGAATTACTCGGAAAAGCAGATTTAATAGTGCAAGTAGAAACACCGCCGGCTCTCAAACTGGTTCCTGAACAAGTTTTGAAGACAACTGGCAAAGCATTTCTCAATGGCATCTTGTTGACCATCAAGTCTCGGTTAGAAAATCAACTTGTTCAAGATTATCGTCGCTGGGTCAGAGCCAATCAGGATAGTCAAGTAGCCCCTCTAGCTACTTCGGTAAGAAGTCTTATTAGCTGAGGCATACAGCATTATGTTCTTAAAGAGTAAAGCTAGGGAGACTAGCTAATAAGATTTACCCAGTCCAATTTTTAATCCACCTTATTATCACCATGAATAACTCTGTTAACAGCAACAGCTCTGAGCTGGATATAGCTTATCTGCAGCAGTTGCTACGCCAACGGGCTCAGCGCCGTCAGCTCTATGAGAATATCGCTATTCTAGGGTGTGGCTATGTTGGCAGTGCATTAGCTGCCTGTTGGCAAGAGCAAGGCCACTTTGTCACAGGGACAACGACCAGACAAGAACGGGTTGCCTCGCTCCAGCCTCTTCTCTCCAAAGTGGCTGTCATAACAGGAGATGATGCCAATGCTGTTCAATCTCTGGTCCAAGCTCAAGACACTGTGGTTGTCAGCGTCGCGCCAACGGGATTCCAAGTAGCGGATGAGGCAACCTACGAACAAACCTACCTCACTACGGCTAAAAATCTCCTTCAAGCGTTGAAACAAACACCGAGTGTGAAACAGGTTATTTATCTCAGCAGTTGCTCTGTCTATGGAGACCGTCAGGGAGAGTGGGTAGATGAAAATGCTGCTATTTTCCCGTCCGAACCTCGCAGCCAAATGCTCTATGAGGCAGAGCAAATCATATCTCAGGCAAACAGTGAGGACCAAAGAATCTGCATCCTTCGACTAGGGGGAATTTATGGTCCAGGTCGTGAGTTGGTTGGCATGCTTGGGGGAATGGCAGGCATGACGTTACCGGGTAGGGGCGAGCGCGTTATCAATTGGAGCCATCGGGATGACATCGTTGGCGTGATTGAATTCGCTCGGCTCAATCAGCTGCAGGGTATCTACAATCTGGTGGATGATAGCCAGCTGACGATCAAAGACCAGCTAGAGCGAGTCTGTTCTCGATACGGGTTGCCCTCTGTACGTTGGGACCAGTCTAGACTCAGCCTGCCAGGCAAAAGCGTCCGCGTTAGCAACTACAAGCTTAAAGCCACTGGATATCAGTTTATTTATCCTCAATCCGTAGTTTGAAGACTCAAGATCAGCGTCAAGCAATTGCAATATAAATTTATATTACGTTACGTTATTAAACGTAACGCTTCAGATTCTAGAAACTCACTTCATGACTATTGCTACTGACAAGCCCATTTACTCTAATATCTTTGCTGCTGTCCCCGACGCGGTGGACTCCATCCAAAGGCTACCTGTTGAAGACCAATTAGGTCTCTTATGGGCTCTGTATGAAAACATGGGAGGTTTAGTGACGCCTGCGCCATCTGGTGCAACAGATCGGATTAAGCTAGCCGGAACTTTAATCTATCAAGTGGCTAATCTATCCCATGAAGAGCAATTACAGTTCATGCGCGATTTGGTCGTAGGAACTAACAATCCGATGACTCGCGATTACGGATGTCTGACTAGCAATAACAAATTGGCATTTTGGTATCAGTTGGCCGAGTGGATGCGCTCTGGAGATGTTGTTCCGGTACCGCAGGACTATCAGCTCTCTACACCAGCAATGGCAGTTCTGAATAAGCTCATAGCCCTGGGTTTTAATCAGCAGATCGCTGTCCTACGTCTCATCGTTGGCAAGATGGGTATTAACCCACTAACGGCCTAGCAAGCTGTTTTAGCAACCTTTTAGTTCTATCTAAGAAAGTCAGTGCTCATTAGCAATGCAGGATCATGCAAATTCATTGGCAAAAGCTACTGTTGAAAATGTTTTTCTGGTTAAGTGCAGAAATAGCATTGACTTGCTTAGGCTTAGACGATTTGGCTGACTACAGCGAGTTTCTTCTCCAAGATCGCAATAATTTCTTATCAACCATAGTATCTGTTGAGTTTGTCACTTCAATTTGATAGCTCACATCCCGCCAAACACTCCAGCTTAGCAATGCAGTCTTCTCTCACAACAGGTCGAGTTTCCCTTCAGCTCCTTAAGCTATCACTTCCCATGGTTTGGGGTATCTTGTCAGTATTGGCGTTTAGTCTAGCTGACACGTATTTTATTGCTCAGTTGGGCACGAATGAACTAGCAGCTATCAGTTTTACATTTCCGGTGGTGTCCATCTTGGCAAGCGTAGCCATGGGCTTAGGCACAGGCGCAGCCTCTGTTATTGCTAGAGAAATCGGTAAAGGGAACCGGCGGAATGTGCAGCGCCTGACTACAGATAGTCTGCTGCTATCTTTCCTGATTGTTGGGATTCTTGCCGCTCTTGGCCTAATTACCATCAGACCGTTGTTTACAGCTCTGGGCGCCAGACCTGACCTACTTCCAATGATTCATGACTACATGGGCATTTGGTATCTAGGAATGGCTTTCCTGGTTATTCCTCTCGTTGGTAACAGTGCCATTCGCGCTTCTGGTAACACGGTTGTTCCTAGTCTGATCATGGCATTTGCCGCACTTGTCAACATTGTGGCCGACCCACTGCTTATATTTGGTTGGGGGCCATTACCAGCTCTGGGTATTAAAGGAGCTGCCTTAGCAACAGTATGTTCACGTGCAGGTACCCTGGTCGCATCGCTTACCTTTCTCCATTTCCGAGAGCGCTTATTGACATTTACCGCACCAAGTTTGGCAACACTCGCTAAAAATTGGCATCGCCTGTTATTTATTGGTGTGCCTGCAGCCGCAACTAATTTAATTTCACCACTGTCTGTTGGACTGATCACGGGTTTGATGGCTCGTTATGGCACTGAGGCCGTTGCTGGTTTTGGACTAGCCTCAAAAATAGAAGCCATCGCTTTAATAGTCCCCATAGCAATTTCAGCTAGCATTGGTCCTTTTGTTGGGCAAAACTGGGGAGCTCAAAAATATGGAAGGATAAAGCAGGCGCTGCGGTTGAGCGTCAGTTTTTGCCTAGGCTGGGGAGCTATCGTCGGTATCTTATTAGGAATGTTATCCTTTCAGATTATTACCTGGTTTGACAGCAACCCTGACGTTATTTCCAGCGCAAGTGTTTATCTGACACTGGTACCTATTAGCTATGGCGCTCTGAGCATTGTTTTGACTGTTGGCTCAGCATCTAACGCTTTAGGCAAACCATTTCCCGCTATGGCGATGTCTTTATGCCGACTGTTGCTACTTTATGTTCCTTTGGCCTACTTAGGTAGCCAATTATTTGGAATTATCGGTATTTTCAGTGCTGCTTGCGTATCCAATGCAATCGTTGGTCTGGGAGCTTGGCTATGGCAATCTCGCTGGATGAGTGCTCTCACTGGCACAACAGAATCTGGAAAATTTTCAGCTTTACCAGAGGCTGCTGCCCAGCAATAACATTGTCCAATCCAACAATTTAGAAGGGTTACTAAGCAAAATTTACTCTTGCCTTTTCGATCAACGACATTTAGGTGTCAAGATCGATAAGACGAGAGTAAAGGTTTATTTGGCGTTGCTGATCCTTGGGATGATTTTATCTGATTAATGCCGGTACAGAGTTTTGTCAACCGATCGGTTCATTCCCTACATCAGCAGTGGTATCTATTTTCCCCAACAGTCGGCCCAATTTTTTGGTGCCCATTGAAAGGCCGACTGTCCAAAATGCAGCCAATGGCTTAACCAATACCCTAAGCTTCTTTAAGGGGTAGTCCTATGAGGGTAAGGATGCATTGTAATGGTAAATGAAATACCAGATGGCCCCAATGTGATTCTCTAGCTTTTTAGAAAACGACAAGGTCTTTCTGACTAACCGAGATACTCGTTGCCGTAACGTGCAGTTGAATCGCTAAATGTGACTGGTTTGACCAGTTTCTTTGCCCACGGCTCGATGGCGTTTGCTTGGAAAAATGGTCTCATACGCTTCCCAGACGTCGGTATAGCTAACTGCACATCGACGATAGATGGGTGGGAGTGAACGCCATAAAGCTTGAGCTCCTTGACGACTCCGGTCACCGATATGAACACCCACCATTTGACGACTTTCACGATCAAGTGCCAGCCATACCCATTGTTTATTGCCTTTATAGCCCACAAACGACCAGAGTTCATCACATTCAAGCGTTAACGGCCCTTTTTTGAGACATCGATATCAACGTGACGTGGAAGAGCCTTATATTTGCCATTGACGTATTCCTGAAGCCAGCCTTCAGATACCTCAGCTACTCGGGTCATGCCAGCGAGGGAGAGCTTTTCAAGTAAGAGCTTATCCACCAACCGTTTGGTGGCGTCATCGATAGGTTGATGTTGAGGATCTTCGACGAACTGACGTCCACACTCACGACATTTATGGTTTTGCTTACTGCCATGGGTTTTACCATTTTTGACGATCCGAGTAGACTCACAGCTTGGGCAGCACAGTTCGGTCGATGACATCTGTACACGTAGCTCCATCGAGTAGATACGCTTTAGTTTAGGCCTATTACAGCGGATATCCTTACTCTTTAGGGACTACCAATAGCCAAAGTCTGACGCATGGCCCTCTAAGGAACAACCAATGGTGCCAATGGGCCGATCATCAGGCTTGATAGTCAGTACCCAGGAGAAATTACCAGAATCCCACTGATCGGCCTTACCTTTGAGATAATCTTCTAGCTCACTTACGCTTTGACGCACCCCATAGTCCATGTAGTAGACCACCTGGGGATCGCTAGCATAGTCAAAAATTGCTGCTGCATCTGATACGCGAGGATGACGTAAGATTAGCTTCTGTGTGGTGAAACTGTCAGGCGCTTGTAGTACAGTGTATTAACTTTTCTGAGTAACAGTGAGGGTTCAGTGTAGCGGATACTACCTGTTTTAGAGGTACACATCGAGGTACTGTATTAAACCTCAAACCATATTATTGTCTGGAGTGGAGCCCAGTCGATGTAGCGTATGAACGAAAACTTACCAGCCGATTTCACAATCAGTGTAGTCAGTGCAGCAGACTTTGAAGATTGGGTTGAACTAGCGCTGGAGCTATGGCCTCCAGAGGATGACTCAGATCGCCAGAACATGCACGATATTCTGACGAAAATTCTCAATGCTGAGCATCAGACGGGCTGGTTAGTGCGTAATGCCTCTGGGGATGCTATTGCGTTTATGAATCTCTCTCTGCGACAAGACTATGTTGCAGGAGCAACCCAAAGCCCAGTTGCCTTTGTAGAAGGGATTTATGTCCGCCCTTTGTACCGTCATCAGAGCGTGGGAACAGCCCTAATTCAATGGGCTGAAAAGTGGGCACAGCAACAGGGCTGCATCGAACTGGCGTCTGATGCGTTGATTGAAAACCAGGACAGCTATCAATTCCATACAAAAGTAGGGTTTGAAGAGGTAGAACGGGTGGTGTGTTTTATCAAATCTCTCGTATGAGCATAAGATTAATTGTTAGAGTTCGAGTGCCATCTCCTGTTCCTTAATATGATCCCTCGGTGGTGCTAAGTTTCTTGTCTGGCCGGTGGGTTTGAATCCTTTGCGAGTGTAGAGTGCGATCGCATTCCCATTGCTCTCACCCACTTCCAAAATCAGCCGAGCAACCCCTTCGGAATGTGCCCAACCAACTACCGCATCAATCAATGTCTGACCAACGCCTCGCTTCCGAGCCTGGGGAGCTACCCACAGCGATATTAGGTAGGCCGCACCGTCGGAATGGGGGACTCCGCGCACCATGCCACTGTCTACACCATCGACAACGGCAACAAAGGTGGGTAAACGTTGAAGCTGCTGCCGCCAGTTTTCAGGCGGTAGCGCTATCGCCGTTTGAAACGTAGTCTCAAATGCCTGCGGCGCATCCTGCAAAGCGTTTAGTCGGATCGCTCGCAGTCGTTCAACTTCGTCCAGGCTAAGCCGCTGAATCTCTATCACAGTAAGGTCCTCGTAACCCAGCTAAATTTCCAATAAGACTGCCACGGGCTTGACAGACATCAGCTGATTTTCTCAAAAATGTTCAGTTTAGGGTACTACTCTTTAAAGTCAGACACAGGAGTCGCTGTACCAGCGCAATGATAGATAACTGTTTGGTCAATGCAACTATTCCACTTTAGCGATAATCCAAATATCGATGTGTTCGCACCTCGACCAGTCCGTATTCCTGCTGAAAGGCCCATAGGGTTTGAATGGCTGAATGGACCGCTGGTATGGGCAATTCAAGATTCTTATGAGGCGATGTATCTCTTTCCTAGAGAATGTCCAAGAATTTTGCTATGGCGTACCCCTAATACTACCGAAGAGGATTACCAGTTTTGGTGGAAAGGGAGCACAGCCAAATTTCTTGCGTACATTGAAGAGGCATGGCTTACCCGAGTAAACACAGCAACTATTTATCGTTACAATCTTCCCACGGAAGCTTTCATAAGTCTTGAAGATGCAGGGATGTGGGTGGCAAAAACTGAAGTAACGCCCATTGGCTTAGACGCACTCACTCAGCTGCCTAAAGAGCATCAGAAACGTCATATAGAAGTACGGACGCTTGATAATTTATTGCTGTTGAAAGGTGTTTGGCAAACATCACTTCATGCTAGTGGTATTCGGTTACGCAATGCTCAAAGATGGTAGGCGGCCATTGAAAGATACGATTTTAATTGACTTCGATGGGGTGCTCCGCCACTGGGTAGGAGCAGAAGTCGATGATGCTGAAAGGGCATTGGGGTTAGCCAGTGGGACATTATTTTCATTAGCCTTTTCTCACGAGCTATTGTTTCCTGCAATTACCGGTGAAGTCACTCACGAGCAATGGCATGAGCGAGTCAAATCTAAGCTTGTACAGATGCATACGGATAACGTCGCGGGTAAGCTTATTAAAGCCTGGAATGAAGCTAACTGGGAAATAGATTTTGAGCTGCTCCAAGGCTTAAAGCAACTAGCGCCAACATGTCAGTACGTATTGGTTACCAATGCGACATCACGCCTCGATGCTGACCTTAAAAAAGCGAGTTTAACATCTGCATTTAATGTTGTTGTAAACTCATCGAAAATTGGCGTGGCTAAGCCAGAGCGATTGTTCTTTCATCAGGCTTTATCCGTTGCAGGTAGTCAGGCTTGCAGTTCAGTACTTATTGATGACAGCCTTGAGAATGTAAACGCTGCGCACTCAATGGGTATAGAGAGCATTCACCATCAAAATGTTGCTGATACGCTGGAATTCATCCGAAAGCAATGCACATAATCAAGCAGTGCATCCGAGCTGAGGTGGGAGATGGCCTAGAACAAAATAGATCTAGCCTTACTATTGAAGATTTTTCAGTCAACATGTCCTAAATGGTAGCTGCTTTCACGTATATAAGCGTTGTTGATCAATTTAGGGACGCAATCGCTGACATTAATCTCTGTGGCTAATTCAACATCTTGTTCAAACCCTTTTTCTATCAGCTCTCTTCCAGAACTACAGTTACGGATTGAACCAGATACGTTTGATTGGACACTTTGATAGGCCGCAACTGCAGCTCGGGCCTCTGGTGATAATCGACCTTGCAGATGAGCGATAATTGCACCTGCTCCTATCAAATCTTCAAATGCAGGGCGAAGACTCCCATCCAGCCATCGTTCACCTGCTGGTACAACAGTAATAGAGTGACCATATTGCATCGCGGCTGATGCAACGGCTCTGCAGTTTCTCAAACAGCCGGCCAAAGTAGGAACAGTTCCTGTAGCCAAGCTTAACGTTGCCCCATTAGGAGACGGTAGAACCAAACGAGTACCACTGCTAACTTGGAGCAGTGATGCTGGCGAGAGTGAATAGCGGCCCATGCCTCGTTTTTCTGCCAACTCTGCATCCATTACCTGGGCAAAATCTTTTGCTGTCTCATCTCTCCATTGATACGGAAAGACGGTAGCGCCTCGGTTAGTGCCAATTTCTACACAGGTTGAGAATGACAACACATCAACGAGAATATACAGATCGCTCGTCTCGGCCAGCTGTAAAACTCCTTGCTTACCCCACTCACAACGAATATCAAAGTTAGACTGATCAAAGTACATTGGCTATGTTTGTCGATCCTCTGGAACCTTGAATTTTCATGAGCAGCACCCGCCCTTCGGGAGTCATCAGGACTACCCTAATAGATTTAAGAATAGCTTTCATATAGTATTTTTCGTTAATGCTTTGCACCAAATCAGCTGATGTTCACCGGAACTTTTATCATAGGCATCACGAACAACGCGAAGCAGTGTGCATCCCATGCGCTGATAAAAATGGCAGGCCGGAACGTTAATGTTTTGCGTTGCGATGTGCATTTTCATACAACCCTGAGACTGCGCCCAGGCAATGGCTGCTTCAAATAGACAAATAGACGACGGCCTACAGACCTACCGCGACAGTTGGGGGCAACGCGGATATCCCAAAGCACAGCTAGGTCGGTTCGTCCCTGAAGCATGTTCACTCCTGGCGTATTATGGGCGACAATACATCCACCAACAGGCTTGGAGTCATGACTGGCCAGAAAAATGGCCCAGTTGCTCAGGTCCCATCTGGCTGGAAGGCCCGATGGTGGATTGTCGGTATCATAGTCTTTGAGCCAGGGTTTCGACACTGGCTTCTCGCTAAGGGTAAATGATTCTGGTGAGTTCCCTGAAACCTCCATAACTGCGTTAACCACGAACCAGATCGGGATCATTTCGTATAGGGCAAGGTCTAAGATTTTGGCTTGCTGGATTTGCATCGGTCGCGCAGGGATAGCATCCAGGTTACGCTTGAATTTCATCACAGGATACAACCTTAGTTAGCCTTTTCGTTGTTCTCCTCTATGTCCAGTTCAAGCCTGATCGTCATTGGGCGAAAGCCCTGAGCAAGGTAAAACTCTTGGGCTCCAGCATTTTTATTCCATACGCTTGTTTGAACATGCCGGAGACCGTGGTTTCTTGCCCAGTCAATCGCGGCGTGAAATAGGGTCGTTCCCAATCCCTTTCCTCGATAGGGTTTGTCCACGACCGCGTTATCGATCAGCGCGAATTCGTGCGGACGGAACATGGAATGCTTTGGATAGGCTGCTCGCTCCACAGTTACGAATCCGACTACCTGACCATCTAGTTCGGCCAGTAGGTAATCGGCAGTGTCTCGATCAATCCATTTCTGCACAAAATTATTTTCACGCGCGTTGCCATCCACCGGCTGGAAGACCTCGGGGAGGAGGTCCGCATGATGGCCGTCCAGCTGTCTGTAGAGGCGCTGAATCTCCGGAATGTCTCGGGTCTCAGCTTTACGAATGGTGGGACTCATCATTCTGACTAGAATATTCGACAGTCTACTCGCTATGATGATAGAGCAGCTGAGTAACGGTCAGCTCATCTAGTTCTTGACAAAATTTTGTACGAAAAATGCTGCGAAAAATTAGTACAAAAATTAGCACAGCACTTTTTAGTTGTCGTGAAAGCCTTGTCGGAAAATGAGCTTAGCTCTTGAGCATTTCTTTTGTAATCAGCCGGTCGTCCGTTCGAGTCGGATCACCAGCTTTTTTAATGAAAACATTGCGTGTAAAGGGTTTTAGCCTTCTAAATTTTAGCCAGATTTAGAAGGCTAAGCGCTATTTTTACCTGACTTTCGACATCAAATAAGCCCTGAAAGCCATTGATACCAAAGGTTTCAAGTAAATTAGCACAGATATAAGTTATGAAAAGACACGTAAATGCTTTTATTTATTAGAACTTAGCCTTTTTGACCGGCTGACTGTAGAGCCACCGGTCAAACAATTAACCTGACAAAACCGATGAGTATAAATAAAGTCTGAATCTGGATTACTCATGGTTCATTTCCTGTGTAGGTAATCCCTGAAAGATCTTTCGGGCAGGTTTACCAGTTAAATTGGCTAGCTGCGGGAGTGCCTTACCACTGACGTTGTACTCATTGGTTCCCAAGCTTACTGCACATCGTTCGTAGAGTCGTGCGGCTCGTCGACACGGGACGACTATGTCCCGTATCGTCATCAGAGGGTGGGGACAGCACTGATTCAATGGGCTGAACGGTGGGCACCGAAGAGGATTGCCAGTTTTGTATCCTTCTGAAGGAAGGGAAACGGGACATTCTAACTCCGTTGCGGGCAGGGGCTTGCGATCGCGATATCCAACAATTGCTACACAACAGTATCTGACGAAAACCCTGGGGTCATGGTCTATAAACAGCAACCGTTCCCCGCCATCGGAAAATGTCAGAAATTGGTGGTTAAAACGCAGTCCCCTGATACCTGCTATTTAACTAAGCCCTGATCAACCAGATCCTTGAGCACCGCTATCGTAACCTGCGAACATAGAGTTAAGTCATCAGTCCCAAGCCACCTCATTTCTTCGATTTCAGAACCAGGCTGCAAATTTCCTAAAAACTCTGCCTGATAGCATTTGACCGTAACAATCACATCAGCTTGCTTGCCATCCGCTCGGGCTGAAAATGTGCCAAGATAATTGGTCTCCTGATTAATATCGACTGATAATTCCTCCAGCACTTCTCTCTTCAGTGTCTCAATGTCACTCTCTCCTGATTCTCGCTTACCACCAGGAATGTAAAACAATTCTTTCCCATAGGAGCGAACACATAAGAGCTTTTGATCTTGGATTAATATCCAACCAACTTTATCGATAACTTTCGACATCAAACGGATGAATTTGATTACATGACATCTTATCGTATAACATGAATTCCCAACTGGTGGCACTCGTTATCCCAGAGCAGGATCTTGACGGTAATCGGTCGGCTGAACTCATCTTCGAAATCTCAGTCGAACCGCACGAGACCTGCTCCTATATTGCGGGTAGTCCTTACCCTTATAGGACTACCTACCCAGATGAAGATGATTTTTGTGCCCAATCAGGTAAGGGTGAGCCATGCGAAAGATGAATATACTTCGCCAGAACAATATGGTCAGGGAGCTGATGTGCTGTTACACACACTGTTGTACCTTGATCAAAAGCTAATGAAACTGTGATTGCCTAAATGCGACCTATGAAAGTAGATGTTTTCAAAATTCCTCAGGCTGCACCGGATGATCTATCTGGGTTGGTGAACCTGGTGGAACAACGGGTGATTGACCCCAAAACTATTGTTGCCATTATGGGTAAAACCGAGGGTAATGGCTGTGTGAATGATTTTACCCGAGGGTTTGCGGTGGCAACGCTCAAGGGATATTTGCAGCCGCTGATTGGTCAAACACTGGCTGACCAGATTGTCTATGTCATGTCTGGGGGGACAGAGGGTGTGTTGAGTCCCCACATGACAGTCTTTACCCGTCAGCTGGAAAATCTGGAGGGACCCGCTCAGTTGGGATTGGCGTTGGGGGTGTTTCATACACGGGATTTCTTGGTGGAGGAGATTGGCACCTTGACTATGGTGAATGTGGTAGCGGCCGGGGTGAAGCGTGCCCTTGAAATCGCCCATATCTCCCCCCAAGATGTCCACTTTGTCCAAATCAAGTGCCCACTGCTGACTGCATCTCGCAATGCCCAAAGCGACAACACAATTACTCAGGACAGCTACAAATCTATGGCCTATTCCCGTGGGGCCTCAGCTTTGGGGGTAGCCTTGGCCTTAGGAGAGATTCAACCGGGTCAGCTGACCGCAGCGGATATCTGCTCCAACTATGGTCTCTACTCGTCTGTAGCGTCCACCTCGGCGGGTGTAGAACTCAGCAACTGCGAGATTTTGGTTTTGGGCAATTCTCCCAATTCCCATAGCGACTATCGCATTGGCCACAGTGTTATGGAACATGCCCTGGATATTGATGCGGTGACCCGTGCGGTGGAAAGTGCCCAGGGTTCCCTTGATTCAATTGTGAATGTGTTGGCCAAGGCAGAAGCTTCGCCATCAGGGGAAATCTTGGGTTGTCGGCATACGATGCTGGATGATTCTGATATTAATCATACCCGTATGGCCAGAGCCGTTGTTGCTGCTGTTGTTGCTGCCGCAGTCCAGGATCCGATGGTGTATGTTTCGGGGGGAAGTGAACATCAGGGCCCACCAGGGGGTGGGCCAATTGCCGTAATTAGTCAACAATGATGAAGTGCAGCAAGTGTAGGGTGCGTTCATCAACGCACCACCTTCGAGAAGGCAACCCTATTCTCAATCCCGACAGAAGCGAAGAGAAGGAAATCTCTGGCAACGCCGTTATTGGGAGCATTTTATTCGTAATGAAAAAGACTTTGCAGCCCATTGTCATTATATTCACTATAATCCAGTCCGCCACGGGCTATGCAACAGACCGCAAGAGTGGAAATATTCCAGTGTGCATCGGTTTGTTGCAGAGGGTATTTATCCCCCTAATTGGTGTCAAGGGGGGAGTCCTGAAATCCCTCATGGGTTTATGGATAAATAGCTTTGGAGTTGACTTGGAGACTCTGTAAGCGGCGCGTTGCGAACGCACCCTACCCTGACTAAAAATTAGTTTTCTTAGTAACTTGATACAGATTAATGAGTTTAAGAATCAACGTTCGGAGCTAGGACTCATTAATCCTATAAAATGGTAAGCCAAATCGTTCTTATCCATGTTTTTTGCAATGACCAAACATCGAGTAACATATTCATTTTCAAAAGCTAATGCTGCTGCATTTTGTATATAGTTATCTCTTTTGCTTTCATTATGGTTATTGAAGATAACATAACAAAGTGCATGCTTAGAAGATTTTGAAGGAATAATAATAGCAGTATTTTTATGTCCCTCTTCTTTCCAATATTTCCTCACATTCCCCTCAATTTTTCTTATCATTTTTGTGAGTTTTTGTTGGTCATAAGGAGAAAATCTATTTAGGATTACACCTATCTCGGTCCAACGAGGCGTAAGTCTATTTTCCAGTTGATTGAAGATCTTAGAAAATAGAGGACTGATTTTTGGTTTTGGCTTTGGAAGTTCAATGCTAGCATCTTTGGAATTATAGTATCTGTCAAGAGGAAATGACATTTCAGAAATAATCAGATTCTCTTCAGCCTCATATTCACCAAGATTGAATAACGTTTCTATATATAAGCCCATTAGATCCAGCTCATCACCTGTATAGTTTAAATTCTCTTCTAATTCTTGTCTTCTTTGGAGATAATGAATTATTTGAACTGGATGTTCAAGAAAATCAAATAACGTTTCAAAATCAGCTAAAGTAATTGTTGGGCAAGGTTCAAAGTCATCAGGCAACCATCCTATTTTTCCCCAGTGAGCCATATTGGCTTGAATGGAGCTAAAGTCCTCTAAGGATACTGAAACACGAATTATTTGATGTATGTTGCTTAAGTCTACAGGTATCTGATCACGTAAATCGTCATTTATTTCAGGATTACTAATCAGTTCTTCTAATCTTTCTTTTAGGCGCTTTGACTGAATATTTGGGGAAATTATAAGATCCTCGATATTTTTTCTTAAACGAGATGGTGCACCTCTACGTGAAGTTTCGTTTACTCTTCCTGACTTCGCCTCGACAATAAGCACATGTGAGTCGATAAATGTCAATAAGTCAGTTTCATATTGAGTGTTACCAATTTTCCACTTTATGCCTGATATGGTATTAGAGTCTGGAAAACGGCTCTTAATGATTTCAGAAATCTTATTTTCTAGATAGTCAGCTTTTCTCTTGCTGAGTTTTGCTTTATCAATATTTTCGAAAAGCCCATCTAGAGATGGCAATATAAAACTGAAAAATACTTGCGGCAAGGCACAGAAATAATTTCCACTATCAAGCTTGATAATGGGACGTAGCCAAATTGGATTTGAAAGAAAGATATGCTCAGTTTCATATGATTCTAAGTCTCCGATTTTATAAGAAAACTTATCTAGAATCCCAGTGACTTCTGCATTGCTCAATCCAAGCTTTATGGCCAAATTATCTGGCGTAAATTTATAATTATCAGGAAGTCTAAGATCATAATGTGATAACGCCATAAAAAATAAATTCTTAAACGGGATAGCTTTGATATCCAAATTTTGAATAAATTCCTGCGCTTGTTCCTCTGATTGGTTTATCATTTCATGGTATTTGACAATAAATCGAGTCTTATTTTTAATTCTGTATAATTTAGATATATCTTGAAATCGATTCTGGTTAGCAGATTCTATTTCATTCAGCAGTGTTTTAAAAAGCTTGATTACACTGCTAGCTTTAAACCCATATACTTCCAGTAAACTATCGTCAAAATGCTCGTATATTTCCTGAGAGATAGATTTTACCTGTGAGAAATATCCCCAGTTTCTAACCATCTTTGTGTTACTTCTGATCCACTGTTGTAATAGTTTGATTTCTCCTTCTTGTGGATCTATATTTTCAGTCATCTGAGATATTTCTCTAAAGCTGTGCGCGCTCATGAGGTTAGTCAATGAGTCCCGAATCTCCTGAACAATATTAGGTCCAAAGGGTAATTCCCTTAAATCATCTATACTGCTTTGAAGAATAAGCCCTTGTAAGATTTCAATGTGCGGTTGATAAATCTCATAATCACTATCTTTAGTTTGAATGCCTTGATCTCCTACAGCTGTAGTAAGTCCGTAGAAGGCTAGACTGGATATCAGTATAAGTGGATCGTAAAGTTGTATTATTTCCTTTATTCTTTGAAGAGAGCCTTGATATAAGTTCTCGCTATTTACTTCGAGCTGTTGTGCCATCTCTTCTCGTTCAGCTTCGTTGAGATGCTCAAAAGGATTAGTTAGTGTGCTCGTACTTAAACTTAATTCGAGGTTTTCTTTGTGAAACCCTTTTTCGCTTCTCTTAGAAACTTTAGGCTTTTGATTTCTATTATGTTTTGGCTCAATAGCTGTTTCAGGGAGGTTGCTAAATTCAAGATGAGCAATGTAGTGTCATGGAATAAAGCCCCCTGTCAGTCTACCTATGCTAACGCTTTCTAAGTTAATCGATGCGGACAAATGTTATGAGGTACCTTGAAATCAGTGGGGTGGTCGGGCTGGCTAGCTTTGCCCACCACCGAGTGGTAGCCAGTTGGAGCTTCAC
>JBCCHX010000020.1:0-92592 GCA_039028535.1 Cyanobacteria bacterium P01_B01_bin.77
AAGGATCTAAATGATAGAGAAGAATAACCCTGAGTCCTTGCATATTAAAGCTCTAATCAGAAGATGAGTGCAAAATCTTTGTGCTCATTGCTTTAGAGACAGTAAATAGGTATCTACTATAGTGTCAGTGTGAATTCTGAATTTTCAAAATTAATTAGTACTTATTTCATTGTGCCTTTATAAAGAAGATAAATTAAATTAAGTTTGACTAAATTTAAGTACTTTCCCTGATGATATGCTGCAAACTTTGAACTGACTGTTGACCAGGAGAAGCCATACTGAGTCACTTTAAATACAAAGTTTCTATGTTCAGTCAACAAAGTATTAACAGTTTCTAATTTAAATTTTTAGCCAAAGTGTTAGATGATTTATCTGCAGGCTTATGGCTGCCGGTATCGTTTCTGATAGCCTTATCTCTTATTAATTTAGACTTTAAATCTTCAGAACGATGTGTCGCAAACATAATGTGAGTTAGGTGTTGGAGAGATGACGAATCTCCTATGGTTATTCATTCGATTTAACCACCCCTATTACAACTTGCAAGAACTTACTCAGACAATCTCGCTGAAGAGCCCTATTCTAACGACTACAGCAGATGATAATTAAAGAGCTGGCCCAACTCCTAGAGCCCCCCAATAAGGATTTTGAGGGGCATTTACTTCTTAGCGATCAAAAAATCATTTGGACCCTAAGCTATGTGCAAGGTCGGCTAATCTACGCCATAGATGGACTGCATCCCGTTCGACGTTGGAATCGCATCCTCAATCAGCATTTTCCTAAGTTTCATTTAGATATTGATACTGCTCAGCTGACCGCTCAACCGTACTGGCAACTATCCTTGCTGGATCAGGGTTTTAAAAAACAACAACTGAGTTTAGTTCGAGCCAAATTGATGCTCCGCGATATCATTCAGGAATGCTTGTTTGAGCTGAGTCAATGCACCTCCTTAACGCGTGAATGGCAGGCAGCGTCCCTGCCTATGTCACGCTACTGTAAGACGATTTCACTTTCTCAGTGGGAAATTAAAATGACCATTGAGAACGTTAAGGAAATGCAAAAAGAATGGCAGAGTCTAGGGTTAACAGATTTTGTTCCCACACTATCACCCACTCTTAAACAATCTTTAGACCTGCAACATTCACCAGTACCCTACGAATATATTACTGGCAGATATACCTTGTGGAATATTGCCACAAAACTAGGTAAACCCATTGGGGTTATCGTAAAATCCCTATTGCCTTTAATCCAGGCTGAGGCATTAGAATTAAAAATAATATCTGATTTATCTCTATCTGATATTCAGCTCTCTCCTCTGCTCACACTAGCGGGGCCAGCAAACTATATAGCTGTAGAAATTCCCCGAGCCCTTAAAACAACACCCCCATCGCCCATTCCCCCATCGCCCATTTCCCCATCGCCCATTCCCCCATCGCCCATTCCCCCATCGCCCATTCCCACAAAATCAACCGAATCCCCAGCTGTTGCAGTAACTGTTGCAGCATCACCCAAACCTGAGGTGGTGTTATCGAATGATGATCCTAGTGGTCCTCTTATTGCCTGTATTGATGACAGTCCGGTACTGGCCCACAGCCTCAAAAAAATCTTATCAACGGGTGGATATCGCACCTTGATTATTCAAGAACCAATGCAGGGCTTTTCGCAGCTGATTGAGCATATTCCCAGTCTGATATTACTCGATGTTATGTTGCCCCACGCTGATGGCTACAGCGTTTGTCGATTTCTAAGGGACACGCCTGTCTTTAGACATACACCAATTATTATTCTGACAGGTCGCAGTAAGCCAGTGGATCGCGCTCGCGCGAGTATAGCAGGTGCCACTGAATTTCTAGTCAAACCGCCTGAGCCTGAAGAGCTATTACATATGATTGACAAACATCTCGGTAAGGGTGAAAAGATATCTGGCGAACAAGGCTATGACAACAACCCTGGTAACAACTGAATCTAGAGCCTTACAGCCAACATATCTCGTTTAGTAGATAGTTGTCGATCGCGGTGGCTACTTAAGAATAAGGGATTTGCCAAAAACTAATATCCCTGACTTAGAGATGGGAAAGAGGAAAAGGGAAAGGGGATGCCGCTGGTACTTTATTGAATGGCGAGCCCCTAACGTCGTCTTGTTCAAGCAAAGCTCTAGCTGATTGTTGCTGCTTAGTCGCGTTAAGTTGCTAAAGTTGGATAGTCAGTATAGCCTTTGCGATCATGGGTATAAAAAGTGTCGGGATCGGCTTCATTCAGGGGGGCGCTTTGCTGAAAACGCTCGACTAAATCAGGATTGGCGATAAAGGGAATACCATAGGCGATCGCATCTGTTTCATGCTTCTGAATGGCGGCAGCTCCCAGTTGGGCGTCATAGCCTCCATTGAGAATAATGGCTCCTTCAAAAGCCCGACGCAGATGGGGTAGTACGGGTTCAGTGCCTTCTGCTGCTGCCATAAAGTGCCCCGGTAAGGCTTCTATAACATGCAGATAGGCTAGATTAAATTGGTTGAGAGCCTTGGCGACATAGGTAAATGTGGCAATAGGATCGCTGTCTTTCATGTCGTTGAAGGCGACATAGGGAGATAGGCGCACACCGACGCGATCGCAACTCCATTCTTTCACGACTGCTTCTGTAATCTCTAATAAAAACCGAGCTCGATTCTCAATAATGCCACCATAGCGGTCGGTACGCTGATTCGTGCCATCTCGCAAAAACTGATCGATCAAATAGCCGTTAGCCCCATGGATTTCCACGCCATCAAATCCGGCGGCTTTGGCGTTGCGTGTGGCGGTCACATACTGTTCGATTACGCCTGGAATCTCTTCTAGGGTGAGGGGACGAGGTTTGACAAAAGACTTTTTGCCCAGGGGTGTGTGAATCTCTCCTGCTGGAGCAATGGCCGAGGCGGATACGGGTAAATCACCGTTGGGTTGAAAGTCGGGGTGAGAGGCACGCCCGGTGTGCCACAGCTGTAGAACAATTTTGCCACCGTGCTGATGAACAGCCTCGGTAATTTTTTGCCAACCGGCAATTTGTTGGGCATTGTAAATGCCGGGGGATTGCTGCCAGCCTGCGGCTTGCTCAGAGATTTGGGTGGCTTCGGAAATGATCAGGCCAGCACTGGCGCGTTGGCTGTAGTATTCCACCATCAGGCCGTTGGGAATGCGGGAGATGCCTGACCGGGCTCGGGTGAGCGGGGCCATGATGATGCGGTTGGAAAGTGCGATCTCGCCTAGCTGTAGGGGTTGGAAAAGTGCGGCGAGTGCTGTGTCGGTGGGGGTGGCAATCATAAGAAAATGTTCCTTTGCTTTAAGGTTCGAAATTTTCGAATAATTGAACTATAGCTTGTAGATGGCTAGTCGACAACTGTGTTGCGCAGTCGATTAGCTTAGATCTTTCACTAAAGATAGAAAAATCAATAGAATCCTTATCCCTCAACGCTATCGGTGGAGGACTGAGCGGAATCGAAGTCCGGCCAAAGCGATGTGACCTGATGGCAAGTCTTTGTTAAAACTAGAAAGATATTGCCCCCGCGTCTGTAATGACCCAGGATGAACTGCTGCGACTAATTGACCAGGCCACTACCGAAGGTTGGACAACCCTTGACCTCTCCAGTCAAGACCTTACCGAGCTACCGCCGGAGATTGGACAGCTTACAAGCCTGAAATCGCTCAACCTTCGCTCCAACAGACTGAGTAGCCTGCCGCCGGAAATTGGACAGCTCACAAGCCTGAAATCACTTGCCGTCAACTCCAACAGACTGAATAGCCTACCGCCGGAAATTGGACAGCTTGCGCGACTACAATCGCTCACTCTCAGCTACAACCGACTAAGAATTAGCCTGCCACCAGAAATCGGACAGCTCACAAACCTACAATCGCTCACTCTCAGCTACAACCGACTAATTAGCCTGCCACCAGAAATCGGACAGCTCACAAACCTACAATCGCTCACTCTCAGCTACAACCAACTAAGAATTAGCCTGCCGCCAGAAATCGGGCAGCTTACAAAGCTACAATCGCTCGACCTCCGATCTAACCAACTGAGCCTGCCGCCAGAAATCAGGCAGCTTACAAAGCTACAATCGCTCGACCTCAGCTATAACCAACTGAGCCTGCCGCCAGAAATTGGACAGTTCACAGGCCTACAATCGCTCGACCTCAGCTATAACCAACTAAGCCTGCCGCCAGAAATCAGACAACTCACGAGCCTACAATCGCTCAACCTCCGCTCCAACCAACTAAGCCTGCCGCCAGAAATCGGACAGCTCACAGACCTGCAATCGCTCAACCTTAGCTCTAACCAACTGAGTAGCCTGCCGCCAGAAATTGGACAGCTCACAGACCTGCCATCGCTCGACCTCAGTCACAACCAACTGAGTAGCCTGCCGCCAGAAATTGGACAGCTCACAGACCTGCCATCGCTCGACCTCAGCCACAACCAACTGAGTAGCCTGCCGCCAGAAATTGGACAGCTCACAAACCTGCCATCGCTCGACCTCAGCAATAACCAACTGAGTAGCCTGCCGCCAGAAATTGGACAGCTCACAAACCTGCCATCGCTCGACCTCAGCAATAACCGACTGAGTAGCCTGCCGCCGGAAATTGGACAACTCACAAACCTGCAATCGCTCGACCTCAGCAATAACCGACTGAGTAGCCTGCCGCCGGAAATTGGACAGCTCACAAACCTGCAATCGCTTGACCTCAGCAATAACAATTCTCTTACAGATCCGCCGCCAGAGATCATTCAGGAAGGTACAGCAGAGATACTCAACTATTTGAGACAGCAACTAGAGCAGGGTAAAGACTTCATTTATGAAGCCAAGTTTTTGATTGTAGGCGAAGGCGGAGCGGGCAAAACATCTTTAGCAAAGAAGATTAAAGATGCAAGTTGTGAGTTGGACTCTGACGAGGCATCTACAGAGGGGATCGACGTGATGCGATGGGAATTTAATTTTAAAAAAGATAGGTCGTTTCGCGTCAACATCTGGGATTTTGGTGGCCAGGAGATCTATCATTCAACTCATCAGTTTTTTCTTACAAAGCGATCTCTCTATGCGTTTGTTGTTGACACGAGAGAAGATAACGCGGATTTATATTATTGGCTCAATATTGTTCGTTTGCTCAGCGGAGATAGCCCTGTTTTCATTATCAAGAACGAAAAACAGGACCGTACTTGTCGGGTTAATGAACGTCAGTTGCGAGGCGAATTTCTTAGTCTGAAAGAAATTTTGGCAACGAACCTTAAAACTAATCGGGGACTTAGCGATATCAAAGCTATGATCCAGAGTTATATCTCCGCACTACCCCATGTCGGGCAAGCGCTGCCCAAAAAGTGGGTTGATGTCCGTAAATCACTTGAGGATGATTCGCGTAATTACATCACCTTAAGTGAGTATCATCAAATTTGCGAAGCGAACGACTTTCGACGGCAAAAAGATCAGCTTCAGCTCAGCGACTATTTGCATGATTTAGGTGTTTGTCTACATTTTCAAGCCGATCCGCTACTAAAAAAAATTCTTATTCTTAAGCCTGAGTGGGGCACCACTGCCGTTTATAAAGCTCTCGACACCAAAGAAATCCAAGAAAACTTAGGCCGCTTTAGTCGTTCTCAACTTGACATCATCTGGAGCGAACACCAATACGCTGATATGCGGGATGAACTGCTGCAACTGATGATAAATTTTAAGCTCTGCTACAAAATTCCTGGTACCGACAACGAATATATTGCCCCTCAGCTACTCGATGTTGAGCAGCCTGCTTACGATTGGGATAACAGTAACAATCTCTTTCTGCGCTATCGCTATGATTTTATGCCCAAGGGTGTCCTTACTCGGCTTATTGTAGAAATGCACAAGTTTATTGAGGCACAGAGCCTGGTTTGGAAAAGTGGGGTTGTATTGACGAATGGTGATACCAGAGCTGAAGTCATTGAACTGTATCACCGAGGCGAAATTCACCTACGTCTCAACGGCGTGCGTCCGAAAGAACTACGCACCGTCATTACTCACGAAATCGATCAAATTAACAACTCCTTTGATCGCATTCGGGTGCAAAAGCTGATTCCTTGTAGCTGTTCTGTTTGCAATGGTAGCGAAGATCCTCACTTTTATCATTTGGATAAACTGTATGAGCGCATTGCCAACGATAAACAAACTATCGAATGCGGTAAACCTCCCTATGAAGATGTTCTTGTGCGAGGACTTATTGACAAAATCAGTCAGCTGTTACCCAGTAGTCAAAAGTCTCCTGGTGAAAAAATGAAGAATTTCTGGCCAATCCAAACTGAACCCAATATGAAAACTCCTAAGGTCTTTATTAGCTACGCCCATAAAGACGAACACTTCAAGGATGAGCTAGTGACGACTCTAGCTAGCATGCAGCGGCGCAACATTATTGACGCTTGGCAAGATCGACGGATTGAACCAGGCAAAGAATGGTATCAAGCTATTCAGACAGCAATGGGCGAATGCGACATTGCTGTTTTGCTAGTCAGTCGAGCTTTTCTAGCTTCCCGATTTATCAATGAAGAGGAAATTCCTCGCTTACTTCAGCGCCGCAGAGATGAAGGCATGCGGGTGATTCCGATTATTGTCCGTCCATGTACCTGGATCAGCGAACCTGTCTTAAAAGACTTGCAAGCGTTACCCCGCGATAACAAAGCAGTGATTACATTTGCTGAAGAAAATGGCGATCGCGACCAAGCCTGGACTGATATTGCTGAAGCAATCGAGACAATTGCTAAAGGTTTTCAGACGAATTGATTTTGGTGAAGAATACGATTTCCTACTAAAGGATGCCTCGTAACACACCATGCGACATACCGTTTTGCCTAACAGAGAACTAGACAACCTCTCCGTTCAGAATTTTGTCGCAGCGCGCAAAATTCTGAACCACCTCACCAAGCACCCAAACACGACACTCGGGATACCTATAATATTTTCTGCTGGGTTTTAGGGCAGGTAGTCCCCGCCCTGGCTATTGGGGAAACCCAGTATGCCCACTTGGGATAACTTAGATCTCGCGCCTGGTGGGGAAGCGTCAACCCGCCCTGCACTCAAAGTGTCAGGGCTAACAGATTCAAAACCCACTAAAGGGGTTGAAGATCGCTGAAAGCTCTAGATGTATAGCCCCACAGCCAAATTGTCCCTTTAGTGGATAGCCCTGAATTAGCGTTGGGTTTTGAACCCGACGTGGGTTAAAGCCTCATGACCAGTACAGGGACAAGATCTTAGATAAACCCTGTTGCTTCCGGAAAGGGCACTCGGAGGAGCCCCAAGCAGCCGGTTTTGCAGCTCAGCTAAAGCTTACATATACTCAGCCGCTTTTAGCAGAGAAATGCGACACGTCGCCCCCTACTCTACCCTCACCCGTTTCGTCAAAATCGCCATCACCTCATTAGGCCGCCCCGTCGCCAACGGCCGACTCCAATCATTCGGCTCAGCATAATTGAGCTTAAACAACAGAGAAATAGTCGCCTGCACCGAACCAAGCGTCCCCAGCAACAGTACCCGCACATTTTCATAGTTATGATCGGGCAACATCCCATCAGCAGGCGGATCCGTGGGCGCACCCGCGCCCGGGTTAGTATTAACAAACATGGACTCTGATCTCCAAATAAACAGCGGGAGGAAACCAGAGCCATAAAATAGCCACCCCGTGCATATATGCAATCCGGGGTGGCATCAGGTACATTAAACCTGCGCTCCCAGGTTGTGTAGGCAACTCGGGGGTGTAGTCACCAGCATAGTGTGTCCAGCACTTGCTGGTGGCGCTAAATTATGGGCTCTGTGGTAAGGCCGTAAACAGCCATAAGGCTAAGAGTAGCCATAACTCTTGACTGAGTCAAGGGGCATTTGGGAAGAGAATGGCTAAATGCTTTAGCGACCCGCTCGGCGTGATTGTTTTTGTACATTTGGATAAACTGCATCCTGCACTAAGATTGACTGTTTAGCTGAAGCTCCCACATCAAATTGTCCGCTAAAAGGGACAATTTGATGTGGGAGCTTGGTGGTTGGCCGTGGACCGATGGACGAATAGTTCGCTGGCGGGGAGACGAGCCCTAAAAACACATCTCCGATGATTGTGTCCCTTCCAGTGGACACTCTTCAGTCAGCCCAGAGTTCAAAACTCTGGGCAGGTTGGTGCTTCCCCACCAGTTGAAAGATCTAAGAGAACCAACTTAGATGAGAAAAAATAGCGTCATCATAACAGCAATTTCGAACCGTTATAACCCACACTGAACCATAATTAACCCTTCAAAACATTGCGGACGTCTCGTTAGGCTGATGTCATTTGGGTGGGCACAAACAGCCTCTAGGAGATTTTTCGTGCTGGCTGCAGACTACCTACTGGGTAAAGCTGGGGGCAATACTGACCCACATCACCAGGTCAAACTGTTCTGGGCTGATGGTAGCGTCTAGGATGCGCGTGGTAACGCCAGAGTCTTCTAATCGTCTTAGGCTAAGGCGGTCGCCAAGGTTTTCGGTGAAGGCATCCAGCAGCTGTTCGGGGGCTTCGCTGTCGTTGACTGAAACCTGAGGATTCAACAACACCAAACGATGGCCATTCTCGATGGTAAATCCGGTTTGGGCCTTAATTTTCAACCCGTCTCCCAGACTAGGCTCAGAGAGATCTAGCTCCAGCTGCAGGCGATTGTCCGGTAAAAATGTCGCTTTGGGGTTACTAAACTGATAGCGACTAACCTCACGAGACTGGGCCGCATTGCCCAGATTAAGTTCAATGTTGTTGAGCCGTTCGGTGAACTCCGGCGATAGTAAATACTGGTTGAGATCTTCTGGGGTAATCACCACATGGAGTGCACCGTTGAGCGGCTCATCTAGGACCACCTTGCCACGTCTGAGTTTTTTAAAGTCAAGGTCGATAGGGTCGGTCTCTAGATCTGCGATCGCAACCCTAAACCCCTCCACCGGATACAGTCCCCGTATCCCCACCTGCAGCCGGTCAATCTTGCCTTTTAGCAAATTCAAATTCGAGCCATTATCCACTCGCACCTGAATATCCTCAACGCCGTTGAGTCGCGATCGCAGCGCCTGCTCAGCGATAGTATCCAGACCAAAGCCAATGGGCGAGCCAATAAAAATCAGGCTAGAGAGCAGGATTGAAATAAATTCCATGGAAAAAATGTCATACACCTGACACATCCCCTCCTTGGAGGGGTGCCCAACGGGCGGGGTGGATCTTCCCCTCCTTGGAGGGGTGCCCAACGGGCGGGGTGGATCTTCCCCTCCTTGGAGGGGTGCCCAACGGGCGAGGTGGGTCTCGATCGTTAGCGGCCAGCGGTCAACCCACCCCGGAGCCCCTCCCAGGAGGGGAGAGATGCTCGGTTAGTTGCTTAGCCCTTGCATTTGGAGGATGACTTATGTGCCTTTAATGGCCTCATCCACCCACTGCTTTACGATACTCACCACCTGATCCAAGGCCAGCTCCACCGATTCGCCATCGGCCCGTTTGACCGCTTCTACCTTACCCTCTTTCAACGAGCGACCGGTCACCACCCGGAAGGGAATACCAATTAGCTCAGAATCTTTGAATTTCACCCCGGCCCGTTCTTTACGGTCGTCTAGCAGAGTTTCCACACCGGCTGCATTCAGATCGGTGTAGAGCTTTTCAGCAGCGGCCATCTGGTCAGTATCGTTGATATTGGGGACGACAACGACGGCGTGGTAGGGTGCGATCGCAGCCGGCCAGATAATGCCATTCTTGTCGTGGGACTGTTCTACTGCTGACTGAGCCAGTCGGGAAACCCCGATGCCGTAACAGCCCATAACCAGGGGCTGAGCCTTGCCTCCTTCATCGGTGTAGGTGGCCCCCATGGCCTTTGAATACTTTGTCCCCAGCTGAAAAATGTGACCGATTTCAATCCCCCGCGCAGTCTCAATGGTTTGACTGGGATCATGGACAGCGCGATCGCCTGCGGTGGCTTTACGCACATCTACAACTTGCTTGGGCAGGGTAAACTGGTCTCCCCAGTTGGCACCGACAACGTGATAACCACTTTCATTGGAGCCAGTGACAAAGTCCTTGAGATCGACGGCGGTCTCATCCACCAGTCGCAAAAACTTAGGAGCCAAGTTTTTTTGCTTTTGGATGTAGTCATCAGCTAAATCCGGAGCAATGTAACCCAAGGGAAGAGGCTTAGCTGCCCATTTTGCCTGAGCATCTGAGTCCGGAACTTCTAGCGTCAGCAGCGTGGATGCACCGTAATCCGCAGCCAAATTAGTCAGGGCATTTTGCAGCTTGGTGTCATTGACGTCTTGATCACCTCGGATACTGACCAGTACTAGCGCCGTTTGCTCGTTGTCATAGGTGCCCTGATACAAAACGTTTTTGACAATCTGGGTGGGGGAGCAGTCTAAAAACTTGGCCAGACTCTCAATGGTGGGGGTGTTGGGAGTGTCTAACTTCTCGTACTCGCTAAATTCTGAAGCAACGGCTGCAATTGGCAGCGACACCGCTTTTTCCACATTGGCCGCATAGTTGCCATCCTCGGTGTATAGCACCTCATCTTCGCCTGCTTCGGCCAGCACCATAAACTCATGGGAGCCAGAACCACCGATGGCCCCCGAGTCAGCTTCTACTGCCCGAAACTTGAGACCGCAGCGGCTCAAAATATTGGTGTAGGCCTGGTACATGTCATCATAAGTGGCCTTGAGGCTATCGGCATCGGTGTGAAATGAGTAGCCATCCTTCATGATGAACTCACGACCACGCATCAGGCCAAAGCGAGGTCGAATTTCATCGCGAAATTTGGTTTGAATCTGATATAGGTGAGTGGGCAGCTGCCGGTAGGAGCGCACCATGTCGCGGGCGATGGTGGTAATCACTTCTTCATGGGTGGGACCCAGAGCCACTTCCTGCTGTCGTCGGTCGGTCAGGGCAAACAAAATCCCTTCTGCCTTGGTGTAGGTGTCCCACCGCCCTGACTCCTGCCATAGCTCTGCGGGCTGCAGCTGGGGCAGCAAGCATTCCTGGGCACCGGTGGCGTTCATTTCTTCGCGCACAATGGCCGATACCTTATTGAGCACCCGCAACATCAGCGGTAAATAGGCAAACACACCGCTGGAAATTCGTCGGATATACCCTGCCCGTAGCATCAGCTTATGGCTGGGACTTTCCGCCTCGGCAGGGTCTTCACGCAGCGTGACAAACAGCATCTGGGACAGGCGCATGGTTAATCCGGTTCTGGCAACATCAACACAGTTTAGTGCATTAAAGCAAGCAGTACGGTGCTAAGGCGGATCAAAATTCAAAACCCCCTTATTTAGGTAGTTTCACGGTAAATGTGGTTTTTTGTTTAGTACTCTTTACCTGGATTGTTCCCTCTAGATTGGTTACCAGTTGCTTTACCAGGGCTAGCCCCAGACCGCTGCCGCCATATTGCCGCTGGTCTAGTTCGGGGACTCGGTAAAATTTTTCAAAAATGCGGGGTTGATGGTCGATGGGGATATGGACACCGGTATTTGCGATCGCAATCTCCACAGCGGTATCGGTGGCCTTGACCGTAATCGTAATGGTCCTTTTCGCTGGGGTATATTTAATCGCATTGTTGAGCAGCTCTGTGACGATGCGCTCTAGCTGCGTGATATCGCATTCAAACAAGAGGGGGTCTTGAGAAATTTTAGTTTTGAGTGAGAGAGATTCCTGCTCGACCCTGGCATCAAAGGTACGCAGCAGCGATGGCATCCAGTCGCTAAGGTTCATGAGTACCGGCTCTGATGCCTTTTGATACTCAGGAAACATCAGGGTGATGAGATTGTCGGCGAACTGTTTTTGGCGTCGACATTCTTGACTGAGCAGGCTGAGTACTTTGAGGACCGTACTACGCTTGGGTACCTTGCGCCATGAGACGTCTTTAAATATTCGTTCTAATGTTTGGGTGGAGAGTTGAATATTTCCCAGGGGAGCAAACAGCTCATGGGAGAGCAGCTGTAAAAATTCGTCCTTAGCTTGGCGCAGTTGCCGAATTTCAGTTTGCTGAGTTTCTAGGGCTTGCTCAAGATGGTTTTGGTGAAGTGCGATCGCAACACAAGCAATAATCTGCCGTAACTGACCCAGTTCAATCTCATCAAAAACCTCTTTACTAGCACGTGTTAGCCATACATTGCCCAATAGCTCTGTGCGATTCATCATCGGACACCCTAGCCAAGTTAACGGCATAGTTGAGGATGTCTTTGACCCCAACCTTTGGGAACTAAACAACAGCGATTTTCCCAAGGTTAAGGGTTCATAGAGTTCCCAAAACTGATCGACAGCATGGGGCTGGTCTGCCGATCCCAACCATCCATCGCCAGTCCCCCCAATCAGGGTAGCGACCCGCCGTTTCGGGTCGTACAGCTCTATCTGGCATCCGCGCAGATCAAATTCTTTGACCATGACCTTAGGTAGCCAGTCAGCTAAAGCCTTTACAGCTCCACCCTGTTGAGCGAATGCCAGTGTACGCTCAACCAAAGAGCGAGAAGAGCCAGTAGCCTGGTTAGCGCTTTGCAAGGCAGGCGACATGAACAGCTCTGAATCAATCGTTTCAGACTGAAAAAAATCACACGTCAACTCGCGCTTCCCCAAAGCTGCCCTAGCTCCCTAATACCCATTTGACTATTCAGACTACTTACCAGGCTACTTATAAGCCACTGATAGGCCACTTGTGAGCCGATGGTATGAAGTCATTTAGTAAATTGCGCAGACTTTTAATTAAATGCTACTAAAGCAGGCAAAAACTGTCGAGTATCGGCAAATGGTCTAATCAGACTAATAAATCAGCCCAAATGACACTAAGGACTGAGAATTTAATTAGGTCCTACTTTTTGCCGTGCAGGCGTTCCATGGCAACCTCTGCAGAAGCAACTTTTAGCTTTTATCAAATCCTTTTTCCTAAGAACCGTCTCCAACAGCTCAAGCACTATCTATCTGAAAAATCTATTCTGAAAATAATTGCCATAGACTATTTGCCTATGGAACTCAGACGTCAAAAACAAGAAAATTATAAAAATATACAGGCTATGAACCCCTTGTTAAAAGGCAAGATAATCTACAGGTAAAACTCTGTAACTTACAAGAAAATAACGGTTAAAAGACTATCATCAACACGCTTAGTTCGAGCAAAATCAGGGAGTTAATCAACGGGCTTTTTAAATTTTAGAACTGAAAATATTAACAACTATCAGCCCTTTAAAGGATTTGTCTTAAGCCTCTATTGGAATCCACATCGCTCAATAAAGAAAAAGGTTAGTTCGTACAAACTTCAAAGATAAAACCCTAACTTTTTCCTAAAAAAATATGGAGTAAACAGGGCAACCGATTTAGAACCTCTCATGAACTCACAGGGGTATTAGACTGTAATACCCCTGTGAACGTCGATTGCATGACACATTAGTTTAAAATCGTATAGAATTATTAAGACCCTTCACCTAGCATAAGTCTTGTCCCTTCATCAGACCTTTCAAATGCTACAGTAGCTAACTAGTTAGACTTCATCAACATAAATAGACGTTGCAAAACTAGGGAGCTTTAATTCAACAAAACAGTAACTAAACCACTTTTAATTCCTCAGTGAGGAAAGTTTTTTCCAGGTGTTATAACCTTATCTGCGCATTTTATTTGTATGCGTATATTTTGTATATAAGGTTATTTAGCTGGCCATTAGAATAGGGTGTCTAGCTATGACCAAAGCCTGAATTGCTTTTGCCGTTTTATCCTCTACGGTGCTCTGAATGAGCAAAATTAACGCCCCATGGCGCTCGTTTTGCAGGGCTGTGCATTGAGGTTATGTCAGGTGGGGACAAGGAAATCCGTCATCCTAATTGCTGAGGATGAAGTGCATATTCGTAATGCGTTGCAACGTAATTTATCTAACGCTGGTTATGATGTGATCTTGGCGGCAGACGGCGAAGAAGCCATGGCTCAGTTTAGGGCCTGTGCGGTCGATTTAGTCGTGCTGGATGTTTTGATGCCTAAGCTCGATGGGCTTCAAGTATGTCAGCTTATTCGGCAGGAGTCGGATGTGCCGATTATTATGGCCACTGTATTGGGTACGCCATCTGATCGAGTGGCGGGCTTAGATTTAGGGGCAAATGATTACATTGTTAAGCCTTTTTCGAGTCGCGAGCTAATTGCTCGAATTCGCTCAATATTAAGGCGTTTGTCTCCAGGGGCGAGTCGGGAAAAAACAGTTGCTCGATCCACAGATCTAGAGGTGGTCTCAGTGGGTGAGCTGATTCTTTATCCCCAAACGCGTAAAGTCTACGACTCAAGCAGCAATATTCGTTTAACTGAGATCGAGTTTCATATCCTATATTTGTTGGCCCAGGCCCCCGGACAAATTTTTACGCGAGATAAGATTCTTCGACGTGTTTGGGGGTATACCAATGATGCTGATTTGGAAACTAAGGCGCTAGATGTCCATATTTCTCGTCTTAGAACTAAGCTCGATAAGAATACGGTTCGGATTATGACCATCCAGGGACGTGGCTATATGCTACTACCCTCATAGGCATGTTCATTTGTGGGGGCGTTCCATGGAACGCCCCCACAAATGAACATGCCCGACGGGTTGGGTCCAACTGTGGGCGGGGGTGCGTTTATGTAATCTTGGGGACTGAGCCATAGCATTGCCCCCCGCATACCTGCTGATACGGCAATCTTGTCGTGGGCTTCAATCCACTCGTCCACGTAAGTTGGATAGTTTTTTTTACAGGCGAGGGCGGTGACACCGCCTCGAATATAGCCGGTTAGGGGCTGTACTTCTTTGAGGGCAACGGGAAGTACTTTGCGGTCATGGGTCAGCTTGGCCAACGCCTTCAAGTTGAGTTGAGCATTGGCCGCAATTACGGCCAGACAAATCCCGTTGCGATCGCCTCGGATTACTAACGTTTTAAAGACTTGATCGTGGGGCAAACCCAGCTTATCAGCGGTGGCGCTCGCCACTAAATTATCGGGATCGACGGGGTAAGTGAGTATCTGATAATTGACGGCCAGGGTATCAAGCAGCCGAGCTGCATTTGTTTTCATTTGCCAGTGCCCTATCAATTCATTTTACTTGAGGATCAATCCTATCGGATACATTCATCAGGTCTGGTAAATCCGGATGCCCAACGGAAAAGCGTGCCCGACCATCGGCCTTGGCTTGATACAGCCCTCGATCGGCGGCAGCAATAAGTGCTTGGGGCGACCCATAGGCGGTGGAAGAGACGGTAGCAATTCCCATGCTGACGGTTAAATAATCCCCGGCGTCCGAAGGGCCATGCTCAATTTTAAGATCGCGTACGGTGGTTTGGATATTCTGAGCGACATGTCGGGCACCTGCTAGGGACGTATTGGGCAGGACAATGGCAAATTCTTCTCCCCCATAGCGAGCGACAAAGTCTGGTTGTCGCTTGACAGCTGTTTTTAGGGCTTGAGCCACAAGTCTGAGGCATTCATCTCCTTTTGGATGACCATAGGTATCGTTGTACCGTTTGAAATAATCAATATCACAAAGGATGAGTGTGAGGGGAGTGTGATTGAGGGCAGCCCATGCCTGACGAAGGAATTCATCGAGGGCTCGGCGGTTAGCAATTTGGGTTAGGGCATCCACCATGGCTAGGGCCGTAAGTTCCTGGTTTTGCTGCCGTAGGGCTTCTGTATTTTTCTTGTGGACCGTAATATCGGTGGCGGTTCCTAGCAATTGCAGAGGAGTACCGTCCTGATTCCATTGAAAGATAGTTTCTCGACATAGCATCCAGTGCCAGCTACCGTGCTTATGGCGCAGGCGATACTCAGTTTCTATAATATCGCCACAGCTGGACTGGGCCAGTTTTTGACGAGCTTGATGAATAGCAGTGATGTCATCGTGGTGGGCCAGTTTTTCTAAAAACTGAGCTCCTAGTTGCTGCACTTCGCTAGGAGCGTAGCCGAGGATATCTTTCATATAGCCATTTACATAGTAATTGACCCCAGTAGAAAAATCATTTACGTAAAGAATATTAGTGCTAGCATCCAGGATGCCTTGGATAAAACGTTGGCTTTCCTGCCAGGCTTGTTCTGCCTGCTGCCGCTCAATGATGGCAAGGGTCAGCTGCCGTTTTTGCTGATTTAAAGACTGGGTTTGCTGATGCTGACGACTGTGGCTAATCGCTAGGGCAATAAGACAGGCTGCCGTTACCATAAATGACTGCTCGGCTCCTTGCCATACCCGTGGAGACTGTCGTTGAGCGCAGCAGAGGACACCTGCTAGCTGTCCTTGATGATAAATAGGGATTTCGGCTAGGGCAGTGATTGGGTATTTTTGCTCAGCTAAATAGGGGGGAAAGATGGCCGAAAGATCATGATCAGATTCACGCTGGGGTGAATTGCCCCTAGGCAACCTTGCTATGGAGGACCCTGTGTTAATAATTAGCCGATCACGCTGGGTCAGACTGTCAAAATAGTCGGGATAGTCGGCTACGTTGATGGCCAGGTTTGGGGGAGCCGCCGCCAATACTCCATACTGAGCAATTGGTCTAAATTGGCTACAGTCGTCTGTGTATAACCAAATCTGACAGCTGGTGATCCCTAAATTTTTGACAATGGAGTAGACAACCGCTGCGGCTGCGTCATCTACATCACCACTGTAGAGTGCCTTGCATTGGCGTAGCTCTAGGATTGCCTGGGTTAATACAGAATGAGATGAGCGATTGTCTAAAAAAACAGAGGTGGCTAATTGACTAGATTGCTCAGATGCAAGCGACATCCCGATTGCTTAAGAATGGACTAATCCGATGTGGTTAGGTTGGGAGCCAACAAGACAACATCAGGCTTATTCCATAAGGATGCCTCCGAGACACTCCATATTAACTAGTACTGTTCTGAAAATAAAAAATTGGTCAATATAAAAAGCTAAGGATAAGCTTAATCAAAAATATTGCCAAAGAACTTGATAGTGTCCTTAAGGGCGGCAATAAAGCTGTCGATTTCGGCGTAGGTGTTGTAGAAATAGAGGCTGGCTCGAGCCGTGGAGTCTGTGCCTAGAAACCGATGTAATGGCTGAGTGCAATGGTGACCCGAGCGAATGGCAATACCGGCCTGGTCTAAGAATGTAGAGAGGTCTTGAGGGTGCAGATTTTCTACTGTAAATGTAGCGATCGCAGCCCGACCACTGCCGTCAGTCTTGGGTTTAGGGCCGTATAGCTTAAGATTAGGCACATCGGCCAAACGGTCATACAAATACCGAGTCAGCTCATGTTCATACTGAGCAATGCGGTCCATGCCGATACCCGTCAGGTAGTCTACTGCGGCCCCGAGCATAATCACCTCGGCAATGGCAGGTGTACCAGCCTCAAACTTATGGGGCAGTTCGGCATAGGTGGAGTGATCCAAAAATACATCCTGGATCATTTCGCCACCGCCCAGGAAGGGGGGCATGGCCTCAAGGATGTCGAGCTTGCCGTAAAGAAAACCAGCGCCCGTTGGCCCACACATTTTGTGACCTGAGGCGACGAGCCAGTCACAGTCAAGGTCCTGTACATCTACGGGCATGTGCGGAATGCTTTGGCAGGCGTCAATTAGAACCTTTGCGCCCTGGCGGTGGGCCAGCTTAATCACGTCTTCGATCGGATTAATACAGCCGAGGGTATTGGAAACGTGGTTGATGGCGACGAGTTTGGTGCGATCGCAAACCAGCTCTTTAAAGTGGGCTAAATCAAACTCCTGGGTATCCGTCAGCTGCACATGCTTAAGAACCGCTCCCGTACGCTGGGCCACCAACTGCCAGGGCACCAAGTTACTATGGTGCTCCATCACCGACAGAATCACCTCATCTCCAGCCTTAAGCGTATTCATCCCCCAGGCATAGGCCACCAGATTGATCGCCTCGCTAGCATTGCGAGTAAAGACAACTTCATCACGACCAGCCGCATTGATAAATGCCGCAACCTTGTCACGGGTGGATTCATAGGCCGCCGTTGCCCGTGCGCTCAGGGTATGGACACCGCGATGAACATTGGCATTGTCCTGGCTGTAGTAATCCAGCAGGGCATCCAAAACAACTTTGGGCTTTTGGGACGTGGCCGCATTGTCGAAGTACACTAGCGGCTTACCATTCACCGCCTGCTCCAAAATCGGGAAATCTGCCCGCACATCATGGGCCAGGGGTTTAGCCGTTGTCAAAGTCATTGCCTACACCGTCCATTGCTGAATGTACTGGGTCATACGCTCTCGTAGGGGAGCCACGGGTATCGGCTCGATAATTTCCATGGCAAAGGCGTAAATGAGAAGTCGCTGGGCTTGGTCGCGATTGATGCCCCGACTTTGTAGATAAAAAAGTTCGTCCGGTGCCAGCTGGCTGATAGTCGCCCCGTGAGCACACTTTACATCGTCTGCCACAATGTCCAGTTCAGGCTTAGTGTCTATTCTAGATTTAGGGGACAGCAACAAATTGCGATTAAGCTGAGATGCATTGGTCAGCTGCGCCTTTTGAGGGACGTAAACCTTGCCGTTAAACACCCCGTGACCCCGCTCATCCATAATGTTTTTCTGCAGCTGATTGGCAGTGGCGTAGGGATGGCTAAGGGCTACCAAACTGTGGGTATCGGCTAGCTGTTTGCCTCGAATAGCCGTAAGACCGTTGAGTGTGGTCTCTGTTTGGGGGCCGGTCTGGTAAACTTCCAGATTATGGCGAGAGATGCTGGCTCCCAGGTTGATCGTTGTGGTTCGGTAACGACTATCTCGGGCCTGGGAAATGGCGGTTTTGCCAATGTGGACAGTCTCAGCAGACTCCTGCTGTAGCCGTAGGTGGGTCACCTCAGCATTGTCGTGCACCCAAACCTCAGTAACGCCATTGGTCAAGCTAGAACCCGCACCGTGGAACTCTTCTACCAGCGTGACTGCACTATTGGCTTCGGCGATAACCAGACAGCGGGGCTGGACAAATAAAGCATCCCCGATGGTCAGATAGATCGTCTGAACCGGCTGCTCCAGTATCGTGTTCTTGGCGATGTGGACTACCGCCGCGTCAGCAAAGCCAGCGGTATTTAGGGCCGTAAAGACTTCGTTGCTACCCTGGACCTGGGCCAGACAGTCAGGCGTAGCTGCTAGCTGACTGAGAACATTAACGCCGTCTCCCAAGTTAGACAGGATTTCGACAAAGATGCCATTTACAAAGACAACTTGATAACTGTCGGTCAGGCTGATATCGGTCAATTGTTTTTTAGCCTGAGCTAGAGCCAGCTCACTCAGACTCACCGGAGTTTGAAAATCCGTTGTTAGCAGACTAGACAGGTCGGTAAAGCGCCATTCCTCATCCCGTTTTGACGGAAAGGTTCGCTCTTGCACCAGGGCTCGGGCCGCAGCTCGCAATGTATTTAGCGCCAGGGGAGAGTTTTGAGCTGCCGATGTGGCTTGGCTCAGCAGGGATTCTAAGTAGCGATCGCGCACGGCGACTACTGTACTCATGATGCCACCGCCTGCTCTTCTAGAAGCCATTCATACCCTTTAGCCTCAAGGGCTAGAGCCAGTTCTCTGCTACCAGTTTTAATGATTTGCCCACCGCACATCACATGGACATAGTCCGGCACAATGTAGTTAAGCAACCGTTGGTAGTGGGTAATCACCAAGTTGGCACTGTCCGGTGTGGCCAGCTTGTTAACGCCCTCAGCTACGGTCTTTAGAGCATCAATGTCCAATCCAGAATCGGTTTCATCCAAAATTGCTAGCTTGGGCTCCAGCAGCGCCATCTGTAAAATCTCATTGCGCTTTTTCTCTCCGCCGGAAAAGCCTTCATTAACGCTGCGATCGAGAAAGCTCGTATCCATCTTGACGATGTTGATTTTCTCTTCGATTAGGTCATCAAAGTCAAACACATCCACCTCGTCTTCACCACGGGCCTTGCGGTGGGCATTGTAGGCCACCCGTAAGAACTCACGGTTGCTCACCCCAGGAATCTCCAGAGGATATTGGAAGGCTAAAAAGATACCTGCCGTGGCCCGCTCATGGGGCTCTAGTTCAGATAGATCCTTTCCATTAAACTCGATTGTCCCTGAGGTAATTTCATAGTCAGGGTGACCCGCTAGCACCTTAGAAAAAGTACTCTTACCGGAACCGTTGAGGCCCATAATGGCGTGGATTTCACCAGCTTTGACCTCAAGGTTAAACCCTTTGAGAATTTCGGTGCCGTCTACGCTAGCTCGTAAATCCTTAACAGAGAGAATTGTCTTTGCGTCTGGGTTAATCATTTCAAATGCGTCTTGGATGGGGCGCTTAGCCAACAGAATTTTCTAATTTCAAGGCCAGCAGTTTATCGGCTTCAGCTGCAAACTCCATGGGTAGTTTATTAAACACATCGCGACAGAAACCACTGATAATCATCGAGATGGCATCTTCAGGCGAAATACCGCGCTGGGCAAAGTAAAACAGCTGGTCTTCCCCAATCTTAGAGGTGGAAGCTTCATGCTCTACCTGCCCTGTGTTGTTCTGTACCTGAATGTATGGATAAGTGTTGGCATTGGAGGTGTCGCCAATCAACATGGAATCACACTGGGAGTAGTTGCGGGCGTTCTCGGCCTTAGGATTTACTTTAACCAAACCGCGATAGCTATTTTTAGAGTTACCAGCGGAAATCCCCTTGGAGATAATCGTGCTGCGGGTGTTTTTACCCACATGGATCATCTTAGTACCGGTATCGGCCTGCTGCATATTGTTGGTCAGGGCTACCGAGTAAAACTCGCCGACGGAGTTATCACCCACTAACACACAGCTGGGATATTTCCAGGTAATGGCTGACCCTGTTTCCACCTGAGTCCAGGAAATTTTAGAATTTTTGCCTGAGCAGAGACCACGCTTGGTGACAAAGTTATAAATGCCGCCTTTGCCATCCTTATCGCCAGCAAACCAGTTTTGTACGGTGGAGTAGTTGATCTTGGCATCGTCTAGGGTGACGAGCTCAACCACAGCTGCGTGCAGCTGATTGCTATCGTACATGGGAGCTGTACAACCCTCTAGGTAAGTAACAGAGCTGCCCTTGTCGGCAATCACCAGGGTGCGCTCAAACTGTCCCGAGTCTCCGTTGTTGATTCGGAAGTAGGTAGACAGATCCATCGGACACTGGGTGTTTTCAGGGATGTAGACAAAAGACCCATCGCTAAAAACGGCTGAGTTGAGAGCCGTAAAATAGTTATCGGCTGACGGTACAACGCTACCCAGATACTTTTTAATCAGCTCTGGATGATCTTGAACCGCCTCTGAAATCGAACAAAAAATAATGCCGTGCTCAGCCAGCTCTTCTTTAAAGGTGGTGGCAATAGAAACACTGTCAAAGACAGCATCGACGGCCACATTGGAGAGTCGCTTTTGTTCAGACAGCGGTAATCCTAGCTTTTCAAAGGTGGCTAGAATCTCTGGGTCTACCTCATCCAAGCTCTTTAATTTTTCACTTTGCTTGGGGGCAGAGTAGTAGATGATGTCCTGATAGTTGATGGGTTCATAGTTGACGTTGGGCCATGTTGGCTCTGTCATCTTGAGCCACTGACGATAGGCCTTGAGTCGAAACTCAAGCATAAAGTCCGGCTCGTTCTTTTTCTGAGAAATCAGACGAATGATGTCTTCACTCAACCCGCGAGGAATGACATCGGATTCTACGTCTGTGACAAATCCGTACTTATAGGGCTGACTAACAACGGATTGAACGCTAGTGCTCATGGTTAACCGAGAAGGTTGAGGAGAGGGGATGGACGGTATTTATTAAATGTATTTAGCTAATCTGCGCAAATGTGCCGAACGATAGGGCACGACTAGACCGCAAGCTCATAGCCGAGATATCTAGTACTCCCTAGTACTTGTTCGTCTCGGTGCGAATGCGCTCGAACGAAATTTCCTGGTCTTGGCCAGCAAAAGCATTGTCCTCTGTCAAAAACAGCATACAGTGACATTCCTGTCGTTCCTGCATGGGTACACAGGGGCAGTTCCAATAGCTGCTTTTGACTTCAGCTTCCTTATCTTCGTAATGACGGCAGGGGCATAGGGGTGCTCCAAAGTCATCCTTATGCTTTGCCAAACCCTCTAGCACCACTGAGGTCACACCGAGATCAGCACAAAAATAAGTGCCAGTGCGCTTCGCATAGCTTTGGGCAAAATTCCGCATCAGCTCAAGGTTTTTGTCTGTGGCCTGTGTGGGTTTACTTATGCTCATGGGTGAACGGGATGCTGAGACAACCAGATGATTCTATAATTAAACAACACACAGGTTGCTTAACTCTTTTTTAAGAGTAATCGAGCTGGCTGACTTTAGCAACATATATGTTGCTAAAGTAGGAACAGTTAGTTTTACTATTTACAGTCTGTAATATTGCGATCGCAACTTCAGGGCCGATGATGTCATTGCAGCAGCCATCCACTAAGGAGGATATCCTCCAGTTTTTACTAAAATCAGGTCAGGCGACAGCACAGACCCTGGCAGAGAGTTTGGGGGTGAGTCCCCAGGCCATTCGGCGACATCTCAAAGATTTGCAGGCTGAGGAATTGGTAGAGCACCAAGCCATCCAGTCAGGCATGGGGCGTCCCAACTATATCTACCAGCTCAGCTCCAAAGGCCGAGCCCAGTTTCCATCTCAATACGACCAATTTGCCGTGTCGTTGCTAGATACCCTGACAGAAACTGTCGGCGCTGAGCAGGTGGGGGTTATCCTTCGGCAGCAGTGGCAGCGTAAGGCCCAACATTACTATGAAACCCTGGGCAACGTTCCACTTCCCGAGCGGGTTCAGCATTTAGTAGATCTACGCCAGGCCGAAGGTTACATGGCCGAGCTCCATGCTGGCGACGACGAAGATACCTACATTATTACTGAATACAACTGTGCCATTTCCGAAGTAGCGGCTTCCTACCCGGCTGTCTGTGGTCATGAGTTAGCCATGTTCGCCTTGGCCCTACCCGACTGCCAGGTGGAACGGACGCATTGGCTGGTACGAGGGGAAAACCTCTGTGGCTATCGAATTCGGAAAAAATAATTTTGCCAATGATGTGGGGGCGTTCCATGGAACGCCCCCACATCAATGGTGTGTAATGGTGCTCAATGTTATTGAAGCGTTATGTTTGACCAAACCCTACAGTTTTTATCGCCGGAAGAGTCTGCAGATGTGGACAAAGCCCTGCTAACGACACCGGAAAAATTCCTAACCCGATTAACCCTATCGACGGCAAAGCTACTGGCATTTATTGCCAAAGACCTCGAAGTCTCTGTCGATCAGCTAACCACAGCACAGATTATCGGTTGGTTTGAGGCTGACTCTAAACGAAAACAGGAGCAAGGAGTAAATGCCTCAGTCCTCAAGTGGGATGCGACCAACCTAGAGGATATGCCCGGTTAAGCCATACACCGAGGGTGGTCCGAATACCTTATTATCCAGGCCTGCTTATTCATGAATACTGCCATTGGGCATGATCGTTCCCGTTAGCCTAGCCGCTGTAAGTTTAACCATAATCTTGTCGCCATAGCCGATAATAGCCCCGCTGAGATCGGCTCCGCTAAGGTCCGATCCGCTAAGATCCGCGCCAATCAGGTTGGCTTCCCGCAGGTTGGCATGGCTCAGATTTGCTTGCAACAGGTTGGCTCGAAAAAGCTTAGCCTTATGAAGGTTGGCCTGATTAAGGTTGACCTTATGTAAAAATGCATCACTGAGGTCTGCACCCTCTAGATTAGATTTACTCAGGTTTCGCCCTGAAAAGTCCTTTTCCTTCAGATTGGCACCTTTAAAGTCAGACCCTTCCAAGTCAGGATGTCTGCGAGTAGGGGATTTTTGAGGCGGAGTGTAGGGAGTGGGCTGAGGCACCTGGTAGATGTAGTCGGCATAGCCGTCGGTGACAGGGCGAGGCATCGGGCTATAGGCGGCGGCATCACGCTCAATGCTGCGACGCGTCCCGCTGCCGTTTCTACCAGTCGTCGACCCCTGACCATTACCCTGACCGCTAGTCGTCGTTGTAGGGCTATGGCTGTTAGCAGCACTGTTACTATTCGCAACACTATGGCGATTTGAATTATAGCCGTTGGTCGATCCATTTTTGGCACCATTGCCGTTAGACGCTGAAGACCCATTAGTCCCTGCGGCGCTGTTTTGGGCGGACGTGGCGGAGCCGTTGCCATTATTACTAGAACTAGTATTACTAGAACTCGTTCGCCCGTTGTTGGCCCAGCCATTATTAGACCGATAGGTTTCAGTCGGTCGTCTGCTGCCATTCTGCGCAGTGGTGGTGTATCCCGACGTGCTGCTACTAGAGCCATAGGGACGTGTGTAGCGGCTGTAGGAGCGATAGCGGCTGCTGCCATAGCGCTCAGGATTGTAGTTACTCGTCTTTTTAGATTTTTCCGCTTTCGATGAGCTCTTTTTGTCGTCACGCAGGTGTTGCTTCAGGCGACTACGGGCATTATTGAGACGTTTGAGTTTATCTTGGGCCTTATCGCGTAGCCGTGTGTTATCAGCTGGAATCCGATCCGGATGCCAGATAAATACCAGGTCTTTGTAAGCCTGATTGACGTCTGAGAGTGAAGCACCGGGCTCTAACTCCAGTACGGTATAGGCTTTCGCGATATCGTCCATAGGTAGAGTTATAAAAGCGGTGACGGAACGGCTAGTCGATACAAACAGTGCCGGGAGCTATCTAGAGGGCGCTGCCATACAGTCGCCAGTTTAAGGATGAATGATAGGCCTATCAATTGAAGATCTCAATAATTTGAAAGATGGATAAACGTCTATTCTGTACGCAGATTATGACTACTGTACTGGTCGCTTGACCTATAACATCCAATTCCCTTAAGGGTCCATTGCGATTCTGTATCAAAGTGGACCATTTATTTACAAACTATTCTTGGGATAGATTAACTTCGTAAACGTTCCACAAGGCTCCCAGGGGGGAGTATTTTATGTTTTCGACTTTGTTACGAATAGCAGCCATTGAGTACTGATTAATCAAATAAATGAACGGTAGATTGTCTTGGGCGATGCGCTGGGCCTCTACATAGATTTCGCGTCGCTTAGCTTCATCGAGTTCCTGAGCCCCCTGGAGGTAAAGCTGACCAATTTTGGCTTCCCAGTCGGCCACGATTCGCCCCTCGATCGGATCTTGCCCCGGTAATGGTTTCTGGTTAAAGGCATGCAGCCCCCCATCTGGGTTCCAGACATTGGAACCACCGTTGGGTTCTAGACCACCCCCAAGACTAATCAGATGGCAGTCCCATTCCAGGCTGTCGCCTAGTTTTTCCACTAAGGATCCCCAGCTGATGGGAGTGAAATCTACTGTGATACCAATTTTGTTCAGATCCTGCTTAATTTGAGCCCCCAAAGCTTCGCGTACCTTATTGCCTGCGTTAGTAATCAGGGTAAATCGCACTAGGTTGCCGTCAGCATCCACTAGCTGATTACTGGCATTGTAATCAAAGCCAGCCGATAGAAGCAGTTCTTTTGCTTTTTCAAGATTGTAGTCATAGGCCCGGATGCCATCTTTTTCTGGGCTAGCGGAGTAAGGGCTGAGGGGAAAAATCGGAGAATTCTGCAGTACTCCTAGACCCTGATAAATATTGTTGAGCATGGTGGGTCGGTCGATGGCATAGGCTACGGCCTGGCGAAATGCCAAAGTGTTGAACCAGCGAGACTTGATCGGGTCAACCAGTGGTTTACCATCGCGGGAGCCTTGATTGAGGTTAAACGAGATAAACAGACTGCTGGGGGCCGGTCCACCGTTATAAATTGTAAAATTACCGCGTTCTTCTTCCCGCTTTAGCAGAGAAAAGTTATCTGGTTTTACAGCAGCCAAGTCCAGACCACCGGAGCGAAACTGTACAAACTCACTATCTTGAGATTCAACCACCTGCCAGACAAACTCTTCGATATAGGGCTGAGGGTTGCCAGCGTCATCGGTCCTCCAGTAATAGGGGTTACGTTCGAAGACGACCCGCTCACCCGGAGTAAACGCCTTGAGACGATAGGGACCATTGCACACAATCTCTTGAGGCGGTGTGTTGGTACCCCAGGTGGATAAAAACAACGGATTACCGTCGGAATCGGTTTGGTTAATACTATCCACTAGTGCATGCTTTGGCATGATATTGACCCCAGTATTCCGTAAAAATGGAGCAAAGGGTTCAGGCACCTCAAACTTGACCTGGCGTTCATTGAGCTTGGTAACTGTGGGGAGTAGACCGGCCTCGCCAATACGTAAAATGTCGCGAATCTGGGTAGGAATCTTATCGTTTAAGAAGATGTCATTGTAGGTAAACAGAACATCGTCAGCTGTGAGGGGCTCACCGTCAGACCATTTGAGGTTTTCGCGCAGGGTATAGGTGAGGCTTAAGCCATCCTCAGAAAATTTCCAGGATTCGGCTAGCTCCGGTTCAATTTCGCCCGTTTCGTAGTTTTCAGAGATTAGCCCCTTATAGGTGAGCCCAAAAATATTGGGTCGTTCGCTACTGAGGGGATAGTTAAAGGTTTTAGGATCGCTGAGGATACTATCGACTAGCCGCGATGATTCAGTATCGCTGGCTTTAAAGTTGTCTAGAGAGCAGCTTGCGATCGCAACCACCATCACCAAGCTCATTAGCCAGTAAGACCACCTGCGAAACATACGAAAACCCATAGAAAAATCGCTAGAACAGCCAGACACAATTTCTAGCTATTCTAACGGTTTGCCAGGCGAACCTAGCTTTTGGGATACCGAATTAGCCAGGGAGATGGCATTGGCTGAGGCACCTCGTTACTAATGCGCTGACGGATCGATTGAATATCGCGACCCGTCAGACGTGCCAGGTTCTGAGATTCGCGCTCAAATCGGGCCATTAAGCTTCGTAAATACTCACGACCACGCTCTTGGGCATTGCTAACAATCTTGCGGTAGTCCTGTCCGGTCCACTCCTCTAGCTGACGACGCGCTTCGGCGTTGGGATAGTCCTCTCGTAAGCGGGCTGGACAATCGAGGCTACCGGTAAAGGCATGGCGAGTGATATAGCGCCCTTGGAAAAACTGACGGTTAGACGTCGTTTGAAACATCAGATCCTCAGGAAACTTGTCGCGGCTGTAGCGCACATGAAGTCGAGAGATAAATATAGACGTTGGCCGAGGTGACGGCGGGGCAATAACAGATCCCGGAGCGGGTCGCCGGGATAAGGGATTTGAGGGGTTACTAATCCAATCGACACCGGCTGCCTCCAACTCAGCTAGACTCAAGACCGGGGCAGAGCAAGGATCACAACTGCGCATATCCCAGGCATATTCTAGAAATGCTACCTTTTTATTCTCTTGCTCATAGCGTCGCTGGAACATTTCTGGATAGACGCTGCCAAAGTCATCCTGGACAAATAGGGGAAGATCAATGTCTGTCGGAATATTCACCGTGCGATAGTTGGTCAGCTCAATGCGGCCCTCCGGCGATAGTAAGTAAACGATGAGGTCCTGATCGCCATCGGCATTGAGCATACCCAGCCGAATTGGCAGCATAAACTTAGATGAGTCATAGGTAATCTGCAATGGCCGCAGGGCCTGATAGCCGCTGTTGTCAAATTCCTCCAGATTGACCCTGGCCACAAAGAACTTCATACCCTGGCGAATATAGGGGGCTAGTACCTGACTGGCTCCATCGGGCAGCTGATACTGATTTTGTCTCAGCCAGGTTTCTAACCCGTCCGACTCGCGAGCGCTGAGAATCAGAATGTCGTATTCTCCTGCCGAGAATTGTTCTTCGATAGTCACCCCCAAAGATTCTGACGATTCAGGTGCTGGGGAGGCGGAGGCCGGAACGCGATTGCGCGCAACTCCTGCGAGATCATTTTCTGAAAACCCGTACATGATCTCGCAGGGGTCATTATCAAAATATTCCACTAAGCGCGGTGCGCTAAAGGCATCCAGACGATCTAGCACCACTGACTCAGCCACATCAACTTGGTCTTCGCCAATGATGGTGGGCACGGGCACCACCAGGGCAAAGTCACTGACGTCTCCCTGGTAGTCGTTACCCATGGTGAGGACGGTGTGGTTACCGTCGCGGGCAATGGCGACTTGGGATGCTTTGTTATAGAGATTGGTGTCGGCCTTGGCGACATAAAAGCCGCAAAAGGCATGGGCAGGTTGGGGATGAATGAACAAAGTGGCCATGGCGATGATGGTGGCCACGGCCATCTGCAAGAGGTTAAACATTGAGAATTTCTCCACGATTGACAGGGGTGAGAGTTTTGAATTGTTTGAGGAGCGTAAAGATTTTTAGGGCGCAAATTTTGTTGTACATAGCCTTCCCCTTGGCGAGCTACGATGTACACACAACCGCTAAGTTCCAATACTTGTGTGTACACCGCAGCCTTGGCAAGGGGAACCACTTATCCCCAAGCCTCTCAACACGATAGCCCTTTGTTTGACTGACTTTAGGAACTTAAAATTAAGCTCTCTCTTTTATTCCACTCAAACCTGGGAGACTCCCATAGCTTATCCAGCACAATTGTTAACGGAGCCAGAGAAAACAGCGCCCAAAAAACAGCCGTCGATAGATAAAGCTGGTTACGCAAGACAAAGGTCAACACCGCAATTGCCAAAGCCCAAATTAATCTCGCTGGTCGCGCATTGGGAATCGACCTTGGATCGGTCACCATAAACAAAGCAAACAACAACAACGAGCCACTCATCATGCGATGTGCCCATACATCCCAAGCCCAGCCAAGGTAAACGTTACGGATTGCCTCTAGTAGCGCGTAGCTTGCCAAAAACATACCGGTGGTATCCCAGCGACCTACCCGTTTCAGCACCATGCCGCCAGTGCCTAAAAAGATTAAACCGTACCAAATCTCATCGCCCCACTGCCCTGGGGACACCCAGGCATCGTTGGTTAAAGTGAGGGCAGCGATAATGCCTAGATTGGCTGGGTTAAAGAAATGTTTGTTGTTGGTTTTGAGGAGGAATTTGCTTGCGATCGCAAGCCCAGCCGCCAGCATCATCGTAGCCATATGGTCGGTGCGCAGCAGCAGGCTCAGACCCAGCGCTGTAATCAATGGACTACGCCAGTTAACATCGGTTATTCGTAACGGTTCCGTAGCTGATGACTTTTGCGACATTAGCCACGTCAGCACGCCCTGGCTAATCAAAGCTGTAAAGATTGCCGTAGCTACAATGGTCGGCTGTAGCGACCAATCGCGCATAGCAACACCCATCACCAAAAATAAGCTTAGACACACGATCTGATAGTCTCGTGCATCTTTCAATAAGTAAAAGCGGTGTCGAATCTTAGCGATATTCATAGGCTGCTTTCCATACGGGCATGGCCGCTAGTATGGCTAAAACACACCCTCGATAGCTTCTGAGTTACAGAAAACGAAACATGCCCACCAGTTAGAGCGTTTTGTCTGTAGTTTGATCGGTCAGTCGTTAGCAGTCATCATGCGGTAATTAATTCGGGTGGAATATTTTGAGCCAGACTATATGAAAAGTCTTACACATCGCTCAAAGCTTTTCGCCGTGTCGCTTTCAGCCTTAAACACGCCTCTATAAAGTATTTTTCAAGTCCTATATCTTCCTAAAAGTTCTTCACCGTATAGTTTTCAGCCCTACACAGTGCCCTTTCTAATTGGCTACCATTGCGGTAGCTGCATACAATGCGGACGTTATGACCCTCGACAGTTTCAATCTGGCCAACCGATTTGATGAGCGAGTAACTCGACCTTCTGCCATGCCTGGAATTGATACAGCACTATTCAGAGCTGGCCTGTGTTCGTGCCCGCAATGCCTTTCTTTTGAACTTAGTAGGCTGGGATATAACGAAGAATCTCAGTGGTTGTATGACAGGTCTATGGCTGAGCAATATAGTCAGCCGCAACTGTATGAACATGAGCAGACCTTAAACGATGAACAAAAAATTGAGCTGCTACAGTTGCGGGCTGATTATGCCATCAGTGAAGTGAATCCCAGAATCACCAGAGCCATGAGTGCGGCAGCAGTAGTTAGTGATGGATTAGTGATGGAAAACTGAACCCTAAGATAGCAGTCAGGTATCGAGCTAGTTATAGGCAGGATAGGAATTCTAGAGACACCAGGGCTGGTTATAAGCATGGTTCAGGCTATGGGAAGGATTGCACCCAGGCAGAACATGACCAAATTGCCTATCTAATTGGTCAGATGATGATTGAAAAGATTGAAACTGACTATCTCGCTACGGTCAGCAATGTTTTTCATAACTTACCAATACCAGGCAATTCAAAACGTAGACCTGATGTTCAATTTCTAGTCAATGCTCCTGAGAGAGAGCCATTAAGAGTAGCGCTGGAAGTACAGCGCAGTCCATTAGATATAGACACATTCAAGGCCCGCCACCATGCCCTATTGGATCATACGGATCGGGTTATATGGGTTTTTAGGAAAACTGGCTCACCTGACAACCTAAGGAGTAAAAGTGCGAGATTTCGAGACTGCATGAGATATGCAGACAGCCACGGCGGCAAGGTGTGGGCATATCTCATTAGGTTTTCCCCAGGAGTACTCAATTGAGACAGTTTCAAGTTGAGGCATGTTCTCAGCAATTAATTCTGCTTACCGAGCACTCAACCCCGTCAGATGCTTTTGCGATTCGATGCAGCTACGCATGGCAATTTGATGATGCCATGGAGATTTTGCAGCACGTCGACCATGGCCGACACAGGCGAGTCAGTGAACTGCTAGAAGCGTTCAAATTAGATTTGACTGCATGACCTTCATTTTCCTATTCCCCCCACTTTTCTACTTAAACTGAGCCATCACCTAACCGCAATGTTCATCTATCCCGGAAATCAGTCACAATCCTCTTAGCACCAAATTAGGTGAGAGTTATCAAGACTACAGTGAAATTACTGGAATGCTAGGCGTTCGGTAGATAGACTTGATCGGTTTTTCGCTAGTAATGAACTCATCTGCTCCGGCGGTTACCGCCGCTGCAACATGTAAGGCATCCATGGCCCCTAGCCTTAGGCAAAAAGTGTACGGAAAAACACAACAGTTCGAAAATCACGATTGCTAATTTAGGGGTTAGACCAATCTGCGGCCACAACTAGTTGACAGTGCCCTATACCGAAGACTGACCGCTGAGCTCTGTTGCCATAATCAGATCCCGCTGTGGATCGGTACCCAATTGAAATATGTGTTCGCCCACAGTTCTAAATCCATACTTACGATAGAAAGCTATCGCCCTTGGGTTATACTCCCACACGCCAAGCCAGATATAGTCTGCGCCTCTGCGGGTGACTGCCGCTAGAACCTGAGCCATGGCCTGATGCGAAAGACCTCGGCCATGCCACTCACTAGAAACATAGAATCGATAAAGTTCCGAGGGATATTTGGCACATATGCACTCTTTAGGTGAGTGCAGCCGGACTTGTGCAAAGGCCACAAGATCCCCCTCCAAGTCTCCTAAGAGCGTGACGTAGTTTGGATCTTGTATTTCGCGATGCTGGATCTCAGGGCCAAAGTTCTGGGCACAGTGGAGGGCCATTTCTATTGAATTGTTCTCAGTCATAAACGTATCCCGAAAGGTACGTTCAGCCAGTTGAGCCAACGCATCAGCATCGTCTGGATATGCTGCTCTGATGATTACCACTTAGTTATATCGCCTAATTTTAGGATCCAAGAAATGACTGGAGAAAAAGGTATCATAGTCCCACATGAGTTGCTGTACTGATCAAATTCCATGCTCCAATTTTCTCTTCATGGCTGTAAATAATACGTCACAATTAAAATATATGATTTGGTAAAGCAAGACACTTTTTTAAGGGAGCCAAGCTTGAATACTAGACCTAATTAAGATAAATATATGGTTTCTAGGGTTCCGGTTTAATATTTTGGGATGTCTTAATGTTAGATGTCTGGACCGAGAGAAGCCGCCAGTTTTCTGGTACACGGCGGGATAAAAGCCCGGGAGAAGTCGTTCAGCAGATGATTCTGCTAGGAGATTCTCTCGGGCTTTAAGTTTTTGATCTTCTGTTGATATCAGCAGTGATGCCCTGTCCCTTTGGCGTTATACATCGACATCATGAGTGAGACACCCACATTTCGTAACCCAGCCGACTCAGAAGCTAATCGTGCCCTGGAACGTGAGGCCCAGCTTCCCCTGACAGGCTGGCAGCAGGAAGTTTCTCAGGGTTTGGAGTATGGCTTAGAGGCGGCCGATAGTATTCGCGATCGCACCATTCCCACCTTCTCTCGCGGTGAGCTGCCCCACTACGCCGGAATTAACACCTTTCTAAAGGCCCCCTATATAGAAGACGTACGCAAAGTCGGTGAATACGACATTGCCATTGTTGGCGTTCCCCACGATTCCGGTACCACCTACCGCCCTGGTACCCGCTTTGGCCCTCAGGGCATCCGGCGTATTTCCGCCCTCTACACCCCCTACAACTTTGAGATGGGTATCGATCTGCGAGAACAGATTACCCTTTGTGATGTGGGCGATGTTTTCACTATTCCCGCCAACAATGAAAAGTCCTTTGACCAAATTTCTAAAGGCATTGCCCACATTTTTAGCTCCGGGGCGTTTCCCATTATTCTCGGCGGTGACCATTCTATTGGATTTCCCACTGTGCGAGGTGTGTGTCGTCATCTAGGAGATAAAAAAGTCGGCATCATTCACTTTGACCGCCATGTCGATACCCAGGAAACCGACTTAGACGAGCGTATGCATACCTGCCCCTGGTTCCATGCCACCAATATAAAAAACGCCCCGGCTAAAAACCTGGTGCAGTTAGGTATCGGCGGCTGGCAGGTACCGCGCCAGGGGGTAAAAGTCTGTCGTGAGCGAGCCACCAATATTCTCACCGTCACCGACATTACCGAAATGGGTTTAGATGCCGCCGCCGACTTTGCCCTAGAGAGAGCCTTGGACGGCACCGACTGTGTCTACATTAGTTTTGACATTGACTGTATTGATGCCGGATTTGTCCCCGGTACTGGCTGGCCCGAACCTGGCGGTCTGTTGCCCCGTGAGGCCCTCTATCTGCTAGGTAAAATCATTCGCAGCGCCCCCGTATGTGGCCTGGAGGTGGTAGAAGTCTCCCCACCTTACGACGTTAGCGATATGACCTCTCTTATGGCCACTCGTGTTATCTGCGATGCCATGGCCCATCTAGTGCAATCGGGGCAATTACCTCGCGCCAGTACCCCCGGCTACATTCATCCCGAAGCCAATATGGACGTCGGCAGCGGCTGGCGATAAATCAAACCCGATGGTAGAGGCGTTCCATGGAACGCCTCTACCCCATTGGCCCATAACCATTACGTTGCCGTGCACGAAACCGATATGACCAAAGCCTTAATTGGCACTATCCACGACTGGTGGGAGGCTCAACCTAAACGTCCCACCATCCAAAAGATTCATCTGATTGTTGGGGCGTTTACCTGTGTCGAGCCCGCCAGTTTACAGTTTGCCTTTGAGGTTCAAACCCAGGGCACGTTTCTCGATGGCGCTCAGCTAGTTATCAAAGATATTCCATTGGTGGCCCACTGCCACATCTGTCGTGCAGATTATTATCCTGAGTTTGGTGGTCAATATGCCTGTCCTGACTGTAATAGTCCCATGGAAGACATTCGTTCGGGTCGCGAATTAAAAATCGACCATCTAGAATACATTGCCGTTTGAGGAAATTCCCTTCGTGAGGATGTTCCATGGAACATCCTCACGAAGCCCACCCATTAGCTATTGCTTATCGTCTCCTAAAATCTCATGCACCAAACTTTTGACGCTGCCATAGAAATGAACCTGCTCCATGCTAATCAGCGTGGAGCAGACCACAACCGCGCCCATTTTGACGAATGGGGTATTACCTGTCTCAACCTGATGAGCAGCCCCGGCGCAGGCAAAACTCAGCTGCTAGAAGTCACCCTGAAAGGATTACAAAATCTTAAAGTTGCTGTTATCGAAGGCGATATGACCACCGAACTAGATGCGGATCGTCTGCGTCAGTACGGGGTGCCGGTAATTGCTATTAATACTGGTCGCTCCTGTCATCTAGACTCAAAAATGGTCGCAGGTGGGATTCACCAGCTGCAGCATGACTACGATCCAGCCAGCCTGGATGTAGTGGTGGTCGAGAACGTGGGTAACTTAGTATGCCCTGCCGAATTTGAGGTGGGTGAACATGCCAAAGTGGCTCTGCTCAGCGTTACCGAAGGGGAAGACAAACCGCTGAAATACCCGGTGATGTTTCGAGAAGCGGATTGTCTATTGATTACAAAAACCGATCTGGCTCCCTATTTAGATGTGGACTTGGACCAAATCGAAGCCAACGTTAGACAGATTAATCCCCATGCCACTATCTTTCGCGTGTCTGCAAAAACTGGAAATGGTCTGGCAGCATGGTTTGAATGGATCCAACAAGCGGTGACAGAGCAGTCAAACCGTTTACAGCTGACAGTATGACAATTTGAGGTCTTGTATAAAGCAAGACAACTACTACCCCCGATAGCTTGTCAATGTAACGAGGTGAACGATGCGACGACAACGATTTTTATCTACCTGTTTAGCCTTTATCTTTGGTGTGGTGGTTGCCGTAGGCTGTGGGGGCAACGCTCCAGAAACGAGTTCTGAACCTGCTGCCACACCAGAGGTCGCTGCGGTTGATGATGCTCCTTTAGTCATTGGCTATAGCAACTGGCCCGGCTGGTTACCCTGGGCCGTGGCTGAAGAGAAAGAGCTATTTGCAGCCAATGGAGCCAACGTAGAGCTAAAGTGGTTTGACAGCTACCTGGCATCTATGGAAGCGTTAGCCGCCGGGCAGCTTGATGGCAATAGCCAAACCCTAAACGATACGATTTCATTTGCGGCGGATGCTGCCAATGGCGAAGTTGCGGTGCTGGTAAATGACAATTCGGCCGGTAATGACAAGGTGATTGTGGCAGAGGGCATTAACAGTATCGAAGATCTCAAGGGTAAAACCGTTGCCCTTGAAGAAGGGGTGGTAGATGATTTTCTGTTAACTCAGGCTCTGGAAGATGCGGGGATGTCTCGCTCAGATATTACGATCAAAAATCTCGAAACTGGCGCAGCAGCGGCGGCATTTGCCTCAGGCCAGGTAGATGCCTTTGCTGGCTGGCCACCATTCTGGGGGATTGCGCTACAGCGTGAAGGCAGTAAGGAACTGCTATCGTCTAAGGAATATCCAGGCACCATTCCTGATCTGCTGGTGGTTAGTCAAAAAGTGATTGATGAGCAACCTGACCAAGTGCAGGCTCTGGTGAATACCTGGTTTGCTACCCTTGACTACATTGATAAAAATCACGATGAGGCCACTAAGATCATGGCCGATCGTTCGGGAGTATCGGTTGAGGAATACGAAACATTTGGATCAGGTACTCGCATTTTCACCATAGAAGAGAATTTAGAGGCATTTAGTGAAGGTAACAGCATGAAACATATGCCCTTTGCTGCTCAAAAAATGAATGACTTTATGGTGGATGTGGGCTTTATCGAAGCTGGCCCTGACGATCTAGGGGCTATCTTAGACGACCAGTTTGTCAAAGCCTATGCAGAAGAGTTTTAGTTAAATGTAAGGGCGCACTCTGGTGCGCCCTTACCTGTTTTTTCTATATATTCTCAAGATCATGATCCAGGCGTCTGAACCATTTAAAGATGATTTTGAGCCCGCGCCACAAAGCCTAGAGCCTATGGTGTTTTGGCGTATTGCTGAAGATATTCCCAAGGCTCTCAGCTGGGTGCTGATCGTGGTCTCAGTGGTGGTACCTCTGACGGTCTGGTGGATACTGTCCAACTATACAGATATTAATCCTAAGTTTTTACCAAGCCCCCAAGATGTTATAAGTGCCTTTCACCGGTTATGGGAGAAAGGGTTTATCACCCAAGATATTCTGGCCAGCTTTGGACGGGTGACCGTTGGGTTTACCCTAGCAGCGATTGTGTCGATTCCACTGGGCATCAGCATGGGGGCCTTTGCCAGTATTCGCGCCATGATGGAACCCATTATTAGCATTTTGCGATATATGCCCGCTCCAGCATTTATCCCGCTGCTGATTATCTACCTAGGTTTAAATGAAGAACCTAAAATTGCGCTTATTTTTATCGGCACCGTGTTTTTTAACATCCTCATGATTATGGATGCCGTGAAGTTTGTTCCTAAGGATTTGATTGAAACTACCTATACCCTCGGAGGACGGCGCTGGCAGGTGCTGATGTCGGTAATCACACCCTATATAGTTCCAAGTATTATCGATACCTTCCGCATTAATGTTGCGGTGTCTTGGAACCTGGTGGTAATTGCCGAGCTAGTGGCTGCAGAAGAGGGACTAGGCAAACGAATCTTGTTGGCTCAGCGGTTCTTTAAAACCGACGAGATTTTTGCCTGTTTGATTATGTTAGGGGTGATCGGATTTGCCTTGGATTTGATCTTTCGATGGGTGCTCAAGACCAGTTGTAAGTGGGCCTTTGATTAGTCATGCATCTTGAAATTTCTAAGCTATATAAGCAGTTTCCCACCAAACGAGGTCACCTAATGGCCCTCAAAGACATCAATATGCATGTGGAAACGGGGGAACTGGTGTGTGCGGTGGGGGCGTCGGGTTCGGGAAAATCAACGCTGCTCAGGTTGATTGCTGGGTTAGATATGCCCACGGGTGGGGCGATTACCGTCGATTATGAACCGGTGACGGGGCCAGGGGCTGACCGGGGGATGGTATTTCAGAAGTACACGCTCTATCCATGGATGACGGTGCAGGGCAATGTGGAGTTTGGTCTCAAGCTACAGGGTATGCCCAAAAAACAACGGCGAGAGCGGGCGAGCTACTATCTGGATGTGGTAGGTTTAGCGAATTTTGCTAAGTCATTACCTAAGGAGCTGTCGGGGGGGATGAAGCAACGGGTTGCGATCGCACGTGCCCTTGCCTGCCATCCCAAAATCCTCCTTATGGATGAACCCTTTGGCGCACTAGACGTGCAAACCAAAGAAGCTATGCAGCTATTTTTATTAGATTTGTGGAAACGAACCCGCTGCACCATTTTGATGATCACCCACGATGTGGAAGAAGCCGTTTTTCTATCCCAGCGAGTGTATGTGATGACTGCCCGCCCTGGCACCATCCAGCGAGAAATTATGGTTGATTTGCCAGAAGAACGCACTTATGAATTGAAACGGGCCAGGCAGTTCCAAGCATATAAGCACGAGATCACCGATCTGTTGCGCGGCAAGCAAGACTTAGGATTGGTGACCGTATAGTCGAATAGCTCAGGTTTACCATACTCTAACAATGTCAAAACTGAGAATAACACGCTGCCATCCCTGAAACATCGTCTTAAATCTTTGCGTAACGATACTGCGAAACTCAGCCACTTTTGACGTTGTAGAAGGATAGACATCCTTATGGCTTCAATGTATTAGTGATTGTGTTTGGTAGTAGACCCTTATTTTTTCCCCTGAAGCGTTCCTTTTGCCTAACGAGCGTTTCACTGTTGCTTTTTGGTACAACTTTGTCGCCTGCCTATGCTCAAGAATCCTCCAAAGTTAGACAACTTAGGGAAACGCGGGTATGTCGTGGCTGCAACTTACGCCAGGCTAACCTGCAACGTGCTTATTTACAGGGAGCCAATTTACAAGCTGCTAATTTAGCAGGGGCTGATCTACGACGGGCCAACCTGCGGGGCGCTAACTTAGTGGATGCTAATTTACTCAATGCAGATCTGCGGGGTGCTGACCTACGGGATGCTCATCTAGCAGGGGCTAATTTAGTAGGAGCTAACCTAGCGGAAACTAATTTTGGAGATGATATTGCTACCGCTGATTTAGATTCCCAATGGCAGCTGGCGTGGCGCTTGGTCAATGAGCCGACAGAGGTGCAGCAAGATCCCAGCCTGTTGGCGCTGGCCGATATTGATGATGAAGCGGGTGCACAGGCTGGACTGTCTGGAGCAAATCTTAGCCATAGTGATCTAAGTGAGTTAACCTTCTCTGGTTTTGACCTGACGCGTAGCGACTTTAGCAATGCCAAACTCACTGGGACTCGGTTAGCAGGTGCTGATCTAGAGGAGAGTCGATTTGTGGCGGCGGACCTGTCTGGGGCAACGTTAGCTACCGCCGATCTGAGCCAGGCAGATCTGAGCTTTGCGAACTTAGCCGCCGCCGATCTGAGCGGCGCGAATTTGGATGAAGCTAACTTAATTACGGCGGATCTGACCGAGGCCAGGCTAGTGGGTGCAAATTTGAAGGAGGCACAACTACTCCAGGCTGATTTATCTGGCGCGATTTTAGATGGGGCTTTTCTGGCACGTGTCGACTTGCGACAGACAACATTTGCAGGACCGGGAGGTGCCAACATTGATTTTAGCCGTAGTGATTTGAGTCGAGCTGATCTAAGTAATGTTGTCTCCCTAGCGAATGCGAACTTCGAGCGAGCCAATCTGGAGGGTGCAGATTTAAGTCAGATCTGTTTTGCCAATGGGAGTACAGACGCAGCCACAGGAACAAACTTTGAACGGGCCAATTTGACTGGCGCTAATTTGCAGTCAGCAGTGTTGCACCATGCTAATTTTCGACGCGCATCCCTGGAAGAGAGCAACCTGGATTATGCCGAGTTTAACCATGCCGACTGGACCCAGGCAACCTTAGAAAATGCAACACTGCACCTCGCCAGCTTAGAAGAGATTACGATTGCCTATACCCATTTGGAAGGGACTGAGATGCCTGGAGACCGTCCTGTTGATTTAGGTGAATTAAGAGCATCTCAGCCTCGGAACTGTTTTCAGGAAAATGAATGAGTTTATGCCATCAGACATGTTTCCATTGCCAGCGCTGACGCCACTGACCCAGCTAAATGTACAGGACAATCTGCGTATCAACGCTGAGCGTTGGGAGTTGGCTCATCACTATCATCGGCAACGACAAAATGTGCATTATCAGTCGCTGTGGCAGCCTGGCATTGTGTATGGCTTAGGGGTGAAGCTGATTACGCCCCCGGACGGAACAGCTTCCCAATTTCAAGCTAAAAGTTGGATTGAAGTCCAGCCGGGGTTGGCCATTGATGGGGAAGGTAATCCTATAGTTGTTGGTGAGGAGCAAGACCGGACCTATCCGGTTACCATTCCACCGCTGACGCTGGGTGTTCAGACGCTATACATTGTTATTCGTCATGTGGATCCCAGACACTTAGAACTACCAAATTCAACAGATCGGCTGCAGGAACAGTTTCGCTTTGATCAGCGGGTCAATCGGCTAGAGCCAAGAGATATTGAGCTTTGTCGGATTCGCATTGGGTCTGAGCATTCTAGTCAATCAGGGTTAGCTATGCCCCAGGGTCTGCAGCCTGCTCTGGGACAGCTGGATTTGACCCATCGCCGATTTGCACAGGTGCGATCGCAACGCTCCCTAACCTTAGGGATACTCCCTAATCATCAGCACCATCACCGAGCCTTAAATGCTTTACTACAGGGAATGCAGGTTCTGTATCCTAATTTGCACGGTCAGCTGCAAACAGTCACCCCCACAGATATAGCTGTCGATGCGATCTGCTTGGATGGCACCAGCCTTATGGAGTGGCATCGGTCTGAGGATCCCAGGCATTCAAAGCTTTTGCAGGCTACAAAAGGCTATTCAGGAAACCTGATTATTGTTGCTGATAGGTTTGACCAGGCGTTCCATAGTAGTGTAAAACGTCTGCAGCGGAGCTTGAATTTACAACCTGTTGTTCCTCCCCACGAAATCACGCGACAGCCTTTTTTGTTTGGGAAACTACCTGATTTCCCTGATGAGACCCTTAGCCTATGGGTGGATGATCGCATTGTAATCGTACCTTCAGCAATATTGCCCCATTGGGAGGGAAAAGAACATTCTCGCTCAGACATTAGAACCTGGCATGAGCTGGGGATTAACCTCTTGTACTACGTCTGGTATAACAGCCATATCCGTAAGCTCTTTCAATAGCATGATTGAGGCCGTATGATTGTGACGACTCCCATCAAGGTTGAACTTTCTACCCACCACATTGTGTTTACCCCCAGTGAGGAGGAGATTGTTGCGGGTGGCCCACCTGACATGGCGGTAACAGTAACTAATCTGAGCCAGGTGTTTGCCAGTTTCCAAGTGGCCCTGCACATAGAAGGACAAACCCCCAACGATACGGGGGAATGGTATCGGGTGGAGCCTAACGTGGGCGCAAAAAAGCCCTCCGGCGATCACACAACATTTTATATTAGCCTGACAAAGGCTCCGATTCCAGCCTACGGAACAACCATTCCTGCGCAGTTAACCGTTTCCTCTGCAGAACTCTCTGATGTTGATGTGAGTCAACCGCTCTACATTCAGATTCTCCGACCGTCGAAAACGCTGAGGGTTTATTTACCCCTTCAGGATCTGCAGGTTACCCCCGGCAATCGCCTGCGGATTCCCATCTTGGTTTACAACCTTAATCCTACTCCTCGCCAGATAAATGTGCGGCTACAGGGGTTGGAGCTAGACTGGCTGCCCGATGCATTTGAGCAATCTGTTTGGATCGAGGCAGGGGGTTCAGCTGAAACTGAGTTTTGGTGTGCCCCTGCACCTATTCCTAAGAATCTACAACAAATTCGCCCATTTACTGTGGAGGCAACAGATAGTGAGGGTAATAGCGCCAGCATTGGCAATAGGCTAGAGATTTTACCCTTTGGTTACACTGAGGTGACCGTTGTTGAGGCCAAACAAATCGTACCGCATAAGTCACTCTGGTGGTCTTTTGAGAGACAACAGACGGCTCGCTATACCTTTTTAATTCAAAATTGTAGTAATGTCTTTCAGACTATTTTGCTACAGCCTGGGCCATCCGGTCTAAAGTCTGACGATGATGTGGCTCCCAGTCAGGTTACGGTAGCAGCAGCTGCAGCTGTGGAGCAGACGCTAACAATTAAGACCCACCGTCCGTATGTGGGCTGGACTCAAACACGGCAAATTGAAGTATGGCCTCAGCTTACCTATGCTGACTCAGCTGAGGCTGTGGCCAATGTAAATGTGAAACCAGCGAGTCAGCTGTTGACGCTCAAGTTACGTCCGGTCATTCCTGGATGGTTGCAGTTGTTATTATTGCTTTTAGGTGGATTGGGGCTAGGCTGGCTGTGGCTGTTGTCACCGCGTCCGCTGCATAGGGACCCAGTAAATAGTGTGGTGTTGATGTCCAATGGAGATACGGTAGCGAGTGGCTCTAGAGACCAAACTCTACGACGCTGGCAGGTATTGCACGGAGCATGGCTCCCGGATGTTCGTCGTCTCAAGTTTCGTAAAAAGATTGAGACTGACAACCACTCATTTCAGTCAGCAATACGGGTGATTGAACCGCTACCTGCGGGGAATAAACAGATTGCCGTTGGTTTGGAAAATGGGGGAATTCAGCTGTGGAAGGTTGATCCGCCTGAATATATCCCCTCGTTCCTGGATGGCGTTCGTTTAGACAAGGTCTTTGATCTGGCCTTTACTCAAAATTCTCGCTACTTGTTTAGCGGCCACGGCAGCGGACGGGTGCACCAGTGGGATATGGAACGTCAGACTAACTTGGTCAAGCCTTTGTACTTGGGGGTAACGATCTCATCGTTGGATGTGATTGAGCGGGTATCTGGGGGAAGTTGGGTTGCGATCGCAACCCAGTTTAACCGCTTAGTCCTATGGGACTGGCAGCGCAGCCGTGCATATGACATTCGCTATACCTGGCCTATGGAGGAGGACCATGCCCCTGCCATTCCGCCAGTTATCAGTAGCAACAGCTATCTTACCAGTCTGGATGTGGCTGACGGCGGCACCCGCATGGTCACAGCAGACAGTGTTGGGTTTATCACACTGTGGAACGTGAACACCTTGATTCAATGTGCTCAAACATCTACCCAGCGCTCGCCATTAGCTGACGAGACCGAAAAAAGTGGTCATGAACTCTTTATCGCTACATGCAAGGAAGCTAAATTATTGCAGTGGCCCCAGAACTTTGACGGCCAAGCAGTTCGAGGTGTAGCCATGACAGCCGATGGTTGCTACGTTGCCAGCACCGGCGACAACGGCCACATTGACCTTTGGCGCATCAATAACAATAATCAACTCGACCATTTTAAGTTAGCGCGTATTCCTAAACGCTCCCTCAATAGCGTCGATATTCATCTCACAACTAACGATGGAGAACACCCAAATCCAAACGATATCGTTCTTGTTGCTGCAGATACGGCGGAGCATCGTGTGCAACTGTTTCGTAAAGCCCTATCTCCCAACCCTTGTCAATAGACAATTTAACATCAACCCTATGCCCCGCAGCTAGCTATGGTCTCGACACTACAACATCTATTTTTGGATATCCAAGGAGATAATCAAGGCACCAAACCAGGTGGAGAGCCAATCCATCGTGTTGTTACATTACATAATCGCGGTGACCGGGCAGCCTACTTGGAGCTGTGGGTAGAGGCCGCAGATCAGCATTCAGCTGGGATTGTCCAGTGGGTAAACTTTGATAAGTCTGAATCCGACCTTACCTTAGCCCCACACCAGAGCTTAGATGTCACCTTAACAATTACCGTTCCTCTCCAGGCTGAAGCTGGATTTTATGGGTATGACATTCGTATGCGTTCCTCCCAATATCCGGGAGAAGACGTGCAGCGCAATCAACAGCTTCACATTCTACCGTCTGAGCAAGAAGCTCGACTGCGCAGTGAGCCACATCTAACTGTCACGCCAGTCACCGATTCAGAGCATCCCCATGTGCTCAAATCAGGAGCCACTTTAGACTTGAGCCTCACGGTTGATAATCCATCCCGGCGGACCGATCGATTCTTTCTACACTGTGATAATCTCCCCTCCGACTGGTTGACCATTCAATATCCGGAGAGCGATGCTGCTGTGCCGGGGGTGGTCACATTCACCGATGGTCTACAGCTAAATCCCCGGGAAAGCGGTCAAATCACCGTCACACTGCATCCACCCCAATATTCTCCTGCCGGTAGCTACTATCCAACACTGCGGCTTACCTCTAGGGCTCGGCCTGAGATCACCCTGCTCAAGATTGTTTACTTTACCTTAGAAATCGATGAGCGTCTTACCATTGAACTAATGCCCAAAACCCTGTCGGTTCCCCTCGGTAATCGATATTTTGATGTTGTGTTGTACAATCGAGGCAACATTGATAGACAGTTAAGACTGCAGGGTTGGGATCCTGATCGTCTTCTACATTATCGACTACAGCCCACGACTCTTCAATTAACTCCTGGAGAAAACGCGACATTACAGCTGTTTGTCAACCCTCGACATTGGTGGCAAAAGATATGGCGGCTAAAAGCTCGAACCATTGAGTTTGACCTACTAGTTGAGAATACACCCAACGATGGTAACGATAATCCAGCTCTACCGCACCCTCTGCCAACAGGAGCCGTCAATCTAAAAGCGCGACGCCGATGGCTCTTCTGGCTCCTGTTGTTAGCTACAATTACGACCGCATCTTTAGGACTGCTGGCATTAGCCTGGCACATGTTTGTCTGGCGACCTAGTCTGATCCCTAAAATCACTAAATTTAGTACCACTCAAGACAGTTATCAAGAAGGAAAACCGGAACCCATTGCCTTTAGATGGGAGATTACTAACCCTAAAAAAATTCAGCAGGTAGTCCTTAGCCAAGACGGAACAGAAATTTTTCAGCTATCTCGTATTTTTGTAGATATCGACGAAAACTTTTTGCCAGAGCAGTTTGATGAAAAAAGTGTGGATACTTTTCTATATCCACCTTTAATTGAAAACGGAAACTGTAGCCTAGAAACCGGGATCGATAACCCTTCTCCCTTACAAATTTTACTAAGAATCTATCGTCGGGCCAAACGATTATCCGCTGATCCACAATATTTAAAGTGTCGAACAATCGTACCTACTGATTTTTTAACCGAGGATGTGGAAGACTTAGACAATGCAATTGCCTCACAGCGGCAGCCTAAAGAAGGAAGTTATGAGTTTAAGCTACAGGTTTTTACAGGTAAAGGACAAACCAACGATGCTGCCGCTCCAACTACTGTTGAAAAAGCTACTGATACAACTGTTAAAGATGGTAGATTGGCCTCATTTAAAAATATTTTAGGTTGGGGAGAACCCAAAACACAGCAGCTTGCCGATAAGGCTATCCTAGAGACAGTCACTGTAGCAGCTGCCGACCCACCAGAGATTTTAGAGTTTAAGACAACTCAGACTGAGTATCGTACAGTGAGCGTGTTGGGTGATGAATTAGCATCAGCTACGACAACTCTCCCAACCACCACACCAACCACCAATGAGTCACAGAGCTTGCTAGCTGAAGAGTTCTCTACAGGCTCAGATACTGATTCCCAGGATGTGGCTCCAGAAAACCTAGATCCGCAACTGATTCCGATCAAGTTAGACTGGCAAATCAGCAACCCCGCCGATATTCGGGAACTGCGCTTAACGAGTTTATCCCCAGAGGGGGCCGAGAATACTAAAGCTGTCACCTATCCATTTCTTCATGATCAAGATAATCCTTCAGCCCTACCCAATATGCTCGCGCTAGAGGACTATTGCTCTGTCCTTCCTGCCGATAGTGAAACAGGGGCACAGATCCTACAATGCAACAATGTGCCTACCCAGGCTACCCAGGTCGGAGACTATGTATTTTATCTAACTGTGGTGACCATGGATGGGAATGAAGAGACACCCATCTTGCAAACGACACCGACAGTGAGCATAAAACCGCCTGCCCCTGCCATTGTTGAGTTTTCGGTCAATGGTAAGAGTGTCAAAGAAACGCCTCGTCAGGTGTATGTGTTAAATCCGGCACGGGGGAAAATAGATATTACGTTAAATTGGGATGTACAACATGCCCAAGAAGTAGAGCTGTTACCAGCCCCAGGAAAGGTCGTCGGCAATCAGATCACCTACACCCTCAGTGCAGCTCCTGGAGCAGAAACCATTACCCTGCGAGGGGTCAATGAGCTAGAAGAGGAAGTGACCCAGTCAGTCATTATCGAAAAGGTCGGCTTTGTATCGGGGGCTCAGCCCATTCCAATTCAGTCATCTAGGCGTTCACCCCAGACAGGGGAGCAAAACTCCGACCCAGAAGGTCTGCCACCATTGCCACCTCCGCCTACAGTGCTCCCAGTACCCGAGATTGCTCCCATTCGCACCCCTCCCCAAGCCAATTAGGAATAGAACAGCTTGACTCAAAAAGAGACTAAACTTTTTTAGCCAAATGTTCCATAAAAGAACGATGCATAAACAAATAGCCTCCTCCAGCTCGTCGTAAGAGCATGCTGCGGGTGGCAAAATTGAGAAATCGAGAATAGTTCCAAGGCGTACAGCGATTCCACCAAAGGATAAGGCGTAAGATAAAATGCTGAATTAAAACTTGACCGGAGCGCTGTCCCCCTAATAACGCTGCAAATAATCCAATAGCGCCAGCAAGCATGGCATATTCATAGGGGTTCCCGTGGGCATACTGCCAAGCTGCTAACATACCCACCGGTCCCATTCCCACTGCAAGTAGGCCCGCATTACGCAAGGCTGTTTGCATACCTTGGTTAGGTAGAACAATGTCCTTTGGCTCAAGCACATGGCCCAGGGAGAAGCCGCCATAGGTACTTGAGAAACCAGCTATCAGCAGTAGCTCGTAGGCTATCTCATATTCGTAATATCCCTGGTACTCATGGAGTAAAAATAGGCGTAGAGGCAAATACAGCAGTAAATAGGCCAAACTACCAATTCCCATATAGCGCAAGGCACTTAACCAGGACCAGGTTATTTTATGGATGACAACAATTTGGCTACGCATTAAACCCCAAAATAATGCCATTCCCAACCAGTCAATTAAAATAGGAGATAACTGGGACAGGTAGGTTCCATGGTCACCTACCCTGATAAAAGGATGGGCAAGCATACCAAAGCCAATAACATAGACAGACGCTGTAATAAACCCGGCTAATAACTGCGGCATGATTCTACGCAGGCCGATAAATAAGACACTCGCTAAGACGGAGCTGCCTACACCACTTCTCAGTAGGGGAAGAAAAAAATTAGCGGCTCCCGCGGTATCTTGCCACCCTGCTATGGGAGTCATATGACAGGCCGAAATAATGCCTACCAAAATACCTACAAGAATATGGCTATTTAATCGATACCCTTGACGTTGATGGCTCGTATCCAACCAGTCAGGCGTAAGCTGTTCAATAAAAAACGTTGTTTGGTCATGATCAACCATATGCTTGGCGAGCCAGATTAACCAGGCTCGAATTTCCTCTTGAGAGTAGGCTTCCTTGCCCTGACGAGTAGATGCCAAGCGCTTGTCTAACGGTTGTTTTCGCTGGAGCAAGCGTTCTAAAACGGCATCATATAAGTAAGCTCGGTGGTCGTCTAGCGATGTAAAGTTTTGCAGCTCTGATACCGGTTGATCTTGATACGCCAAAGCCATAACGTTGAGCATCAAAGGTGTTTCAGCTAGTTGCTGAAAGTCTTTATTCTCTTGAATAGCTTGAATTAGACCTAACAGAGTTTGATGGGTGGAAAATTGTTCTAGATATTCAGCAGCTTGGTTGGGAGTTAGGGGCTGTAGTTTAAGCGACGCTTCTAGCTGCAGCGCTTCGGAAGCGGTTTCATATTCTGTTAGGCGACTACAGATAATACATTCCGTATGTCGATAGGTGCGCAGAAACTGATTTATTTGACGGATGCAAAGATTACGAAGGTTTGAGCGAACTTCATCCAAGCCATCCAGAAGTAGAAGCAGCTTTTGATCTTCAATAAAACGACGTCCGCGAGCTGGGTCAAGGCTATATTGCTGTTCTAGCTGCATGATCAGCCAGTTTGTAAAATTACGGCCCGCAGGCGGTGAACCATAGGTCGATAGGGTAAAAACCACTGGGACCGGTTGACTGGGATTTTCCGCCGCCATTCTATGCAAATCTTGCAGTAGTTCCAGTAACGCAATAGTTTTCCCAGAACCCGGCGCACCCAGGATAAGTAAACGACGTAAGGGCTTAATTTTATTAAATTGCTCGCTCAGCGTTGTATCGGGGGGCAGTGGATTGAGCTCATCAAGGAACTGGGGATTTTCCCAGCAGATATTTCGATACTGGGCGAGAGCAGACTGACGATTGGTAAAATCTATGCGTAGGGTTTGCCACTGCTCACTCAAGCTCAGGGCATTGCGCATGTAGTCCTGGAGCCACATTTTTTGCACACGCTGAAGCAAGTACTGACAGTCTGCTGCTGTAATACGAGCTTTGGGATCCATGCCGAACAGTTTGATAACTGAGCGCAGTAAGGGGCTATGGGGTAAGGACTCTCTTAGCAGATCAGCAACTTGATCAAAGAGATCTTCCCAACTATCGTTAGAGTCTGGAGTTGTCGAGGACTCTGTGTAGTCTGACGTGTGGGCTTGAGATGCAGAACGAGAGGGTTGGGGAGCCTCACAAAAATCAGATTCGTTTGGCTGAGAAGGACCATCAACATCTGACTGGGAGGAAATAACGTCATCATTTTCAATGTCTTTAGAGGCTGTTTTTCCCCGACCTTTTAGCTCAGGCCACCGTGCTTTTAGTTCTCTTAGGTTAAATGCTGTATCAGTAGACCAAAGGTTAAATGTGCCGTCTACGATGCGCTGTCCCTGTTTTTTCCCACGCAAACGTAGGCATTGGAGCGTTTGCTCTAAATGGTCTAAGGTTTCCTTGAGCTTGGGTTTACTATCTATCAGTGCTTGGGAACCATATCTAAACTCTACCAGCTCTATCAGCAGCGGACGAGTGCTGTAGATATCTAGTTTGGGTGAGTCTGTCTGCCAGTCTGCATGGCAACAGCGCAAACCTTTTTTCCTCAAGTATTCAGAAAAATCAGGGTCTAAGTGGTCATTACTAAAATCTAGCAATGCTTCCAGCAGCTGACACGTTTTGTTCCTAGAAACTTCTCCGTAAGCTAGGCGGCCCATGGGTTGATTAAAGATGCAGGTTTAGAGGTCAGAATATCGTAGATGTGTGGTGTATCTGAAGATGAACCGTGCATGACGTAACGCTACTGAGAAAATTTTGATAATCTCTCTAAGTAAAGATACATAAATTATACAGTACATTACCCCAAACTCAATGCCACCCCAATCTGCTGTATGCCCCTTTTTATAAAGGCTAAAGGCTAATATCTATAAAATTTGATTTAAGGATATTTTACTGTTTACATTCACTATATGCATGTGTGTTCAGCAAAGAAGGTGTTCTAGCTATGGGAATAAAAGTGTTTTGTATTATTAATTCAAGCGATACGAGTGGTCTTCATAGCGGCTAGCTATGAAGACCACTTGCTACCTTGCAAAAGGCTACCTGACTTCGGTCAATATTTTTTAATTTATCTACTCAGCACTTGTGTACCAGCAGTCTTAGCTATAGAAAGTGAGTGTATCTGAATCTAACGTGATCACAGGAAAACCAAAAGGTAAACTTCTGTTGCATATTTTTACAACACTCATTGGTATTGCATAAGTCCCTGAAACAGGGCGCAAGGCTATAGCTACTAGTATGCTACAAAATCATCTGGGTATTTAATATGGGTATTGTATCGGTCTCGATCAAAGCTCCAGATAGGGCAAAGCATCTGTTGGATGATAGACTACGCTGTCTGGTTGCAGAAGCCTGTCGTCATCCTGTTGGCAGTCCCAAACGGCAAGCTGCATTTAGCGAGATTTTTCGGTTGGTGATGCAATCCAAAAAACTTTGGAGAGAGGCCAGCCCCTACTATGCCGATGCTCTGCAAGAAATGTGGGAGTACTGTTTCTTAAATGTGGATGATCCGGAAAATGGTTATCAGCCTGCTGTGTGTCGAGTCACGACCTGGCTGGATAATCGTCTTAAGAAAATCCTCCGACGTTATCGAGATAGAAGCCGCCGCCAGTTGAACAGACATGCATTTTCTATTCAGTTTGATGATGGTCAAATTCTTGACCCAGTTGATAGTTTAATGGCTCCACCAGATTCTCAATTTGCTCTTAATATGTTGACCCACTTATTAAATTGGGTTACCGAAGATCCCGATGGGGTTCTTCGGAGTCGGGTATGTGCTAAATATCCTAATGTGAACGCACAGACATTATTGTTGCGCCGCTTACCTCCGATGGAACAATCTTGGGGAGATATCGCTGTGGAACTTGGAGCTGATAAAACGTATATAGCGCAGTGGTATAGCCGTTATTGCAATCCCTTTTTAAGGGATTGGGGGCGGAATAATGGGTATATCGATAACCAATCTGGTTAGGGTGGTTCGATCAAGAGATAATGAGATTCACTAGTTCTTTCTGTAATGATTATAAGGTCCCGCTTTACTAAGAGCCCTACATCGGAAAAAGTATCGGGCTTTACTCTGATTGAGACTCTCGTTACTGTTTCCATTATTGGTTTATTGTCAGCAATTGCTTTGCCATCTTTTATGGGGCAGGTAAATAAGGCTAGGGAAACTGAAGCTAAAATAGCTGTTGGTGTTCTCAAAAAAAGTCAATATATTTTTTACTTGGAAAACAATAGGTTTGCAGAAAATATAAATCAGTTAGATGCTTTTCCAAAGGATACTGAGAACTATGATTATTCTATTCAAGCTGATCGAGGACTTTTAAATGGCGCACTACAGCTGGCGTTTTCAAAAAAGAAAGAGCTGAAATCCTATGCTTCGGTAATCCATCTAAAGGATGGTCAGCTAGAGGAGTGTGGTTTATTCTCTATGGAGATTAGTGATCAACATGCTGACATTGAGATTTTTCGATTTATTTTTGATGCGATCGCAAACTACGAACGATATTGTTCATAGCCATCAGACTGATCCATCGGTACAGGCTGTAAATATTTGACAGCTATCTTTAACACCTGTGATGCCTGAATAGGTTTCCCTAAAAATATATTTGCACCCACAAGCTTGGCCCGGAAACGATCCGGAATACTACGGTTGTTAGCCAGGACAACAATAGGAACAGTCTCAAACACTGAAAGACGCCGAATTTGAGCGCATAGCTCATAGCCATTAACCACTGGCATGATTAAATCGAGAAAAATTAGCTGAGGTTTTAGCGCTAGGACTGTTGTTAGGGCCTGTAGGGGATCGGAAATATTGGTATAGCGATAGCCTGACCCTTGAAAAATATCAGCCATAATCTGACAATTGGCTGGATTATCATCAATATAGACTATGCCTGGGATATGATTGACTAACGCTGACTGAATCGGGACCTGTCTTGATTTTGAATGGCTAAGATTGCTAGACTTTAATCTAGCACCATTGGAAAGACTTTTTTCAGAGAAAGAGATTTTTTTTGAGTCAAATAAATACTTCACACTGACAGCTGAGGATAAGTCATCCACATGGATAAGTTTGATCAACTCTCGGCGAATGTGAGGCACTAATGATTGGGTAAGCGCTATTAGATTTTTGTGGGTACTTATGGCCACATCTCGTAGAGTATGTTGACCATTTGCTATCTTTCTTAAGGTCCGAAATTGATCGGATGATGTCCGCTCCTGTAAAATTTCGGGCTGTACAATGACAGGGGCTAAGTTCGGACAATAATCAAGCAGGTTGGCCCGTTGCCAATCTTGCCAATCTTGTTGAACATGTTCCCAGATATGAGGTCTTTGTAGACCGATACAAGGAAAATTGTCTCCTTTTCGGGAACTGGCTTTGTAAATCAGATTTGCCCCTGATATTTGAGACTCTAACGTTGCTGTGTGAAGAATATCAAACAGAACTTCAGAAATACACCCCCTAACGATGTCAGAAAATTGCTCGCGGTCAAACTTTTGGTGCATGACCAGCTGTGCCAATGTCTTGTAGTTCCGGGCCTGATGAGGTCTGGGTTTAGTTGTTTTTGAGGTAAAGTTTGAAGCATACTTCAGGCACTGTCGGTGCCAGCGGCGTTTGGGATGAGTGTAGGCACTGGCCCACACAATTTGCCCAACGAGAAAGTATAGGAACCATTCCACATCCGCATCAGGTTTCGATTCTATACCGATAGCAAGGATCCCAGTAAACAGTCCTTTTTTAGCTCGCTGGATTTTTTGATCAAGCTCACGAATAACTGATACCTGTGACATGAGCGGCGCTACCCTACCCCTAGAGTGGCTGAGTCAAAGCCACAAAAAGTAGTTGAAAAATTGCTTAAATATCTATCCGAAACCCAAGCAAGCAACAGCTGCTAGAGCAAGTGAATCGGTTACCCCTGTGTCTTCTGATACGAGCATAACGTGCCAGTCATACTAGTTCAAGTATGTTTACGGAGGTAATAATTCCCTAGCCGGAATTTCTTGATGAGATATCAAGAAAAGAGGTCGTTGACTGGGTTATTACAGCACTCAAGGCTGATTTACTGAGTTTGAATTGTGATTACTTGGGGCGGTGTTGAGTCGGGTGGATAGCGCAAAATTATCTCTACTCGGCGGTTTTCTTGAGGCGCAAGGGTAAAAGTGGCCAGGGGAGCGCCCTGCTGTCCTCGGCGCTGCACTACATGGATATTACGAATGAGGGGTAGCCCCCGATCGTCACGATATCTCACCTGGATGGGACCTCGAAAGAAGGTTTGAGTGGGGAGCGGTTCAAAAAATTGCAGACCTGCGGTTGAAAGGCGATCTTCTTTGATCGGTGTTTCAAGGGCAAGGGTAACCGTTTGAGGGGTATCGGTGGGGTTGTGCAGTGGAAATGTGAGGTTGTACTCTACGCCATAGTTGCCATGGGCCTGATAGGCAGTATCGTCATAGCGCACAAGCATCTGAGCGCTTTGGTTTTGGCCAGTACTCAGCTGCCCACCATAGAGGGTACTAATGCCGTAGGAAATAGCTTCGCCTGAAGCTGGAATAGTGAGGCTGCCCGCAGCAGCGGTGTCTCCGTTGTCTTCGTCGGTTACCGTAGCCGTCCAGCTGGAGCCTTGGGCGACACCGGCTACTCGACCATAGATAATCTGTTCGGGATTGTCAGTAATAGGAGTGGGAGTGCGATCGCGAGGTCCAGCCACCCCCGAATTTTGTAATAGAGTTTCCCACTGAGCCAGGATGGGCGCAGTTTCAGTACCGTTACCATCTACATTGGCAGACTCAGCTAGACTGGCTACATAGACCGGTCCGCTGCTGTCTAGCTGCATCAAGGTAGAGCGACCATTGATGGGGGGATCCAGCTCTGCCACCGGGATCGGTGCATTCATCAAGAGTGTGCTGGCACCGGGGGCGACCACCAGCTGAGCAGGCAGAGACGCCTGGCGATGCCCCTGGATTAAATCTCCCATCACCCGGCTACCGGGACCGGCAAACACCGGCTCGCGGGCGGGAAAGGGGACCATGCTGGGCAGCTGAATAAAGGGAGCATCCGGCTGGCTAAGATAGCTCGCTCCGCTTAGAACATTAACGGTGACGGGATCCACCCCAGGGTTATGGACCAAAATCGCCACGTACATGGAGCTGAGGTCGTCAGGATCCTCAGGATCCTCAGCTTTGTAAACATGGTGGGCAAACACATCAAAGCGGCCCTCAAAGGCAAAATCCAGGTGGGCCTCTGGCTGCGCCATCCCCGCTGGCGGAAATGTTGATAGCAGAATGCCGGGGGTGCCGATCAGCTCAGGGCTATTGCTATTAAACACAGGCACCGTGTCTAACTGGGCCGGCAGGGGTCTAACCTCCTGGGGTCGTACAATCTGTTGGGGCGGAGCTTGGGCGATCAGGGGAAAGAACATATTGGGGGAGAACAAGACTCAAAGCCTCCGGTCTGGGGGGCTTGGGGACACGGATAGCCGGTAGCTTCGTTACTAGAAATGTCCTTAAATTCTTAAGGAGCTAAACATGGGGATCATACAGGACAACTACCACTCAGTATCTAACTGCTCAATAATTTTCAGAAAGTCAAACTCAATGAGTGCTTGATTAATGGGGGTGATGGGCGGCACATGGACAAATAAGGCCGCAGGCTGACATGGCGGCTGCGAATACTGATTTAAGTAATGTAGTATCCGGTAGTAGAGACGATTACACACAAAGTTACCGGCATCTTTGCTGATGGCAGCATGAATTGTACTGTCAACCAGGGTTTGCAGATTAATCGGAGTGGCTAGCCGCTGCTCTTGATGGGTACCCCACTGTTCTACGGTTAGGGTTTTGCGGGTTTCTGCCATGCCGCAACAAACGACAACTTTGGGCCGATACTGAACGATATGGTTAATCACCCGAATTGGAGCTAAGTCGAAATTGACCGGTAAATATCTGAGAAAAATGGCATGGCTGGGAAGTTTTGCCATCACCCGAGCGAGGAGAATATCGCTGGAGTTTAATTCCTGATTGGCCTTCCACGGTCGAAAGCTGGTGATCAATATTGGTGCTGCCATGGCCCTTTAAACCCTGTCCATCCTTCAATCAAGCCGATAGTATAGAGCAGTCATCGCCTATTAAGCATACTAGAGGGATCTATGCCAACCATCGCTGTGATTGATTACGATATGGGTAATCTGCACTCGGCCTGTAAAGGGCTGGAGTTTGCTGGGGCAACACCGATAGTGACCGATCAGCCAGAGGTAATCCACCGAGCCGATGGTGTGGTGCTGCCAGGGGTGGGAGCCTTTGACCCGGCAATGCGCCATTTGTGCGATCGCAACCTCACCCAGCCCATCCGAGATGTGATCGCCAGTGGTAAACCCTTTCTAGGCATCTGTGTAGGGCTGCAGCTCCTGTTTGAAGCCTCTGAAGAAGGCATCGAACCAGGAATTGGTGTGCTCAAAGGCACCCTGCGTAAATTCACTCCTGAGCCTGGCATCACCATTCCCCACATGGGCTGGAATCAGCTTCAGATTACGCAACCCGAGCATCCCCTCTGGGCCACCATTGCTTCCGACGAGTGGGTGTATTTTGTCCACTCTTACTACGCCGAAACCACCGACCCAACCATCGTGGCCGCGACGGTGACCCACGGTAGCCAGACCGTTACGGCGGCAGTGACCAAAGATAATCTCATGGCCGTTCAGTTTCACCCTGAAAAATCGGCTAAAACCGGACTGCAGCTGCTGGCCAACTTTGTGGAAATGGTAAAACAGCCCGCAGCTGTCGGCTGATCGTATATGGTCGCTAAACCCTACCAACGCGTTCCCATCCAAGACTGCGGCGAGCCCCTCGTACCCATTCCCCTGGAACAGTTTGCCGTGGTCCAGCCCCATCCTTATGCGGTCCTGGGGGCTCCCTATGGTGAACGTTCTCCCTACTATGTACGGGCCGGGGTGCTACAGGCCTTGTTCCAGGCCCAGGAACACTTACAAGAAAAAAAGCCCGGCTGGCGGATTCAAATTTTTGATGCCTATCGTCCCATTGCGGTACAGCAGTTTATGGTGGACTACACCTACAAGCAGCTATTGCACACCTGGCAGCGAGAGCACTCAGAAGACGCAAAAACGAATCCGCCCAAAGAGGATCTGCTGGCCCAGGTCTATCAGTTTTGGGCGGCCCCCAGCCCCGATCTGGCCACCCCCCCACCCCACAGTACCGGCGCGGCCATCGATATTACCCTGGTGGACAACCAGCAGCAGGTGGTGGACATGGGCTCTGCCATTGATGAAATCTCGGAGCGGTCCTATCCCAATTATTTTGCTGAGCGGCCAGGGGGAGAGCGGTTTCATTGCGATCGCACCACCCTAGTCAACGCCATGCAGTCCGCTGGATTTCGCCAACATCCCAATGAATGGTGGCACTTTTCCCTGGGCGATCAGATGTGGGTCTGGTTAGGAACTACTGATAGCGCACCTGAGGCCTCAGACATCGCCTACTATGGCCGTGCCGACTAGTGACCGTGTCGATTAGTGGCCGTGCCAAAAAATACTGTACGCAGTCATGAATATGCATAAAACCCCCAGCGATACATAGAGTTATATGCAGTGTTGTTGTTGGGTTACCCTTAATGTTGTCTCAACCAGATTCTGACCAAAAGGCGTATTACGTTTTAGTTTCTGAATGGGGGACCAAAACACTGGTGGCGGTCCATGCCACCAGTACTCAGTCAGCCGAAAAAATCGCTCGACAAAATGCTGGCAAAAAAGCTGGCTGGGAAGGCATTCACAAAATTTATAATGCCTTTCCCATGGACAAAGGGTAAACACCCCATTACCCGACTACTGTAGCCAAAACGGCCTGTAGCTCATCGGTGGCCATGCGGGCACCGTAGGCTGTTACCAGTTTGGCTGAGGCCATCGACCCCAGCTCACCTGCCTGGGCAAAGCTCAGCCCGTGGGTCAGACCATAAAGCACCGCTCCAGCGTACATATCCCCTGCCCCGACCGTATCAATCGCTTCCACCGGGTAGGGCGCTATTTCCGTTACCTGCTGGCCATCAAAGATAATAGAGCCCTGGGCACCCCGCGTAATGGCAAAGGCCTTAGCGTAGGTCTTGGTATGGTCAATGGCTTTGACAATATCATCGGTATCCGCCATTAGCAGGGCCTCAGACTCATTGGCAAACAGCATATCCACCCCGTCGCCAATCATCTCCAACAGACCCGGTTTAAAGAATTTCACCATATTGTAGTCCGACAGGGAGAGGGCCACCTTGCGGCCTGCGGCCTTAGCGAGCTTTCCTGCTTTCATCGCCGCCTGTCTGCTGGTGTCACCACTGACTAGAAACCCTTCTAGATAGGTGTATTCTGCAGCTGCGATCGCATCGGGGTTGAGGTCAGCCTCCGATAGCTGGGATGAAATCCCTAGAAAAGTGCCCATGGTCCGATCCGCATCGGGGGTGACTAGCACCAGACACTTGCCCGTAATCCCTGATTCAGGAGCGTGGCTGGTCAGGTTAGTATCTACTCCACAGTCCACCAGGTCCTGGGTATAAAACTTGCCATACTCGTCATCTGCAACTTTGCAGCCGTAGAACGTTTTACCGCCCAGCTGGCTAATGGCGATGAGCGTGTTTGCTGCTGAGCCCCCACAGGAGCGCTTGGTGGCATAGTCCTTGAGCTGAGCAATGGCATGGTTCTGCACAGCCTCATCCAGCAGGGTCATCACCCCTTTATCCATACCGATACTGGCCAGAGTTTCGACCGACAGGGCACACTCAATATCCACCAGAGCGTTACCGAGGCCGTAGACATTGTACTGAGGTGGATTGCTGGTCATAGTGGTTAGTTCAGGTGATTTTGCTCGCCCATTATCGCCCTCATCACCTTAAGTGGCAATGGGGCATTGGTGAGGGTTGGACCATCACCGAGACAGCAAAAATTTAGGCTAAGATCACGAACATCTGGAGCATTAGATTTTTCTGCTCTTTAGGCTTTTATCTTTTAGCTATGACGTTTACGGTAGATTTTGGCGCACTGACCACATTAAGCGACCAGCAATTTTATGAGCTGTGTCGTGCCCATCCAGATGTCAAATTTGAACGTACACCGGGAGGATATTTGTTACTGATGCCACCTACAGGCGGTGAAACCGGCAATCGCAATAGTGAGGTGAATGCAGATTTCGTTATTTGGAATCGACAAGCTCGGCTCGGCAAAGTATTTGACTCATCTACCTGTTTTAGATTGCCGGGAGGTGGCGATCGTTCTCCGGATGTTGCCTGGGTACTACAAGAACGATGGGACATGCTATCGCCTGAGGAGAGAGAAAAGTTTCCTCCCCTTGCTCCCGATTTTGTGCTTGAGTTAATGTCTCCGTCGGACACGTTACCTGAAACTCAAGCGAAGATGCAGGAATATATAGACAGCGGTGTGCGTTTGGGATGGTTAATTAATCGCAAACAGCGTCGAGTGTGGATCTATCGTTCTGGCATGGATACTCAACTGTTAGAAAATCCTGCTACGTTGTCAGGGGATGATGTCCTGCCTGGGTTCTCCTTGGATATGGTAGCGGTTTGGTAAGAGGCTCTGCCATTGAAGACACTCAAAGTGACAGGTGGAGTCTAGGATATTTTAAACCAGAGATTGGTAGCACCCTCAATAGTTTGTCAAGCTTATGAATCCTGAGCGTCAGTCTAAAGAAGAAGAACTTCAGCATCGAGAAGCCGCGCTCAAAGAGCGAGAAATTAAGGTGCGGATGCGGGAGCTGGAGTCGGAAATAGAGCAAGCGAACCCGGCGCAGCCTACGGCTAAACGCAAACCAACCTCAAGCCGTGGCTGGTTTGAGCGTCTGCCCAAGTTTGTACAGTTCGGTTTGCTGGTCGTGGGTGTGATCGTCGGTATCCGAGTTGCTACGTGGTTTGCGGGTGTGCTGATATTGTTTGGTATTGGCTGGGTTGGGTACAAGTTGTTTATAGAACGCGATCGTAACCCGCGCTAATTCATGATGGCTGCTCCTCCATCTATCCCAAGCTTAGATTCAGTCTTAAAAGCATTAGGACTGCTCAATCCCGACCAGGCTGAACTCAAGACCAAGCTGTTGCGTCAGTGCGCCCTGTTCTCCCATCCCACCCTACGCATCAGTGTCTTTGCTCCCTTTAACTATGGTAAATCCACCCTGCTCAATGCACTGCTAGGACAGAACACCCTACCCATTGCCATAGTTCCCACCACCGGGACTGTGATCACCATTAACTATGGGCCACAGCTAACAAGCCGCATTACCCTAGCCGATGGCACTATTCTAGAAAAAACTGGCACTCAGCTACTACAGCAATACGCTGTTCTCGATCGATCGGAAGACATAATGGCCGCCGAGGTGCAATGCCCTCATCCCTTGTTACAGACCGGGGTGGAGCTAGTGGACCTACCAGGAACCGACGACCAAGCCAACAACAATCAGCGGGTGTATACCCACCTGCTAGAAACTGACGTAGTAATACAGATGTTAGATGGTCGCAAGCTCATGACCCTGACCGAGCGAGACCATCTGCGGCACTGGCTTCTGACCCGTGGCATTACCACCGTATTGTTTGTCGTCAATTTTCTCAATTTGATAGAGCCAGAACAGCGTTTGCAGGTAATGCAGCGTCTGCAGATACTAGCTCAGGACTTTCGGACTACTCTGCCGGACAAGATCAATAATCTCTATGCCGTCGATGCTCTTCCAGCTCTGCGGGCTCGCCTCAAAGGAGATATGGCCGCAGCAACCGGGCTGCCAGTCCTAGAGACAGCCTTACAGGACCTAGCGCTGGCGCGTATCCCGCAATTAACGTTTTATCGTGCGCCCCGTCTAATTCCCTTAGTAGATCAGCTACAGGAAACATTGCAACAGCAGCTACAAACCCTAACAGAGTCTCCTGCCTTTCGCCGCACCATAATCCAGCGGCAGGTTCAGCAACTGATTCAAACAGGATTTCGACAAAGTGTAGCAGAACTAGAAGGCTGGCTACAGCCCGACAATCTGTTGCAACAATATCAGTCAGGCTTAGCTAATGAACTTCAGACAGTTCGAGACTCTCACTGGCTAGAAAAGACATTGCAACCCGTTTGGCAACAAAAAAAACGGGCTATTGTGGCATGGGTATATAAAGCCTGTGAAATTTTTGAACAGCCTTGCCCCGTTGACCTGTGGGTAAACTGGCAGCCAGTCCCCAAAAATGTCTCACGACTTGATGATGAGACAGCTGGTATAGCTTTTGACTACCTCACTCGTTTTTCTAAAACCGCCTTAGCCGCCTTAGAAGACTACAAAAAAAAAGCTCAACCAGTGCTCAACATCCCCATCGCCTCACCGCCCATACAAAATCGTCAGACTGGACAGCAAACATTACTTGAAAATACGCTGACAGACTTACAACAGCTCCAGGAAGAGTTGCAAAATCTTGAGCCTTGAAGTAATTGACCTCTTTGTTTTATCTGCCTACTGGACGTCAGAATCAGGCGGTGCCAGCTGATAACTCTTATCCGCCTCGACGGACTCAACCCCCGTCACCTTAGATAGAGCGGACATTTTCTCCGTCTCTACTGAACCGGTGACAATACCCAGAGTAGACAGGGTTTGCTCCACTTCTAGACCAGCCACTTTAAGCTGATTGGTTACCTGATCTATCTGCTCGACATGGGCATCATCAATGGAGATTGTCACCTTTACTTTGTCCATATCACCTCCAGGGGTTACATTAATGGCATCTGATCCACTAGGCCAACAGCTCGCTAGACTGACAGTCACCATAATAACCATCAGCCATTGATTTAGTCGTTTAAGCATAGTTGGTTTCATCATTCCTAATGCCGATGCTGCTCTCTTTATATCAGCATCGGCATCGTCAATGTAGAAAAGGTAATCGTTTACAACAAAGGTGCCTGTACCAGACCGATACCCACATCAGTGCCAGGTAGCCCCAATCGTTGGGCATCTCGCATCAGCCAGGCCCAGAGTTCCATACCCCGAGCCCCGGTTGCTTCTGCATAGAGGGCTGCAATCCCCGACACGTGGGGGGTGGCCATACTGGTACCGCTGATTGAGTTGTAGCGGTCGGGCATCGGCCAGGCAGAATGCACATCTACACCGGGGCCAGCAATATCCACCTGGCCACCATCTAGATTGATGCTGCCATTAGAAAAGAAGGCTGGTTCTAGCCGATTATCCAGAGCTGCCACTGCCATGAGCGAGGGGGCATTGGCTGGATAACCTACAGGATTAATGCGGCCAGTATCACGACGGCTTTCATTCCCTGCAGCGGCAATAATCAAAGACCCCTGTCTCAAGGCCCGTTGCCCCACCCGCTCGTAAATGGGTGAGAAGGTATCACCAGGACGAGTCGGTGCACCCAGGGACATGGAAATGATGGCACAGCCATTATTAACGGCCCACTCGATCCCAGCTAGAATGCCACTATCAGAGCCAGAGCCGCGATTGCTGAGAACTTTTCCAGCAAAGATTTCAGCGTTATAGGCTACACCGTAGCGAGGCAGTTCTAGGACATCTTTTGAACCACAGGCTGTCCCAATACAGTGAGTGCCATGGCCATTGGCATCTTGAGCAGTCTCTCCATTGATAAACGAGCGGCTACGAACTACACGACCGGCAAAGTCTGGGTGATTTAGATCCATCCCGGTGTCCAGTACAGCCACCCTAATGCCCAGACCGCTGTAGGAGGAATCGACAACTTTAGTGGCCTGCAACCCCCAGGTTGTTTTGCAGTCCTTGAACTCTGGAATGTCCATTTTCTGGCTGCCAGCTGCTGCCTGACCACGCTGGGGTTCTACCTGATCGCACAGGTGGGTAGCAGCATCACGGTAGCCCCGCATATAGTCAGCGGATAGTCCACCCAGGGCATACACCACCCGCTCCGGCTGAATGGCGAGTACGTTGGGGTTAGCGGCAGCGCTGACCCGCACAGACTGAGCCTGATCTGGATCTAGGGGAACCACAGCCACACCCAGGTTGTCAAAAACTGACGCATTGGGACTATCTAATTCGGCAGTGGTAAAGGCGTGATCTTCAAAGTCAGCGGCCCTGGCCACACCTTGAATACCGGTGGCATTGGATAGTGCTTGAATACCGGCCCCTAAGTCTTCATCGGGGAGTAAAACTAGATAGCGGCCTGTGGTTTCTATAGACATAATTATTCACCCTTTGGTTGAAATTAAGTGTAGTAGAGACGTTTTAGAAAGGGATGTGTCCTTGATGGACACTGATACAGTTTGTTGCACTGGTATCTCACACTAAATTTCATACAGGTTGCCAATTATCCATTACGGAATTTCATCAGTTAAACTTAATTTGACTTTATCCACTCAGCGGCATAGCAAAGCAAGTCAGATCCAGTGCTAAAAATCTCACAAGGGATTTTAATCATATCGTTATGTATATTGCGTACTTTTGGTTTTCAAAAATCACCGCGTCACACGTTATCAATAATGGCTCCTGATGCGGTAATCAAGGAGCCATCATTTCTGTTGGCACAGACACTAACTGGCTTCAAGTATTTCGATGGTTAGTTGTTCTGCATCAATATCCAAATCAAATTCTTGTTCTAGAAGAAGCTCAAAGTCAGATAAAGAAGCATCTGATACGGCAGGTACTAAATCTAGCCACATGTCATGATCAACATAGGCTTGGTAATCATCAATAATATCGGGGGTGGACTGAGCTGATATCAATTGTTCAGGGGGAGCTATCAGCCGCATAGTCCCAAACACTTCCTGTAGTACCTTACCTGAGCGTGACGCATCATTCTGGGTCGTAGGAGCCAAAATCGAAATATTTAGATCACTAGCTTCGAGAGTAGTGTCACCCGCACTTGCAGTCTCTTCAACGACTGGAGTATTGAGAGATAAGTTTACCGCGTCGGTGCTACACCTGAGACGAAAGCTCCAGTCGTAAAGATTGCCACTTTCCAATGCCAGATTGGCAGGTAGCTGAAACTCTACCACCCCAGGACTATTCGGTAGCTGTAGAGGAATGGACTCAATCACATTTCGTTGAGCGTTTGCTGTTTGGATTGCCAGTTCAAATACCAATTCCATTGGATCCCCTTGGCGATCAAAGGGTATATACAGAAGAAATTTTGGCGTCGATTGACTGGTTGCTTGTTCAGTGCCGGGTAAAAGAGCATAGATTTCTTGTTCTTCTTGTACTTTACCCTCAGCATTGAGAGAACTATCCGTCATAGTCTGATCTGCTGCCCTCGCCAGACAGCGCGTATCTCGCACACCGCCACCGCGAGAACGGCCTGACGCTGCCCCTCTACCGCCACCACCCCGGAATACATCGCTCGCATTGGCATAGGCCGGTGTAGCCATCAGAATAATAGGACTCCAAAGGGCTGACATCGCTAAACCAACTTTAAAGCAACTCATCAACCTTTTGTGATTAGCAGATAGAGTAAGACGTTGCATCATTGTTTCCCTCCGAGAACACAAGATAAGAACATGAACCGACACAGTGTTGCTGATATAGGAAAACCATACTGAGAACCAGCAACGCCGCCAAAACAATTGCATTAAATACCAGAAACTAACCGTGTCGCAAACGATAGCTAAGGAGTATGCCGCCTCCAGCCGTGAGAGAGAAAGCAGCGAACGGTAGAATCAAAGGAACCCAGAATGCACAATACACCATAGACCCATAACAACTGCCATAGAGTAACAACCCTCCTGCTGCCAACCCCACCCCTAACCGGGGTGAACGCACCACTTGACGCACAATGACTCCTCCTACAACAGCCCAGCCCGCTACCCACAGTACCTCCTGCCATAGAGACAACCACCGTATCAAAGGACGATCATCCAAAACAGCACTAATCAGTTGACTAGTCATTTGCCCCTGAACAAATACCCCGGCCATGCCACCGTAGGGGTTAGACCAATAATCTGCGTTACGATCCGCAGCATCAACATAGCCAATGAGCACAATCCGATCTTCGATCAGTTCTGTTGCCACCTGGTTTTGCAGCAAGGCCTCTAAAGATACTGATGGTGCAAACTGACTGGGATCTTTAGTAATCGACTGTTCCGAATTTTTGGCTGTTCGAAAATTTAGAAGCGTTTGAAAACCACCTAATTTCTTCAATGACGGAACATAGGGTCCACTTTGAGATTTGTCTAACAGTAATACTGATGCTTGCTTTACTGAGCCTGTACCCTCTATTTGCAAATCTATTGTATTTTCCGTGGGGATGATATTAAAAGTTCCTTCCTGTTGTAAGTAACGGTCAGTCAATAGCATACTGAAGGAAACAGGCGTGTTACAAAACGTTGGGTCCTCTGGCTGCACTAGATATTGACGACGCACCAGAGCGATATTGCCAGTCGCATCTGTGACAAAGTTATTGAACCCGACTCGATCTATATCTACCTCCGGCGGGGGCGTAATTCCTTTACTATCATAGCTGGACTTACAAATAGCAATAAGGTTGTCCGTAGTTTGTAGCGCCTGACCCACAACAGGCTGGGCTGGAAAATCTCGATAAAAATCAAGGCCAATCAGCCGAGGATTGCTTGCGGCTAAAACTTCAAGTGTTTCACTTAAAGCGGCATCCGGTATTGTTCCCAAACCGGCTTGATAGTCATCTACAATCACTTTCTGTTTAAAGAAATCTGTTGTCTGATCATCAACGGTAACGATTAAAAAACGATCGTCCTGAGGTTCGTTGGGCCGCTGGCGCAGTAGATGATCGTAGGCTAGTAGCTCCAGACCTTCGAATAAACCCAAAATTCGGGCCACCATAACTAGTAGGGTCACCCCCATACTTAGCCCCAAAATGGAACGCTTCTTGACCTTGCGAAAGGGCAGTTCCTGACTCGCTTTAATGTACGCTATTTGTAGTTCAGATGGCTTTGGCGTTTGGGTTTGGGCTTGTTCATACCATTGCTCCGCTCGCTTTAGATCTTTGCCCCGTAGCAGGGTGCTGTCATCTTTTTCCGCCTGCTCCCACACCGAGGCCCGAATCAGCAATTGGGTATGGTCCCGCACGTGGTTAGGATGGCTTTTAAGGATACGATAGAGGGTTTCAAAGTCAGTGGTAAAGTCTTCCCCATGAATGCTGCTAAACGCGACCCAAATGCCATTAGCTAGCGCTGACGGCACCTGGGAACGATCCACATTTCGATAGGAAACGGCAATAATTCGTTTAGATAGTGATTCTGCTAGTTTTAACTCCTCGAGGGTGGCCGCATCGACTAAAGCATCTTCGGAAACAATAAAGAGAAAGTTTTCGGCTTGTTCAATACCTGTTTTTACCTGGCTGTCGTACTCCGGCCCGAGGATGGCCTTATCGGGTTCAAACCAGGTGGATTCTCCTTGAATTTGAAGTTTATCGTTGAGGCGATGGCTGAAGTTTAAATCCCTCGCATCACTGGCGATAAACACCCCTAGACGCGCATCCGTAGGCTGTTCTAGGCTAGCTTGAACAAATTCTGTTTGAACCGGTAACGGAGGACTGGTGTGTTTTTGGGCAATCTTAAGCCATACCTCTGTTTGGCGTAGGGCCTGACCACGCAACAGAATGGAAGGGTTCTTTAGCTGTTCTTCCCATTTTAGGGCCTTCGTGAGTAGCAGCTTGTGGGTACGGTAGTACTCAGCGTCTTTGCTCAGGGCTTTGAGTAATTCACTCTCATCATTTAGGTAGTCCGATTCTTGTTTATTGTCCGTTAAGTCAATAAACTGGAGCGTTTTGAGATAGTCAGGTAGTGTATCCAGGTCTACAGGCTTAGCCAGCACTGGCAAAATACGCTTATGGAGGGAGCGGGCATAGTCTAGCTCGTACTGACACCAGGTGGACTTGAGGGCACTGGGGGACAGTAAGTAAACGACATTGTCGGCAGCCTCAATCCCTTGATTGATTGATGCTTTGAAGTCTGTTCCCGTCTGGATATCTCGCCAGTTGGTCCAAACGGTTAACCCTACCCGTGTGAGGGAATCGTAAATGACTTCCAGGGTGTCTCGGTCTTCTTCTGCATGGCTCAGAAACACCTGGGTCATGCCATTTTGGGTATTTTTCGAGCTCTCTGAAATAAACTGGCACTGCAGCTTATTGGGAGTGCAGGGAGGTTGACGATCTTGGAAGCTTGTTTTTAGCCAGGTTTCAGCTTTGTGTAGCTCTGTTTCTACTAGTAAATGCTTGGGTTGCTTATGATTTTCTTCCCAGGTCAGGGCCTGGTTTAAGAGAATCGTATGCTGATGGACATAGGATTTATCACGCTGACAAAGGTCTAGCAAATCTTGAAACGACTTTCCAAAATCATCAACGCCCTCACGCATGTAAACCCAGTTGATCTTGCTGATCTCAGGGTGCATATTTGGAAAGCTGCTGTGAATACCTTTTTCTTTGATGGCATGCCACCCCCGCTCATTGGCATCAGGGTTGCGTTTTTGCCAGGTTTCGTGGCTAATTTCCTCAACGTGTAGTAAAGGAATAATTCGCTTATTACAGGCTAAAGCTAACTCAATTTCTTTACCACAGTAGGGGGAGTTAACGGAATGAGGGGAAATAATAAAGATGAAATTATCAGCTTTCTGAATACCATCGTCGATTTGCTTTTGATAGTTCACACCGAGGGGAATATCGTCAAAGTCAAACCAGACTTCTAATCCCGTTTCAATTAGACGTTGATTTAATTTGGCAGCAAAGTCTCGACTGTCGGCACGACCATAGGAAATAAAAACATCTTGAAATGGATTCATGGGGGCCGCACACCTTGACCTACACCTAATTGAAGCCTGTTCAGGCAGATTGAGTACGTTGACGGATTATTAGTTAACATTGCTTGTCATCTTACCTGAAGGCTTTCATTGTCACATTATTCACTATGCAATTTTTACATATCCAAACGCCTAGGTTGTTTGCATTAAAAAACGTAAACTTATTCGATATTTTTTGCATAATCTAGATTATTGCTCCTAGAAATTGGAGATTTCAGCGCCATATATCTCTAGTCTTTGAAATAATCTTAAAATCTTGCTTTATTGTCCGCTTAATATCTTTCCGTCCTCTAGAATGCTCGCAGAATAACAGAACGCTGGTGAGCTACCGAAGATGACGTTTGAACTATTGAGATCGTACCCTGACACTACGGCTAATATCGCTCCAGTACGGAACAATGCTGTATCTATTATTCAAACCATCGGTAGTTCAGTTAGCTGTTTAGGCGTTTTAGCGGCAATAGCATCCCCAGGGATTGCCCAAATTGTGCCAGATAATACAGCAGGAACAGTCGTTACCCCCAACGGCTTGGTGGATGGGCTGCCCACCACATTCATTGAGGGAGGTACTTCCCAGGGAGCGAATTTATTTCAAAGTTTTACTGACTTTAATGTCGACACAGGACAGCGGGTCTACTTTGCCAATCCGGCCACGGTGGAAAATATTTTAAGTCGGGTTACTGGAGGCGCTGTTTCTGATATTGATGGCCTGCTGGGGGTGAATGGTGATGCGAATCTGTTTTTGTTGAACCCTAACGGGGTGATTTTTGGCCCGAGTGCCAGGTTGGATATTAATGGTTCGTTTACCACTAGCACGGCGAGTAGTTTTGTCTTTGCGGATGGCAGTGAGTTTTGGGCGATCCCACAGGTGGGAGAGTTGTTTTCGGCGAGTGTGCCGTTGGGGGTGCAGTTTAATGATCCAAGTAATTTGACCCAGGGCGATATTACCAGTACGGGCATTTTAGAGACTGGTCAGGACCTAGCGCTGGCCGGAAATAATCTGTATTTAGAAGGTCAGCTGCTGACCGGAGGCGACTTAATGCTGCTGGCGCAGGATACGGTGACGATTCGGGATACGGCAGCGGATGCATTTGTTGCTAATGCGGGTGGAGATCTGACAATTCAAGGGAACCAGGGAGTGGATATTTGGACCCTGCAGCATTTGGAGCAAACGCCGTTTGTTAGTGGGGGTGATTTACGGCTGATTAGCGATGGGGTGATTTCGGGGGATGCTCATTTTGAGAGTGGGGGCAGCTTGTTGTTGATGACGGTGGATGGTCTGCCTGGGAATTTTGTGAGTTTTTATGATCCGATTATTAGTGCGGATGGCGATGTGGTTTTTGGTAACTATACCGGAGTTGCACTTAAGGTAGAAGCTACTGGCAGTATTCAAGGTGGCAATATTGTAATCACAGGTCCAGATGATACATTTACAGCTGATGATTCAGGCTCCGATGAAGATTTACTTGCTAGTGGTCGAGCTGTGATTTTACGGGCTGGAGTTGATGCATTAAGTACAAACAATATGCCACCTCAGACGACTGGAGGAACAACATTTAATTCTGGATCATTGACGAATCAGCCACGTGGCAGCATTGTGGTTGGCTCTATTACTACGGAAAGTATTAATGGAGATGGGGGACCGATTATTCTGGCAGCTGCTGGGAACGTCAATGTACAGAATTTAGATTCATCAGGTTTTTTGAACTCTTCTGATCAAACCAGTGGAGGCAACATTGAAATTCAGTCTACGGGTGGAAGTATCAAGACTGGAAACTTGGATTCGTCCAGTTTTGCCAGTAATGGAAGCGGTGGATCGGTTCTGTTGCGAGCTAACGGTAATATCAACACCGGAGATTTGAAATCGTCAGCATTCTCGTCTATCCAAAGCTCAGGCGACATTTCAATTACTTCCAGTGCTGGTGATATTCAGACTCAGAGATTGAATGCAGGTAATTTATCTGGTGGAAATGGTGGTGCAATTACTCTGAATGCTTTTGGTGATATCACTACAGGTGATTTAGATTCATTTTCATTTTCATTTCTAAGTGCAGGCTCGGCTATGACTACAGCCTTCGCGCGGGATGGAGGAGAAATCGAAATCTCTTCTACTTCTGGTGATGTCTATGTTGCCAGACTGGCGTCTGATTCATCGGTACTGGTGGACGCAAACCGTCCTTCTAATCTGACGTCAAATGTCTTTTCTGGTAGAGGTGGGGATATCTCTATTACGGCACGCAATGGGAGTATTCAGAGTAGAAATGGCAGAGAGGTCGCTGTCTCTATATCAACATTTTCAGTAACTCAAGGAGGGACAGATATTGTCAATTTGCCGGATCAAACAGCAGCTCTTAATCTATTAATAGCAGCAAATATATTAGAGCCAGATGCAGAACTCTCGTCCGTGTCCTCCTTTAGAACTGGGGGAGATGTTGAACTCATAGCAAGAGATAACATATCTGGTCTAAATATTGAAACCTTATCATTAACTGGTTCGTCGGGGGACGTGTTTTTTGAGGGGACAGGTGATCTGACAATCCGAGATATCGTGGTGACTAGCAGCGCTAGTTCTTCTGACCGGAATTCTAGTTCTTCTGCCCAGAACTTTAGAGTAGCTAACGTAGGTGCATCAGGTGCAGTTGAGATTTCGGGCCCTGGCCATGACTTGATTTTAGACAATGTCCAAATTTCCAGTGATGTAAACAGAACTACTGGAGATCCTCGCGTTTTTCGTGAAGCTGGCATAATCGAACTTAAAGAGGCAGATAGTTTAACGCTCAGGAATACCGAGATTCGCACTAATGCGGAGGGGATAAATACAGAGGGTGGCTTAACTGAAATTTCAGATATAGATATAGTTGTTCTTGATGGAACTTCCTTTATCAGTAACGCCCGTGATAGTAGTCAACCTACGGAACGTGCTAATCTCCCCGTAGCTGAAGCCGGTTTTATAGTATTTGAAAATATAAAAGTTCTAGTACTTACGAACGGTAGTCAATTAATTGCTCGTGCACAAGAGAATGCCAATGGGGGTAATATTGAAATCATCAATACTCAATTTGTAGTGGCAACCCCAAATGATAACAATGATATTCTTGCCACTGCTGAAGATGGCTCCGGCGGTATTATTGACCTCAAGGGTGTCGATAGGGCTATTTTAGGATTTAATCCGGCGGACATATCTAGTGATGATCTTCAGGGCTTATTAGTTAATGATGTCAATGATATTAACTCCAATGCTCAATCAGGTGATGATGGTTCCGTAGAAGTTAACAATTTAGATGTTGATCCCAGCCAGGGGATAACAGAACTTCCCGCCGACCTAACTGACCGCACAAACCAGATTACTGCGAGCTGCGGCATTGGCAATAACGATAGCCAAAGCGAATTTGTAATTACTGGTCGTGGTGGTTTACCCCCTGGCCCAAACGATTCGGCCAGCGCTAACCAAGTCGACATTCCTTGGGTTACCTATACAGAAGACACTCAAACAACAGTAGCTATTGCTTCTACCACATCATCACCTCTCGTAGAGGCTCAACAGATAGCAATTGATGCCGAAGGCAATGCCTATTTTGCTCCACACGGTAATCGTGACAGGAAAGAGACTCTAATCGCTTCTGGCCTACCCCCAACAGAACAATGCGCAGTAAATCTGCTATCCCAACACTAAAGGAATAACAACAAAATCTACCCAAGCCCCAAGCCCCAAGCCCCAAGCTCACCAGTTCCCTGTTCATCTGTTCTTCAGTAATGCCATCTACTTCTAAGCCTTCTCTATCTTGCTCCCCCTGGGCTATTTCCCTGTTGTTGCCATTCACAGTACTACTCTCAGCTCCATCCAGTAACGCCGCCGAATCCCTATCAACCCAGCAGACTACAGCCCAAACAACACCACTTATCCTGGCCCAAACCATCCCCGATGACGGTGCCTCCCCCAGCCTAGACCCACTCCCCGAGGCAGAACCCCTGCCCCCCTTACCCCAACCAGACGAGATCCTTGGCCCAGAATTCACCCCACCCTCTCCACCAGAGACCACCGTTCCCGAAGGCGATGAAACCACCGTCACCATCCAACGGTTTGACATCATCGGCAGCACCATCTTCGACGAAGCCGACTTTGCCCCCATCACCGCCGACTACCTTAACCGCCCCATCACCTTTCGCGATGTGGTTGCCGTCCGAGACGCTATTAATCAGCTTTACCAAGATAACGGCTATATTACGTCCGGAGCCATTATTCCTCCCCAAGCACTACAAAACAGCGTCGCCCAACTCCAAGTAATCGAAGGCAGTGTAGAAGAGATTGCCATCGAAGGCACCGACCGGTTAAACACAAGCTACGTGCGTAGCCGCCTTGCCCGAGGCAGCAAAACACCGCTACAAATCGACCGATTGCTGAATCGCCTGCAGCTGCTGCAACTCGACCCGCTAATCGAAAATATTTCCGCCAACCTGCAAGCAGGTACTCGCCCTGGCACGAATCTACTGGTTATATCCGTCAATGAAGCTGAAGACAGCCTAGATGGCAGTTACACCTTCGACAATAATCGCTCTCCTAGTGTTGGAACACATCGCCATCAGCTTCAAGTCAGCCAAAACAACCTGAGTGGTAATGGAGATCGCTTAATGGTTGGCTACACCTTCACAGAAGGTAGCAAAGATATCGACCTGGGCTATACGCATTTCATTAATGCCGACAACGGTACAGCCAGCATTAACCTCAGCTCTACGGACAGTAACGTCATTGAAGACTTTGATATTTTGGATATCTCTTCAGAAGCGACGGTTGCCGAAGTTACCCTGCGCCAGCCGATACATCAAACCCCTACGGAAGAATTTGCCGTAGGGATGATTGCTTCCCGCCAAAGTACCCAGACAAAACTAGGGATTGCCGATATCGGCGGCTTTCCCCTATCAGCAGGGGCCAATGACAATGGCCGCAGTACGGTGAGCGCCCTACGCTTTTTCCAAGAATGGAGTAAACGCAGCCCACAGCGAGTGATTGCCCTGCGATCTCAATTTAATGTTGGTCTTGGGGGCGTTTTTGACTCCACCATCAATTCAGGCCCCGACCCCGACAGCCGTTTTGTCTCCTGGCTAGGCCAAGGGCAGTGGATACAACTATTGGCCGAAGATACGCCCTTAATCTTAAAAGGCAGTGCCCAGCTCACACCTGATCGCTTGCTTACTTTGGAACGCTATGGCCTTGGTGGTCAGGCCACCGTGCGCGGCTACCGACAAGATCAGCTACTGACCGACAGTGGTTTTGCCTTATCTGCAGAAGTACGTTTACCCGTATGGCGTAACCACGACACCCTTCTCCAAGTCACCCCGTTTATCGAAGGGGGCTATGGCTGGAATAACCAAGAAGCTGACCCCAATGACAATACGCTACTAGCCATCGGCACCGGTTTACGGTTTAGCACAGGTGACCTAGATGCCAGACTCGACTGGGGTATTCCCCTGATAAATCAACCAGATGATCGCAATCCCCTCCAAGACAACGGCATCTATTTTTCATTGAATTATTCATTTTTGTAAGGGCGAAACAGATAAGGACAACACAACAGGGAGTAACACAGTAAAGCGATGAGATATTTAACACGATTTCGGTACTGGCTAATTGGGCTACTCACACTGGTCATGTGCATTAGCGAACAACCTGCCATTGCCTACTTATCAGAGGCTTCAACAGGGGACTCTCACTCCCAAATTGTCGTTGATTTGCCAGCTGATTTACCAGAGAATATCTCATTCCGCAGGTCTTTTTTATCGTCACCTCCTTTATTAGCAGTAGCATCATCGACGCTGGAACAGGAAGCGCAACAAGCCTATAGCCAGGGCCAATACCAACAAGCAATAGAACTACTGCAACAGATTCAGAGCCAATATCAACAACAGGGCGATACTATTCGTAGCGCCATTGCCCTTAGCAACCTTTCCTTGTCTCATCAACAACTTGGTAACTGGGACGCTGCTGAAACCAGCATTACCCAGGCACGGGAACAATTGGCAAACCAATCCGTATCTCAGGGGGTGCAAGCCCAAATCCTAGACGTACAAGGCCAGCTTCAATTTGCCCAGGGTGAGCTAGAGTCCGCTTTAACCACCTGGCAGCAAACAGCAGAACTCTATGGTCAGCTAGGCGACACCCAGCGACAGTCCCTCAGTCGTTTGCATCAGGCCCAGGCACTCCAAGCCCAGGGATTATTTCAGCAGGTAGCCCGCACCCTATCTGCCTTGGAAAAGGATGTGGCTGATGCACCAGATTCTGCTTTAAAGGCGGACACATTACGCCAGCTGGGAGACAGTTTGCGGGCCACGGGTAATCTGGAGCAGGCCCGGTTGGCTTTGAAAAACAGTTTGGACATTGCTCAACGGCTAGAGAGTCCTCCCCTGATGGCGGCGGCCACCCTGAGCCTGGGGAATTTAGAACAAAGCCAGATGAAAGTGGTCTTTGAGCGTGAGGACCGAGACGCTGCCCTCGAATATGCTCAGCGATCGCTAGCCTATTATCAACAGGTGACCAGGCTCTCGGACACGGGGCTGGACATTGAAGCACACCTCAATCTGATTCAGCTGTTGGCCCATCCATTGGTGGAGCAGTGGGGGAAAGCGATCGCATTCTACCCGGCTGTTAAAACTCGCCTGGACCAGCTAGAGCCCGGTCGTGAAACTATCTATGGCTACACCGGACTCGCCGAAACGCTGATTACCATCAAACAAGAGAGCCGGCGCTCTGACCTGAGCTGGACAGAAATTATTAATCTATTAACACCAGCCCAGCAACAGGCTCAAGCCCTGGGCGATAAACGTAGTCAGTCCTTAGTGCTAGGTACCTTAGGCTCGATTTATCAACAAAATGGTCAGTGGGCAAATGCAACCACAGTCCTCCGCCAGGCGAGGGATCTCGCCCAGGAGGTTCGAGCCGATGACATTAGCTACCGGTGGCAGTGGCAGCTGGGCCGCATCTTTAGGGCCGAAGGCAAACAGCAAGCGGCCATTAATGCCTATACCGATGCGTTTAATACCCTAAAAAGTATTCGTAGCGACTTAATCTCGGCTAACCCTGATGTTCGATTCTCTTTTCGTGAACAGGTGGAGCCGATTTACCGGGAGCTGGTGGATTTATTGCTGTCCTCAGTGCCGCCGTTGCAGGGAACCACGCAAGCCAGGGGTAAACAAACCCAACCGCAGACCAGTAACCAACAAGATCAGGCCTATCTGACCCAGGCCCAGGCGGTGATGGAATCGTTGCAGGTGGCAGCGCTGGAGAATTTCTTTCAGGCAGCCTGTATTGAGCAAACGGTTAGTATCAATACCGTCGTCGATGAAGACGATCCCACAGCGGCTGTTTTATCAACAATTCTGTTAGATGACCGGCTAGAAGTTGTCTTAAAACTTCCCAAGCAGGCTAATCTCGTCCACTATGCGGCCCCTGTTTCAGGGCAAACCATCAGTCGTGTTCTGACAGATTATCACTTTGCTCTCACGGATGGAGCCGATGCCCTTGCCTATGGTCAAAGGGTTTATGATTGGCTGCTTCGTCCTGCGGTTGAGCAGGGGCTGTTATCTCCGGAGACGATTAAAACGTTGATTTTTATATTGGATGGAGATTTACGTCGAATCCCCATGGCCACCCTCCATGATGGTCAGAATTTTTTGATCCAAAACTATGCGCTCTCATTAATTTTGGGTTCAGAGGTGCGGGATCCGCAGGTATTACCCACTAGGGAACAGTTAGATGTTCTGGCCACGAGTTTAACCAATGCCCCTGCAGAGGATGCGGCCTTCTATGCTCCTCTCCCTAATGTCAAGGTTGAACTGGATAAAATTGTTGATACTGGACTACCTGCTAATTTGTTACGGGATGAAGCTTTTACTAGCCAGGCCCTGGAACAAGAACTGAATACCACGGACTATTCTATTGTGCATTTGGCTACCCATGGTCAGTTTGGTCGCGATCGCAAAAATACATTTATCCTGGCTGCTGATGGTCGCATTGATATTGACACCCTGGGTCAGGTGTTCCAAAGTCGCAGACAGGCTGATACTAACCTGGAAATGCTAATCCTCAGTGCTTGTAAAACGGCCACTGGTGACAGCCGTGAGGTATTGGGTATTGCTGGGGCTGCTGTGCAGTCTGGTGCGAGAAGTACTATTGCCACCCTATGGAGTGTGGATGATGCTGCCAGCGTCGTATTCACAGACACGTTATATCGCTACTTAGGACAACCGGGCATTAGCCGAGCCGAAGCTCTGCGTCAGGCTCAGCTTGAGTTACTAAAACAGTATCCGGGGCGTCCTCGCTATTGGGCACCCTACGTATTAGTGGGTAGCTGGCGTTAGTAGTAGCGACTGGGTGACTGCTCACCAGGCTTAATACCTCTCAAAGACGTCTCCACTGCGCGTATGCCCAGCCTAAAGCCTGTTGTGTGAACCACAGATAGAGAAATGTGACACTCCCTAGGCCTGCGGCCAAGAGCCAACGCTCAACAGTCACGGCAGCCAGGGTCCAGGTGCCGAGGCCAAAGGCAAACCCATAGGCACATAGGAGGCTGGTAAGCGCGATCGCAACCTGCCAAAATCCCTGTTTCCTAGCAGCCCAAACACCAAGACTACCCCCAGCCAGCAGGCCCACTACAGCTCCGGCTACGGCCCACGAAACCTCTCGCCCAGTCAGCTGTCCAAAACTGTAAAAACATAGCAGGGCTCCAGATGCCGCCCCGCTGACTAATCCCGTCAGCCACTGAGGTAATAGCTTTAGCGACTGTAACCCCACCGCGACTCCGGCAACGGCCAGAAAGCCTGCTAGGGTTAGGGTTAATCCCCAGAGGGGGCTGCTGGGGGCAAGATCTACTACGCTAAAGACTAAGCTACTGACCGCATGGAAGGTGAAAAGTGCGATCGCAATTAGCCCCACCGTTTGCCATACTTTCTGTCTCCGGTTACGCCGTCGGGATTGCATACGATTTTCAGAAAGATCCATAAAAATAATGCTGTGATACTGGTCCAGACTAGCTGCAGACTAATGTAAATGGCTATATTAAGGCGAATAGAGAGATTTGAAATAAAGCTATGCCCTACTGGCGTTGGATAAAAGCAGGTGCAATTTGGCTAGGATTGTTGATGCCCCTGGCACTGTATGGGACTAGTAGTATGCGTCGACTCCGACCGCAAGAGATTACGCGTCAACCGCTTTTTGAGGGCATTGTCTATAGCCGACAGGTTAAAGCGCAGCCGCGACCTCAGACCATTCACAGTGTAGAAATTGATCTTACAGCCCCTGGTCTGAGACCCTTTGTAACCCCAAGACTGGAGGGCTTAGTGCCCAATCAAGGTGGGGAGATTCCTCAAGAATCGCTAGCTCAGCGCACCTCAGATTTTGTCCAGGTCCACGGGCTGCAGCTGGCGATCAATGCTAACTTTTTCTATCCGTTTCGAGAGAGCACGCCCTGGAACTATGGCCCTCGCGCTGGCCAGCGGGTCAATATTGTTGGCATCGGTCTGTCCGACGGGGAACCTGTATCCATGGGGGAGTCTGATTATCCATCACTTTGTTTTAGGGAACAACAAGCAGCCATACGCTCGGATGGAGATTGCCCCAATGGCATGCAAGCAGTTGCCGGTAGACTGTTGCTAGTGGACAATGGACAACCGACAGCTGAGGTTAAAGAGAAAATCGCCCAGGGGAACGGCAGGCCGTATCCGTTTACGATTGTCGCATTGGACACCAGTGGCACTCGGCTATGGCTGGTGCTAGCCGATGGTAAACAGCCACTTTACGCCGAGGGGAGTACGCTACAGGAAATGACAGATTTGATGCAGGCCATCGGTGCAGACAGGGCGTTGCAGCTAGACGGCGGGGGATCAGCAACACTTGCGATCGCATCTACCCTGACCGATCAACCGATAGGTCAAACCACCCCCACCGCTGCCGGTTCACATCTACTGAATGTCCCGGCCCATGTCAAAGTCCCTGGCCAGGAGCGACCGGTCGCCAATCACCTAGGCTTCTTCGCTCGACCACTAGAAACGCCTAACTAAGCGCAAACTCCACCACCACATCGTTAAAATCTCCGTCCCCCAGACCGCTCAGGTCCTCAAAGCCAAATGTATTATCGCCCAGCAGTTTGGCATGGTCATTACCGTTAGTATTAGCGCCAGCGTGGCTAAAGAACACCTCACTCGTGGTTGGATCGCCACTGCCTGATACTAGGAGGATTCCCAAGAAACTACCCCCAGTTAGAGTGTCAGAGAACGTCCGCACCTGGCCATTCTCTCCTGAGAGCTGCACATCTAACTGGTTGGCCAGGGCCGCTTCTCGATAGCCCGCATCACCGGGTCGTAGGGTACTGTTGGTGAGCACATCGTGGATACCTCCATCGGCAAAGTCAGTAGTATAAAAACCAACAGTATTGGCTCTGGCAGCAGATCGGTACACCGTAAACTCTACATCAACCAGACCTGTTTGGCCGCTAAGGTCAATGGCTGTAGCATCACCGACCAACAGATTAGTCGTCGTCGTTTGGGTGAATGTCTCCGCTATCAGCTGGGTGCCATCACCAAAATCTAGAGAGAGCTGAGTATCATTAATTGCCGTGGGAGTGGCCAGACGTGTCACCCCATTCACCACCAGCTCAAACTCTAAAAACTGTCCTGACCTCACCTGGCTGTTATCAATGCTAAAGCTGGGGGCATAGGCATCAGCCAGCTGGCCGTCTTCTAACAGCGAGAAACTGGCAATCTGAGTACGACCCGTGGCATCAACACTAAAGATGAGAATCTCTCCTAGGTTAGCAATATTTACCTGGTCTACCTGCAAACGCACCGTATTGGCATCCCCCAATCCAGTGACTTCTAGACCGGATAGGGGCGTGAGTTTGGCGGTGGTCGAAGTGGGGGTATTAGTGAGAGTATAGGTTTCGTCAACGGCAGGCTCTTGGGTGGGGAGACGATTGCCGATGGGATCTTGAATGTCTTGACTAGCCGCTAGATCGAGACCGACGGTACCATTAAAGCCAGCTAGATCGCCTCCGGAGACCGTAATGTCATAGACGGTGGCACTAATGGGAGTGACGGCGGTGACAATTGCCGTAGTGCCTCCGGTGACGCTAAAGTCAGCTGGATCAATGTTGAGAATACTTTCGTCAAAGGTGGCCCGAAACACCAAACTGTCTGCATCGGTATTGACGGCAGTCGGTGTTTGTCGGGTAATACTCAGCAGACTAGGGGCTAAATCGCGGTCAAAGACCGTCAGCGCTGAGTCAGTAATGCTAGTGACAAACACCTGCTGGTCATTGGGGCTGAGCGCTACACCCACCGCACCAGCTAGCTCATCGGCACCGTGGCGACCATCCTGATCTTGAACAACCTGGTTAAAGGTTAATCTGCCAGCAGTGTCTCGGTCGAAAACTGTCAGAGCACCGTCGGCAAAACTCGCTACAAAGACTTGCTGGCCGTCAGGACTGACCGTAACGCTGCTAAACCCTTGAATCGTTGGCAGACCTGACGCTCCCGTGCCTGCAAACAGGTCGCTGTCTCCGCCAAACAGCTCCGCCCCGTTGTCGCCGTCTTGAATCACCTGGGCAAAGCTCAAGGTGCCATCGGCATTGCGATCAAAAACCGTCAGGGCAGCATCTGTGGCGCTGGCGACATAGACCTGCTGACCATCGGGGCTGATGGCTACGCCTGAAGCGCCAAACAGCGACTGAACATCGCCGGTCCCGTCCTTGATGGTCTGTCGCAGCGTTAAGTTGCCCGAGACATCGCGGTCAAAGACCGTAATCGCTCCATCGGTGTGGCTGGTAACCAACACCTGGGTACCGTCCGGACTCACAGCCACCCCGGAGGCTCCCGCCAGCTCGCCGCCGCCGCCGAGTAGACCGTCTGTAAACGTTCGTCTAAAGGTCAAGTTGCCCGAGGCATCCCGGTCAAGCACTGTTAGGGATGAATCCACCAGGCTGACCACATAGACCTGCTGACCATCGGGTGCGATCGCAACATCAATTGCCCCTTCCAGTCGCTCAATTGCACCCCGTCCGTCTTTTAACAGCTGCTGCTGGGTTAAGGTGCCATTCTCGCGACGAAAAACGGTGAGGGAATGGTCACCGATGCTGGCGACAAACACCTGAGTGCCATCGGGGCTCACCGTTACCCCAAACGCTCCAAATAGTTCCTCTACCTCAAAGCTATCTCGAATTGACTGGCTAAAGGTCAAATTGCCAAACTCGTCGCGGTCAAACACGATCAGGGCAGCATCAACCGCACTGGTAACAAACACCTGGGTGCCATCGGGGCTCACCGTTACTCCCGACGCGCCAAATAGCCGATTGGCGGCTTCGCTCCCGCCGTCAAGGGTGCCGTCTTTAATGTCTTCTTTAAATGTCAGCACCAGCGTAGCGGCATACTGCTCCAGCACGGTCTGCCGAAAGGTGTGTGCCGCTACCGGTGGCCAGTGGCCTTTGCCAATTTCCCTCGCTGAAGCCATGACGGTAGCCCCTGTTAGAGACGCTACTGTCTCCACAAACTCGCTCCCTGCGTCACCTGCGGCCACGTGACAGGCCAACAGGGTCAGCTGCGGTCTATCCACTGTTCTAAACCAGCTGCCCAGCTGGTCAGAATACCGCTTCAGATTACCTAGCTCTAGGGTGTCTGAACCTAGCTGTAGCCCACCGGGAAAGCCATGGGCCACCAGCGTCAGCGATGTCGTTGGTGACTGGTGCATCAGCTCACTGATTTGCTCAATACCCTCGCGTTGCGGGTCAAGCACATGGGCGTTAACGCCGGGGTGTAGCCCTGCTAACAGCTGGGGTAAATCATCTACACGACTATCAAATACGACAAGGGCTGTTGCATCGATGTGGGCCTGTTGCCCTGGGGGTGGTTGTTGGCGATCAGACTTAGCAGGAACGATAGGAGAAGTCATAGAGGCATATTTGTAAACTAATATCGGTAAGTCCGACGGAAATTACAGGCTCGTCCCATAGGCTCAAAAGACTGATTTTTTCCTATCAACATGTCCGGCGATTGCTCAAAACATCCGTATCCTGAAGCGGAGGCAACAAAAACAACACCGCAGATTTACGTGTCTTTACAAGATTCACACCGTTAGAAAAATTGGGTTTTTATATCAGGTGCCATGGGTTGTTGGCCATTTTTAGATGCTCTGTCTTTCGATCGGTATTAACAATCTTCCTCAGGAAAGATACCGACTAAATTACTGACTAAATCAAGAGGTAAAGCCCTTATGATGTAGCCTGACCATTGGTATTCATCCGCCATGTTCCTAGCTAGCCTTTTGCCTGACTTTCACGGCGTTTTCGCCACCACGACTGCCGCCGCAGATCTCGTTGTTGAGAATGAAGCTATCGAAGAAAATCTGCGTCAATTTTTGCTGGTGCTGTCGGTGTCCCTTGGTGTGGCTACCCTGTCACGGGTGGTGAGCTGGCTGCGCAATATTCCCTATACGCTATTGCTGCTGCTGGTGGGTCTGGGGCTGGCTGTACTGGATGTCCGCCTGGTGAATCTGTCACCTGAGCTGATTTTGTTTATTTTCCTGCCGCCCCTGCTGTTTGAGGCGGCTTGGAATATCAAGTGGGAAAACCTCAAGCGGGACTGGGTTCCCATCGTGCTCTACGCCATCATTGGCGTGGTGATCTGCATTGGCGGGCTGTTTTGGGGCCTGGCCAATGTGGCAGGGGCGTCGCTGGCTACGGCCTTACTGGTGGGGGCTAGTCTGTCGGCCACTGACCCGGTGTCGGTGGTGGCTCTGTTTCGGGAGCTGGGGGTGAATAAGCGGCTGACCACCCTGATGGAGGGGGAGAGCCTGTTTAACGATGGGGTAGCCGTAGTGGCCTTTAATCTGCTGCTGGGAATTGCCCTGGGGGTGGATCAGTTTAATGTCTCCGTGACCGTTGCCCAATTTTTAGTCTTTACCGGTATTGGGGTGAGTGTGGGGGCACTGATTGGGTTTGGTATTTCCTTTTTGACCCAGCGATTTGATCTGCCACTGGTGGAGCAGTCGCTAACGCTGGTGTCTGCCTATGGCACCTACATCGTAGCCGAAGAACTGGGGGGCTCAGGGGTGATCGCAGTGGTGACTACGGCACTGATTTTAGGTAATTTTGGCTCGCGCATTGGCATGAACCCTAGAACCCGGCTGGTGGTGTCCGAGTTTTGGGAGTTTCTGGCCTTTTTTGTCAATTCCATTGTATTTTTGCTGATTGGGGATCAGGTGCAGTTCAGTAGTTTGAGTAACTATGTGGACTCTATTGCTATTGCGATCGCAACCATGCTCCTGGCCCGTCTAATCAGCGTCTTTGGCCTCAGCTTCTTTAGCAATATGATCACCTCTGACAATGAAGACATCAGCTGGCAAGGCCAAACTGTGCTGTGGTGGGGCGGTCTGCGCGGCTCTGTGTCCGTTGCCTTGGCCCTGAGCGTACCCGCTGCCCTGGCCCAGCGAGAAGAAATTATCGCCACGGTCTTTGGGGTAATGCTGTTTACCCTGTTAGTGCAGGGCCTTACCACTAAGCCCCTATTAGAAGCCCTGAATCTCTTAGGCGATCAGCCCCTACGGCAAAAATACATGCAAGGCATTGCCCGCCGGGTAGCCCTTAACCGAGTGATTAGCCGGGTCAAAGAACTGATGGAACGCCAGGAAGTCGATGACGAATTTGGACGCTATCAGCTGGCCCTAGTGCAAGGGCAGGTAGACAAGCTGCAGGAGGAAATGCAAACCATGCAAGCCAGTAATCCCGATCTGCAGGAATTTGCCGCTGAGCAAATCAAGGAAGAACTGCTGGCGATTGAATCAGATACTTATGCAGAGTTTATTCGAGCTGGGCAGCTAAAAGATGGACTGGCTCCCCTCTTGCAGGATGTATTAGGGAATTAGGGGAACATAGAAATATCCTCTGTCATACCTCTACATAATCAAGGAACCCATCGTCCCCATTTATCATCTCAATGTTTTGTCGGGAAAATTTATAAAGCCCCCTAAATTTCATCGCTTAAATTTTTATTGAGTCAGGATTACAGGAATTCAACTTTGTATATGGTGCTGGCGTGTGGGGTGCTGAGAATGTCTTGCGAGGTACTCTATAGAGCCATTGCTTTAAATTAAATACCGACGGAGCTTAGCTTAGCTAGCAGAGTTGGTATCTTATGCCTGTACGGTATGAGTACTATCAGCCAGTTTATTCAGAGTTAGGAGTTTTTATGAAAGCGTTTGTGACTGGCAGTACCGGTCTGCTCGGTAGCAATCTGACCCGTTTGCTACTCGATCAAGGTTTTGAGGTCATAGCGCTAACGCGTGAATTGACCAAAGCCAGTAAATTATTAGGGGAGCATCCAAGCCTTAAAGTTATTCAAGGAGATCTGCAGGAAATTGGTGACTTTGCCCACTATTTAAAGGGCTGCGATGTCCTATTTCATACCGCTTCCTACTTTCGAGAGTCCTTCGACTACGGCGATCATTGGGAGCAACTAAAAGCCATTAATGTAGATGCCACCATCCATTTACTCGAAGCCGCCGAAAAAGCGGGGGTTTCTAAAGTAATATACGTCAGCAGTGCCTGTGGCTGTGTCGGTATTATTCGGGGCGGGGCTCCCAGTAACGAGTCCACACCGTTCCAGGAGTTTAACTATAAAAATCCCTATTTTAAAAGTAAGCTGATGGCTGAAGAAGCCATTTCTAATTTTCTAAAATCCCATGACTTACCGATTGTATTAATCCTACCGGCGGGCATGATGGGGCCAAATGATGCTGCTCCCACAGAATTAGGGCGCTTCATTTTAAACTTTTTAAAGGGAAATGCTCCTCTAGTGCCGAGTGGTGGTTTTCCCATTGTGGATGCCCGCGATGTAGCCATGGCCATGCTCTCTGCTGTCTACTCAGGGCAGCCCAACGAGCGCTATTTGGTGACCGGTGGCTACTACTCGGTCAGCGAAATCATGCACAACCTGTCTGAGGTTAGCGGTCAGCCTATTCCCAGTAAGAAGCTACCCCGATTTGCTGTGCGGCTATGGGCACTGTTCCAAAACTTGCTAGGGCGACTCCAGGGCAAGAAACCGTTTCTCCACAGCCACATGGTCAGAATCATGTTATCGAGACAGTGGTTTGATGCGTCCAAAGCTTCCCAAGGCCTAAAAACCACCTATCGTCCGTTTAAAGACACCATTAAAGATACGGTGCAGTGGTACCAACAGAATGGGTATATGCGTCAGGACTCCTAGCCGTTTGAAAATCTTTGCCCCCACGATCGATCTTTACCTCCTGTACATAGACACCCCCAAAAGTTTGCCAGGGCATCATGTAAAAGTCTTTAGATAGTCCGGGAGAAATACCGGATACCGAGAAGATAAGGCAAGATGAAAGCTGCTCTGTCGGTTGGGGAGATTATCGATGGCACATATCAAAAGCTGTGCGGTCTTGATCGTCGGAGGTCTGCTGATCAGTGGGTCCGCTGGCTGGTCCCAGATCGTTCCCAACGGTGCTAATACCACTGTTACCGATGTGAATGGTAACCAGCAGATTACCGGGGGCACCCCCTCCAATGATGGTGCGAATCTGTTCCACAGTTTTGAACAGTTTGGTCTGACGGCTACCGATGCGGCTACCTTTGTAACGCAGCCTAATGTGGTGAATGTGGTAGGCCGCATCAACGGCGGTAGCCCGTCGGTGATCAACGGGCAGTTGGGGCTAACCGGCAGTAATGCCAATTTATTTTTGTTAAACCCGATGGGGGTAGTCTTTGGCCCAGACGCCACACTGGCGCTGCCGGGGAATCTCAGTGTTTCGACTGCCGATGGGTTAGCCTTTGCTGACGGTACTTTGGATGTGATTGGCACCCCCGACTATGCCAGTCTAGTGGGCAGCCCTGCCGGATTGGTATTTCGATTTAGCCGTCCTGGCTCGGTAATTAATACGGCGGATCTCAGTCTGGGTGAGAGTAGCAGCTTAACGCTGGCCGGGGGAACGGTGGTGTCAACGGGGACAGCGTCAGCTGGAGAAGTTGCGATCGCAGCTGTCCCAGAAGATCAACTAATTCGCCTCAGCCCTGCCGGTTCACTCCTTAGCTACGACATCGCCCCCAGCGGTGCCCCCAGCGGCCTATCTCCCCTGACACTGCCAGAACTGTTGACCGGTACTGGCAATTTAACCAACGATTTGCAAATAGATACTGACGGTACCGTACGCCTGGTCAGTAGCGATCTGGCCATTGCCGATACCCCTGGTACGACCGCTGTTAATGGCACCATTACCGCCAGAGATATCACCCTTTTAGGCGATACCATCGGTGTGGTCGACAGTCTGCTAGATGCCAGCAACAGCGACGGCGAGGGGACCATTCGCATCGGTGGTAGCTATGAGGGGCAAGGCCCTTTACCCAATGCTCAGATTACCTACGTCAGCGCCGACTCGGTGGTCGATGCCAGCGCCACAGACAACGGCAATGGAGGTGAGATTATTGTCTGGGGGGACCAGACTACTCGCGCCTTAGGTCAATTTTTAGCCCAGGGTGGCCCTAACGGAGGTAACGGCGGACTGATCGAAACCAGTGGCCTACGAGGGTTTGTCTTGGGCACCTACACCCCTGATGTGTCTGCCCCCCTAGGAACGGCAGGGCAGTGGCTGATCGACCCGTTTAATGTAGAAATTGGTAATTTTGAGACTACCCCTTTTGATGAAACGGGCGGTATTTTCAGTCCCTTGTCCGCTTCTGCCCAGATAAATATTGGTTTGATCATTGATGCCCTTGGACAAGGGGGAACCGTAACAATAACCACAGGGACCGATGGTACGGAAGAGGGTATTATCACCCTAGTCGACGATTTGGTCTATGACACCATAGGCAACGAAGCAACCTTATCTCTACAGGCAGCTGGCAGTATTCTCATAAATGGTTCGATTCGACCAGATCTAGAGCTTAGTGGTGAGTTTGAAGCACCACCACTACCGCTGAATGTAGAGCTGCTTGCGGATACCGACAATACCGGCAACGGTCAAGTGGTTGTTAGGGGCGATGCTGCTGCTGGGATACCAACAAGTATTGACACAGCTGGGGGCAGCCTTGTTATAAACGCTGACAGCACCGCACTAGATGCGTCAGCCATTATTCTTGATGCTGACACAACAATTTCAACCTTTGATTTTATAAGTGATAGAACCGCAGGTGGAACTGTTGACCTTGAGGGTATTGCCAGCAACGGTGAAGGGATTCAGCTAAGAACCGGCTCAGCTATCAGAGCTGGCAATGATGTCTTCTTGACCGGTGAGAGTACTGACGGTATCGGCGTTCTCATTGATGGTGAGCTTGAGATTATTAATGGCAGCCTAGAGGTAACGGGCAATAGCACCAACAATCAAACTGGTATTTCAATCGCGACCGGCATTATTGTCGATGAAGCGATTCAACTCAACAGCAATCAAGATATTCAAGTAGAAACCCTGATTGCCGATGGAAACATTAACATCGAAACACCAACGTCGTTTGTCAGAGCAACAGGCACTGTCCCACCTGAACGAGGTGTTCCCGTTCCCGTCAGCATTTTGAGCACCGAGGGACAGGTAACCATTACCCACGGGGGGAATGGGGTAACTCCTTTTACAGTCGGTGATGCCAGCGAAAACGGTACCGCTGCTGCCATTTCTGCATCAGGAAACAACATCCTGCCTGCTCCGCCTGATACTGAGTTTTTTGGAGACTTTACCGAAGTACCAAACATTGCAATTTTAACGGGAGATCCACCTCCAGACCCCGACCCCGATCCAGACCCCGACCCCGATCCAGACCCAGACCCCGACCCCGATCCAGACCCGGACCCAGACCCGGACCCGGACTTGCCGGATGTGAATGACTGTGTAGCAGACTGCACCCCACGACCCCGCCCAGATCTGACCGGCACGGACGATCCGGGTACTCTACTCACCGTTGATCCACGTCTGATTCCAGGAGCAGAGGGAGCCATCCTGCGCAACGAAGACAACTATACGGATGAGTTTCGAGCCTATCTCAACCTAGAAGATGACGAACATCCCAAACCCGACTTGCCCCAGCTGCAGCTTGAGCTAGCCCTGATTGCAGAAGAGACTGGAGAACCGCCAGCCATTGTCTATGTCTCGTTTGTCCCCGGCGATGTCAACGGCGAGAATACTCCTATTTCCCAAGCTAAAGCTGAAGCAGAGATCCAGCCCACCGATGTTTTAGAGATCGTGGTAGTTACCCCAGAAGGGCCACCGATTCTCAAAACGCTGTCGGTACAAAACGAACAGGTGCTCAAAACTGCGGCCCGGTTCCGCAGCAACGTGACTAATCGGAATCGAGTACGCACCCGAACATACCTCAGTGCGGCTCAGGAATTACACTCCTGGCTAATCGAGCCCATTGAGGCCGAGCTGCTGAGCCGAGAGATTACCAGTCTGGCTTTTGTGATGCCGCCGGGATTGCGATCTCTCCCCGTCTCCGCCCTCCACGATGGCGATCGGTTTTTGATTGAGCGCTACAGCGTTGGTTTGATGCCCAGCGTCAGCCTGACGGACATGCGCTACGTGGATGTGCGCGAAACAGAAGTGTTGGCAATGGGAGCGTCTGACTTCCAAGACCAGCCAGAACTACCCGCTGTGCCCATTGAGCTGAGCACCATTGCCGAAGAACTCTGGCCCGGTGATTTTGTCATCAATGAAACCTTTACCCCCGATTCTCTGGTGGCCAACCGCGCCCGGAAACCCTACGGCATCGTGCACCTGGCTACCCATGGTGAGTTTAAAGCGGGTAGCCTCAATAACTCCTATATCCAGTTCTGGGATCAGCGGTTAAGTCTAGACCAGGTGCGACAGCTTGGTCTCAATAACCCGCCCGTGGAGCTGATGGTACTCAGTGCCTGCCGCACTGCCCTGGGCAATGTGGAAGCTGAGCTGGGCTTTGCTGGATTTGCGGTGCAAGCCGGCGTAAAAACCGCCATGGCCAGCCTATGGAAAGTAGATGACGTGGGCACAGCGGGGCTGATGACCCAGTTTTACACCAGCCTACAAACCGAACCCATCAAAGCAGAAGCCCTGCGACAGGCGCAGCTAGCCATGCTCAATGGCGAAATTCGGGTGGAGAATGGGCAGCTCATCTGGTCGGGCGGCACCCTGGAACTGCCGCCCACCCTCGCCGATATTGATAGCAGTTTATTTTCCCATCCCTATTTTTGGGCTTCTTTTACCACCATTGGCAGCCCTTGGTAAGGAAATCATTGATATGCAAGGCTTTAAAAACCAGTAAGTTTTTGTAGCTTAAAAAAGACTAAATTTGCAAACCTTTACTGCCATTGCCTCAAATCGATAGTCAATCCGTGAGGACCTCAGAGAACAGAAGACCTGAGACGGTCATAAGCGCGTCAAAGGTCGTAAGCGTCATATCGTTGTTAGATACCTTAGGCATGGTGTTAAATTGCTTTGTTAATGCAACTAAATGGCAGATATCAAGGCTGCCGTGGTGGTTTAGAGCCTGTGTTAGAGGCGTATATAAGACTTGAGAAAGTGTTGGCTGACCAAGCCTACAAAGGAGGGTTAGGCGAGATTTTAGGACAGGTTTATCATGGTGTTTTAGAAGTCACAAAAAAAATTAGGAGAGAGCTTTGTTCCTACACCTTATCGGTGGGTAGTCGAACGAATCCTGTCTTGGTTCGATAAGGCAAGACGTCTGTGTCGAGACTATGAGGTTTTACCGGAAAATTATGAAAGAGTCGTCTGTGTGGTGATGATTCGGATTAATGCTACGTCGGTTAACCGATAATCGACGACGATGGAAGTCAAAGTCTCCTCAGGCTGCTTAATCTTAGTTTGTGAACCCACTCTAAACGGCTAAAAACTCCTGAATGACATCATTACTAAGCTGATCGGTAGAGCCTGAAGCGACGATGCCCCCTTTTTGCATGGCATAGTAATAGTCAGCTTGACGGACAAAGTGCAGGTGCTGCTCCACTAACAATACGGAAATACCCGTAGTTTCAATAATTCGACGGACGGCGTTTTCAATGTCGAGAATAATAGATGGCTGAATTCCTTCGGTGGGTTCATCCAGTAGTAACAGCTGAGGTTGTCCCATCAGAGCGCGGGCAATGGACAGCTGTTGTTGTTGTCCACCACTCAGGTCCCCACCCATACGAGACAACATCGTCTTGAGTACAGGAAACAATTCAAAGATCAACTCAGGAATTTCTTTTTTTGTCTTAGGTGCACGATTGCCTAAAGCTTCTAACCCAATGAGCAGATTCTCTTTAACGCTTAATCGGGGGATAATTTCTCGTCCTTGGGGAACATAGCCAATACCAGCTCGGGCTCTACGATCGGCGGTGAGTGCATTGATCGGCTGGTCATCGTAGCTAATCACACCGCTACGGGACGACAACAGTCCGATAATATTTTTGAGCAGGGTAGTCTTGCCAACACCATTGCGACCAATTAAACACACCATCTGTCCTTTAGGAACAGTGAGATCAACATCCCGCAAAATGTGGCTCTCACCATAATAAAAGTTGAGCCCTGAAATCTTGAGCATGGGTGCTGTGGTAGGAACCGGCTGGGTGGTCTGAGCAGCAGTCGTTGTCATGGGTAAGGTTTGTGGTAAAGACGCAGGTCTAGTCAGAATCAAAGATGGTGAGATAGCTTAATTATTCTCTCCTATGCTGCTTTGGGTGGCCGCTTCCAAGCGACTCACAGTCTCTGGTGGCAAATCTAGGAGGGTCAACAGTTTATGATAGGCAGACGCTTCAGCTGAGTTAATCTGATTGGCAGCAATGACCTCATAGCTAAGCATTAGGGCCTGTTCCCGCTGGGCTGAGGTTTGTAGCTGAGGAATCAGCTCTTCTAAAGGAATTTTCTTTGCAAGTAAGTCCTTCAGTTCGGTTTTTAGAGCAGCCTGATCCTCGGTGGCTGAAGCAAACTGACGACTGAGGCGATCCAGGATCAGGTCTTGCTCAGCTGCTTCAAAGTCACCATCAGCCCAGGCCATGGTAGCGGCAATGCGCAACAACAGCATCTGTTCTGGTGTGATGGTGGTTTCAGTACCCAGATACACTTCGATTACACGGGGATCATTTTGGACTTGATCCATGGTGCCCTCACACAGGACAGAGCCTTCGTGGAGTACGGTCACCTGACGGGCGATTTGGCGAACAAATTCCATATCGTGTTCGATGACGATAACGGAATGACTTTCAGCTAGGGCAATGAGCAGATCACCCGTGCGCTCGGTTTCTTCATCGGTGAGACCAGCAACGGGTTCATCCACCAGGAGTAAATCGGGAGACTGCGCTACTAGCATGCCAATCTCCAACCACTGTTTTTCGCCATGGGATAAAAGGGCCGCGGCTTTATCAGCCTTGTGGTCTAGGCCAATGGTTTCTAGCAGTCCGCTAACGGTGCGACGTTCGGCTTTGGGTGTGGGCTTGAGCAGAGTAGCCAGTACGTTTTTGTTTTGGTTACAGCATAGCTCCAAATTTTCGCGAGGGGTGAGGTTGAGATAGATGCGTGGGGTTTGAAACTTGCGCCCAATACCAAGACGGGCAATGTCGTGTTCAGCCCGACCGCTGAGCTTTTTGCCTTTGAACTTTACTTTACCCTGGGTGGGCTGGACTTTACCGGTGATTACATCTAGAAAGGTGGTTTTGCCTGCACCGTTGGGACCAATGATGACCCGGAGCTCACCTTCGTTCATGGAAAAGGTGAGGTTGTTGAGGGCCTTGAAGCCATCAAAGCTGACGGTGAGGTCGTCGATTTCGAGGATTTTGGTGGCCATTGAGGGAATGCGTTAAATGAGAATTTAGGCGTATCGGTGGTTTATTTGCCAGCTAGTTCGCGCTGTTCGCGTTGGGTATCGGGGTCTAGCTCAATATTGGGATAGGTGGTGAGCTGGGGTTGGAGACCCAGGATGTCACGAATCTGTCGGACGGCATCGTCCCTAAGCCAGCCAACAATACCTTTGGGAAGCACAGTCACCACCAGCAGAAAGAGCGCGCCTTGGAAAAATAGCCACACTTCAGGAAACTGCTCACTGAGTAAGGCCTGGGCCCAGTTCACTACTAGAGCACCGAGGACAGCACCGCCTAAGGTGGCGCGACCGCCAACGGCCACCCAAATCACCATTTCGATAGAAAAGGCAACGCTCATGTACTGCGGGGTGATGCCGCTGGATTGGACAGTGTAAAGGGCACCCGCTGCGCCTGCAATCCCCCCTGCCACGGCAAAGACCAGTACCTTAAACATGGCGGGATTATAGCCGGAAAACCGGAGCCGGTTTTCGTCATCGCGAATGGCGATCAGTAACCGGCCAAAGCGACCTCGGGTGAGCCAGCGACAGAGACCGTAGGTGAGGGCCAGGGTGATAACGGTGGCGATATAGAAAGCAAACTGCATGCGATCGCTACCCACCTGCTGGCCAAATAGCATCGTCGTATCGGTAGTCAGACCGTTAGTGCCGTTGATCAACTTTTGCTGACCATTAAAAAAGTTGAAAAAGACCACCAGCATTGCCTGGGTCAAAATCGAGAAATAAACACCTCGAATCCGGTTACGAAACACCAGATAGCCTAGCAATCCCGCAACAATGCCAGGTAGCACCACAATGGCAATCAGGGTAACCGGTAGCGAGTAAAACGGTTGCCAAAACCACGGCAACTCTGAAACACCATACAGACCAAAGAATTCAGGAATGCCATCCCCCGCCACATTAAGTTGCAGATGCATGGCAAAGGCATAGCCCCCCAGGGCAAAGAAAATTCCCTGGCCCAGACTCAGTAGGCCAGTATAGCCCCAGATCAAATCCACACCCAGGGCAACGATAGCCAAAGCCAAAAATCGACCCAACAGACCTAGGCGAAAACCGGTCAGTAGTAAGGGGGCAATAAAAATAAGCAATAAAGTCAGACCAATGACAATGCTTGCTTCAAGGGTACGTCTGCGTTGTTTGCTGCCCACGGATTTTGTCTCTATCATCGTTATGCCTCCACCGAACGGCCTTTTTGAGGAAATAAGCCAGCGGGCTTAACCTGCAAGAAGGCAATAATCAGCGCAAATACCAGCACCTTGGCCATACTGGTGGTGGCGAAAAATGTGGCCGTATCAATTAGGGGCTGTAGGGCTTCGCTAGAGGGCAGCATCAATACCAAGGTACCGGACCCTAAGATGTAGGAAATAATGCCGATGAGCAAGGCTGCAACAATACTGCCCACCAGTTTGCCAACACCGCCTACTACAACCACCATAAAAGCATCCACGATGTAGTTACTACCCAGGTTAGGACCTACCGAACCCAGTAGGGTAACTGCACAACCGGCAATCCCAGCCAATCCAGAACCCAGGGCAAATGTGAGCGCATCAACGCGTTTAGTTGGAATCCCCAAACAGGCACTCATATCACGATTTTGAGTAACCGAACGAATCCGTAAGCCCCAAGCAGATTTGTTCAAGAACCAGAAGGTTCCCACCAAACAAATAATGGTCAGTACGATGATAAAGATCCGCGCTGCTGGGAAGGAAAGGGTATCCGTCACACGAATGCTGTCCTGGAGCCAGCCAGGAGCCGTCACGTCCACGTTACGAGCACTAAACCAGGGTTTTGCCAGGGCATTATTCTCAGTTAGGGCTCGCCCCAGAGTCACCCCAATACCAGCAGATAGCACCAAAACAACAAAGTTAGCCAGCTTTTGACGCGGTCCTAAATTAGCAAACTTGTTGAGGGCCGCTCGTCCGCCAAAAAGCAACAGACACACTGTCAAAATGCCAAAGATCATGGCCCAGCTAACGCTGCGGACAAACTGCTGCAGGATCAGGCTCACTCCCCAAGTGGCTAGCAAGGTTTCTAAGGGGCGTCCGTAAAGCAGGCGAATAACGCTTCGTTCTAGTGCTAATCCCACTAGGGCCGCCACAAGGAATGAGAGGGGCAGGGCTGCAAAAATATAAAAGTCTTGGGCACCATCTCCCAAAGACTTAAATCCATTTTGGACCACATAGGTGGTGTAGGCCCCTAGCATCATCAGTTCTCCATGGGCCAGATTAATCACCCCCATGAGACCAAAAACAATAGCCAGACCTAGGGCCACAATCAGAAGCACCGCACCAATGCTGATGCCGTTGAATATGCCGTTGATTAAACCGTCGAGCACGACAATTACCTGTGAAATACCTGTGACAAAGAATAAATGAATCTGTGAAAGATAATTCTGTAAAAAAGAAGCTATCAATCAAAAAAGGGAAGAGTCTCTCTTGCAAGCGACCCTTCCCCTGTTAGCTAAACGACAAGAGCTGCTTAAGCTTCCTTGTACTTACCGCCCTTTTCAGGGTCAGACCAGTCGCAGGCATAGCCTTTGGTGTCTTCGACGTACTGGTTCCAAGGAATTGGAGTCACTGGCCCATCAGTTTCAGAGACGATATCAAACAAACCGTCTTCGCGAATTTCACCGATGCGAACAATCTTGGAAATGTGGTGGTTGGGGTTCATGGTCACCGTCCCACCAGGAGCATCGAAAGTTTGACCGTAGGCAGCTTCGCGTACAGCCGCAATATCAGTGGAGCCCGCTTGCTCAACGGCTTGCTTCCATAGGTACACCATGATGTAGGCGGCTTCCATGGGATCGTTAGTTACCCGATCGTCGCCATACTCGGCCTTAAAGTCAGAAACCCATTTCTCATTTTCAGGGCTCTCAACTGTTTGGAAATAGTTCCAAGCCGCATAGTGGCCAGTGAGAAAGTCAGGACCAATGGTGCGGACTTCTTCTTCAGCGATACTTACGGACATCACCGGGTACTTGTCAGGACCCATGCCAGCACCCTTGAGCTGCTTAAAGAAGGCAACGTTGCTGTCGCCGTTGAGACTGTTAAAGATCACACCGCCATCAGGGAGGGCTGCCTTGATCTTGGTGATGATGGGGGTAACCTCAGTGTTGCCTAAGGGCAGATAATCTTCACCCACAGTATTGCCACCGTTAGCCTTCAGCTGCTCTTTGATGATGTTGTTGGCAGTTCGAGGGAATACGTAGTCAGAACCCACCAGGAAGAAGTCTGTACCCTTGTTCTCTAGTAGCCAGTCTACAGCGGGCTCAATTTGCTGGTTCGGGGCTGCACCCGTATAGAAAATATTCTTGGAGCACTCCTGGCCTTCGTACTGAACGGGATACCACAGCATGTGGTCTTTGGCTTCGAATACGGGCAGTACTTTCTTACGGCTAGCAGAGGTCCAACAGCCAAAGACTACGGTGACCTGGTCTTGGTCGATCAGCTTCTCAGCTTTCTCAGCAAAGGTATCCCAGTCGGAAGCGCCGTCTTCCTTAACAATTTCGATTTGCTTACCAAGAACGCCGCCAGCGTCGTTGATTTCCTTGATCGCAAGTTCTTCAGCGTCAACCACTGTGGTTTCACTGATGGCCATGGTGCCACTCAGCGAGTGAAGAATACCCACCTTGATTGTATCGCCATCGCCTGCTGCGGCTGTTGTAGCTTCGCCATCAGCGGGTGCGGTGTCAGCAGCGGGTTCTGAACCACCACCACAGGCCTTTAGCAAAATGCTAGTACCCACGGCAGTAGAGCCGTACACCAAAAATTTACGTCTATTAATCCTCGTCATTGGGCGTTCCTTTCTAACGACTCACACACCTATGGCATCACAAACCGGACACCATGACACTTGCTGCCACGGTTACCGTTGATACACGTATTTGCTTCGTGATGGTAAGTCTTGCGGCAGGTAATAATTGTATTTTTTGATACTTTTTGAATTTCTACAGATTTATTTGATTTTGATCCCCAACATTTGCCATAGCTGGTTTTAGCCTTATTAGACTTATCAGTACTACTGGATACTCGGACTCAGGGGCTCAAGCTTAACGAAACCCTAAACAGGATGAGATAGAGGTAACCGTCCTTGCACTTGAATAAATTGCTGAATTGCTTCTAAGCCCTGCGGTGCTTTAAGGTTTGTAAATACAAATGGTTTGTCCCCACGCATGGTTTTGGTGTCGCGTTCCATCACGCTGAGATCGGCACCCACCAATGGTGCTAAGTCAATCTTGTTAATGACGAGCAAATCTGATTTGGTAATGCCGGGGCCTCCTTTACGGGGAATTTTATCGCCAGCGGCAACATCAATCACATAAAGGGTGAGGTCCACTAGCTCTGGGCTAAAGGTGGCGGCCAGGTTATCACCGCCGCTCTCGACAAAGATGATGTTGAGGTTGTTAAATCGGGTCTCCAAATCCTCGATGGCTACCAGATTTAGTGATGCATCTTCGCGAATGGCGGTGTGGGGACAGCCACCGGTTTCTACACCGACGATTCGGCGATTGTCCAGCAGGGCCTGACTACGCACCAGAAACTGGGCGTCTTCTTGGGTGTAAATGTCGTTGGTGACCACGGCGATGGAATAGGTGTCGCGCATGGATTTACACAGAGCATCGACAAGGGCGGTTTTGCCAGAGCCGACGGGACCAGCGACGCCGACTCGGTAGGGGGAGGAAGGGGACATGGGTGTATGTTAAATCCGTTTTTTGAGTAGGGGGGGTGGGGGGCAACCCCCCACCCAAAAAAACTTAAAGACGAAAGTTTTTTAAAAAAAAAAAAAAACACAAAAAAATAA
>JBCCHX010000021.1:0-92590 GCA_039028535.1 Cyanobacteria bacterium P01_B01_bin.77
CCCTAGATGAATGTCTACTGAGAAAGCCCTGGGTGCTGGATAATTATTTTGCTGATCCTGATACCAGGTCAATTACTCAAATTTAAAAGTTTTACTTTCTTCATTTTTTACTGAGATAACGAATACACCAGTAAATTGAATGAGAGTGTTATTAGAGAGTTTGATTTCATCTGAGAACTGGCTGAACATACAGTGAGATAACAGTGGTTTTCTACTTATACTATCCTCAAGTTTTCTAAACCCAGACAAACTAGCCCCTTTTAGGTCCTAAGGCCCAGATTTGATTTGGGTCCTAGTCCTCAAGCGCGTTGAGATATTGCCTGTCTACGATACGGAGGAAACAAATTCTGTTGCTTGCTAACAACAGATTAAACAACAAGCTTAGAGGTCTTAGCTATGGCAAACGAACTGACTACTCCTATTGTGATTGATAACGGTGAGATTGAAGTTATTCTCGATGATATTCAAGCTCCGGTAGGCCAATCTGCGGTCGATATTTCTGGCGATCAGGCTTTGTTGGCAGTGTTGCCTACTGGATCGATTGCGGCTCCTGATCTAGATAATACGGCTGTTCAAGCGAGTGGTGATAATGTTGTCGTGCTAAATCTAGGAGAGGTTTCGGGAGATTTAAACGGCATCAGCTCCACTGGAGACAATCTACGATTGTTGAATCTTGGCACCATTCAATCTAACAGTCGCGCTGTGGATCTCAGCGATGGCGATGGCATTTTTGTTCTCAATACAGGTGACATTTTGGGAACGGGCAACCAGCGTAATGGCACTCTATATGTGGATGGCACGGTTGATGCCTTGAAATTGGACAACCGAGGCACCATCGATGCGGGTGTAGGCAATCTAGGCGATGCTGTTTCTGTTCAGGTGGGCGCTGCTGGAGACTTTATTAACGAAGATATCAATATTGTTAATGATGGCCTGCTGCAAGGACGTGGTGACGGGGCGGATGTATTTGCTAACGGGAGTCGAGTGGCGGCCAACGGCTCTAGCGGTCTACGATTCTTTAACGGTTCAGGTCAATCTGAGGCGACAGTTACCGGCTCAGTGACAAACCAGGGCACGATTACCTCTGAGGTCAACGTGGGCTTTTTGGGGGGCCTAGTTGTTGAAGATGGTGTCGCTTTTGATGGCCAAATCACCAACAGCGGTCTGATTTCGGGTCCCCGCAATGGGCTTTATATTGGCAATGCTGACCACGACCTGCAAATCTCTAACTCTGGGCAGATTGAGTCTGGCAGTCGTGCTGTCAACCTGGATGGCGACAATGTCACGCTCACGAACCAGGGTGATATTGTTGGTACTGGTAATCAGCGTAACGGCACTATCTATCTTGATGGTACTGCCGACAATATCACCGTCGATAACCAGAGTCAGGGCGTCGTCGATGCGGGTGTCGGCAATCTAGGAGACGCCATAGCTATTCAGGTGGGTGCAGTCGGAGACGCTAGTAGCGAAGATATCAACATTGTCAACAGTGGCCTGCTCCAGGGGCGCGGTGATGGTTCTGATGTGTTTGCCAATGGGGCACGGGTGGCATCCAACGGCTCTAGTGGCCTGCGTTTTTTCAATGGCTCAGGGCAGCCAGAAACCACTGTTACCGGCTCGGTAACCAATGAAGGCACGATTACCTCCGAGGTCAATGTGGGCTTTTTAGGGGGGCTGGTGGTTGAAGATGGCATCGGCTTTGATGGTCGTATTGATAACAGCGGTCTGATTTCTGGACCGCGCAACGGCCTCTATATTGGTAATGCCGAGCACGACCTGCAGATTGTTAACTCAGGCCAAATCGAATCTGGTAGCCGCGCGGTGAACTTAGATGGCGATAATGTCACCCTCACTAACCAGGGCGACATTTTGGGTACCGGTAATCAGCGCAACGGCACGGTGTATCTAGATGGTACTGCCGATGATATTACGGTAAACAACCAGAGCCAAGGGGTGATTGATGCCGGTGATGGCAATTTGGGGGATGCGATCGCAATCCAAGTCGGTGCCAGCGGAGACGCCATCAGCGAAGACATTAACATCGTCAACAGCGGCCTGCTCCAGGGACGCGGCGATGGAGCGGATGTATTCGCCAACGGTGCCCGAGTAGCGGCCAACGGCTCCAGCGGTCTACGCTTCTTTAATGGCTCGGGTCAATCAGAAGCCACCGTTACCGGCTCAGTTATCAACCAGGGCACCATTACCTCCGAAGTCAATGTGGGCTTTTTGGGTGGTCTAGTTGTAGAAGATGGCGTCGCCTTTGACGGTCTGATTGCCAATAGTGCAGGGGGACAAATCTCCGGACCTCGCAACGGTCTCTACATTGGCAATGCTGACCACGACCTACAGATTGTTAACTCCGGTCAAATTGAGTCCGGTAGCCGTGCCGTCAACTTGGACGGTGACAACGTTACCCTGCTGAATCAAGGCGATATCTTAGGCACCGGCAACCAGCGCAATGGCACGGTGTACCTTGACGGCACGGCTGACAATATCACCGTCAATAATCAGCTCCAAGGCGTCATCGATGCAGGCGCAGGTAATTCTGGCAGCGGTATTTCAGTTCAGGTGGGCGCTGCTAATGGGCTGGGTGACGGCATTGACGATGTGGAACTATCTGCTGACATTACCAACAGCGGTCTCATCCAGGGTAGAGGCGATGGCAATGTCCCTGCAGGGGTGCGCTTGTTTGTTGGCTCCGGGTTAACTGAAGCCACATTTACCGGCGACATCACCAACGAACTCAATGGTGTAATTGCATCGGAACAGCAGGCCGGTATCTTAATCGAGTCCGGTGTGATCTTTGACGGCCAGATTATCAACAGCGGCACGATTACTGGTGGAAACGGCTTTGCCATTGACGCTAACGGTGCGCTGGGCAGCGTTGATATTCTGAACCAGGGCACGCTGGTGGGTGACATCCGCTTAGGCGCAGGTGATGACAGCTTTGTTCAAACTGCTACCGGGGATGTTGTTGTCACTGGTGGTCTAGGCAACGATGAGATTACCGGCGGCAGCGGCAATGATATCCTCAACGGTGGAGACGATGACGACATATTAACCGGTGGTCTAGGCACTGACACCTTTATCTTTGAGGAGCATGCAGGCATCGATGTCGTGACTGACTTTTCCACAACAGATGACCTTCTTAATGTGAGTGCAATCTTCGAGAACGTCTCAGACGTTCTAGGTGCAGGGGGTGCTGCCACTCAAGTAGGCACGTCCACACTGATTGATTTTGGTGGTGACAATGCTACACTCCTATTAAATGTCAGTGTCAGTGACCTGACCAGTGAAAACTTTGTATTTGCATAGGTCGCGAACTGGACTCATGGAGCCAAGAATGGAATCGTGAGAACAGCAAAATTCAACACCAGATAGCAAGATCCTTGAGACAAAATCGTATAGCTGCAACAGATATCTGCTGCAGCTCTTTCTTTACACCAAGATAAGATATTTTCACTCCTTATAAACTTGCTTCAAACGCTCGTAGTGCTCGACTACTCCCAACTTTTTGAGCCTGGTCAAGCACCTCTGCCACCATTGCTTTGATTGGCAAACCTGGAAATGTAGGACTAGAGCCAGTGTTTACATAGCTGTCAGCCGACAACACGTATATCTTCAGCGTTCGATCATAGATCCAAAGCTCGGGCACTTGCAGCGTTAAATAGGCCTCTAATTTAGTTTTTGACGTATAGTCAGATTCAATCGCCAGATCGGGTGGGGGATCTGAGGCTAAATCCAGACGGTGCTTACCAATGACAGCCTGGTAGTTGGTTATGTAAAAACAATCATCGGGTTCTACACCAGCGGTCTGTCGCCGAAATGTTGTTGAACCCAAAGATTCCCAGTCACGGTTTTGGTGGCGTAACAACACTTTAACAATATCCGAGATCAAGATTTTCGAACGTTCATGATCTGGCAAAGGAACCATAATTTCTAATATCTTGCGGCTGTAGGCGACGCGACTACCGCGATTTTCTCCCAGTTCTTGCAAAATGCTTTCAAAATCCTGCCAGCTCACGTCTGGGATAGTGACATGACTACCAGGCTCTAGATGAAGTTTGCTAATTGCCATAGTGACAACCATAGTGCTTATCCTGGTAAGAACGCTTCTAAGATAGCACTTTACTTGGAGCCGACAATCCACGCTATGGTGGGAGCATGAGTACGTTTTATCTCCCTACTTTTAGCGACCAACACCTCTGGCAGCTGGCCATCACCCACAAGTCCTATGCCAAAGAGCACGAGTGTGAGGACAATGAACGGCTAGAATTTTTGGGGGATGCTATCCTCACATTTCTCAGTGGTGAGTATCTATATCAGCGTTATCCTAAGCGTTCTGAAGGAGAGTTGACACCATTGCGGGCCTCCCTTGTGGATGAAAACCAGCTTAGCTACTTTGCTAGCCAGCTGAAGCTCCAGAAATATCTACGCCTCAGTCGGGGTGCCGAAAATAGCGATAGTCGCAACAGCAAACGTGTCCTGTGTAGCACCTTCGAAGCTCTGATCGGAGCCTACTTTCTAGACAGTTGCCAAGATATTGAGACTCTGCGTGCTTACGTTGTACCGATGTTTGACAGCGTGGCTGCTCAAGTTAGCGAAACGGCGCTCCAAACTAATTATAAAAGCCGCTTTCAAATCTGGTCGCTGGAGCAGTTAGGCGAAGTCCCCACTTATAAAATTATTGCTGCCATCGGTCCCGACCATGCTAAACAGTTCACTGCTGAAGTGCGTGTCAAAGAACTGCTCTATGGACAAGGCACAGGGCGTCGGAAACAGGATGCGGAAAAAAAGGCAGCGCAGGCAGCGTTGAAGCAAGTTGGTATCGGTTGAGACTTGTTATTATCCCCCATCAACTCCACTGCCTGATTGTCATGCCCTAGCTCTCTGAGCCGGACAGGGCTAAATCATCGCGCTCGCCTGTACGAATTCGATAGACGGCTTCAATGGGGAGAATAAAGATTTTGCCATCGCCGATTTCGCCTGTACGGGCAGCGTCGGTGATAGTCTGTACAACCAGGTCTACTTGGTCATTGGCGACGGCAACTTCTAAGCGTAGCTTTTGTAGAAAGTCGACTTTATAGTCCTGACCCCGGTATTTTTGGATTTGTCCCTTTTGTCGACCAAAACCACGGGCATTAGAGACGGTCATCCCAACAATGCCTGCATTGACGAGGGCGTCTTTAACTTTATCTAGATGGGTAGACCGAATAACTGCGACAACTTGTTTCATAAAATCCTGCTAATTATGACTCTGAAGCTGGCTACTCTGATTGCTATGTTGGCGGGAGATCCTGCCGAAGGACATATCAAACAGTGTAATTTGATACAAAAAGTATGTTAGACAAACCTACCATGTTCTACCTTGCTCCAGCGTATCAACCCCCACCTTAAATCGGGCCACTCCCTAAATCAGCAATTGTAATCTCTGAACCTGTTGCTTACTGACTCAGCCAGGCGATGGCTTCGCGAATCCAAGCTTCGGTGTCGGCGGTTTTGCTAAGAGATTTACTCTGACCAACGGCTTGTAGCGCTTTTGTGATTTCACTATTGGAATAGCCCAAGGCCAGGAGGGTCATTTCCACGTCTTCCTGCACGACAGAGACGGGACCAGCGGCGGGAGCTGTGATCAGTCCAGCCTGCTGACGCCATTCGGAGAGTTTGGTTTTAAGTTCTAGAATGATGCGCTCAGCAGTTTTTTTGCCCACCCCCGGAGTTTGGGACAGAATGCGGGCGTTGCCAGAAACAACGGCTTGGACGAGATCGTTCAAATTTAGGGTATCTAGTAAGGCCATGCCCATTTGGGGACCGATGCCACTCACGCTAATGGCAAGGCGAAATACGTCTCGCTCAGCTCGGGTACCAAAGCCAAACAGCACTGGCTGGTCGTCTCGGTTTTGGAGATGGGCAAAAATTTGAACTGGATCACCTACGGGGGGAAGGTTTCCCATTACCCGAGTGGTCACTTGTAATTCGTAGCCTACCCCCTGTACATCAACGGTAATGACTACACGACCATTAGTTAGCCGCTGAATATCGGCCAACGTCCCTTTAAGGTAGCCAATCATGGATCAAAACTTGCGCGGAGGACGCTGCTGGGGACGCTGCGGTGGCTGCTGGGAGGACGGCTGGCTGTAGGATTGAGGAGGGCTAGGCGGACGCTGAGGGCTAGGTGGTCGTTGCGGGCTAGAGGAGGAGGTGCTGACAGAACGGCGACTCAGCGGCTGGGAAGGCATAGGGATATCGTTCCCAGCGGGGGCTGTCTGCCGTACCCGTTGCTGTCGCTCGTAGAGTTGCTGTCGCCCATTACTGATGACGCCTAGCATCTCACTGAACTGGGTTTCCATGCGCTGCAGCACCTGATCGGCATAGGTGTCGGCATCGGTTTGAATGGCATGGCATTCGGCAATGGCGGTTTGGCGGAGCTCGTCGCATTCCTGTTTGGTTTGAACTTGAAGCTGTTCAATTTCCATCATGGTTTGAGATCGCAACGCCGCACATTCCTGCTCCACCTGCAGACGCAACTGCTGAGCCTGCTGCTCAGCCTGACGCAAAATAGGCGTCTCATTTAAAATTGCAGCAGCTTGCTTTTCTGCAGTCGTGACAATTTCCTGGGCATACTGCTCAGCTTCGCTCAAGATTTCATTACGCTGCTCCAGCATCTGCTGAGCTTCCTGAAATGCGCTCGGTAAGTTTAACCGGACTGCATCTAGCTGATCGAGGAGGTCATCCTCGTTGATCATGGTGCGTCCCATCACTGGCAGCCGAGGACTGTCTAGCACCGTTTCCTCAATTTGATTGAGGGCATCTTGAATATCAAATCCGGCTGCAGGCATAGCTGTAGGAGCTGACCGACCCAGCTGCTGGGGTAAGCCTTCCTCGGCTTGTATAGCTTGGCCATTTAGCCTTGGATCATTTAGGGGAGGTTCTCGCCGTACCATTTCTGAATATCGTGGGCAACATGCTCAGGAACAAGATGACCGATCGCTCCGCTAAACCGTGCAATCTCCTTTACTAGACTACTGCTTAAAAAGCCGTATTCAGTAGACGTGGCTAAAAAAACAGTTTCTAGATCATCCGCAAGGGTCTTATTAGTATGGGCCATCTGCAGTTCTTTCTCAAAGTCTGATAGTACCCGCAAACCTCGAATTAAAACTTTTGCCTGCCGTTGATGGGCATAGTTGACCGTCAGGCCATCAAAGCTATCGATTTCTACGTTGGCCAAATGACACGTCGCCTGACGGATTTGAGCCAGCCGTTCCTCAACGGTAAACATGGGATTTTTAATCGGGTTTCGCGACACTACTACAATTACATGGTCATAGAGGTTGCTACTACGGGTAATGATATCGAGATGACCCAATGTAACTGGATCAAAGCTACCGGGATAAACTGCAATCACAAGCCGGTGAGGGGAGAGATGAGGGTTTGATCCCGACTGATTATAGCGGCTTACGCGGCGATACGTTTGTTATAGATTCGGTCACAGCGCGAGGTTTCTACGCCGGTTGCGGGCAAATAGCCTGAGCTTTCATACATACGTACGGCCTCTTTAAGTACCGTTGCGGTTTCAAGCCAGATTTCTTTGAATCCTCGGGTTGCGATCGCACCCTCCAACTGCTCCAATAAAAATCGCCCCAGCCCCTGACCACGGGCCACAGGCAGCAGATACATTTTACGTATTTCCACCGCCTGCTCTCCCCGTTCAATCGGATGATAGGCCGCCGTTCCTACAATCGTTCCTGCCTGCTCCACTACCCAAAATTCACCATTCTGGTAGTGGGTTTCCACCTGCACTACATCCATGTCGGCAACTGTGGGTTCCCATGGCAGGCCATAGTCAGTTAGCACCTGACCAATTAGCTCGGCGACTGCTTGCCGATCAGCCGGTTGCCAGTCACGAATCAGAAAGGCTTTGAAACGATTATGCATGGTATGTTTTGGGGCGATTCTCTAACTATGAACCCTGGGGGCAGGATGCAATGTAGCCAGGATTTCACTTTCCGCTTGCGCTAACTCTTCCAGGCGGGGTGTCACTACATCAGCTCCAAACTCCTTGGTGGCTAGAACCCAGTAGGCACCGTAGTGACGTGCTTCAGAGGCCATCAGACTGCGGTAAAACTTGGCCAGTTCTGGGTCGGGGCAATGCTCTCCCAGGAGCCCCAGACGTTCATGGCTGCGGGCTTCAATCAGGGCGGACACTAGCAACAGGTCTAATTTACGTTCTGGATCGTTGGCGCGTACATGTTTGCGCAGTTTTGCCCCATAGGGTCCCGCCGCCAGGGACCGCAGTGCCACCCCCCGTCGGTCTAACCACTGATTGACTTGCTTAAAGTGGCTTAGCTCCTCCTGGGCAATATCGGTGAGCGCGTCTACTAAAGCCCGGTCGCCAGGGTACAAAAACATCAGCTTGATGGCAATTCCCGCCGCCTTACGTTCACAGTGGGAATGGTCCAGCATCACTTCGTCCAGATTGGCCAGGGCCTGGTCAATCCATGCCTGAGATGTGGGCGATTTGAGAAACTTGATGGTGGCTGGACGGCTAAGGGGGGTGAGCACGGAAGTCTATAAAAAAGCTGAGTATATATTGTAGAGGTAAGGACCAAAGGAAAGTCGGAGCTGGGGTTAAACAGATGGCTGATTGACCTTGTTTAGGAGCAGCAGGGCCGCTGGTTTTTGGTGAAACTCCAAGGCAATTACTTGGGCTGCGATCTCAACAACCTGACCACATTTGTGGGTAATCCCAAAGTTAAGCGTCAGCTTCGTCCCGTAGGGTTGCCACATCTGCTGTCAACTTACCGCCCGAAGCTTGTTGCTGAGTCATTGTTGGTCAAATAGACCATCTCTACAGGGCGTTACCTCAAGGCTACAGCGACTTTAAGTTTGGTTTCCATATTCAGTAGGTCAACTTAATCTTCCATATGCTGTTGCCTGGGAAAAGAGGCTTGGTATCTAAAGAGCTAGTTAGGTTTACTCAGGTTTATTCATATATTTGGGCCTGGTGATGAAGCGTCAATCCGCATAAGCTCTCGATCCGTCAGTCTGCCCTGAAGCCAATGGGACTAAACTGAAGCTGTGGCGATAGGCGCAATTATGCATCGGTTTTTGCTAAAACGATTACAGCGCAGGCTCTTTTGGGTGGTGCTATTGGCTATGGTTTGGCTGCTGTGTAGCGGTGAGGCTCTGGCCACTCCTCTAGCAGAGCGCGTTTCTGCTTTTCCTGACTGGTCTGGTAAACCCCCCGTTCAGCCATCGGAAGGCGATCTGGTTTACCCAGCTTGGCTGGACGGTTCCTGGCGGATGACCTCAACGCTGCGGGCAATGACGGCACCCTTGGCTCCCGATGTGGTTACCCCAGGTTTTGAAGGCAATCGACAGTTTTTAGAAGTGCCCATTGAGGCAGATATTCGTTTTTACAAGGCGCGGGTGACCGGGGGGCGGTTTCTCAACCAGCCGTTAAAGACGACGGAAGGGGTGGTGTCAGATCGCGCTTTTAATGGATTGAGTCTGGCGCGGGCCTATTTAGGGGATGACTGGGTACAGGCGGTAAATGTGGCTCCTGATAATCCTAACCGGCAGATTACGCGGCTAAGAGATAATCAACAGCTAATATCGACGGTTACCGGGCGTGCAACAGAACAGCCCGACAGCGATACGTTTATCACTACCGAAGTGTTTCAACAGTTTTTTCGGGGTGGGCGACCAACGGTGTATTTAAATGAAGTGGAGAATACAACAGCCTATCATCGTGAACCGAATCATGTGGTGGCGGATCAGATTACAGCTATTTACTTGTCTCCTAAGGACCCAGATTATTTTAAGGCGATTGATCGGCCTGTGGCGCTCTATCGCTATCGTTTGAAGTTAACACCATCGAATAACATTTGAGACCCTATCAAAAGCCAATGTCATAGCCTGTAACGATTGTCTGGAATATCAGGGTATTGGTCTAGCCATACCAATGACGAGCGAGCATGGCATATATCTCATGATCAACAAAATGATCGTATAGCCACTCTGCCTCACGGGCCGTGCCTTCATGGTTAAACCCTAGTCGAGCCGGAATTGCACGGCTGCGGTGATTGCCCGTGGCACATTTGATCACAATCCGATTGAGTGCCAGGGTGGAAAATGAATAATCAACCAGGTACCTGCAGGCTAATGTCATAATCCCCTGACCTTGGTTGGATTTCGCCAGCCAGTAGCCAATGTGGCCAATGGCATTCGCCCAGTCGATCTGGTTATAGCCGATGACACCCACAATCCGATGGTCATAGCAGATGGCGGCAACAATTGCGCCGCTATCTCCAAACTGCTCTAGGGTATTGCGAATAAAATTGCGAGTGTCAGCCACTGTTGTTGTCTTGTCTAGCCAGGGTAGCCACTGGCGCAGATATCTGCGATTTGCATCGGTAAGTGCAAATAATTCATTTGCATCGGTAATCTGGAGCGATCGCAACTCCAGCCGAGCATTTAAATTGTGGGAAAACATACCCGAGTATTCTTTTTGATCATACGCATTGTAGGCTGTCCAGATTTGGTCCATTTTGGACTGATCCCCACCTAATCGCTAATTTTCCGTATGAGCAGCTCAGTCTTATATGCGTTCTCTAAAGCAATGGTAAATTTCACCAAAAATCATAGTAGAACACCAGTTATGGCAATAGCCACAGCTCCAAAAATAACTATAAATATTTAGGATGCGGTAAACATTTTGACAGACATCTTAAGATTCTTTTATCTAAAGGCCAAAAGCTTTAAAGTCGGGCTTTTAATCCTCTAAATAGTCAGAACAGTTTTTCCAACCTTTAAACTCTAAAGTCTGTTTATCAAGACGCCGATAAGATAACTGACGCCTAGTTGCTGACGATATAAGCCATAGACAAACTTAAGCTATATGGCGTAAACGCTTTGAGCTTCGGCATATTAAGGGCACGCAGAGAAAGATTTCTCTTTTCTGCCTGCTAACTAGTCAGAGGTAACTATTACTTCAAGACTTGCTCGACTTTGATCATAGGTTCATAGGTATAGTTACACCTTCCAGAAACGACCTGACGAGGTATTTAGTGTCAGATTTGGCACATGACTTTTATTAAGTAGATCAAATTTTATCTAATTGGGGCTTTTTATCGTAAATGGACAATATCAAACAATCTATCCAGAGTGCTCTGGCAATCGATGGTACTATCGGTGCTGCTATTGGAGATTGGGGAACAGGTTTTTCTTTAGGGCAGGCTAGCCTGAATGATAATTCTTTTTCTGCCGCAAAATTAGAGCAAGCCATTGCTCTCAATTCTGAAGTTATCAAGGCGAAGAATAGAGCCCGTGAAGGACTGCAGCTGACAGCTCCCATCGAAGATATTCTGATTACGCTGGCCGATCAATATCATTTAATCCGTATTTGTGAAACAATTGAAGGTGTTTTCTTTTATCTAGTAATGGATCGAGAGAAATCTAATTTGGGTTTGGCTCGTATTAAGCTGCGTCAAATTGAAAAAAGTCTGCAGATGTAGGTAGGTTTAACTACACTGATTTATTTCAGAGATATTCAACCTGATGTCGCTGCTCCCCGGTATGAATTTATCTGGAAGCTACTCACCAGTAGTGGGTTCCACAGAGCGATTCATTCCTTAACTCAGCACCAACTTCAACCTACGCGATCATGCTCTTGTATTGCTATTCTGTAGCATAAGAAGCATTGCCGTGTAGGTTCTCTACTTACCCTAATTTTCTTCAGGATGTACAAGGGAAAGCAAGCTCAGTCTGTAGGAACTGATGCCGATAATGAATTACTGAAGATATGGGTTGCACGTTACCTGCCAGACCTGGGGGCAATTTCCAGTCAGGTCAGACCTCATATAGAGCAACGTTTGAGACGAACGATTCTAGATGAAGCTCGTCAGGCGACTGCGCATAAAATGAGAGCTTGCCTGGCCTCAGATTGGGGCCTTGCGGCGGCGGAAACACAGGCACTTTTACTCGCTGCCGGTGTTTCGATTGATAGCTGGGACCTGCAGAATCTCAGCATTCATATCCATAAGGTTTATGAAACGTTAATTGACGGTTACGAACACTCTTTTATATTCTCGCCTATCTTAGAGCGTTTATACGACATTGAGTCAGAGACAGGCAGATTAGAGGCTGCGGCACTGGTCATACCAAAATTTGAGACCCTGATGCTTACCTTAGGGCCAATGCTGCACGAATTAAAGGCATTATATTTTTCATCGATTAATCGACATTTGGTTGGGTTTATGACAACCCACATACACTTTACCCAACGGCTGATTCTTAGCCATCTGTCTATTGATGAGCGTCTTTGGCTAGAACCTTATTTACAGCTTTTGGACGAACTGGCCTGTATGCCCTGGCAACGTATTTGCTCAATGGCATCAGTTGCCACCCATCATCCAGATTTGGTAGCTCTTGTCAAAAGAATGTTACCCAAGATGGGGGCTATCTCGCTACTCACCTATCAAAAGGCACTACAAGCATATCCTCACCATATTAGCTACCAAGGTCGTCTGCATTCTACGGCGGTTCAGCGTTCCAGTATGCGTGACCTAAATATGTTTCAAACGTATATTTGGCTATGCTTTTTAGAAGACGATCTTTCAGCTATTGAGAAAAAACTGTTACCAATTTGCGTTCAGTCATTTTCCTTGACCAATGTCAAATGGGAGCTAGTTAACTTTGCGATCGCAACCCTTATAGAGGGTATTCAACAGCAGCTAACTCCAGCTGAAAATTACCTGTTTGCAGCACACTCAGATGCTATTCAAACCCTGTTTATCAATGTTTCTCCGGCAACAAACCAGGGGTATTTAGTCAAACAACAGCTCCAGGGTGCTAAGCGGCTAACCAACGTTAGCTATACTTGGCGACCCTAGCGTGTTTTTAAACCTTCTGTAGGGTTCAGCTCAATCTAAGCCTAGCTCACGTTTCAGGACCTCGATTGATTTCTCACCAATGTAGTTCTCACAACAGATTACTTTTGGCGGACGGATGATATCTTCTCTGGCGGCTTGAAGTGCTTCTTTAACGGCTGGAAAGCTGGCCTGATCCAGGGCAACTATGGTTTGGGCGCTGCGGACAACAGCGGAGAGCTTTTGGTCGTCTTCGGTTTGGGCGGTCATGACTAAAATCTCGTCACCCCGTAGACTGTAGGATAGTACTTCGGCCGCGCGGAGAATACCAGAGCTGAGACTTACCAGACCGAGACAGGTGTCTTTGGGTAAATCTTTTAGCTGCCCCAATTCTTCGGCGTAGTCGTAAATGTCAATGGGAATGACACGGACGGACTTGGGGGCGGCGATCGCTTCGGCTTCGTTAATAAAGTAGCGGCTGGTGACGACGGTGCCGGAACGAGTTTGGGAGAGGACGTCCTCGAGTTCTTCTAGGGGCACTAGCTGAACGGGGATATGTAGGGCTTGCTCCAGCTCCCGTACCATCAGTTCGCCAGCTCCAATGTCCTGGCGGGGGGTGGTGACTAATACTCTGGCGCTGCAGCGTAGCCGCCAATCGATTTCCCCTAGAAACAGCTCACGGGCCTGGTGTAGGGAGCAGCCCTGGCGCAGCAGCTCGTCTAGGCTACTTTCTACCAGTTCTTGAGCCTTGGGAAACTGAGCTAGCAGCGGGGAGCGAGGTTTATCAATTTCAACATTGCCTTGGGTGCGCACATAGATGCCAGAGCCTGGCTGAGCTTCGACCACACCGGCATCTTCTAGCTGGCGGTACACTTTACTGATGGTGTTGCGGTGGAGACCGGTCTGCATTGCCAGCTGTCGGGTACTGGGGAGGCGATACCCAGGCGGATATTGGCGGGATGCGATCGCAAACCAAATTTGGTCGTAAAGCTGTGTGGACGCCGGAATTTCGCTATCGGTTTGAATGTGAAATTGCACCATGGATCGGGCTTAGTTACCGTTTAACGGGAGAGTCTAACGTGGTCTGGCTACCTGGCGATAGCACAAACCACCACCAGGCTACCCAACATTACATAGAGGTTACTCGTGAAACCGGGTTTTAATATGTGACAATTCTCATTTAACTGGCATAGGCAACAAAAATTCACAATCATGACGACTCCAGAGATCGCGACGCATACTACCGAGGTCCAAAGCGGTGATATCACTTTGCCGGTATACGTAGCCATACCTGACGGCGAGGGACCCTTTGGGGCAGTCGTTGTCCTGCAGGAAATTTTTGGCGTCAATAGCCACATCCGCGATGTTACCGAGCGCATCGCCCGTGCGGGCTATGTGGCCCTGGCTCCAGCTCTGTACCACCGACAGGCTCCCGGCTTTGAGACTGGCTACACCCCTGAGGATATTCAGATAGGCCGTCAGTACAAGGTGCAAACCAAGGCGGATGAGCTGCTGAGCGATATTCAAGCCACCATCGACTATGGCAAAACACTGCCTCAGGTGAAGGCTGGCGGTGTTGGCTGTATTGGCTTTTGCTTTGGGGGGTATGTGGCGTATTTAGCGGCTACGCTGGCAGATACGGTTGCGATCGCATCGTTCTATGGTGCTGGTATCCCTGACGTTGCGTTTGGCCCTGGACCGGTGGCTCTAGACCGTACGGCTCAAATCACGGGTACCCTCTACTGTTTCTTTGGCGATGAAGATGCCTCCATTCCGGCTGAGGCCGTTGGCCAGATTCGTGCTGCTCTGCAGACGGCCCATGTTGACCATCAGATTTTTGAATATGCGGGAGCAGGTCACGGTTTTTTCTGCGACCGTCGCGGCAGCTATAATTCGGATGCCGCTGACGATGCCTGGAACAGGGTGAAGGAATTGTTTAGAGAAAAGATTGGCTGAAGGTCGAACCATGGGGGCACCCCCACCTATGAGGCTGCTTAGCCGTTGGGTTTCGTAACTCCACCCCAACATCGCCAGCGCCTATACCTAATCACCATTAAAACTTATGATTCCGCTGAGCAAAAATTGACTTAAACTTGGAAAACTGACTTTTTATGGGAGCCTGTCCTGACAGGCCATAGACCGTTGACTTTTTCTGCTGATGATTTTCTCAAAGCCCTGGATCAACACGACTTCAACTTTCAAAAGGGAGCAGTCGTTACAGGCAAGGTAGATAGCCACACCGACGATGGTGCCTACATCGACATTGGCGGTAAAGCAGCAGCCTTTCTTCCAGCGCGTGAAGCTTCGGTAGACTCTAGCATCCCCCTCGAAGAGTCTGTTCCCATTGGCAGCGAACGACAATTTATGATTGTTCGTGACCAAGATGCAAATGGGCAGGTGATTTTGTCCATCCGCAGGTTAGAAATCAAAGAAGTCTGGGCTCAGCTAGAACAGCGTGAAGCTAGCAAAGATATTCTTGATGTCACCGTGACTGGTACTAATAAGGGTGGTGTGACCGCTGATGTTGAGGGATTGCGAGGGTTTGTGCCTCGCTCTCACCTGGTCAATCCCCCCGAAGATCTGACTACGCTCGTGGGGCAAACCATTTCGGTTGGATTTTTAGAAGTTAATGAAGAGAACAACAAGCTGGTGCTTTCAAATCGCAATGCTACTCGCACGGCGGCACTGGGCCAGCTCAATCCAGGCCAGCTGATTGATGGCAAAGTGGGCTCCATCAAGCCCTTTGGGGTATTTGTTGATTTTGACGGTGTGCGAGGACTGCTCCACGTCAAACAAATTAGTAAAAGTTTTGTGCCCTCCATCGGTGATGTATTTGAAGTAGGTCAGCCGGTCAAAGCGGTGGTCCTCAATCTAGATCAAGAGAGGGGTCGCATTAGCTTATCGACTAAAGTATTAGAAAAGTATCCTGGAGAGATTCTCAAAGAGGCCGACAAGCTCATGGCTGAGGCTCCTGAGCGAGCCGCTGATCCCGGTAAACTCTTGGCGGAGCAAGATGGCTAATGGGTAGCGTATGGGAACTGGACTTTTATTCGCGCCCGATTTTAGATGACAATAAGAAGAAACGCTGGGAAGTTCTCATTTGTGAAGGCACCCAGTCAGTAGCGGATAACCCTGAACAAGGGCTGCGCTACAGTAAGTTCTTGTCAAATCAGCAGGTCAATTCTATCGAGCTTAAAGAGGCATTAGAAGAAGCACTGGATAAAGCAGACGAAGCGCCTACTCGCGTGCGCTTCTTTCGCTATCAGATGCAGAATATGATTAAGCGGGCCTGTAATGAGCTAGGTCTAACAGCTAAGCTGAGCCGTCGCACCCTGACACTGCAGCACTGGCTAGATGAGCGCAAAGAAAACTTTTATCCGCAGCAGCCTGGATATCAGGCAGGAAAATCCGCTTCAACTGTGCAGCCTATAGAAGGCGCTCGACCGCTGCCCGATGCCTTAATGGGGAAAAGTTGGGCCATGGTGAGTCTGCCTGCTAAGGAGTTTGCTGACATGCCCGAGTGGGATATTGGTTTTAGTGAGGCATTTCCTCTGGCTATGGCTGGCCTGTCTGCCGATACGATGGTGCCGGGTATTTTGATTTTTTCGGAGCGGGCTCTTCCTTTAGCCGGATGGATGTCGGGTTTGGAGATGGCCTATTTGGATGTCCAGATTGGTGAACTATCGCAGCTGTTGCTAGAAACCGGCAGCAATGATACGTGGATTATGGCTAGCCTCAACCGGCCTGAGCTACAAAAAGAAGCTGAGCGGTTTATGACGGCCAAGGAACAGGCCAATCAGGTGCACTTTGTGGCGGTGCAAGATAATCCGGAGGCAGAATCCTTTGCCGGATTTTGGCTGATGCAAAAACGTACCTTTGGTTAATGTTGGTTAATATCTGACGGGGGCATCCATGCTAAACCGAAAGCGCTGGTGGGAACTTGTGTTGATGTATGCGCTGTTGGGGGGAATTGCGATCGCAATGCTGCTCCCACTCCTCTGGCTGGTCAGCACCGCCTTTAAATCCGGCGCTGAAAATATCTTTGAATTTCCCCCTCGCTTTTTTCCCCAGCAGCCCACCTTTAGCAACTTTGTTGAAGTATGGCAGACCAATCCCTTTGGTCGCTACTTTTTTAACAGCACCCTGATTGCGGTGATTACTGTCGGACTGAATCTCCTATTTTGTTCCCTGGCCGCCTACCCCCTGGCAAGGCTGACATTTCGCGGTCGAGAGCTAATCTTTTCGCTCATCGTCGCCACCATTCTGATTCCCTTTCAAATCGTCATGATCCCGCTGTACATCCTCACCGTCCGGCTGGGTCTGACCAACAGTTATCTGGGCGTTATTTTTCCCTCCATTGCCTCCGCCTTTGGTATCTTTCTCATGCGCCAGGCTTTTCAGAACGTCCCCAAAGAGCTAGAAGAAGCCTCCCGCATTGACGGCTGTTCTGAGCTGGGTATCTGGTGGCACATTATGATTCCATCGGTGCGTCCGGCTCTAGTCACCCTGGCAATCTTTGTCTTTATCGGTTCTTGGAGTGACTTTCTTTGGCCACTGCTGGTACTCAACCGTCCTGAATACTACACCTTGCCCCTAGGTGTTGCCCGCTTAGCCGGGAGTTTCTCCCTTGACTGGCGATTAATTGCGGCGGGCTCCGTTATCGCTACGGCTCCTATTTTGCTTTTCTTTATCGTTATGCAACGTTACATCGTGCCTGACGAAGTTAGCAGCGGTGTCAAAGGCTAGTGGGTAGAGTACTTCAGCCATGGCATTTTAGCTACTATTCAGCATCTGTGACAGGCTGTCTTTTGACAGGGTACGGCCCAGCAAACTACTATCCCTAGGCTATTTCATACATTGACCTGTGATCGATAGTCCTCCCGCTACTCGGCCTCCCCGTAAAAAGACTAAGCTGTTCTCCCTGGGAATTGGCGCTCACGGCTTCATCGCAGTCGGCGTTTCTGCCCATGGTGTTATTTCCATTGGTGTCATCGCCCACGGCATCGTTTCCATAGGTCTGATTTCCATGGGTGTGCTTTCTACGGGGCTGGTGTCCATGGGACTTTTGACCTCGGGCTTGGTATCCATGGGTATCAAAGCATCGGGACCCACCAGCATGGAACTGATGATGGACCACAGCGGTATGGACCACGGTGACATGGACCACAGCGGTATGGACCACGGCGACATGGACCATGGCGGTGAGCCTGCAGCAGAATAAAGCATCCGCTCCACCTAGAGTTTATTGGCTGTATTGGCTACCTTGCATTATTCAAGTTAAGAGAGGCTGGTTCTGACATACATATAGTCTGCAATACTATATTCGTAATATTGGCCAAAAGTATGTCAGAAAGGCTCGGGTTGGACTTATCCACCCACGGACGCTACGAATATTCTGCGATCGCACATCGACCCAACTACGACTGGCCCCAGGGACGACGGCTGGCGGTTTATATCGGCCTAAACCTAGAGCACTTTGCCTTTGGGGAGGGGTTGGGGGCGCAGCTGGCACCGGGTGGGCCGGAGCCCGACGTGCTCAACTATGCCTGGCGAGACTACGGCAACCGAGTGGGGGTGTGGCGGCTATTAGAGCTGTTCGAGACGCTGGGATTGCCTGTGGCGCTATTGGTTAACTCTACCCTTTACGACTACTGTCCTGAGGTGATTGCGGCGTTTCGCGATCGCAATGACGAAATTGTCGCCCACGGACGCACTAACTCTGAGCGCCAGAGTGTCCTATCTGAAGCCGCCGAAACCGCACTCATCCGCGAAACCACCGATATTATTACCCAGCACGAAGGCAAAGCACCTCGGGGCTGGCTCGGTCCCTGGATTGCCCAGAGTCATCTCACTCCAGACTTGCTGCAGGAGATGGGATATACCTACCTGCTGGACTGGTGCAGTGACGATCAGCCGGTTTGGTTTAAGACCCGCCAGGGTCGCATTTTAGCCGTGCCCTACTCCCAAGAGATCAACGATATTCCTGCGATCGCTGTACGCCGCACCTCGGCCTCAGACTTTGCCGATATGATCATCGACCAGTACGACGAGAGCAAGCAACAGTCGCAGCAGCAGCCCCTGGTCTACGGCATTGCCCTACACGCCTACATCATGGGTCAACCCTTTCGCCTGCGTCATCTACGTCGTGCCTTAACCCATATTGCCAAAGACGCTGCCCGGCACAGCGATGTGGTATGGCTGACCCATCCTGGGCAAATTGCCCAGCATATTGCCTCGCTGCCCGAGGGAACGGTCCCTTAAGCCTGATCCTGGTGCAGGGGAATCGCGATGCGAAACTCAGTGCCGTTTTCTGGAGTTGACACCACGCTCAGGCCGCCGCCGTGGCGCTCGGTCACAATTTGGTGACTAATGGAAAGCCCCAGCCCTGTGCCTTTGCCAACGGGCTTGGTGGTGAAGAAGGGATCAAACAGCCGACCTCGATTGGCCTCTGGAATACCCGGCCCGTTGTCCGAAATCGTAATGATGGCTTGACCATTATCGACCTGGGTGCTGATTTTAATGTGTGGGGGTGCATCGCTCTGGGTACGCTGCCCTGCCTCAATCTGCTGACTGAGGGCATCGATGGCATTGTCGATTAGATTCATAAACACTTGGTTGAGCTGGCCAGGATAGCATTCCACCAGCGGCAAACCGCCGTACTCTTTGACTAGCTGAATTTCAGCATAGTTGGACATGGCTTTGAGGCGAGGCTGCAGAATTAGCAAGGTGCTATCGATGCCCTCGTGAATGTTGACAGCTTTCTTATCGGCTTCATCGAGACGTGAAAACCGGCGCAGCGACAGCACAATGTCGTGGACCCGCATACTGCCAACTTCAACGGACCGCAGCACCTGCTCTAAATCCGCCAACAGGTAGTCTAGCTCTATGGCCTCAATCTGCTGGGCAATAGACGGGGGAGGCGTTGGAAAATGCTGCTGATAGAGGGCCAGTAGCTCCGCCAAACCACTGTAGTAGGTTTTCAAGTGGGTCACGTTGCCGTAGATAAACGTGATCGGGTTATTCATCTCATGGGCAATACCGGCGACCATTCTGCCAAGACTCGACATCTTTTCGGTTTGAATCAGCTGTGACTGGGCCTGCTTCAGATTTTCCAGAGCCACCTCTAGCTGCTGAGCCTGCTTCTGGGCAATGGTCGCGCTGCGTTTGGTGCGGGCGTGGAGTTCACCCTGTTGGATAGCGACACCAAACTGTCCGGCTAGTGCTTGCAACAGCTCGATTTCGTCCTGCTGCCACTGCCGCAGTCCTCTACACTGGTGGACAATCAGCAGACCCCAAAGGCTATCTTGAACAAGAATCGGCACAATCAGATTTGCCTGTACCTGCAGCTGCATAAGGAAGTCCCGATGACAGGGATCGACCGCTTCAGTGTGAATATCGTTGATGGCTCTCACTCGACCCTGCCGATAGAGCCCAGCATATTCCTCTGCAAAGCAGTCGTCTGCGCCCAGGTCTCCTAGGGTAGAACACCAGGGCGGAACAACAGATTCTACAATCACCTGACCGCGCCAGTTTTCCTCGAAGCGATAAATCACCACGCGATCGGCGTTGAGCAGCTGACGAATTTCGTGAACGGTTGTTTGCTGAATAACTTCAGGCTTGAGCGATTTTCGAATTTGATTGGAGACCTGATTGAGCAGCTCCTTTTGCTTGGCCAGCTGCTGAAATGATTCGCGAGAGCGGGCCATCAAATCCTCAGCCAGCTTGCGTTCGGTAATGTCTTCGATGGTGCCCAGCAGGCCAATCACATTGCCCTCGGCATCATGGAGCGGTAGCTTGCTGGTTTCGCGCCAGCTGATGCGGCCATCGGCCTGCCGTTGCGACTGCTTGATACGCAACATGGGGGTGTCGGTATTCATTACTTTGCGATCGCACTCTAGATACCAGTCTTTTTCAGCCTGGGTCCAGGGCAGGTCATCTTCTGTGAGGCCAACGACGTTGCTAGGATCGCCAATGCCTGCCATTACAGCCCAGCCGCGATTGCAGCCTAGGTACACGGAGTTACGATCTTTCCAAAAGATGTACTGCGGAATGTTATCAAGTACAAGCTGCAGAAACTCGGTGGTCTCATGCACAGAGCCGACTTCGGCGGACTGCATCACAAGCTGCTGCAGGCAATCTGGAGGAAGCGCTAGGTTTGAAGCCTCTGGCTGAGAAAGTTCCGGGTTTGAAGGGTCTAGGAAAGACTCGGCAGCATTCATGCAAATTTTCAGCGTATGACTGGTAGGTAACCCATAGAAGTGGCTTAATCATCAACAGTCCTCCTTCTAAGGAATTTCTATGACATTGATTGATGGAGATGCAGGCTTTCTTGCCCTATTCTATCGACGCTCATCTGAATCTCCCAATTCAGATTCTGCTGTCAGTAATTCCTATGACCTAGCGCACATTTGGCCAACTCAAGGCATAGTAATCTTTAAGATAACTTTAGTAAGCCCATAGGAGCAGGTAGCCTACATCCTATGTTGGCTCAAATTGACCGGAGGCACCGTACTTACGTTGACCTCTGTAATTGTTTTAACGTAACTCTACATCACATTCTCCGATGGCTTTCATACCCCAAAGACGTACTATTCGACGGCGAGTCTTTATTAAAGGTGTAGCAGGCTTTGGCAGTGCGATCGCGCTAGCTAAGCTAACCGGCTGCGCCACGGATTCTTCTACAGCAGATTCGTCTCCCGACTCCGGAGCAGCTGAAAAAGGTGCAGGAGCGACAGGCGAGCCGCTAAAGCTGGGTCTAGTGGCCGCCATTACTGGTCCCTCTGCCCTCTCGGGCGAAGCGATTACACGGGGCCTGGAGGTAGCCATTGACGAGATTAACGCTAACGGCGGCGTCATGGGGGGCCGTCCCATTGAGCTGGTGATTCGCGATGATGAATCTACTCCCGCCAAGGGCGTAGCCGCCGCCCGCGAACTGATCGAACAAGAAGAGGTGGCTGTAGTATTTGGCGGTTTAGATTCTCCTGTGTCTCTGGCCATGCTGGAGGTAATTCACGAACTAGAGACGCCCTACATGGGGGTGTGGGCCGCCGCTACTGGCATCACCCGCAACGACTACGAGCCCAACTACGCGTTTCGAGTCTCTGCTAATGACAACATTGTGGACAACTTTTTGATGCGCTATGCCAACCAGGAAAAGGGCGCATCTAAGGTGGGGCTGGTGCTGATTAACAATCCTTGGGGCGAATCGAATCAAAAGGGATTTGAGGAGTGGTCCGCTGAGTACAATGTCGAGATTGTTGGCATTGAGAAGTTTAACGACGGCGATACTGACATCTCAGCGCAGCTGACCCGGCTTAAAGACGGGGGTGCAGAAACTCTGTTGCTAGTCGCCAATGCTGCTCCGGGTGCCCAGATGATGAAATCTCTGACGCGGCTGGATTGGGACGTGCCGGTGGTCTCCCACTGGGGAATCTCCGGCGGACGCTTCCCCGAGCTGGCAGGACAAGACGCCGCTGACAAGGTGACCTTTGTGCAAACCTACAGCTTCTACGGTGAGCAGAGCCCGGTGGGTGAACGAGTGCTCTCGGCCCTGAACGAGAAGCACGGTCTGTCGGGTCCAGAAGAGATTTTGGCCCCTGTGGGCACGGCAAATTCGTACGATGCCATGCACCTAGTGGCGCTGGCCCTAGACCAGGCGGAAAGCACCGATGGTCCCACACTGCGAGAAGCATTCTATAATCTGCCCACCTACGAGGGGCTGATCAAGACCTACGAGCAGCCCTTCTCCTCGGACAATCACGACGCCCTCAGCGAAGACGATTACATCCTGGTGCAGTGGGAGGGAGATAAAATCGTCCCGATTCAGTCCTAATGTGGCCACAAATTCTCTCCGGCGTGGCGATTGGCAGCATGTACGGCCTGATCGCCCTGGGGTTTCAGATTACCTATGCCGTCTCGAAGACAATGAACTTCTCCCAGGGGGCATTTGTCATGGTGGGGGCGGTGCTATGCTACAGCCTCAACATTACCTGGGGGCTGCCCGCCTGGCTGGCTGTGCCAGCGACGCTGTTGCTGTGCGCCCTGCTGGGGGTGGCGGTGGAGCGCTGGGCGGTGCGACCCTTTGCCCAGAATGGCTCTAACGCTTGGCTGCTGAGCACGATCGCCTTGGGCATTATTGCCGAGAATCTGGCCATGGTCACCTTTGGAAAAGAGGTGCGGGGCTATCCTTCACCGCTGGCGGTGGCTCCAGTGAGGGTGATGGGATTCGGCGTCTTTCCGCTGGAGCTGCTGATTCCGGTAGTGGGATTGCTGGCTGCGATCGCACTCCGAATCTTGTTTACTCAAACCCTTCTGGGCAAGGCCTTCCAGGCCGTCAGCGAGAATCCCGAAACTGCACAGATTATGGGGATACCGGTACAGCAGCTGGTGGCCTTTTCCTTTGGCATCTCCACAGTGATGGCGGGTCTGGGCGGGATGCTGATCGCTCCGATTACCAATGTCTCTGCCACCATGGGGACGCTGCTGGGTCTAAAAGCCTTTGCCACCGCCATCATCGGCGGTCTTGGTAGTCCTTGGGGCATTGTGGTAGCGGGTGTAGGCTATGGCGTGGTGGAGTCACTGGCAGCGGGGCTGCTGGGCGGCAGCTACCGAGAGATTATTGGCTTTGCCGTGGTGATTTTGGTACTGGCGCTGCGGCCCAACGGACTGTTTGGCCGTGCTCAGATTGAGAAGGTGTAGCGATGGTGAGACTTGCCGTTGGTGTTTTGGTCTTTTCAGGAGCGATCGCAGTCACACTGCTGGCCCCCAACACCTATTATCTGTTTGTGCTGGGGATGATTGGCGTTACCACCCTAGTCTCGGTGGGGCTGAACATTTTAGCGGGGCTGTCGGGACAAATTTCCATCGGCCATGCCGGATTTTTTGCCATTGGTACCTACACCGGCAGCCTGCTGATGCTCAACGCCGAATGGTCGTTTTGGCCCGCCCTGGCGATGGCGATGGTGACAGCAGCAGGAACAGGAATTGCCCTGGCCCTGCCGGCATTGCGGGTGAGCGGTCCCTATCTAGCGATGGTAACGATTGCGTTTGGCATCATTGTCGAGCGGATTTTGATTGAGTGGGTGGACTTGACTGGCGGGTTTGGTGGTCTCACAGGCATGCCCAAACCCACACTGCTGGGCCTGGAGCCGTCGTTACGGAGTACGGTGCTGCTGGTGATTGGCATGGCGGGGCTGGCCACGCTCTCCTTTGCCCAGCTCAAACGCCATGCCTGGGGGCGAGCTATGCGGGCAGTGAGAGACGATGAGATCGCAGCCGCTGCTCTAGGCTTAAACCCGCTGCGGGTGAGGGTGGTTGCGTTTGCCCTCTCAGCTGCCTTTACAGGCATCGCCGGGGTCTTTTTTGCACCGATTGTCGGCTTTGTCAGCCCCGACAGTTTCACCTTTCATCGCTCGATTTTATTTTTGCTGGCCGTGATTTTAGGCGGTCTCGGTGCAGCCGAAGGGGCCGTGCTGGGGGCGCTGGTGCTAGTGATTTTGCCAGAGCTGCTGAGCGACTTTGCCGAATATCAGCTGCTGGTTTTCGGACTATTGCTGCTGCTGACGCTGCGGCTAGCCCCCAACGGCATCATGAGCGCTTTTCACCGGTTTCACCGGCCCAAGCCGGTGTATCCCCTGGCGGACCCCCCAGCTATTCCCCCTTTATCCGTACTACAAGAGCATGCTTCACTGGACGTTGACGGCGTCAGCATTCAGTTTGGCGGCATCCGTGCGGTAGACCAGGTCACCATGACAGCGCAGCCCGGTACCGTGACGGCGGTGATTGGTCCCAACGGCGCGGGCAAAACCACACTGCTAAACCTAATCGGCGGGTTTTACCGGGCTCAGTCTGGCCGGATTCAGCTGGGCAGCGTCGATCTCACAAGTCTCAACACTCGGCAAATTGCGGCCCTCGGCATCAGCCGTACCTTTCAGGCGACGCGGCTGTTTAACTCATTATCGGTAGCCGAGAATCTGCGCACGGCAGCGGCGGGGTCGCGTCTAGGAGCGGTACCGCTGGCCCTGTTGGGAGTTAGCCGTCATCACGCTCAAACAACCCTCTTAGAGCTGCTCTCCTTTGTCGGCTACCGGGGCGATATTCATCAGCCTGCAGCGGCGCTGTCCTTTGGCGACCGTCGCCTGGTGGAGCTGGCCCAGGCGCTGATCGCCAACCCCCAGGTGCTGCTGCTAGATGAGCCCGCTGCGGGACTTGGTAAAGACAAAAAGACGGCCCTAGCCCAGCTGATTCGACGCATTGCCAGCAGCGGCATCAAGGTAATTTTGATTGAGCACGATATGGACCTGGTCATGGATATTTCAGACCAGGTGCTAGTCATGGAAAGCGGCAAGGCGATCGCATGGGGAACACCGGCTGAGGTGCAGCAAGATCCGCGTGTGCTAGCAGCTTACCTGGGTACGAGCACCTCTACGGATAGCGCATCCCTCAGCCGCATCGAAAATCGGCCAGATCAAGCGGCTCCTCTGCTCACCGTGACAAATCTGACCAGCGGCTACGGCAGACTGCAGGTGCTCACAGACATCTCGCTGATGGTGTATCCGGGGGAGCTGGTGGCCATTGTTGGTGCGAACGGTGCGGGCAAAAGCACGTTGCTAAAAAGCCTGGTCAACCTGCTGCCGCCCTGGTCAGGACAGATTGACTTGGCAGCACAGCCGCTGACTGCTGTGTCGGCCCACCAGATGGCTCAGAAAGGGGTGGTGCTAATCCCCGAAGGTCGTCAGGTTTTCAAACACCTGAGCGTGATCGATAACCTGCGGCTCGGGGCGTTTCATCGGCGAGATAGTAGCATTAGCGACGATATAGAGCAGATGCTAGAACGATTTCCGCGCCTGCGGGAGCGACAGCACCAAAAGGCAGGGCTACTCTCCGGTGGTGAACAACAGATGCTTGCGATCTCACGTGGTCTGATGGCCCGCCCCCGATTGCTGCTGCTAGATGAGCCCTCCCTAGGACTGGCACCGCAGCTGGTGGAGAGTCTCTATGGAACGCTGGCCGACCTGCGGCGTGAGGGACTAACCATTTTGCTGGTGGACCAGATGGCGAGTCTGGCGCTTGCGATCGCAGACCGAGCCTATCTATTAGAAACGGGGCAGATTGTGCGATCGGGTACGGCAAAAGAGCTACGAGATGACCCAACAATTGTCGAGAGCTATCTAGGGACAAATACTCTCACAGAAAACCTCGAAGAACGTGCCAGCTAATGTTGCTAAAGCATTGGCAACTTTCTCCACGAAATGTCCCTTGACTCGATTAAGAGTTATCGCTATTCTTGGCTCTATGGCTGTTCACGGCCTTACTACAGAGCCCATAATTTAGCGCCATCAGCAGGTGCTGACAACACCATGCTGATGACTTCACCCCCGAGTTGCGTACACAACCTGGGAGCGCAGGTTTAATGTACCTGATGCCATCCCGGATTGCCTAATATACGGGGTGGCTATTTTATGGCTCTGGTTTCCTCCCATTGTTTCTTTGGAGATCAGAGTCTATGTTTATCGATCAAGCTCAGGGCGCTGACGCGCCCACGGATCCCCCTGTCGACGGGACTTTACCCGACTATGACTATGAAAATGTGCGGCTCCTGCTGCTGGGCACTCTTGGCTCGGTGCAGGCAACGATTGCACTATTGTTTAAGCTCAACTATGCCGAGCCGAACGACTGGAGCCGTCCGTTAGCGACAGGGCGACCCAACGAGGTGATGGCAATTTTGACCAAGCGGGTCCGGGTAGATTAAAGGAAGGCGGAAGCAGTGGGGCATGTTGCGATGTGCCCTACTGACTTGCTGAAAGGGTCACTATACTGAGAAATCTCCATATATTCACCCAATATAAACGTGCTACATGGATAACTCGCAGTATAGTACGCCGATTTGGATGAATGAACTGCAAGCTCGCAGCATAGTATGCCTATAAGGAGAGATAGATCGAAAAAGTAGATCTAATAAAGAGTTAGAGCACTAGACTTTTTTCGCTATTAATCGCACTATGGCAAAAAAACATAGCCATATTTCTCTATATTAGATAAGTGGATAGGTTGAGTTAGTAGTTAATCAAGTAATGAATGTTTCAAGAGGTTTACTATTAGTAATCTAATAATATGCAAAGCATATCAAATAATGAAGAAAAACAGTCAAAACACTCCTTGCAAAAGGGCATAGAACGACGCCAAGACAACTTATCTGCTGCATCTTCTACCCTGTCGCGTATTTCTCGACGGATGACTAATTTCTCTAGGATCGGCACTATCTTGACAGTTGTTCTGGGAGCATTTATTGCTACAGGAGAGTTGGCTGAGCAGCACTTTAGCAAAGGAGCTGAAAGAGAATTTGCAGTCACATTTATTCGGCTGTGGGTGTGATAATAGCATCAGTAGCGGGTCTTGAAGCAGCATTTCAGTGGAAAGATAAAGCTGCAAAGTTAAATATGCTTTCAGCCTTAAGCGAATCTATAAAGATACAAGTTGATAGTGAGTGGAGAAAATTAATTGGTGGAAAGATAGAAGAGAATAATGAAGATGAGGCACATAAAATTCTGGACATGCAAGATAAAGCGCTCGCGAAAATATACACACAATCAGCAGAGATTGGTGTAGACATAACGTATGATACTGAAGACTTGATCGTTGGTGATTTTAAGGGACTTCGAAGGAGCTATAAGGCTTGAAATTATAGTCTTTTCGAGAGTTTTATAATTTTTATGCTAAGCGTGAGATGCTGGTGACAGATTAGTGTTCTCTAACTACTCAATGCATTCGGACGCTCGGCTATTACTGCGGTTGCTTGTTTTTTATCTGCTGCTCGTGCCGGTGATTGGCAACGTTAGGCAAAGTATGACAGGGCTATGAGGCTTCGGAAACTACTCGTTAACAATTACGAGTGCCTGACCCATGAGGCTCTCTCCGACTTTGTAAAGAGTGAAGGCTGCCAAGTCTTTCCAAAGGTTCGCCTGGGCGACGTGTTTCAGATTTCGCAATCAGGAATCTCCGAAGCCGAGTATAGCTATGCCCTTAAGGCTCATTTTGACTTCGTAGTATGCGATTCTGACTTTCAACCCTTGTTCGCAGTTGAGTTTGACGAGCCATATCACGATACCGATAAGCGAGCTATTTTTCGCGACAACATCAAGGCCGGTCTGTGCGAAAAGGCGAATTTTCCTCTGCTTCGTATTGCGAGCGAACATCTTGAGACAGTCAACTCCTTGCCCATACTTTGCTGGATTTGCGACGTGTGGTTCAGAGCCCGCGAGTTTCGTCAAGCTCAGGAGAGTGGCCAGATACCCCAAAACGAAATCTTCATCTACTCGGGCATCCTTGAATTATGGGTGAGAACAGAGTCTGGGGATTGGAGGGAGATCGACGCTAGAAAGGATAGCCTGATTGATCTCGACTCCGATTGGACCGGACTTGAGAGCCATAGAATTCAAGTCCGGCATCGAGACCCATTCATTCAAGCGAGAGCTAGGCTCGCAATGTTGGAGCAGCAACACGAATCGATAACTGGCAGACATACTGAGTATAATGGCAAGGATAGGATAGGTCGTGATAATGCAGTGGTCATGATACCCGTAAGAGACGGCTACATCATCGAGCATGTGCAGTGCAGGGCATTCAAGTTTCCCCAAGTTAGCTCACTGAACCTTACAGCCGATCTCGCTATCTGGCATGCCCTAGAGTCTTTGAGGCAGTACTTTCGAGGCTTGAGAAGCCCTGTCTCTCAAGATTTAGCGCGGTCATGGACTGCAAGGGCGAACTCATGGAAGGTAGTCTAGCACCTGCCTAAAATAGGCCCTGAGGCGGACAATGTCCTTGGACCTACTGCCTAACCCGACGCAGGAGCGGACGGAATTTACGTTCTAGAGATGTATGCAGAAATGTCGACCGCAGCTCAGCTCAGCGTTAGGCATCCTCTCACCCTAACTAGCTAGAGTTATGCTGCACTGAATAGAGAATTTATTCACGGATAGAAGATGTCCTCAGAAATGGAAAAGCTACCAGAATTGATGCGAGGTATCTGGCTAACTGGACATGGTAGCTTTGATCATCTTGAAATCCGCCGCAACATTCCAATGCCCCAGGTCAGTCCCAATGACGTTCTGATTCGAGTTAGTGCAGCAGCAGTTAACAACACGGACATCAATACTCGTATCGCCTGGTATTCCAAACAGGGAGGTGCTGCTGAGGATGCCGCTTGGGGAGGCACACCGATTCAATTTCCTCGCATTCAAGGAGCAGATGTGTGTGGTCACATTGTTTCGGTTGGAGAAGAAGTCAGTACAGGGCGTATCGGTGAACGGGTTCTAGTGGAGCCATGTCTTTGGGACGTAAATGGAAAAAGACTAGAGCAGCCTTGGTATTTTGGCTCGGAATGTGATGGTGGCTTTGCTGAATATACAGTTGCTGCCTCATGCCACGCCCATAAAGTTAACAGTGCATATAGTGATATCGAGTTGGCGTCTTTTCCCTGTTCGTATTCGACAGCCGAAAATCTCTTGACTAGAGCGAATGTCGGGAAAGGCGATCGCGTTTTAGTCACAGGCGCATCAGTTGGGGTTGGCTCTGCTGTGGTTCAATTGGCCCAAGCAAGAGGGGCTGAGGTTATTACCATAACCAGTTCATCGAAAATGCAGGCGATTTTGGATTTAGGGGCAACCCAGACAATACAGAGGGAAGAGAGCCTGCTTAAGGAACTTAGTCAGAGTTCAATTGATGTTGTGATTGATTTGGTCGCGGGAGAACAGTGGCCAGAGTTCTTAGAAGTCCTTCGGCCAAAAGGACGCTATGCAGTTGCAGGTGCAATTGGTGGTCCTTTAGTTGAACTGGATGTTCGTACTCTGTATCTGAAAGATTTAAGTTTCTTTGGATGTACTGTGCTTGAACCAGAAATATTTCCCAATCTAATAAAGCGCATTGAAGATCAGAGCATTCATCCCCTCATTGCCCAAGTATTCTCTCTAGAGCAAATCGTTGATGCCCAAAAAGCATTTCTATCTAAGAAGCACGTTGGAAAAATTGTGCTTCAAGTCTCTGAAGTTTAGAGGCATGATATTGAGGCACTATCATCTTGTTTTATTTGCAATAAAGTTATGCAGGGCTATATCTTTGATGCCTAACATACACAGGAGTGGACCAGATGGCGAGTCTGGCGCTTGAGATCGCAGACCGCGCCTATCTATTAGAAAAGGGGCAGATTGTGCAATCGGGTACCGCAAAAGAGCTGCGCTGAAACCTTGACTCAAGCATCACAGCTGGGAGAGAAAAGCACGCTCTCATGTTTGGATAATCTAATTATCTCTGCTGCATTGTCATCGAGAGTTTCTGTTAACGTTGAAGTTGTGCGGCGGTAGGAAACTTGAACTCTCGCTGATACCCTGCGTTCCATCCGTACTAACGCAGTGTCAGGCTTTTCATCGGCTATAGGGTTGCTCCAGACTCAAGCCCGGAATGATTCGATAGTGTTTAACATTGAAAGTACAGAGAGTTGCATTTTGCCCAACGGCACAAGCGGCAATCAATGCATCAATCAAGCCAACCTTATGGGACAGATGATAAGCCGTGAAGTCTGATAGAGCACGGGCACAGTCAGTTTCGGTAGGCCAAATAATTGGCAACGGAGCCATCATTTGTAGGACCTTACGGACTTGCTGCTTGTTCTGAGCATCCTGAATCAGTTCCATAACAACAAAGCCGGGAATGCTGGGCAGTTCCGAGACAGAGGCAAACCAGGTAAGTGCAGGCGCATAACCTCGCTGGATATCAATCATGACATCAGTATCTACTAGATGCATTCGCTACCTAAACCTGCTCACGGTGTTCAGCTTGGTCGCGTAGTCTGCGTGCATATTCCTGACTATCAGTAATATCGGATCGGGAGCCAACTATCCCAACACTTTCCCAGTAGGCAACGAGTTCTACACCAGTTCTAGGAGGATTTTGGAGAAAAGGGCGGAATGCAAGCACACGCAGAATATACTCTGCCAAAGGCAATTTAAGCTGATGAGCCTCAGTAGATAACTCATTTTCCAGCTCTGACGGAAGTTCCAAGCTAATTACCATAGCGTTTTCTCTACTGCCTCATGTCCATATTTGATCATATCAAATGCACCAAGACGTTGAAGAGTATAGGTTTCTAGTTTCTTAGTTCAGTCCGTAAAAAATCAGAATTACACTACTCAGCGGGTTTTAAATACTGATCAAACCACCGCAGCTGTTCCCAAAGTACATGTTCTATAGACTCTCTGGCTCGATACCCATGATCCTCAAAGGGCAGCAGCACCAATCGAGCCGTCCCCCCCGAGCCCCGCACGGCTTCGTAAAATACTTGAGACTGGGCCGTCAGGGTGCCGGGGTTAGAGTCGCTGTCACCATGGATAATCAAAACCGGCTCGTTGATTTGATCGGCGAAGAACGTGGGTGAAACCTGAATATAAACATCCCTGGCCTCAAACAGAGAACGGCGTTCGGCCTGAAAGCCAAACGGCTGATTAGTTTTGTTGTATGAGCCACTGCGAGCAATGCCAGCACGGAATAAATCCGTATGGGCCAACAGATTTGCCACCATCAGCCCACCATGACTGTGTCCCATAATGCCAATCCGCTCAGGGTCAGCTACGCCCATATCGACCGCTTTAGCAACAGCAGCCTTGGCATCGGCCACCAGCTGAGGCACAAACGTATCATAGGCGGTCTCAGGATCGCCAATCATGGGCATCGCGGTCTGATCTAGGACGGCATAGCCTTGGAGTAAAAAGTACAGGTGCGATGCCCCGTACAAACGCATAAAGCGCTGGGCAGAGCCGCGTACCTGGCCTGCGATTGCAGCATCAGAATACTCCTGGGGATAGGCATAAAGTACGGTAGGTAGTCGAGTACCCTCTTTATAACCAGGGGGCAAGTAGAGGTGAAAGCTTAGGGGAACGCCGTCTTCACGTTCGTAACGCACAATACGTTTTTCGATCTCGCGCAGCTGGGGTGTGGGGTCATCAAAGTGGGTGATCGGTTCACGGGTGAGAGCTCGGGTAGCTTCCCCTGCAGCCGCCTTATTCTTTTGGCCAAATGTGGCTAAGTAGTAGTTGGGGACATCAATAGCAGATTCAGATCGCAACACAAAACGAGTCTCATCCCCAGTAAATGCTACAAAGTATTCATAACGATCCGGATCGCAGCGAAACAAACGTTCTGTTTCTCCAGTTTTGAGATCACGCAGATCTAAAAAAGGACGGTCACCTTGCTCAGTGGCACCACTGCCACGAAAGTAAACTGCAGCGCCCTGTTGTCGAAGCACCCAGCGACCATTAGGCAAAACACGAAATAAGGGAGAGCCAGGATTGCCGTAGCGATCGTCTTCGTTAAGATCAAACCACAAACGCGATGTGCCCTTGTCTACATCCAGCAGCCATATGTAGCGCCAGCGCCGTATCCGTTCACGTTGACTGAGCATCAGCGTGCTACCCTCAGCAGTCCAGGCTTGCCAAGATTGGATCCGATGTTCGGCACGAAAAACAACCTCAGGTGCTGATGTAAAGGGTGCCTCCAACCGCATTAGCTGGTCTCGGTGGGGCACTTCAGCCAAAGGATTGCCGCCGTCCAGCGCTTCTACCCAGAAAAGCGTATGGGGAGCCGTGGGACGCCAGGCCACTGAACGTGGCCCGACAGATACTCCCTGGGGCGGCACATTATCAGCCACGGGCAGCGACGCAATAGTCGCCACAACTTCACCGCTGATATTCCATACCTCAATTTCACTGGCGAAGCGTCGCCAGGTGACCTCATGAGACCAAGGACTCACCAGACGCTTGACGAGGAGATACTCTCCAGATGGTGAGAACTGAGCCATGGTGTAGGGCGCCGGGGCACCGATAGTCTTGCTCTCATTTGTTCTAGGATCGACAATAACTAGCTCGGAGGTGGTGTAGTACTCGAAGAGGGAATCGTCATGGGCTGTTTCGAGCAGGTTGCGGGCCTCGTAGGTAGAACGGGCCGACGAGCCGACGCCTTCCAGGATATCGGGGCCGATTGGGATAGCAGGCGACGCAGGCACTGGCCCCCGTTGTGGAATGCGATGAACTAACAGCCGCTGCTGATCGGGTAGCCAGCTAACGGCATTGCCCAGCAGGGGGGTGAGCGCTATCCCTTCGATCTTTTCTAGGGTGCCTTGTACTGAGCCCAGCCACAGACCAATGTGATCGCTATGCCTGACAATGAGAGCAAAACGCTGGCCGTCAGCTGTCCATCTCACCCCATAAACTTCAACGTCTGCAGGCAAATCGAGGCGTGATGGCACGCCGCCTTCTACACGTACTAAGCGTAGGGATGTGCCACCGTGTTGGCCATGGTGACCGTTGATAACAGGATTGACTCGCAGACCCGCCAGTTTGTGCATCGGTGCGGCCAGTTCAGCTAGGGGAGGATAGAGTACCGGATCGGCCAGCAGCATATACTCTCCACTGGGGGCAGTCCACACCCGAGGGAACTGCTGATCGTGCATGACCTCTCGTATTTCTTCAGGGGGAGACTGCCACTGTGCTCTTGGGCTGTTTTCTGATGCTTCTAGACTGACTGCCATCATGAATCCTGCCACTGTGAATACAAGTAAAATTAAGGCTTTTATGGTTAGTCGCTTCATTGTTACCCCCATATGCATATGGAGGCTACCCAACATCCGAACAATGTCTACTTAACAATGTCTATTTGGGCAACACGATAGGAGAGACGATGTTCGTTATTAAGGCTCCATAACCCTGGCTATGCCAGAAATACGGATAGAGCTGCCGCGTTCTGGAGGTATTTGGGCCTGGAGGTGCGATCGCATCCCCATATCTTCACCTTGCACTACATTGATAACACCGTTATGCGGCCATTTAATATCACGTAAATAGCCAGCAAAAGCAGCCGTTGCCGCCCCCGTTGCCGGGTCTTCATAGACGCCACCCGATGCAAACGGATTGCGAGTATGAAACCGTTGTGGCGTTTCTGCGTACACCAATGTAATGGTCACTAATCCCTCTCGGTTCATTAGCTCGCGACCTGATGCCAAATCGTACGTCATTGCCGCTAGCAATTCTCGCGTCTTTAGCCCTAACACCAAATGTTCCGCACCACCATTGATACGGGCCGGTGGAATATCAGGGGCGAGATCGTCATCTGTGTAGCCAAACAGCTCAAGCGTATCCGACACCAGCTGAGGTGCTGCTTTTTCACTATGGGTAGGTGGCGACTGTAGTGCAGCAGAAATCACTCCATTCTGTTGGTGACCTTCAACCGTGATTTCGGCTTCATTGAGTATCAGTGGAAATTTACCATCGCCGTGCTTGAGGGCCAGCGCTGCACCCAGAGCAATCGTGGCATGACCACAAAATGGAACTTCGGACTCTGGAGAAAAATAACGTACTCGAAATGCGTCTTTAACCGGTGCAGCAAAGGCTGTTTCTGAAAAACCGACGTCTGCCGCAATTCTCTTCATTTCGGCATCACTAGGATGCTGCTCAGAGATGACGACCCCCGCAGGATTCCCCCCTGTATTACCATCTGAAAAAGCCGCAATCTTTTGAACATTCATAGAGTCTTGGTTGTCTATACTGGCTATTTAGTGTGTCTCTTGCTCGTTCAGGAGTTTTTGAGCCAACTCCTAAACGCTTTTTTGGGAAAGAAAAATTTGCTGAGTTTCAGATCGTTCTCTCGTTATCGTTTAGCAATTTTATCAGCACCCTCTAAAGTCAAATCCTGAGGCTGTAACGTTGTTGTTTAAATCACTGCTCAAATCAAATGAGTTTTACCGACTTGCCTATATTCAGGTATATCTGTAGCTTGCAAGATGAGCATACTGACAGCTCGGCTCTTGCTTTCTCAGGAGTCTTAGAATAAGTCGTAATCAACGCGGTCGGCTATTTCGCTACCCTCAACCAAACGCTGTAAATACTCAAATAGTGTATCAGCACCCGTCTCGGGTGTGGCATCCGCGTCATAAAGTCCTGTCTCGGGATTAAGCACTAGCATTGATTCTGTTGCATAGTAGTGCCCGATTCGCGCTAACTCAGCCTTTGCAGCCAAAGGTGGCACAACTTTGCCCAGACCATCCAAAACTGACGCTATCCCGCTCAATAAGGAAGCCGGTACGCTTTTAAAGCGCGGTTTGCGGTCCAATATTTTGAAGAGGTATTCCCCTTGATCCAAAAGCGTGATTGCTGGTCCCGGCCCGCCGATGGGTAGAATTTTGTTTTGTAGTGCAATATCTTCTAGACAGTCTGCGAGATATGCAGCTAGGTCAGCATCGCTAATTGGTTTGCAGGCAGTTAGTGTACCGTCACCAAAAAGGAGAAAAGGCTTTCCCTTCTTCACTCGATCTACTTGTCCAATCAGTGATTTAAAGTATGCAGTTGGTCGGACGATGGAATAGGTCAGCCCTGATTCCGCGAGTGCCTTTTCAAACTTGAGCTTGGCATGCTGAAAAACAAGGCGCGGTTTTTGTACACAAATAGCCGACAACAGAACCATCTGCGTTACTTCAGACTCCTTCGCCAAGGATAGAATATCCATGTGCGCCTGATAGTCGATGGCCCAGGCATCCTTTGGCTCGCCCGTTCGCGATGCTAAGCATGACACTATCGCATGGAACCGTCGCTCACGGAACACTTGCTCGGCAAGGAATACAGGATCTGTAATGTCGCCAAAGATCACCTCTTCGGCACCTTGTAAAAGATGGGTGGTTTTCTTCGGGGTTAGCTTACCGCCACTGCCAGCCTTTGGTCGAGCAATACAAACAACCTGATAACCGCGTCCCACAAGTTCCGTGACTGTGGCCCGCCCAATTGTACCCGTGCATCCCAATACCAGAATGCGACGTTCTCCTGAAGTATTAGATTTAGTCATACTCAACAAATGTTGCTTTTAAAGACCATATCTGTGACTTCACAATGAATAGCTCCCAATGGGTCAATGCTCTGCTACTCCGCTCCCTAAACGGTCTGTGCAGCTGAGGCGACGACAGTGATTATACCATTACATTCAATGCTCAATTAGACACCAGAGGTGAGTACCAGGCATTCGCGATCAGGGGCTTCAAAAGGAGTGTGACTCTTGAGAATTGGTACAGTAGTCATTATTAAACGCTGTTATATGGTCTCCGATGGGGAGCCAAACCGATAGCCTTTTCCATAAACCGTATGGATTAAGATGGCCTCACCCTCATGTTCCACTTTACGCCGCAGCAAACGCATTTGGGCGGCCAGAGCATTGCTGCTGGGTTGAGTACTTGGTCCCCAAACGGCGTCGTAGATCTGTTGGTGGGTGAGTAACTGATCGGGGTATTGCATGAGATAGCTGAGAATCTGGGCTTCTTTTTCTGATAGCTCAATGGTGCGTTCGGCCAAAAAATCACCACACCGCTTAGCGATTTGATTGGCGCTATCCAGGGTTAGATCTTGATACTGTAGCGTTGTTGGTTGAGTCTCTTCCCGGATAGGCGGACGTCTTAGCAGAGCGCGCACTCTGGCTAATAATTCTCTCAGTTCAAAAGGTTTGACCAAGTAATCATCGGCTCCAGCATCTAAGCCTTCTACTCGATCATCTAAAGTATCTTTAGCAGTAAGAAAAAGAACTGGGGTAGTCAGGTGCTGCGATCGCAATTGCTGACACATCTCCAAACCGCTTAATCCCGGCATCATCCAATCTAGAATTAGCAGATCAAACTCACCATCAACTGCCAAGTCATAACCCATCTCACCATCATGGGCAACTTTTACGGTATAGCCTTCACGCTGCAACACTCGACTCAGCGGCTCAGTCAGCTCTGTCTCATCATCAACTAACAAAATCCGCATCATCAGATTTTTGCCTCTTGCTAAGTTTTTACCTAGGGTTTACCATCCCGAGGGTTGATTAGCATGACGCCAGTAGCTTCAAAATCAGAAATGTAGCGTGTTACTCAATACAGTCAGCGCCGTGCCGTTGATGCAATGAATCCGTCACACCATGGGGAGAAATACGCCAAGGTCATGTGGACTCGATTGGATAGAAAACTTACATCTTTGCAGTTTTATTATCTGTGCAGGATGACTTTTGTAGGACCAAATGCCTATTTTTATGAAGAAATAATACGACTTCAGGGAAGATATTTTCTCCCGTCTAGGAAATTACCTGCTCCATCGTAAAAATCAGACACGCCAAAGATGGGTTGATAGGTAAAGTAGAATAGCGTTCCCATTTACGTCACCTATTTATCTGTCCTGCCTGTCAAGATGATCTGCTGTTTAAATCCTGATTGCTTGGTACCGGTCAACCCTGATGGGGTCACTGTGTGTCAATCCTGTGGCAGTCCTCTGACAGAGTTGCTCCGCAACCGCTATCGCCCCATTAAGCCATTAGGACAGGGTGGGTTTGGCAAAACCTATCTGGCAGAGGATGCCGATCGCCTAGATACTCGCTGTGTGATCAAGCAGTTTGTGCGTCAAGCTAGCAATAAAACCTTTGATAAGGCCCTTACTCTGTTTAATCAGGAGGCAATTCGTTTAAACGAGCTGGGCGAACATGCTCAAATTCCATCCTTGCTGGCATATTTTGAACAACAAGGAAATTTTTACCTGGTTCAGCAAGAGATAGAAGGCAATACGTTACTGCAGGAGGTTAAAAAGAAAGGCCCCTTTGATGAGGCTAAGATCCGTGGCCTGCTGCATCATTTGTTACCTGTATTGCAGTTTATCCACGATCGCAACGTAGTCCATCGGGATATAAACCCGACTAATATTATTTGTCGCCGACAGGACAACAAACCGGTACTGATTGACTTTGGTATTGCCAAGCAACTAGAGGCATCACTTTTTGACAAGCCAGAACAAACTGGGACTCGGATCGGAACTGAAGGGTATTCCCCTATCGAACAGCTGCGCAGCGGCGAGGCCTATCCTTCTAGCGATCTCTATAGTCTTGGGGCCACCTGTATTTGTCTGATGACGGGGCGTAAACCTGAGAAGCTTTATAGTCCTCTGGAAGGGCGATGGGTTTGGCAAGAACATGTGATTGCTGCCGGACGTACCGTTACCCCTGGACTAGCCGCTATTTTGGATCGAATGCTCAAAGATTTTATTAATGAGCGCTATCGATCTGCCGCAGAAGTTTTACAGGAATTGGCGTCTTTACCGGCATACCAGCGCTCAGTTCCAGGCTGGACTCGACAACGACCTGACAGTCAAGAGAGCTTAATGTCTGATGCCATCAGCTCTGGTGATGTCAGCCGTAATTTGAGTGGGCAATTATTCTCCCAGGAACTCAGCTCAGAATTTAGGCAAGAGCATCCACCCACAGCCCCACCCCATCGACAATCTGGTTCTCCGCCGAATTCTCAGTCTCAGTCTGGGCCTGGGACTCGGTCTAATTCTGGTTCTCAGGCTAGTTCTGGTTCTCAGGCTAGGCAATCAACCAGGCAGCCAAGGGCGTCTGGGCCTTTATCAGCCGGGCAATCGCGGAGTTCCTCTAAATATTCTGCACCGGTCTCTAAGGGGCAGCCGCCCCTTGTTTCGAAGGGGCAGTCTAGACCACCGGTCTCTAAGGATCCAACTCCATCAGTGTCTAAAGGCCAATCCGGAAGGGTTTCAGGTGGACTCTCTGGACCAACAAGTCTGGGAACAACATCGGCTGGTTCTTCTGCTTTGGGATCATCGGGAAATCGGCTCTTCTCAGATCTGACTACTAAGGCGCAGACTTCAGGGATTCGTAGTGGTCTATCTGGCCCTTCTAACTGGGTGTGTATCCATACGCTTGAGGGCCATAGCTCATGGGTTTCAACAGTGACTTTCAACCCCAAATATATGGTGCTTGCCAGTGGAGGGTGGGATGACACGGTTAATCTTTGGGATATCCACACTGGCGCTCTTACCCTGTCACTGACGGGGCATGCTCGAGGTATTAATGGGCTGGCATTTAGCCCCCGCGGTCAAGTCTTGGCAAGCTGCAGCGATGATGACACTATTCGTTTGTGGAATGCGGGCACGGGGAATCTGTTGCATGTGCTTAAGGGGCATCGCCATGATGTGACTTCGGTGGCTATTGGGCGCCGGGGATCGCTACTTATCAGCGGTAGCGAAGATCGCACCGTTGGTGTGTGGAATTTGGAGCAGGGCAAGCTGGTCAAAGTGCTCTCGGGCAATGCCGGTATGATTCGCTGTGTGGATATTTCACCTGATGAGGAACTCGTTGTCAGCGGTGGCTTTGATAACAAAATTCGGCTGTGGCAACTTGGCAATGGAGAGGTATTTCGGGTGTTACCAGGACATCTAAACTCGGTGAATGATGTCACGATCAGTGAAGATGGTCGTTTGATCGCTAGTGCTGGAAAGGATCGGTGTATAAAGCTTTGGAGCCTGCGTTCTGGCAATCTCATCCACACACTCAAAGGACATACTGGTGAGGTTAATGCAGTTGCGATCGCACCCAATCAACGCACGGTTATCAGCGCTGGTGGGGATAGCAGCATCAAGGTATGGGATACCAAAACTGGCGAGCTGGTGGAAACCTTTTCAGAACATGGTAATTCGGTAACTGCGATCGCAATTCACCCCAACGGTCAATACATGGCCAGCGCCAGTTCTGATAAAACAATTAAATTGTGGCACAAAGAATAACCTGTCCCTATGCCCGAAGGCCCTGAGATTCGCAAAGCCGCCGACAAGATCGAGCGCGCCATTAAAGCCAAAATTACCAGTGAAGTCTTCTTTGCCTTTGACTCTCTAAAACCCTATGAATATGAGCTGACCGGTCAAAAAATTCGTCAGGTAGAAACCCGTGGCAAAGCCCTACTGATTCACTTTGACAATGATCTCAGTATCTACAGCCATAACCAGCTCTACGGTGTGTGGATGGTACGCAATGCCCAAGATTACCCCACCACCAAACGCCAGCTACGCCTCGCCATCCACAACACCCAAAAATCAGCTCTGCTCTACAGCGCTTCCGATATTGAGGTGCTCACTCCCGACCAAATTCCCATCCATCCTTTTTTAAGTAAATTAGGCCCCGATGTCCTCAGTGCCAAATTACGCCCGGTCCATGTGCTCGAACGACTCACCGCCAAGCAACACCAGCGCCGTCAGTTCACTACCCTCTATCTAGATCAGCACTTTCTAGCCGGTATCGGTAACTATCTGCGCAGTGAAATTCTCTATGTCGCTCGAGTTCACCCTCGTCTGCGTCCCATCGATTGTAGCGATACCCAGCTAGAAGACCTGGCTGAGGCGAGTATTGCCATCCCTTACCAGTCCTACCGCTATAACGGTATTACCAATGATCTGGATCTAGCCAATCAGCTCAAAGCCCAGGGGCAAAAGCGTTCTCAGTATCGTCACTGGGTATTTAGCCGTGCTAATCACCCCTGTCGGATATGCGAGACACCGATTGTCAAAGAGTTTGCCAGCAGTCGCCGATTTTATTACTGTCCGGTTTGTCAGCCTGCTCTATAAAATAGAGACAATTAAAGTGGCATCGCTGCTCCTAGAAATGGGCTTAGCCATGGGGAACCGTCAAGTGGCAACGGCTACAGATCGGTTCATTCCCTTAGCGATCGCATGAAATCAGTCTCCAAATCTTGGCCATGGTGCTCTCAAATCACTACAAAACCTTAGATCTGCATGAGTCCGCCTCCCAAGCGGACATCAAACGGGCCTATCACCGCTTAGCCAAGCAGCATCATCCTGATAGTCAGGCCAATGACCATGGGGATCATACCCGCATTAGCGAAATCAATGCCGCCTATGAAGTGCTAGGTGATCCGGCTGCACGCAAACGCTACGATACTCAGCGCGACGGCGGCAGAACCCAACGCGTCAGCGACATTAGTACCCAGTATCAGCAACGGCGTAAGGCCAACAAAACCGCAGACGATGCCCTGGTAACGTGGATTCGCACCGTTTATAATCCCATCGATCGTCTGATTGGCAAAATTATCAGCCCGCTTAAGGCTGAGGTGAGAAGCCTCTCGGCAGATCCCTTCGATGACGAGCTAATGGAAGCTTTTCAGGAGTATTTAGAAAACTGCCGTGAGTCCCTAGAAAAAGCCAAGCAAAAATTTAAGTCTATGCCCAACCCATCTCAAGCTGCTCAGGTAGCGGCTAATCTCTACTACTGTCTCAACCAGCTCGAAGACGGTATTGAAGAAATCGAACGGTTTACCTTTACCTACGATGACAGCTATCTCCACACAGGTCAGGAGCTATTTCGCATTTCTAAACAGCTGCGCCGCGAAGCCAAAGCCGATATGAAAGCAATTCTTTAAATACCCGATCGATAAATCTCCTCGGAGAAGAAAGATTTGCCTTTGGCACATATTGTTACAATGGTCGTCTACTTTTTATCTGCCGAGTTCCCATGGCTTTGCCCATCGTTGCAATTATTGGTCGTCCTAATGTGGGCAAGTCTACTCTGGTCAATCGCTTGGCCGGAGCACGCGAGGCGATTGTCTATGACCAGCCTGGGGTGACTCGCGATCGCACCTATCAACCGGCCTTTTGGCAAGACCGTGACTTTATGGTGGTTGATACGGGCGGTCTTGTCTTTGACGACGACACTGAGTTTTTACCCCACATTCGCGAACAGGCCATGCTGGCCCTAGCCGAATCCAAAGCGGCAATTTTTGTAGTGGATGGTCAAGAAGGCCCCAACGAAAGCGATCGAGAAATCGCTTCTTGGTTACGCCAGCAGGAAGTTCCAGTCGTGATCGCCGTTAATAAATGTGAGTCAGAAGACCAGGGGTTACTCCAGGCCGCTGACTTTTGGGAATTGGGTTTGGGGGAACCCTACGCGGTTTCCGGTATCCACGGCAACGGTACCGGCGAACTGCTAGATGCCCTAATCACCCACCTCCCCTCCACCGAAGAGATTGAAGAGGACGACGAAATTAAAGTTGCCATCGTTGGCCGCCCCAACGTGGGTAAATCTAGTCTGCTCAATGCCTTTGTCGGTGAAAATCGCGCCATTGTTAGCAACGTGTCTGGCACCACCCGTGACACCATCGACATGGTAGTCCGCCGCAAGGAAACGGTTTATCGCCTGGTGGATACCGCCGGTATTCGTAAAAAAAAGAATGTTAACTACGGTCCCGAGTTTTTTAGCATTAACCGGGCATTTAAGGCCATTCGCCGGGCCGATGTGGTGCTGCTGGTAATCGATGCTCTAGATGGCATGACAGAGCAGGATCAAAAGCTCGCAGGCCGGATCGAAGACGAAGGGCGCGCTTGCATCATTGTGGTGAATAAATGGGATGCAATTGAAAAAGATAGCCACACTATTTATGAGTACGACAAAAAGCTAGGGGGCAAAATTTACTTTTTGGACTGGGCCACCCGCATATATGTCAGTGCCCTGACGGGGCAACGGGTGCCTAAAATCTTAGATGCTGTTGATGAGGCGGTGGTGCAACACCGTCGCCGAGTGAGTACATCTGTTGTCAATGAAGTACTGGAAGACGCGGTTAGTTGGCATTCGCCACCCACTACCCGTCAGGGAAAACAGGGCCGAATCTACTATGGCACTCAGGTCAGCATCCGCCCACCCACCTTCACCCTATTTGTAAATTCCGGCAAACTTTTTACTGACAACTATCGCCGCTATATTGAGCGTCAGTTTCGTGAAAATCTTGGCTACGACGGTACCCCGATTCGCATCCTATGGCGGGGTAAGTCCATGCGTGACATGGACCGTGAAAGTGCAAACCGAGCGACTAAGGTGTAATGGATCTCCTCCGCTCCCTACCGATAGGTTTATATCTAGAACAGCCCGTGACCTGGCTGCATCGGATTGATGCACGGGTCAAGCTGGCGTGGTTACTGAGTTTCTTGCTGACACCAGTGCTGGCGAATATGGCCTGGCGTATTGGTCTGGTGGCGGTGCTGACATTACTCACCCTGAGTGCTCGAATTCCCTGGCGGGTGTGGCGACAGCAGATGGGGGGCTTACTGATTTTGTTTACCCTGGCGTCATTACTGATTATGGTGATGCCGGATGGTATTGCCGTGGTTACTCAACCGCGCTGGCCAACACCGGATGCGATCGCAACTCTCGACACCCCGTTTGACACCCTCGACACCCTGCCCGTCACCGACTATCGCTATGTGTTAGTCGATTTGCACTGGGTCAAAATCACTCAAAAGTCCTTAAAGCTAGCCGTTAAAGTAGGTACGCTGTTGTTTACCCTGATTTACAGCACCAATCTATTTCTATTAACCACCGCCCCCGAAGAAATCACCGCTGGTCTCGAAGAGCTGATGTCACCGCTGCGGTGGTTTAAGCTCCCAGTTACCGAAATTGCCCTCACCCTCACTCTGGCCCTGCGGTTTATCCCCCTCGTGCTCGAAGAGATTCAAAATCTTGTGCGCTCTGTCCGCACAAGGGCTATTAACTGGCGCAAGCTGGGCTGGCGTCATGCCAGTCAAATTTGGCTGATGGTGGCAGAGCGACTGCTCGACAATTTGCTATTGCGAGCCCAGCAAATTGCAGGGGCTATGAAGGTGCGTGGTTTTACTAGTCCCGAGCGCCATCAGGTCCAGTGGCATCAGTTGCAGCTGCGCTGGTGGGATTGGCTTTTTCTAGTCAGTCTTATCTTCTTTTGGTGGGGACGCTTTGCCTTAGGAAATCCTGTGTAGCATGCGGCCATCTAACGCTTAAAATCCGTCTCTCAACGTTTTACCTATCATCTATTCCCTTTCGTCCCGACTTGGTTCTTTCGTCTTCACCCCAACTTTCTGAGCAGCGTTCTGAGCAGCGTCTGCAAACCAGGTACTGGCATCGGCTCGATTTACAGAATCGTAGCGGTGCCGATGTATTTGAAGCGTTATTTGATGCCTCTGCCATCGCCACCTTGCTAGAAAGCCCTGACCGGGTGGATGGAGCGCCAAATGATTTAATTCGCTATTCTCTCTGTGCTGGAGCGCCGCAACAGCTTAACAACCAGCCTCAGCTATTTACACCCTGCATCGGTGAGATTTTGCCCACCTTGGATCAGCTGGTTCGAGGGGGAAAGTCTGGAGTAGTAGCCCCAGGCTCTTCAGTAGCACCACCTGAACACCTTCCATTTTTGGGTGGCTGGCTGGGCTGGTTAGGATTTGACACTGCCTGGGAAATTGAACACCTACCCTACCTCAATGACGATCCACTACCATTTCCCGTAGCTTATTGGTATGAGCCAGGCCAGTTTGCGGTGCTTGACCATCAACAACAGCACCTCTGGCTAGCGGCCACCACTCTAAATGAGCTAGACCTCATGGTGCAACGGATAGAGAATCACTGCCTCAGTGCCATAACACCTGATGCCTCGCCTAGCTCTATCCATGCGCCCCAGCCAGTTACCCTGTGCTCCAATCAGGAACAATTTGAAACTGCCGTTCAAAAAGCCAAGGACCACATTCGCGCAGGCGATGTCTTTCAGGTCAATCTCTCCCTGAGATTTCAAACTACAACCGGGCGATCCCCTTGGCAGCTGTACCGCCAGCTCCACCTCATTAATCCTTCCCCCTTTGCCAGCTATTGGCGAACACCTTGGGGGCATGTCATCAGCTGTTCCCCCGAACGGCTTGTCCAGCTGCGGGATAAAACCACCCAAACCCGTCCCATTGCGGGAACCCGTCCTCGGGGTAATACCCCAGAAACAGACCATGCATTGGCCCAAGCCCTACGGGCAAACCGCAAAGAACAGGCAGAGCACATCATGCTGGTGGATCTAGAACGTAATGATCTAGGTCGGGTGTGTACCTGGGGGTCAATCCAGGTGGATGAGCTAATGGTAATCGAACGCTATAGCCATGTTATGCATCTTGTCAGCAATGTCATCGGCCAGCTAAAACCGCACTTGAACGCTATTGATGTTATTCGGGCTACGTTTCCGGGCGGCACCATTACCGGTTGTCCTAAAGTTCGCTGCATGGAAATTATTGAGTCCCTAGAGCCCCTACGCCGCAGTTTATTCTATGGCTCTTGCGGATATTTGGATGTGCGAGGACACCTAGATCTAAATATTTTGATCCGTACCCTGCTGCTAGCGCCAATGGATGGCTCCTCTTTAGAGACAGATCCGGCTGATCACACCGTTTGGGGACAGGTAGGCGCGGGCATTGTCGCCGACAGTAATCCCCATCAAGAATGGTTGGAATCACTCCAAAAGGCCCAGGCTCAGCTTTTAGCTCTTGGAGTTGCGATTTAGATCCTAATTAATTTTAGATTAGGCCAGAGGTCATGGCTCCAAGTAACTATGAACTAGAGTCATGGCCTCTGAGAACTTCTATTACCCTATTCAAGGGGCATCCATGAATTCTTAAGAATAACTAGAAAAAACGCTGTACACTCAGTCAGTAATATTTAGAGCGCTTTAGAGTGGCTCTGATGCCCCTCCAGACCAGCTCACTGAAAGCATACGTCCGACAGACCCCGGAACCAAATTTGACAATTCGGTTTTGACATCTTATTCAGGTAACGTTTATGCTCCACCCATCACTATGGACACATAAGCTCTAATTGAGATAGTGTAGTGAGCTACATTTAATAGCAATTGGCGTTACTGATGCTTAACATAGCTCCATCTGTGGTACCCCTATCTATCTAGGACCCAAAAATCTACTCTTACTCAGCAACGATCTAAAATTCTCCTTAAATTTCCCATTTGCCCACATCTTTTGTTCCCGTATTTATCGCACCCTTTGAATGAGCGCTGAAACCTACCTTAACCATCCTGACTTTGGACTGTTGTTTCGGATCTGTCTGGTGGATGGTGATAAGGAGCTATTTACCACTCTCTATGCCCAGAGGTTATTTTTTCTGGCCAAAGTTGATCGCGCAGCTGGTTTGCTGTTTGATCCTATCGGTCGGACAGAGGCTCGTATGATGCTAGAGACACGCCTTCGCATCTTACGACAAGCTGGACAATATAGTGAATTCGAGCAGTTAAACAAGGTGTATAAACGCACGTTTCAATGATGAATGCCACGGCCTCTTCTCAAGGTCCTTCAGAACGCCTCACCACCAGCCAGCTGATGGCTAAGCGCGTGGCCCAGCTGGAGCTGCCTGACCATGTTCGGCTGATAGCAGTGAGCAAAACCTTTCCTGCGGCTGATATTCGATCGGCCTATAATGCTGGGCTACGTGATTTTGGCGAGAACAAAATTCAAGAGGCCATTGCAAAACAAATTGAATTAGCGGATCTCACAGATATTACCTGGCATTTTCTAGGTCATCTTCAAACCAATAAGGCACGTAAAGCCATACAATATTTTGACTGGATTCATTCTGTAGATAGTTTGAAGCTGGCTCGACGCCTAGATCAGATCTCGGCTGAGCTATCTCGTTCTCCAATCTGTTGTTTACAGTTAAAACTGTTGAGGGATCCCAATAAGTATGGATGGACCCAGACCGATCTTCAACAATCATTAGCCGATTTGGCCCAGCTTTCCCACATCAAATTAGAGGGGATCATGACTATTCCTCCCTATGGGCTATCACCGAGTGAAGCTCAAATGGTTTTTGAGCAAGCTTATGCTCTCGGAGAGTCAATAGCAAATCACCAGGAAACACCATTACCAATTCGTTACTTTTCGATGGGAATGTCCCAGGATTTTCCACTTGCGATCTCAGCAGGAGCCAATGTCGTTCGATTAGGAACTACCCTGTTTGGGGCTCGTAACTAAGGAGTTTGATCAACTGGTCCTAGCTTATTTCTAAAGAAGATCGATATATTTAGGTCTGTTTCTAGAATTGGTGATCTTTTCAAAGCGATTCGTGTATACTGTGGCTCAAAAGTTATGCCCGAGTGCTTGCCAGAGGGTATTTTCAAATATCGACTAAAGAGGTTTAATTCTCTAGGTTGATAGACTGTCGCAAACGTACTTAACGAACTTATATGTTAAACGTTTGTTTTTCCATTGCCGTTTGGGCGTAAGAGGTCTAAAGTGTTTTTTTGATCTTAGGTAATGGGGTTAGAACTATCAGCAGACCTTTCATGGGAAGCTCATAGCTCTGACTATCAAGTGAGTCACTTTAGTCTCAACAATTCTCCCAATTCCTCCTAAGCCAGGTTTTGTGAGTTTCCTTAGCCAAGTTAGTACTAGCCATAACGGAGTTTCAGCCGTGAGCACCATTTTTACTAAATTACGTGACTTTGTTGGCCTCAACGATCCGGCCGACTATGAATATGAATACGACGAAATGGATGGTGAGGAGTACCAAAACCTCTATGAGCAGGAGAATCACACCCCTCAACCCCAGCCTCAGCCTCAGCCAGTCTCAGGCGTAACGGCGGCTGCTCCCATCGAAGAGGCTCGTGCCCCCCGTCGCCGTGTTCGTGACCGCGTAATGTCCGCCGATTCTGGTATGGTTTCCATGAATAATTCAATGAGTACTGTAAGTAATGTGATTGGTATGCCTGGTGCAATTAATGGAGTGTCTGAAGTAATTGTCATGGAGCCCCGCTCCTTTGAAGAAATGCCCCAGGCCATCCAAGCATTGCGTGAGCGGAAGTCTGTAGTGTTGAATTTGACCATCATGGATCCTGACCAAGCTCAGCGCGCTGTGGACTTCGTTGCAGGTGGCACCTATGCCATGGACGGACATCAGGAGCGTATTGGTGAGAGTATCTTCCTGTTTACCCCCAACTGTGTACAGGTCAGCATGCCCGTTGATGAAGAAGACAACCTACCTATCGAAGAGCCCACCATGCCTTCTGCTGCGCCCACACCTGCTTGGGCTACTGAGCAAGTGGCACGTATGGCCTGAAGAGAACGGTAAATTGTTCAGGGCGATATACGCATCCCTTCATTTGGCGAATATCGTCTTGAGCATGCCCATTGTCAAGTCGAGGCTATGTACCATTTCAAGGTATTCTTAGAGGGCTATAAGCTCATTGGGAGGCCTGGGATCTTTGCCTGCAAAACTTGGCATCATTGGTGGCGGCGTCATGGGAGAAGCCCTGTTGTCTTGCCTGATTTCTAAGGGAATGTATGCTCCAGACTCCATTTTGGTGTCCGATCTATCCCATGAGCGAAGGCAGTTGCTCACCGAGCAATACGACATTCAGACAACCCATAGTAATCGTGAAGTGATTGACTATGGTGACACCATTGTTTTAGCCGTTAAGCCGCAAGTTTTTGACATTGTTACCAGAGATTTTTTGGGGGTTAGTGTCAACGATCCTCCTCTGGTCATTTCTATTCTGGCAGGTGTTGCCATTGAGCGTTTGGAAAAAGCGTTTCCTGGCTGGCCCGTGATTCGGGCAATGCCCAACACGCCAGCGACGGTAGGTTGTGGTATGACCGCCATTGCTGTTGGTAATCGAGCCATGTCGGAGCATATGGAGTTAGCCAGCCAGCTCTTCAGTGCGGTTGGTGATGTTGTGCAAGTTGCCGAATCCTTGCTGGACGGTGTAACCGGATTATCGGGCTCAGGCCCTGCCTATGTGGCTATCGTCATCGAATCCTTAGCTGATGGTGGTGTAGCGGCTGGTCTATCTCGGGCGACGGCTAATAAGCTCGCCTTGCAAACAGTTCTTGGTACTGCCCAGCTGCTACAGACTACAGGTATGCATCCCGCTGTGCTCAAAGACCGGGTAACTAGCCCTGGTGGTACTACTATTTCTGGTATTGCTTGTTTAGAAGAGTTGGGCCTACGCTCAGCCCTGATTGAAGCTGTCAGAGCGGCCAGTAGTCGCTCACGGGAACTGGGTAGTGGTCAATAAACAGTAGGTCAATAAACAAACGAAATTTTAGCAATATTTGAGCCGAAGCTAGCTACTCCCTAGTTTTGGCTCTGTTCCGGCTAGCAATCTAGAGATGTTGCTGCGATGCCGAACAATGACATACACCCCGCCTAGGGTTGCTAATAGGACAAACGGTAGCGGTTGCCCGGTGAAAAACATTAGCAATGGCGCAGCGGTCGCCGCTGCTATGGATCCTAAGGATACCGTTCGCGACAGACCAAAGACTAAGCCAAAAACAGCAGCGGTGCCTAGTCCTACGGGCCAAGCCAGAGCTAGCAGCACTCCTAGCCCCGTGGCTGCTGACTTACCACCGGTAAAGTTTAACCATACTGAGCGACTATGACCGACAATCGCCAGCAGAGCGGCCAGCATCTGTACCCATACTGACAGGTTACTGGTCCCATCAATATGGGCCATGGCAAATCGCGCCACTAGAACAGCCGTTACTCCTTTGAGTAGGTCAATCACAAGCACTGTAATGCCAGCCTGTTTACCCACTACACGAAAAACATTGGTGGCTCCTGTATTGCCTGAGCCATGTTCGCGAATGTCAATCCCTTGGACCAGTTTTGCGATCGCAAACCCCGTCGGCAACGATCCCAGCAAATAAGCTAGCACTAGCAAACCGCCCGTAATCCACCAAACCATAGGCTAACAACGTCCCGACATATACAGCCGATTTTAGTTTAGGGGTATACGCGTCCCTTTGGAACCGTTTGTATCTTGCAGCTTATTCCATGCCGGAGACCAGCGATGCTGCCTAATAGCTGTCCCGTTGTCCTCATAGCCTAATAGTAGTAATCGTCCTGGGCCGGATTCGTCGGATCGGGAGCAAACACTAGCCATAGCGGAAACCGTAAAGCAGCCAACGGCAGCTGATCCTCCGATTCATCGATGATCAGCATCGGTAGATAACCGTTATCGATCAGACGCTCAGCTCGCTGCACCATAGACTCGGGGGATTCAAACAGCGTAATACCCCGATTGGTGCCAAAATCTGCCCGCGACACCCCCAAACAATCCTGGAGCCACCGTCGCCATTCCCCCAGCCGTTCGGGAGTGTTAGCCAGCACCATATTGCAAAGACGGTCACCATAGATAGCGTAAAGGGCCGATATGGCCGCTGAGGCCACCAACACATTTTGTAAACGGCTGCCTAGACTTTTGACTGCCCCGCGTCCCCCCTGGGTAAAAAACCAGTTGGATACTCGGTCGGCATGGATCGTCTCAAAGGTACGTCGCAGCTGCCACGGGGGACCATAGTAATCGGGGCGAGTCCGGTACTGATCAATCAGGCTACGTACCCGTTCTCGCTGTTCTTCAAACCGTTGGAGTGAGAAGGCCGTAGTGGCCATATCTGCCAACGCAGGAGCAGGATTCGAGTCGGGCACAGGACGATTAGGCTGGGACTCCACTGAACGAGTCGGAGCCGGGGGAGCTAAATCTAGCTGCTCTGCGGACGTGGCCAAATCTTGCAGGCTACCCACTAGGTAATCTTTGAATCCCTGCAGTCGCACAGCTAAATCCTGGGAAGCCCCAGCAAAAGTCGTACGCATTTCGGCTTTGATGCGATCGCGACGCCGTTCTAGCTGTTCAATTTCCTGCTGTAAGGTTTGACGACGGGCTTCTAAATCCTGCAGCCCTGCCTGTACTAATCGCGCCACCTCAGGGTCTACTCGGCCTGACGATGATTTCAATGACGGTAAAGGACTATCGGGCTGAGTAGATGACTCGGAAAACTCTTCAGGCAACATAGGGCGTGGTGCGCTTGATTAGATCTAAGCTTTATGGGTTTAAAACAGGCAAGGTTGCAATGTGCTTTCATGTACTGCGCTCTTGTGTACTGCGCTCTCGCTGCACAGGTCGCTAAGGCAACGCCGACCTATCTCCACAATACCGATTTAGCTGGCTGCACAGTTCCGCCGGACTAAACAGCATCGGCAAGAAGTGAATACTCTTAACCTCGCGAAAGTAGAACAAAATCGGTATCGGCAGCCAAAAGACCGTCCAAGTTGTCCATTCAGCATAGGGAAACTGCCGTAAAATCGTCTCTCCTCGACACACCTGTAGTTCTGTCTCCGTAAACGTGAGCCGAATAACCGTAGTTTGCACCACCAAAAACAGACCCAATAGGGCAATCACCAGCCCCACCCAAGTCTGGAGCGCAGCCACACAAAGACCGAGCAACAAGATTGATAGTGACAACCGATAGTCTGGGCGGAGTGTCGTTGTCGTCAGTGGGGAGGAAGATAGCGTTGCCATGATAGAGCAATAATTAACGGCGTCAGTTTAGAGGCTTAATTGTGAAGGCCTGAGACTACTTTACCGATAAGTGTTCTGACAGCATTATTTTTCAGGCTAAGTATTGAGCTATGACTTCTAGGCCATGGACAAGAGAGGCTGGCCTACAGCTCAGCTCGAATCTTAAATGAATAATCTCCACCTGGTTCCAGCTGATAGTCAAATCGTTCTAAAAAACGACCCAGCGGCTCTTGAATCAACGCCCGCCCTAAGGAAGGCTCCACTGTCAGGTGCCCACCTCGAAATTTCCATTGAAACTGCCAGGCAAACTCATTTGCACTGACTTCGCCTTCCAGTTTGCCATGGTGCCAGGATTGATAGGTAATACGTACGTGGGCAGTGGTTTCGGGTAAACGTTGGGCAGTCACAAGCAAAATAAAGCGAAGAATCCTTTAGAGTTTAAGATAGCCAGCTCTTGACCATAGAGCTACCCTTCCAGGTAGAAAAATTAGGCCATAGGCAGTGAGCAGACTGTTCAAGAAAGAGCTAAAGACGGTAGCCTAAAGGATATCCATTAGCTCGGATGCTGAACGTGCCCCCGGTTTCTAAGAACGTTCCCCCACAACAGAGCCCATCGATTGGCAAAAAGGTTGGCATTATATACAACGATGTCAAACCTGTTGCTTGTCAGGTCACCCAGGAGTTAACGGTCAAGCTTGAGTCCTATGGTTATCAAGTCGCCAAGGCAACGGGTTTAGGCGGACTGCTTGGCTATGCCAATCCTAAAGAACCAGCCACGTTAGTGCCCATTGACTCGCTGGTGCCCCAAGAATTTGATGACTCCATGGAGTTTGCCATTGTGCTGGGGGGCGATGGCACCGTTCTATCTGCCTTTCGTCAGGTATCCCCAGCGGGGATTCCCCTGCTGGCTGTCAATACGGGCCATATGGGTTTTTTGACCGAGACTTACCTCAACCAGTTGCCCCATGTGCTTGAGCAGGTACTGGTCGGTAACTATCAAATTGAAGAGCGCAACATGGTGGCGGTGCAGCTCGTGCGCGATAACCAACCCATCTGGGAAGCCCTGTGCCTCAATGAGGTGGTCCTCAACCGTGAGCCCCTTACTAGCATGTGCCATTTTGAGGTCTCTATTGGCCGCCATGCACCAGTGGATATTGCGGCTGACGGCATCATCATTTCCACCCCCACGGGGTCTACGGCCTATTCCCTTTCTGCTGGTGGTCCGGTGATTACACCGGGGGTTTCCGTCTTGCAGCTGATTCCTATTTGCCCCCATTCATTGGCCGCCAGGGGATTGGTTTTTCCGAGTACTGAAAGGGTTATGGTCTCCTCAGCCAATCCTGACCCGTTGGTCATGGTGGTGGATGGCAATGCAGGCTGCTATGTGGCTCCAGGCGATCGGGTGTACCTGCGGGAGGCAAAATCGCCTGCCAAGTTTATTCGTTTAAAGGATCCAGAATTTTTTAGGGTATTGCGGGAAAAGTTAGGTTGGGGGCTGCCTCACATTGCCAAACCTACGTCGGTAGAGTTGCCATAGCGGTGAGGTAGATCCATCAGCCTGTTGCAATCCGCCTACTAGCCATGGGTTTTAGCCATGACTGATATCCATGACTGGCACATATGACTAAGACGTTAGTGGACTGTCTGGGGACTACCTTTATCCTGGCCTATCAAGAGCAGACTCAGACGCTGTCGTCGTTTCTGTGCCAAGCGGGCTGCCAGGTGGAAGTCCTGCGTCAGGTGCATCGTCCAGACTATAAAACTTATTCCCGCAGCTATCTCTGTCTACTAAATCATCGTCAGGCTTGGGAACGGGCGCTGCGATCGCACCAGCCAACGCTAATTGTGGAAGCGGACTTTGTCCCTGTGGCTAACTTTGGCCAGCTACCGCCCCCCTATGATCCTAAAGATGAACATCTGGGCATTGCTTGGTTGTACACCTGTGCATCGCAGATTTATCACATCACAGACAGTGGCTATGCCGAGGGTTACTCAACGGCGATGGTGGCCTATGTTGTCACCCAGGCCAGTGCGAAGCAATTGATCGCACTGGCTGACAGTATTAAGGCCGAGCCTGGTCCAGAAACCTATACGCCATGGGACTCAGGCATTGAATATTATTTACGCGATCGCAACTTTCACAACTATGTCCCCTGGCGCAACTACGGCGAACACGGCGGCATTCCTAATCCTGAACATCGCCAAAATAACCTCAGTACAACCCACCGTGCCGATGTCCTCTATGGTCCATTAGCCTTTGTGCCGCCCTATGGTGATGTCATCAAAGAACGAGCCTATGGCCGCATCAAAGGTCTCGGACGTTTGATGCTCAACAAATATCTGCGCGGTCCAGTACTCCGAGACTCCTCCCATCCCGGTCGGTTGTTGCAATTTGCCATTGGGCGGCAATTGACATTGAGGCTATGAATTTAGGCTGTGGCGGAACCCCGTAGGGAGGTTCCATGGTCCCCCCTACAGGGTTTCCATGGTCTGGTTCGTAAACTTTTTAATCAGGGTTTGAATCCCCAGCAAAAATAGCCCCACTGCTGTAATTCCAAAAACCCCCGCCCCCAATGCCACAATTCCCACCACCAGGGTACGCACCGCCACTGAAATATTGAGCACGACGGTATTATCAGACACCACTGGCTTAGCTGCGAATGTGGTGGCAATGGCCACCATCATGCGATAGCACAGCATGCCTAGCACTCCCGCCATAGCAGCCCCACTAAAACAGCTCAACGGAGTAACCGACTTCTTCCCCTCCGTCTTAGCGGCAGGGGTATTATCACTGCGCGGTTTACTACTCGATGCATTGGGCGGTTCAGCCATGGCCTTTGTCCAAATCCTTGCCCCCTAGTGTACCGGAGGTGTACCGGAGTGTACCGGTTTGATTCGGTTACATGCTTCTCGCCTTGAGGACGGTAAGATATAGCCCTGCACATATGCTCCATAAGTTCCATACGCTCACAACCTCCCTTTTTATGCCACGCCCTCGTAAACGGTTTGGCCAGCACTGGCTGCGCGATCCTCAGATTTTGAACCAAATTTTAGCGGCAGCAGAGCTGTCAAATACGGATCGCGTGTTAGAAATCGGACCGGGGCAGGGGGTGCTAACCAAGGGGTTAGTGCCTTTTACCCAAGCTGTCGTTGCAGTGGAGGTTGATCGCGATCTGGTACGTCAGCTACGGCAACAGTTCCAGGCCTCGGAACGCTTTCATTTAATTGAAGGCGACTTTTTAGATACGGACTTAGCCGCAGCCCTAGCAGACTATCCCCATTTGCAATGGCCTAATAAGGTGGTTGCCAACATTCCGTACTACATTACAGGGCCAATTCTAGAAAAGCTGCTGGGCCGAATACGTCAGCCCAATCCTCGTCCCTATGAGTCCATTGTGCTACTAGTCCAAAAAGAAGTGGCCGATCGGTTGTATGCCGAACCGGGCACGAAGGCATTTAATGGTCTGTCCGTGCGCGTGCAGTATCTGGCAGACTGCGAGCTGATTTGTCCGGTCCCTGCTAAGGCATTTAAACCCGCGCCCAAGGTTGAGTCTGCGGTGGTGCGTCTGCGACCGCGCCCGTTTCCCCAGCAGGCCAGCCAGCCAAAATTGCTAGATACCCTAGTAAAACAGGGGTTTGCTCAAAAGCGAAAGATGCTACGCAACAATCTCAAAAGCCTGGTTGAGCGGGAGCAGCTGACAGCGTTGCTAGAAGCCATGGCCGTCAATCCCCAGGTACGTGCCGAGCAGCTTAGCGTCGAGAACTGGGTGACCCTGAGCAACCAGGTGGCTAACCTGGAACCCACATGTTTAAATCCGGCAAGGGAATGAGATATTAGGTAGGCTACATTCAGAATTAGGGTCTATGACCAGTTATACGCTGCTGTCGGCGGCAAAAATTAACCTGTATTTAGAAATCATTGGTCATCGACCCGATGGATTTCATGAGATGGCGATGGTCATGCAAAGTGTGGATTTGTGCGATCGCATCACCCTCACGAGTCTCACAATGGCCGTTCAACGTCTCCAGTGTGATCATCCCCAGGTCCCCACCGATAGCTCTAATCTAGCCCTCAAAGCCGTTCAGCTACTGACCGAAAAATTTCCAGAGCTGGCCAATCGTGGTGTCGAAATCACCATCGAAAAAAATATCCCCGTGGGTGCAGGCTTAGCTGGGGGCTCTGGCAATGCCGCCGCCACATTAGTCGGTCTTAATCTACTGTGGCAGCTGGGACTCACCCAAATCGAGCTAGAAGAACTCGCTGCCCAGCTGGGCTCAGATATCCCGTTTTGCATTCGAGGCGGGACCGCCATTGCCACCGGTCGTGGCGAAATTCTCGACCCCATTTCGAGTCTTACCGACCTCTACGTTGTTCTAGCCAAATACGAAAGCCTTTCTATTTCAACCCCCTGGGCTTACAAAGCCTATCGGGCTGACTTTCGCGATCGCTATGCTGATATTTCCGATAGCGATACCCTGCAAGAGCGACAGCAGCGAGTCCATGCCAGTCCCATGGTCGCGGCCATTGCCCACCAGGATGGGACCGCTATCGGATCGCAGCTCTACAACGACCTTGAGCGTGTGGTATTGCCCGCCCATAATAAAGTGCAACGGCTGCGCGATCGCATGGCAATCCATGGTGGTCTTGGCACCATGATGTCTGGCTCAGGTCCCACCGTATTTACCCTGGCTGAAACCCAGCAAGTCGCTGATACCATCTTGGCTAAGGTTAGAGCCGACTTGTCCGACCCAGACTTAAAACTCTGGACAGCCCGCTGTTCAGCAACAGGCATTCGATTAGAATCGGACCCTTAGACCTGCCATCAGTCTGTAACCAGCCTGCAACAAAACATTACCTTACAAGCCCACAAATTAGGCGATGGGGCAGTATTAAGCAATAGACCAGATAAAGTACATCAGCCTGTGATCCCAGCTCCCACCATGGGTCTTCTATCTTTGTATGCTCTGCCCTCTACGGCTGGTTTTTTATAAAGTTGATCGATAAAGTCATGGCAACTTTGATCGCAGGCACCTTAATCTATAGATCAAGAGAGCAGAATTTTTAGACAGCAGCAGATATTAGAGGTCTAGTCAGCAGACTACTAAACCACTAACATTCTTATCAACCCTGTTCTCGTCCCTAGAGCCATATCACCAGATGCCCCTTGCTTTTCGCTCTATTGACCTTGAAGCTCATGCTGAACTGTGTATTCACTTTCGGCGAGATGCGTTTGCCTGCAGTTTTGCCGATGGTGACAAACGGTTTGCCTTAGAGAGTGGAGACAACTCCCAGGACTATATCAACTGGCTTAGCAAGCGCATCAATGCCTGTCCGGAAAGCTGTGTCCATGTGTTTGACGGCCAGGAAATCATCGGTCAAATTGAGACAGAGCTACGGGGGCAAGAAAAATTAGGATATGTCTACCTGTTTTATTTGATCCCGAGCCGTCGTGGGCAAGGTTTTAGCGATCAGCTGCATGCCTATGTTATGCAGCTATTTCAAGAAGTGGGTGTCATTCGAGCCCAGCTATCCGTTAGCCCTACCAATCAGTCTGCAATCAGGTTTTATCAACGTCACGGCTGGCAAGATCTTGGGCTGAGACCCGGTCACACTGACGTTAATTTGATGGAACGAGCCATCGAAACCCCTGCCTACCGTGTGCGTTAAGCCCGTCGACTAGCCCTACTTACAAGCCCACTGCCGTACATAACTCATCCAGACAGAATAGGCCCAGACAGTGTGACAAACACTTGCGCAGCGCTCCATTAGGCAGCAACAAAGCCGACAATAAGGAACCAGACTTTATCCAAAATTCGTCATGCCCCGTTTATGGTCTTTGCCCATCCTCCTATTAGGCCTATGGTTGAGTGGCAGCCAGATTGCGAAAGCACAAACTCCACAGCTATCCCAGCAGCATGTGGATGCGGTGGTAGACCACTTAACCCGCCCCATGGATACCCTGGCCCAAGCCGAGCGCGATCCTCGCTTTGTGGGTGTGCAAATGACCACCTGTACGATCCAAATAACTGGGCAGGGCCCTGAGCAACCAGCGGTCTATCTCTATCAAGAGCAAGCCCTAACAGAACGGATAGAACATCCTTATCGGCAACGGTTTTTACAAATTACCCTGAGCGAAGATAGCACACGGGTGGAGTCACGCACCTTCAAACCATCTACACCGGAGATATGGACAGGTTTTTGCCAACGGGCAGAACCAACAGTCGATGCCAATGTCCTGGGTCAGTTAGTGTGTGTTGTTGGGCTGCGACCTTCTTCCCTAGGTTATGTTGGCAGTACTCCAGACGAAGGTTGCCCAGTAAATTTGCAGGGCGCCGTACGTCTAACCAACACAATTGTTTTACATCAAGACGGCATGGATACCTGGGACCGAGGCTTTGATCCCAATGGTATTCAGGTTTGGGGAGCCCGTGCAGAGCCCTATCAGTATCGTTGGCTAGAGAATTGAGCAGACGTTGCTATTCTCCAGCATGAGTTCATCTGCCAAGCATGTACTGACCTCACGTTGAACAGATCAGTTCATCTCTTAAATCAGCAATGATATTGATAAAGTCACGTTAAAGAATAGGACGCTTCGTCTCCATAGTTTGGTCAATGCCTATAATAGATGGAGTACATAGGACCATGCAGATTAGCATTACTAATATGTTGGCCGTGCCACTTGGCATTCCGATACATGATTGTGTTAGCCTGCTGTTTAACAGACTTTAGACCTTCTAAACTCACATCGGGTGCGGTTTTACAGGTCATCTAACCAGCCACAGGTATTTTTAGCTAATTAGCCAAATTCAGTTACTTAGGCCAATTTCAATTATCGGTTCAGTTATGGGACGATGCTTGACCTAAGTCTGAGTCTACCTGGGGATGATGTATCGAAAAGGCACCTCCTTGAATGATTAACCTGAAAAATCGATTGATCTGGCTGACAGAAACAGTAGCTTTAGGAACTGGATTACTTGTTTTGCTCGCTTGGGTCTTAGATTGGCTAATCTAAAATATTTTTTAATCGAATACTAATTTTTAAGTCTAGAGATATAGATACTTAATTGTTTTGCTGTGCTGATTTTTGAGGAGTCAGCCTCTCTGTTGAAGCTTCTCCAATTAAAATGGTTGAGAATTATTGAGCTTGGAAAGAACTTTCTCAAAGTTTTCAGTTGTGGGAATAGTGATTGAGAGACTATGAAGTTGTCTGCTGAAAAAATAAGTTGCGTGAACGTCATCACTTATCGGATTGACAACACTTGATTGCTCTTCTGAAGTACGACATCAAAACGGCTGTATCCATTGACCCGTATAGAAAGTATAAGTCAGGTTAGGTGTTGAAAAGTACTCCTGAGAGTTTAACTATCTTAGGTTTATCCATCAACATTTGAAAAGTCTTCGATTGTCAAGAAAAATTGTCTGGCTGAGGCTAGTGCATCTTCACCTGTCGAGAGAGCTTTGTTATGCGATGTTGTTTTAGGCAAGGTGAATGGCTGTTGTTTGTGTAACTGGTCGGCCAAAGTCGTAACGATCGAGAACAGGGCGAGTAGAGTGGGAGTCGTCCTTAAAATAGCGTTGTTAAATCTAGCTCGAAACCTCGATTTGCCCAGACTTTAGTTAAAGTCTCAGTATGAGGACGGGACTGGCGCGATTCGAACGCGCGACCTACCGCTTAGGAGGCGGTTGCTCTATCCAGCTGAGCTACAGCCCCAAGCTGGTCTACTTAAACATACAACCTATCTTGTTGTCCATAAGTATGATGTCTGTAAATTCCGTAAAATGGCGGAGAAATTGTCAGTTTTCTACCCAGCGAGGTACGTATTTCCACCCATTCTTAAGTATCTTTCGGTAAGGCTCAAAACCAGGCATTTTTTCGCCCACTAGCTGCCAAAATATCTGGGAATGGTTCATATGCACCGTATGGCATAGTTCATGTACCAGGACGTAGTGCACTATTTCTTTGGGTAGAAACAGTAGCTTGTAGTTGAGACTAATATTCTTATTGCTAGAGCAGCTGGCCCAGCGCGTTTTTTGCCCTCGCACCGCAGGTCGCTTAAATGGCAAATCTAGCTCAAAACTCAACTGTCGTAGCCACGGCACTAATTCCCGATGAGCCTTATGGCCTAACCAGTCACGCAGCACCTGATTGCATGCGGGCAAATGATCAACGTTACCCCTTACTTTTAAGGTATTCCCTGGCAGCGGAATGCAGAGCGTAGGTCCGGCATCAGCCTCATAGCTCACCTGCCAAATTTCGCTAGGCTCCGCCTGAGCCATCGGAGCCTGCCATCGGAGCTCCAATTTTTCAGGCTGACTCATCTGCCAATCAGGTACCGTATCCTGATGTTCACTCAGTAACCGAGCGCGATTTTTTAGAATCCAGTCCCGCCGTTTGGCTATCAGTCCCGGCAACTTTTTACAGTTGTACTTGGGGGGAACGACTATCTCGACAGTGCCATCCACCGCAATTTTGATAGATACGTGCTTAGCCCGCTTGCTTTTGCGGACGGTATAGTCAAAATCGTTTGATGGAATAGGTGGTGGAAACAGGTCTAACTGCGCCATAAGCAAGGCAGTGAAATCCATTTTAAGCTCTCATCAGTTTAACCGAAGGTTTCTATTAACCTATGCTTCTTGCAGCATTTGTCCCAGGATAGGTAGCCATATGAGCGACTCCTGCGATTCTGACCTATTCCGCTAACCATTACCCATGTGCCTTGATACTATGTGAACAAAGAAAATTGCTGTTTTATAATCGGATTCTTTGAAAATGACCCAATTGAGAACGCGACTATGGCTGTCGGCAGCGGCATTACTAATGTTGAGTGCCTGTGGTGGTGGAGGCGATGGGGCATCGGAGAGTGCTGAAAAAACGGTGACTATCCTGGGAGTGGTGGTTGGCGAACAGCAGGAAAAACTAGAAGCAGCTCTTCAGCCCTTTGAAGAGGAAACGGGCATTGACGTAATCTATGAGGGCACTGACTCCTTTGCTACGTTATTACCGGTCAGGGTAGAGTCAGGCGATGCCCCAGATATTGCTATGTTTCCCCAGCCAGGACTGATGGCAAGTTTTGCTGAGGCTGGGCAAATGGTGGCGGTAACAGAATTTATGGATCAGGCTACCCTATCAGACGCCTATCCAGAGACTTGGCTATCGTTAGGTACGTTTGATGACAGTATTTACGGAATTTGGTATCGGGCTTCGGTAAAAAGCTTGGTTTGGTACAACCCTAAAGCGTTTGAAGCTCAAGGGCTTACAGTACCGACCACATGGGATGAAATGCTGGTGTTAAGCGACCAGATTGTTAATGCTGGGGCGATGCCTTGGTGTGTTGGGTTAGAGAGTGGTGAAGCAACCGGCTGGCCAGGGACTGATTGGATTGAAGACATCATGCTACGCACCGCTGGTCCAGAGGTATATGACCAGTGGATCACCCATGAAATCCCATTTAATGACGGTACAGTACAAACAGCTTTTGAACAGTTTGGCGAGATTGTCTTGAATGAGAACTATGTGGTGGGTGGCTCAGTGGGTGCCATTAGCACGCCCTTTGGTGATGCACCTCAGGGGCTGTTTGGCGACAGTCCCACTTGCTATCTACATCGCCAGGCCAACTTTATTGCCAGTTTCTTTCCTGAGGATGTGAACTTAGAAGAGGAGGTGGATATCTTTTTGTTGCCAGGCATTGACCCGGCCTATGGTACGCCGGTCTTAGTGGCCGGAGATGTATTTGGTATGTTTAACAACACGCCCGAGACTCAGGCTCTGATGGCGTATTTAGCGACGCCGGAACCCCATGAGATTTGGGCTGGCTTGGGGGGCTTTTTATCCCCCCACAAGCAAGTGAGTTTGGATGCGTATCCGGATGCGTTGAGTAAAAAACAGGCTGAGTTTTTGGGGAATGCGGAGACGATTCGGTTTGATGGCTCGGATATGATGCCGGGAGCTGTGGGTACGGGTACTTTCTGGTCCGGTGTGGTGGAATACGTGGCGGGTGAACCCGTGGAAGAGGTACTAGATACGATTGAGGCGAGTTGGCCGGAATAACGGATATTAGGAAAAGGATTTTCTAATATCCAAAAATTATGTCTGCAGAGGCGTTCCATGGAACGCCTGTACGATAAGAAGCCATGCCCACCGTCCTACAGACGGTTAGTAGGAAGCAGAAAAGGTATGTCTGAGAATGTTTTACGGATTTTGATGGCGGTGGCTGCGATCGCACTGGGTTCCGTCGGCACCTTTGCCATTTTCTACGGTCTCAATCTGCTGGTAGAACGATTCCCTCGTCTCTGGAAAGAGCGGCTCCTTCCCTGGGTATACATGGGACCAGCGGTGCTAATGCTGACAGCATATCTGGTCTTACCAACGCTGCAAACGCTGTATATCAGCTTTTTTGACAACCGTTCAGAGAAGTTTGTCGGTCTCAAAAACTATGTATTTGCCCTGACCAATCCTGATATGGTGATTGCCTTTCGCAATAACCTGCTGTGGCTGGTGCTGGTGTCAGGGCTGAGCGTTGGTTTAGGGCTGATTATTGCAGTGTTGGTAGACCGGGTGAAATATGAATCAGCAGCTAAGTCGCTGATCTTTTTACCCATGGCCATCTCCTTTGTAGGGGCCAGCGTCATTTGGCGGTTTATCTATGCTTTTAAGCCAGCTGGCAGCGACCAGATTGGCTTACTCAACGCCGTGCGGCAGGCAGTGGGCTTAGAACCCTTGGGCTGGCTCATCGAACGAGATGGATTGTTAGAGCCGCTGTGGTCGGGGCTGGGTATAGAGAAGCTGACACCGCTACCCACGCTGTTACCCCTCAATACCCTGGCCCTGATTGCCATTATGATCTGGCTACAGACGGGGTTTTGTATGGTGCTGCTGTCAGCGGCGGTGAAGGGCATTCCCAAAGATGTAATCGAAGCGGCCCGTATTGATGGAGCCAATGAATTTCAGATCTTTCGGCGCATTATTATTCCGATGATTATGCCTACCATCACGGTGGTGACTACAACGGTGGTGGTCGCCGTGCTCAAGGTGTTTGACATTGTTTATGTGATGACCGGCGGCAACCTGGATACGGATGTGATTGCCAGCCGCATGATCAAGGAAATGTTCAATTTTAGAAACTTTGGTCGCGGCAGCGCTATTGCTACGGTGCTACTGATAGCGGTGATTCCGGTGATGGTGACCAACATTCGTCGCTTTACCCAGCAGGAGGCCAACCGATGAAAATTGCTCGTACATCGACTCCGGCTTGGTTTGAGAGGCTGCCGTTGCATACGGCGGTAGTTGCGATCTCACTGCTCTGGACCTTGCCCACTGCTGGCCTTCTGATCAGCTCTTTCCGTCGCAAAGATGCCCTGCTGCAAAATGGCTGGTGGACCGTTTTGAACCATCCCTTCGACCTGACCCAGTTTCACATCGGCAACTATGTCGACGTAATCGCTAGCCAGGGCATGGGGCAGGCATTTCTAAACAGCCTGGTCATTGCCATCCCCGCCACGGTCATTCCCATTTCCATTGCCACCTTTGCCGCCTACGCCCTGGCCTGGATGCAGTTCCCTGGACGGCAGATGCTGTTTGTGGCCATTGTGGGGCTGCTGGTAGTGCCTTTACAGATGACGCTGATTCCAGTCCTACGCACTTACAACAGTCTGGGGTTATCCGGTAGTTTTCTAGCGGTATGGCTGGCCCACACAGGCTATGGGTTACCCCTGGGTATTTATCTGCTGCGCAACTATATTGGTTCACTGCCAAGGGATCTGATCGAGGCAGCGGCTGTGGATGGGGCCTCCCATCTAAAGATTTTTATGCGGCTGATTGTGCCGTTGTCGATGCCTGCGATCGCATCCTTTGCTGTTTTTCAGTTCCTATGGGTGTGGAACGACCTGCTGGTGGCCCTGGTGTATCTAGGCGGAAACCAAGATGTAGCCCCGGTCACCCTGGTGCTGCGCAACCTGGTGGGAGACCGAGGCCAAGACTGGCATTTGCTTACTGCTGGCGCGTTTATATCGATGGTGGTGCCCCTGGGCGTATTTTTTGCTCTACAGCGTTACTTTGTTCGTGGCTTGCTGGCGGGGTCGGTAAAAGGGTAGCGGGCATGTTTTAGCAGCAGCGAACACTTTTTCCACGGCTTCTGGCTTAATGGTTGGTTTTACCTCTGGGGCTGGCATTTCCTGGCGGCAGCTGGTGCAGTACCAATACAAACTGTTTTGCTGAATGTGACGCAGCAGCAAATTATTACAGCAGAGGCAATACCTCATGTTGTAGTCTCCAGTGGTTACAGATAGACATCCTTAAATACCCCAAGGGTTACCCCCTGATTTCCGCATGTGACTGCATATGACTATTAGATTATGACTACTAGTCAGCCATAGGAAACATTGCCAGACATGAGTCATTGCCAGATAGCGTCAAGGACAAATCCAAGCACCATTAGTCGCTACTGAGCACCTTATCTTCTGTATCTTCAGAAGCCCCTACAGCGGTAATCACAGGGACCTTCAGCGTCACCTCATCCTCTAAAGCGGGCTCAACGCGTTTGGAAAATCCCCAGGCAAAAATCGCGGCAATCAGTGCCACCATGGCCCAGTCCGGCGGCACCCAGCTTTCGTTAATCACCCGAATGAGCAGCCGCAGTCCAACAAAAGCAACGGTGACAAAACCGGCATCTTCCAGATGAACGTAGATATCGAGCCAGCGGATAAACAACCCGGCCATAAACCGCAGGGCAATAATGCCAATGGTACCGCCCAGCAAAATAATGGCGACTTCGTCAGACAGGGCGATGGCTGTGGTAACGCTGTCTAACGAAAAAGCCAAGTCTGTAAACGCAATAATCGGAATGGCCTGCCATAGAGAGGCAAACTTAGGGCCATGGTGCTGATCGTCATCCCCCTCACTGCTGCTAAAGTGCTGATAAACCAGCCACAGAAGATAGGCCGCTCCCGCCACCTCAAACTGCCAGAACTTTAAGACCCAGCTAGCCGTCAGGATTAGAGTCATGCGCAGCACAAAGGCAATGATCAAGCCAAAGTTTAGAGCTCGCTGCTGCTGCTGCTCTGATTCTAGCCCCTGGGCAATGGCGGCCAGTGCGATCGCATTATCCGCTGACAGTACCGCCTCTAAAGCGATCAGTACTGGCAATAAAAGTAGCGTGTCCAGACCTAAGTTAGGGGACCATTCAAGTAACTGATCTAACATTTAGCCCTACAATTCGCGATCCTTACAATAAACATTTTGTCAGCAACCAAGACCAGGGACACCCTTGTTTAGAATAGATCGGATACAATTCACCGCCCATACTCATCAGGGAAACTGATTTCCCGACTGCCCGTGATCTCCACCCCATTCGCTCAATTTCGTCACCAGTATGCCAACGGCAGTTTAACCACCGAACTCCTCAACATCCACGCTGAGCAATACTTAGTCAAAGCCACAGTAACTATCGGCGAACAGGTCATCGCCACAGCCTTAGCAGCAGACACTAACTTAATAGCCGCTGATGATCACGCTAAGGTCAGGGTGTTAGCCCTCCTAGGGTTTGGGCAAGCTGCAGAGGCTCCGCAGCAGACCACCGTCACACCAATGACCATCAAATCAGCCGCCGTACCGACAACTGAGAAATTTGCCCCATCTACCACCGAATCAGCCACGGAGCAGCCTGCCCAGCCTTCTGTTAAGCCGGTTACATCTTTAGCGGAGGCGGTTCCTGAAGAACAAGACGATAACGATGACATGGGGCGTCCCATCGATAGCATCACCCCAGAGGAAGCCCCAGCTCCGTCTGAAGTACCTGCTTCGTCCCTGGCCGCTGCCGCTCTCGAAAACTTTGACGACAGCAACCCTGTAGACCTATCGGATATCATTGCCCAGACCGATGTTGAAATGGCTCGTCTTGGCTGGAGCAGTCTTCAGGGACGTACCTATCTAGAAAAAACCTTCAACAAGCGCTCCCGCCAGCAGCTGACAGATGAAGAACTTCTCACGTTTTTACTCTATCTAGAGTCCCAGACAACCCCAAATATGGGCTAGTTTAGACAGCCGTGGGTCTACCGCCGATGGCATGACGATCAATTACCTGATCGATGAGACCGTACTCAACGGCTTCACTGGGAGACATAAAGAAATCGCGCTCAGTATCTTCTGAAATTTTTTCAAGAGGCTGCCCAGTGTGCTCAGCCAGGGCATCATTCAATGTCTTCTTGATATAGAGAATTTCCTTAGCTTGAATCTCAATATCAGTAGCCTGTCCCTGAGCACCACCCAAGGGCTGGTGAATCATAATACGGGAGTTAGGCAGACTCATGCGCTTACCCTTGGTACCCGCACTCAGCAGAAAGGCCCCCATACTAGCAGCTAAGCCAACGCAGATAGTGGAGACATCTGGCTTAATGTGGTTCATGGTGTCAAAAATGCCCAGACCGTCATACACCGAACCCCCAGGCGAGTTGATATACAGATAGATATCCTTCTCTGGATCTTCGGCCTCCAGAAACAGCATCTGCGCCACAATCAGATTGGATGACTCAGCTGTCACCTGCTGGCCCAAAAATACAATGCGTTCCCGTAAAAGGCGGGAGTAAATATCAAAGGCGCGTTCACCGCGACCCGACTGCTCAATAACGGTAGGAATCATAAGGGCCTAAGCGTATGGGTTCTTTTGCTTGCTTCTATCGATTGTACAGACTTAGATGGGGCAATGGGGGGGTACGGATAACCCAATAGAGGATAGAAATGGCCGCCCCTGCCTATTTGGTTATTCCCATCAGAGCAATACCTTAGGTATATTTTGAACTTCAATCACTTGGATTCAAAAAAGTAGGCCCAGCAAATGCTGGACCTACTTACATCAATACAAAATTAATACAAACGTTTGACTAGTCAGAGTACTGAGCACATGGACAAAACTATCCATCAATCCGAGCTATTTCCATAGGAAATGCCCCACGCACGACTCCGCTCAACCCGCTAATTTTGAGAAGATAAGGGCTGAGCGGAGTCGAAACCAGCGGTGTTAAAGACGTTGCCTATTGAGGTGTTGCCGTCAAAATCACGTTGTAGTTGTAAGAGCCGCTTGGAATAGGTCCTGGATTAGCCACATACATGTCAACCTCTAAAGTTTCATCTACAGGAAGAGGGAAGAGAGAAATGGTAGGCCCGACACCAGTATCATTTGCCGCAATCACACCAAGACCGGTTTCCTCAACTTGCACACCATAATTAAGAGCGTTGCCGAGTAAGTCGTTGGTAGAGCCATTGTCTTGAGGTAGTGAAACCTCTATTGCCCAGGAACCCGTACAGGATAAGTCAACCGAGCCTGATTGACCACCATTAGCAACGTCCTGAGAATCAAGAACATCGAATCCGTTATACCCTAGTTGCCCATCAACCACATTATCGAAGATGCAAACACTCCCAACCTCTCCCTGAAAGTTGACTGTCTCCTCAACCGGAGGAGCGGCCTGGGCAAACGCACTACTCGCTGTAACAACAACGCCTGCAGCCGTAGCAGCAGCGGCCATCAGTGAATGGCAAAAAATCTTATGCATGAGCAAAAAACTCCAATCGTCAAAATTTCTAGTAACCAGGGTTAAAGACAAACCGCCAGATTCTTTAAGTGGTTCTCTTTAATTTGTCAATTTGTCATCAACCATCTCCATAGATACAAATAAGACTCTGCATTTGAAATACCTAGAAATACTAAACCTATCCTGGCTATTGATAAGCAAGGCCCTTGTCTCCAGCTATTTCCACTGATATCTCCCTGCAGAGAACTCCTAAACCAAAATCTCTTCTATAGTAAGATTATTGGGGGGTTGCTGTAACAACAACATTATAGTTATAAGAACCGCTTGGAATAACTCCTGGATCAAATACGTACATATTAATATCTAACATTTGATCGATAGGTGCACCAAAGAGAGCGGGACCAGCAGAAGGGGCGACTAAACTGTTCTGAACCGCTAAACCAAAAGCAGGGGCCTCAACATCCGCACCATAGTCAAAAGCGAGGCTGAGTAGGTCATTGGTAGAACCATTGTCTTGTGGCAGTGACACAGATATGCCAAACTCACCAGTGCAGGATAGGTCGACCGAGCCTGATTGCCCGCCATTGAAGTTATCTCTCGAATCAAGGACACTTATTCCGTCATATCCTAGTCTTCCATCAACCACATTGTCGAAGGAGCAAACACTTCCAACTTCTCCTTGAAAGTTAACTGTTTCATCAACGGGAGGAGCGGCCTGAGCAAATGCACCGCTGGCTGTAATGACAACACCTGCAGTCGCCACAGCAGCAGCTACCAGTGAACGAGCAAAAATCTTATGCATAAATAAAAAACTCCGATCTTCTAAAATTCCTAACAACTAAGACTAAAGACAAAGCGACAGATTTTTAAAAGCGGTTCTCTGTACTTCATCATCAACCATCTCCATGAATACCAAATAAGACTCTGCTTTGAAATGACTAACAATACTGAAATTGTTCTCACTTGCTACAAGAACGTCGTATGTAATCAATGTATTTCTACCGATATCTCACTGCAGCAAGCCTCTAAAGTAAACATCTCTAATCTAAAGTAAAAAAACTCTGATATTACTAGATACACATTGGGAAAACTGGGCGAACTATAAATCAAGAAATCTAGCTATGAGTTGTCGCATTTTCCAGATATCCAATGTTAGATACTGTTTAGGCATACTTGCAGGAGTGCTCACACTGTTTGGCAGAGGGGAAGTTCAAGCTCAGGTTGGGCTAGACCCTATGGTGCTCCAAACAGAGGTGAGCCGTGGTCAAGCTCAAAGTGTTCTGACCGTTAAAAACCCCACTGATCAGCCTGTGCGTGTCCGGGTTTATGCGCAGCCATTTACCTACGAGCGAGAGGCTGGGTTTACCGTGTTGACAGAAGACGATGATGATCTCACACCCTACTTACAGTTCTCCCCCAGAGAATTTGTCATACCTGCCGGGCAAAACCAGCGGGTCAGGCTTTTGGGATTACTTCCTCCCAGCCTGCCAGAACCAGAATATCGAGCCGTTGTTTTCACTGAGGTCTTGCTTGAGGAAGAACCCTCCGCAGGGTTTACTAGCAGTATTCAAACCCGCATTGGTTCAACAGTATATTTTCGACAATCAGATAGTGATGCAGAACTCTCTGTTGACAGTGCTGAGTGGAATACGGAAAATAGTCAAATTCAGCTCTTGGTGAATAATAACGGCTCTGCAACTGCCCGACCCGATGCAAAATGGACACTAATATATGATGGTCAGACTATGGCTGAGGGAAACAGTGGTAATACCACTGTTATCGCTGGTCAAGATCGATTACTGCAGCTGAATCACGATCAAACAACATCGGAATTATCTCCTGGAAATTATGAGCTAACGGGTGAACTTGTATGGCGATATGGCACTGAACAACACTCTCAGCCATTTAGTACGACTTTTAGTATTCCTTAGGCAGAGACCAAGTCAGCCCCTGCATAGCCTCTAACCAAACATTCATACGTGTTGCCCCTGGGGCTTCAACACAATCAACGCTAGCCAACTACAGAGTTTTTTTATGAAGTATTGTTGCTTGGCCTTATGTGGAGCATTGCTAAGTCCTTGTGTATTAATGTCAGCTACTCATGCTCAGGTGGCGACAATACAGAGTGTAGAATCTTTTTTGCTGGAGATTGAGACCCCTTACACGACTTTCTCATCCCCTCAACCAGCAGTATTGAGCTTACAGATTAATTCACCAGCATCACTGGTTGTATCTCCGCCAGTCCCCAATGGCTTTAGTGACCCTGGTGGTACAGAGTACAGCAGCTTTATACGTTACAACAATGCCCAAACGCCTCACAACACAGCGTTATCCATCAACACCATAGGCACTGTAGATATTGAAGTGGGACTGCAGGTCGTGCGTCCTCAAGCCTATTCCGTAGGCAATTATAGCTACGACGTGTTGCTCACCATTGCTCCCAAATAGATAAGTTTCTGATGAGTTTCTTATTATGGCAGTCTGGTGTCACCTACTACGCTTAAGTCTCACAATGTGCTGGTTTGCCATTTGGAGTACAACAACCGTTTGGGCAAATACATTAGAACCAAAGGTTACATCTGTCGAAAGTGAGCCAACCTCTGAGCTACAGGCAGAAATATCACTGGCAGCAACCAACCAAAATGTTCTAATTCAAGATAAAGAAGATAGACAGATTTCTGCTCAGCCTATAAATCCTGACCCCGTAGCCCTTGAGGCCACATCAGCAAAAGTAGATCTTACTAACCCATTGCCTACTCCAACACTTTGGGAAGATACTGACCTCAGAGTGATATCCGAGGACGACGCTCTGACTGAGGAGCTAAACAATATTTCAACAAGCAACAATCTTGCTGAAGAATCTTTTCCGGCAGACAACACCGTACCTTTCTCAGAAAACGTGGAGGGTAGCACTCCACACGAAACAGTATCTACGCCCCCAGCATCAAGTTCATTCACACTGACCAGTGAAAACGATCTTGTTCAGGACAGAGAAGCCGAACAGATTTCTACGGGACCGGTCAATGATGAGAACCAACTAGATGAGAGCCAACCAAATGAGCGTACACTAGCAGAATCGAACATTACGGAGCCAGTTCCTGCGCCCACACTTTGGGGAGAACCTGACCCAGGAGAACCAGATGAAGAAACCAGTCCTCGAATAGATTTACTGCCGTCTTCTTCATCTATAGCACCGGTCACGCAGGAATTCACATTGTTTCCGATTGGCTTAAATGTAGGTAGCCGTAATGTTTTGCCCTCCACCCTGGTGAAAGGAATGGAGACTACGGGACAGGTAGTTGCCTTCGATCAGTGGTTAATCCCCTTTGACGATGTCACTCAGGCTTTAGCGATCACCGTGACTCAGTTAGACGATAAGACTTGGGAGCTGAGATCCCCTGGGCTTGTGACGCGCATTGACCCTGCTACATTACAAACGGATGTCGATTTGGGCTTGGTACTTTCAATTGGTGAGATCGAGACCTTGCTCGGGGTGCCAGCCCAATTTGAACAGCTTAACTATACCGTGAGATTTGATCCACCCTGGGCAGGGCAGGGCCGTCGCAATCGTCAAACCTCTGAGCAACCGATTGTGACAGAGGGGCTGTCAGTCATAGAGCCTAGCCAATTTAGCCTAACCGGCATTGCTCAGCAAGCGACCATTTCTGGACAGTCTGAAGGGGGTACAGGCAATCAGATTGAATCCCATGGCAGTTTAAGCACGCTGGGAACAGCCTTTGGGGGATCCTGGTATCTAAAAGCTGACCAAACCTCTCTGAGCGAAATAGACAGTTGGCGACTACGTGAACTGCAATACCTGCATCAAACACCAGCTGCTGATGCCGTACTGGGCTCTCAACCTACATTCTGGCGGAGTCGGAGGCGGGGCAATGATTACTGGGGAGCAACCTATGTGCAACGCTGGGGCTTCGACCCCCCAGAAACTACTAGTGGTTCAGGGGGATTTAGTCCTAGACAGCGACTACAGGCAGCGGCAGTTGGCCGTACTGTCACGGGCGAAGCCGAACCGGGCACATTGGTACAGCTTACCCAGGGGCTGAGAAACGAGGTCATTGATGAAGTATTAGTGGATTCTTCTGGACTCTATCGGTTTGATAATGTACCCACCGGTAGTCGCAGCGGAAGCAACTATCAGGTTCTGCTTTATCCCAACGGTCAGCTAACCGCTAGTCCTGAAATTCGGTCAGCCAACTTTTCAACCTTGCCCGGACAGTTACCCATTGGGGCATCAGCGCTGATTGTATCCGGCGGTTTCAATCGCGACTCCGGTAACAGCTTTTTGGGTAGATTGGATGGCTTTCGAGGGGGGGTAGCTTACCGGCAAGGTGTATCTGAAGATCTCACGCTAGGCGTTGGATTGGTTCAAGATGTAACCACACAGGCATTAGCTGATCTTTTCTACGCACCTAGCAATTTTCCACTAGAAGTTGCCCTCTCGGCTCTGACAGATTTGAAAACATCTGATGTAGATGTGACGGCAGATGTGCAGCTACGGCCGTCCCGTGAGGTGTATGTCAGCTTTAACAGCGATCAGTTTGCTCAGCGGTTTAATGCGGAGTGGCGTGTGGCCAAAGGTCTGACCTTGCTGGCTAAGGGCAATACTCGGGATGAGGCGATCGCAGGTGGAGTACGATTTTCGTTTAGAGATCGCAACCTGTTCGCGTCAGGTAGTGCAACGTTGGATACCCAAAGCCGCCTACGCTGGAGCCTCAGTTCTCGACTAGGACATCTGGGGCTGCGACATTCCGGCAATGAACTAGCAACAGAATCTGAGTTAGCCTATAACCTTTCCGATAGCTATGCCTACGGTGACGGCCATGGGCTATTGCTAAATTACGAAACTCGTAAAATCAATGACGTTAACAATTATCTTGGCACTCTAAGCTGGCGATATCGTTCTGCCGAACGCGTTACTGATGGTCGTTCCATCTGGGATGTCAGCTTAGGCTATGGCATCGGTTCTCAAGGCAATGGAATTGTGGCTGCAGTTACCACAGCAATACTACCCGGTTTAGATATACGTGCCCGCTACCAAGGTATTTCTGCTGTCTCAGACCGTGATACCTTCCGCATCGAGTTTTTGCCCCGGTTCAATTTACAAGGGGGGATTGGAACCGCCAATCGATACCAGGATAACCTTCGCACCGAAGGTGGACTGATGCTTCAACCCTTCTTTGATGAGAATAATAATGGGATCTGGGATAACGATGAAGCACTCTACACGGACGATCTTGATCTACTGCTGTCCATTAACCATCAGCCCTTAAATCGCTATCGGCCTCAAACCCAGGGGCACGGCACCACCGTCAACCTTTTTCCTGGGGACTATCGGCTAGATTTAGACCCTGCCGGTTATCCTCTGGACTGGAAAGCGAGCGGCTCGGCTTACGCAGTGGAGGTTGTACCAGGGCAATACACCCCAGTGAAAATTCCATTGACCCGCTCCTATAGCCTGATTGGTGTCCTCTTAGACGCGGATGGCAACGCGGTCAGCGGTCGGCGTGTTCAGGCACTTAATACAGAAGCAGATAATCAGCAGCCATTTTCGGTGACAAATGCAGCTGGCGTATTTTACCTAGAGGGGCTTGAGCAAGGTCGCTATAAATTTATGATTGGGGACCAACCTGTACCAAACGCAGAAATCATCTTTATGCCAGAGTCTGAGCCCTTCCAAGAAATTAATTTTCGCCTTTCGCCCACTGGCATCGACACCCAAATCGTAGAGCTGGATCTGTAGCTCAATCGCCTATTGCTAAGGAACGGCTGGCTACGGATGCTCGATTGGCGTCGTCGCAAAAGGCCTTAACCACCGGTGCCGCAGGCTCCAATCAAGCATGAGCCGTACAGCCAAAAATAAGCCAAAGCTTTCGATCATAGGTAGCACCCAAAACAAGGCATCTGTCGGTGAACTGGAAGACAGGTCAGTGTTTTCTAGCTGGCTCAGGCTGCGGGTCAAGGCAAAGGCACCTACCGCACCACTTCTCAAGTGAGGGTTAGGATCCTGGCGCACAATATAACGATAGGTAACTCCAAATAAAAAACAACACACAGTAGCAATAGCGACTCGCTGCCCTCCTTGAAAGATAGACCGAATGGACAGCCTATGAGCTATTACTAAAATCTCAAGCCCTAAACAGAGCAGGCTAATCATGTTGCCTACGACAGCAGCAATGATTCCGGCTTTGACTGATTCAATCCGCTCTTGATCCATAGTTTTAGTAAAGTGCTCTGCGGCAATTTTGCCATCGCCCAAAAATCGGGTATTGATCTACCGTATGATAGAAACAGTCGATTAAGCGACGCTTTTAATCTTAGTAAGCAAATTAGGCGGTATGGATATTTTGACATTGGGTTGGGTTGGACTGCTCGCTTTCTTTAGCTTCTCCATTTCCATGGTGATTTGGGGCCGTAACGGTTTCTAAAGATTTAAGTGAGTCCTATGACAAGTGACCTAGAGGGGCAGGTATACGCTGTATTAGCGACTCTGGCGGTTCTGCTTTTAGTTTTGGTAACTGGAGGTGTTATTTATTTAACGGCTGTTGAGTGGCGAGATAAGCGAAAGCGAACTCAAGAGGCGTTGGATAATCGGAAGCCTGTACGCCAGCGAACGAAGAAAAAGAAATAGCCTGATTTTGTCAAAGTGTAGGAGCATGGCAGCGCCATGCTCCTTTGCTGTCTTTAGCAGTTTTATCTACACCAGTTCCTAGCTGGTATCTGTAACTTATGCCGTCTATGCCTAATAGTGGGCCTAACAGTGCTCTGTCGGCACGCCAGCTAGCCTTTTTTGTCCTTAGGGATATTGATAAAGGTGCATTTGCCGATGTTGCCCTGGAGCGTAATATCGATAAATTGATATTGGCATCGGCGGACCGGCGGCTAGCTACAGAGCTGATTTATGGGATTGTGCGTCGCCAACGCACCTTGGATACCTTGATTGACCAGTTAGGCAAACGTCCCGCTGATCAGCAGCATGCTGACCTACGACGCATATTACATCTGGGATTTTATCAACTGCGTTATCTCGACCATGTGCCTGATCATGCAGTTGTTGATACAACTGTTCGACTGGCGAAGCGTCAACGCTTGGGCAAGCTCAGCGGTGTGGTCAATGGCATGCTCAGACAATATATTCGTCTGCAAGCAGCTGATAGTGATCCACTGGAACTCCCTGCCGATACGACGCAAGCATTAGGTATTTTGCACAGCTATCCTGACTGGATTATTCAGGCTTGGCAGCAGCTCTTACCTTCAACAGATGTGACCAAGCTCTGTGAGTGGTTTAACCAAACGCCCAGCTTTGACCTACGGGTAAATCGATTGCGTACCACTGTTGAACAAGTAGTGGTAGAACTGACAGACCATGGGTTAATGTTAACCCCCCATGCCACTATTCCAAATGCCATCAGAATTTCAGGACCAATGGGAAACGTGCGTCGGCTGCCGGGGTATGACGAGGGTTGGTGGATGGTACAAGACAGCAGTGCCCAGCTGGTAGGGCACTTAGTCGATCCACAGCCAGGAGAAACGATTATTGATGCCTGTGCGGCCCCCGGTGGAAAAACAGCCCACCTGGCCGAAATGATGGGGGATACGGGTCGGGTGTTAGGATGCGATCGCACCTCCTCCCGCCTCAACAAAATTCGTCAAAATACCAAACGACTAGGGCTAAAAAGCATTGAAACCATCATGGGTGACAGCCGCCAACATCCCGAATTTAAAGGCATCGCTGATCGCGTGCTGCTCGATGTTCCTTGCTCTGGTCTAGGGACCCTGCATCGCCATGCCGATGCTCGCTGGCGACAAACACCTGCGAGCATTGCTAACCTCACTATCCTGCAAAGAGAACTGCTCGAAGCCGCTGTAGACTGGGTCAAACCCAACGGTGAGCTAGTGTATTCCACCTGCACTCTGCATCCTGATGAGAATCAAAATCTAATTCAAGCCTTTCTCATCGACCACCCGGACTGGGAAATCTCCTCTCCTAAAGAAGAGTCTCCTGTAGCTCCATTTGTTACTGATGAGGGCTGGGCCACCGTGTGGCCCCATCAAGACAATATGGATGGTTTCTTTATGGTGAAACTAACTCGTAGCAATGGACTCAGGCATTAGGCTCCCTTATCTACCTAAGCAATCCAGCCCTTAGCTCGCTCAACAGCCCGCTGCCAGGTCTCAAAATTTTTCTGGGCTGTGGCCTGTCCCACACCAGGTTCAAAGGTTTGATCGATTTTGCGACTATTGACTAAAGCTGTATAATCATCCCAAAATCCAACCGCTAAACCGGCGGCAAAGGCTGATCCTTGAGCTGTGGCATCCAACACTGCAGGTCGCTCCACTGGAATCCCCAATACATCGGCCTGATACTGCATCAAAAAGTCATTTTGGCAGGCACCGCCATCGACCTTCAGGGTGGTAATCGGCGTACCGCTATCGTCATTAATCGCGGCGACGACTTCACGGGCCTGATTGGCGATGGCCTCCAGCACAGAGCGCACCATATGAGCCTTAGTCGCTCCTCGGGTAAGTCCTAAAAACGCACCGCGAGCGCCCATATCCCAGCGGGGAGCACCCAGTCCGCTGAGGGCAGGGACAAAGTAAACGTCACCATTATCTTTGACAGAGTTAGCTAGGGGTTCACTGTCTGCGGCGCTGTCAATAATCTGCAGACCATCGCGGAGCCATTGGATACAGGCTCCTGCTGTAAACATACTGCCTTCTAGGGCATAGCCTAGGCCATAGCTGCCGTCTTTCGCAGTTGTCCAGCCAATGGTGGAAAGCAGCTGGTTTTTGGAACGTACGATTTCCTGACCGGTATGGGCTACTAAAAATGCGCCTGTACCATAGGTACACTTGAGTAAACCGGGGCGATCGCAACCGTGGGCAAACAAGGCAGCCTGCTGGTCACCTAGAAGCGCAGCAATGGGAATTTCTACACCGAGCAAACTTGGGTCGGTATAGCCAAAAATTCCCTGACTAGGTTTGATCTCCCCCAGTAGAGATCGCGGCACGCCAAAAATATCTAGCAGCGTTTCATCCCAATCCTGTGTAGCTAGATTCATTAGCAATGTACGGCTAGCATTGCTATGGTCTGTGGCATGAACCTTACCGTCGGTTAAATTCCACAGCGCCCAAGTATCGATGGTGCCTGCTAGAACGTTATCTAAGTTGTCGGGCTGCACCTGATCTAGCAGCCACCGTAGCTTAGTCCCTGAAAAGTAAGCGTCTAAAAATAGGCCGCTACGTTCGTAAATGTCAGCTTTATGTTCAGCTAGGGTGGCGCACATGTCGGCTGTGCGTCGATCTTGCCAAACAATAGCTCTGTGTAAGGGTTTACCAGTTGTTTTGTCCCACAGTACACAGGTCTCTCGCTGTACGGTGAGGCCAATGGCTGCAATATCACTAGCGCTAATATTGGCTTCGCCGATAGCCGTCTTCATCGCCCACTGCACCTGCTGCCAGATCTCTGTGGCATCATGCTCCACCCAACCAGGCTGCGGGTAGTACTGGGTCAGCTCTTTATAGGCCTGGCCCACAATGTCACCTGCCTGGTCAAACAAAATGGCACGGTTGCCAGTGGTACCCAGGTCCAGAGCCATGACGTACTTTGACATTTACGCTTCCTCTTGAAAGTAGATTAAGTAAAGGTTATTGAGTAAACCGATCTGATGTGGGCAACCCCCCTTCAATCGCTCACATCAGATTTTCAAACAGACCAATCAAGTTACCTGCAGGGTCACGACAATAAGCGATCTTAAGATTGAAATCGCTATTTTGAGTAGGTGGCTCATCAAAGGGAACCCCTGCCTGGCGTAGTTTAGAGTAGGTGCTGTCTAAATCAGTGATGGTAAAAATTAGAACAGTTTTATCCTGGCTATCGGCGGTGACAGGTTTATCACTGGTATGGATAATGGAGGCCATTTCCTCTTGCTTAAACAGAGAAATGGTCTGTCCGGCCACTTCAAATTCGGCATAACTTGGATTTTCTACAATGGTCGTCAGACCGAGGAGATCGCGATAAAACCGACAGCAGTGGCGAATATCTGACACCAGTAGGCGTGTAGACGCGGCTTTGACATCCATGGAAAAACCGATCTAATTAAAAGAACTCTACCTATTGTGTCGTGGGTTTTCCTTTGTGCAAAGGAACGGGGGAAGTCTTAGGGGAAATTAATAAAGGTTAGGGAATGGTCTAGAAACAAAAAAGGAGGGTGCGTCGTCGCACTCTCCAAAAAAAATTAGGTATTGATTTCTTATCAAGTCGTAGATTCTCTAGGGTGTCATTGGCATTCGCCGATGCTGCTAACGCTACTGATGATCGTCTTGCTCTAGCAGCCGGGACAGCTGACCACGAATGGCGTCTAATTTTCGGTCAACTTTAGGAACAGTGAGTAACCTCACCTCAACTTCGGCAATGTTGTCAATGCGGGTAGTTTTTTCCCACAGTTTACGTTCAACCTCAGACTCAGATTCGTAACGGAACGTAATGGTAGTGTTGGATACCTCTAAAATCTCTACGTTCTTAAACCAGCCGTTGCTGCTCTTCACATACAGCCAAACGCTACCTTGGCCAACGAGTTCTTTGAGCTTTTTTTCCATATGACATTCCCCAGACACTGCACAGGTCTACAAGAGATAATGCTGTCTTTTCTTAAGATTGATTTTACAATCTTAGCACTTTGAAAAGTTATATGTAGACAAAAAAATGAATGTCTTATAATCTCTAAAATCTTTTTTTGACAAACAATTGAGGCATCCTATTAATTATTGTCGAGAGAAATTTTCAGGACGCCTGTAGCCAGCGATATTTGATTTGTTATTACAGATTGAGGCCGCATCTACAGCAGGAAAAAGTTATTTTTTCTGTTCAAATAGAACTCCCTGACTGTCTTTTAGGGTGAAGTGACTCAGATTTTTTAGATCCGTATCGAGGTTGAGATCGGGGGTTGCGATCGCAACCTCCCAGTCCGCCATACTTAGCCCTAGCCAGGCCTCTAAATCGATCGTTAATGGCTCTCCCCCCATGTGAGCCACCATCAATATGGGAGATGTTCCCGGTTCGTTGGGGTTACTCCGTACCCCATAAAACACAGTGCGCTGGTCATCGCTAATGCGGTTAAACCGGTCATGACCAGTCAAATTCTCTTGTAACCAAGGATAGCGACGGCGATACTGCCTCAAGACCAAATGGAATGCGGCAATGTTCGCGTCAATTTGCTCATAAGCACGGGAAACATTACACAGATTATGGCCATCCTCCATAAAAGCCATGGCAAACTTCTTGAGCTTCGACACATCTAAATTCGCTAAAAACCCCGCTAAAGAAGACTCATTTAAATCGGCTAGAGCCGGCAATTCACAGCTGTCAGTATTAGCGCCTAAGCACTGGCTGCAGATGGCCGCCACCTCTTGCAAGTTATAGTCTGTCGTCACCATGGCCTCTTGCAAGGTTTGGGAAAAACCTTGCAATTGCTGAAAGTCACGAAACCCCATTTGCTTAAGCTGAGGAAAAAACTCGGGCAAATCGTACATCTCAGGTTCAATCTGCCAGTCGAGAAAACTAATTTCCTCAGAGACTACTTTGACGCCATACTGGTCGTCCGTATTTCTAAAAAATCCCCAAGGAGCCCCCACATTGGCATTAATAAAATCCATAGGCAGACCAGGACTAAATCCACAAACCCAGAGCTGTGTAGCTGGATTGTTATAGGCTTTATGGAGAACATCTGGCAAAGTCTTGCCCAGGTTCCAATTAATTGGCTTATTAGTCTCAACCTGGGTACCCCGTCGTAACGTATCGTGGTTGCCACAACCAGTAATCCAGCGGTTACCCTGAAAAATTACCTCGCCTACCCGTCGCCATTTACGATCCCAAAATCCCCTGAGGGAGGGAGTATTGTGGGCAAAAATCAACGGCCCCCACTGAAATGATTCAGGCTTTTGTTCAATTAACTCCCGATAACGAGAAATCTCTTCCCACCCTTCCTGAGGCCAGGGACGACCATCCTCAAAAATGGTAAACATCAGCCGCCGATAACCATTGATTTCCTGCACTACATCGCTCATGGCCAAGAGGTAGGCATCATCTTGTTCTATCCGGTCAGTCAGCGGATTAAAGAATCGAAAATCTTGTCCCCCATCCACCCGAATACCGTCAGCCCCTGTATTGATTTTGCGCCGTTGCATCTCTAGCAAGATGGCTCGTACCTGGGGCAGTTGATGATTGAGGTCTTGACCATACATGTTCGGTCCTTTAAAGAACTGATGGTTCATCACCTCTAAGGCCTGGTTATCAGCATGACCATAGACCAAGTCATAGATCAGCTGAATAGGTCCCTCAGAAAAGTTATGGAGGGTGGCGACAAAATCAATCACCTCGTCAGGGCGAAGGCTGCCTAGGACAGCTGGATTAGTGGCCCCTGAACCCAGAATTGGGACATCGTAACCCCAGTTTTGAGTGTCGGGTTTTCTCAAAACAGCCTGAGTAGTTTTAGAAGCAGACATAGCCGTCGCCTTGTCTGTCATGTCTGACTCAGTTACCGTCGGTTGCTCGGGAAGCAACGCAAAAAACTCATAATCAATGTGGGAGTCTTCGCGACGGTACTCAATGGTGGGCTCCACCGGCAGCAGTTGAATGGCATCATAGCCTGCATAGACAGCCTCTTCAGCTGTGAGGGTATCGCCAATGGCCAGCTTGTCAGAGATACGTTGATAAATTTCAGTTAGGCCTTCAAATGTGCCCTGGGGAGATGCTGTTTTGACATGAATTTGCAAAATATTAGTCGGTGCATCGAGACGAGGAATATCAGCGTCGCTATAGCTACTACCCGTCCTCCGAAAATAACTGCGGTCAGCCCTTTGTCGCTGGAGTAAGCGCATGTCATATAGCTCTGCGGGGGCAAAGATGCCATAGGGCAACGAGTAGGCCAGCGGATCACGAATGATGTGTACCCGCCCATCTTGATCGGTGTAGCGCAACCAGTAAAAACATCCAGCGCGATCGCGACGGCCTGGACGCATCCCTTCAATGACGCCCCACACAAATTCCCCCTGCTTAACTAGGGGAATTTGCACCTGTTTAAAGGTCACGGTTTGTTCAGGGATACGAAAATCAATATCCTCTGTTGGCGTATAAACCTCCAACACAATTCGATCTTCTGACTGGATAATGTCCCCCGTGAGATCAGGAGTCCAAAACCCGACCTCGGTTAGCCGGTCAGCCCGATAATGAGCCCCTAGTCGTCGAGCAATTTTCTGGGCTTTTTCGAAGAATGTCGCTTCTGATCGTTGGATGCTTTCGGCCCACATCAGCAGGCTTTGGGTTTCATCTTCAACTAGTTGAAGTAGTTTAGGGGCAGTTGCAATCACCGATGGATGTCTCGTTGTGAAGTAAGGATAGGACGCATGGGATTACCAGTGGGGCCATGGGGCTGAAGATATTCAACATCCCTATGATCTAGCTGATAAAAACCAGGCAACGTTGTTTTGAGCCTTGAGTATTAAGCCTTAAGTATCTCTACTAAAGAGTGCGCAAGGAAAAGGAGCGCCAGACTAACATTTTATTTTTGAAATAGATATTTTTGAAATAGATAAATATAAAGGTTATGCCTATAGGGCCTGTGCTATGAGGCCCGTTTAATTTTGGTGCTAGACATCCACTGCAGCAAATGGACATCTAGGTCAGTGATGACAATTGCTAAATCAAGGTTCGGCACGATAACATATCTTAATGTAATACACAAAGTGATTTACCGTTAAAAGTTACAGACAAACCTCAAGTATTCTGTAATGATCCAATTTTTAGGCTTAACAAAGGCAGCTTCATGTAAGAGTTGTTCTTGTTAGGCCTTGTTTTGTGTAAACGTCATACTCCTTATCGCTGTTAAAAAAACTGCAGGAGAAACCAATATGAAATCTTCCCTGGTGATCCTATACCACCGTGAACCTTATGACGAGGTGATGGAAAATGGAAAGATTTACTATCGAGAAAAGAAGAGTCCAAATGGAATTGTACCCACACTAAAGAGCTTTTTTGCCAATGCTGATCAGAGTACCTGGGTCGCGTGGAAACAAGTCACCGAAGCTGAGCACAAAGGCTTTATTGATCGAGTGACTATGGAAGGGGGTAGCGATAGCTGTGTTGTCCGACGCATACCCTTAAACGCCGAACAGGTGCGCAATTTTTATCACATCACCTCCAAAGAGGCATTTTGGCCAATTTTGCACTCTTTCCCCGAGCACTTTACCTATGACAGCTCTGACTGGGAAAATTTTCAGAACATTAATCGTCTGTTTGCCGAGGCTGCCTGTGAAGATGCCGCTGACGATGCGCTGATCTGGATCCATGATTATAATCTCTGGCTAACGCCTTATTACATCCGCCAGCAGATGCCCAATGTGAAGATTGCGTTCTTCCACCACACTCCCTTCCCAGCGGCAGATGTGTTCAATATTCTCCACTGGCGCAATGCGATTATCGACAGCTTACTATGCTGCGATCTGTGCGGATTCCATATTCCTCGCTACGTTCAAAACTTTGTGTCCGCAGCCCGCAGCTGCCGTGAAGTGGAAATAGTAGAACGCATTCCTGTCCCAGAAGCATTTACCAAGACCGGCACGGCCCTAGCCGAACCTGAAATGGTGACTAAACTGCGTCACAACGGGCGGATCGTGACCATTGATGCCTTTCCAGTGGGGACCAGTCCACAAAAGATTCACGATGTGGTGATGCGCCCTTCGATTCAAGAACGGGTAAAAACTCTACGGTCTGAAATCGGTGATAATAAACTCATTATGTCTGCGGGGCGCGTGGACTATGTCAAAGGGGCCAAAGAAATGCTGGCTTGTTTCGAGCGTCTGTTAGAGCGGAGTCCCCAGTACATCGGCAAAGTCAATCTGATGATGACGGCCGTGAAGGCTGCTAAGGGGATGCGGGTATACCGCATTGCCCAGGAGCAAATTGAACAGATGGTCGGCCAGATTAACGGTCGCTTTGGCACCCTCAACTGGACTCCGGTGCAGCTCTTTACTGAGCCTCTACCCTATGACGATCTGATGGCGTTGTACAAAGCAGCAGATATTTGCTGGATCTGTCCGCTGCGGGACGGTCTGAACCTGGTTGCTAAGGAATATGTGGCTGTCCATAACGGTGCAGATGGAGCCCTGATTTTGTCGGAGTTTACCGGTTCTGCAGTGGAGCTGCCCGATGCCCTGCTGACCAACCCCTATTCATCTACGCGCATGGATGAGTGTATTGATGCAGCCCTAGAAATGTCTGCTGAGGAGCAGGCGACACGAATGAAGAAGCTGCACAAGGCCATTTGTCGTTACGACGTGCAGCAATGGGCTAACCACTTGTTTAGAGAAGCAAAGGCTACGGTAGCGATAGAGCCAGAGACAAAGGAAACGGCAGGAGTTTAGGGGAAATTTAAATTTTTGGATTTGGTGGAGACGTTCCATGGAACGTCTCCACCAATCGCCCCTACAATTTCTAAAAATCTGTGGCATCTTGAGACATGGGGAAGCCTATGTTCATAGTCGGATACATCTGCAGATCGTGACTTTTGGTAGCAACTATGCGTGATTACTCAACGGTTGAGGCGACAACCTACGATTTGATTGTGATTGGTGGTGGCGTCAATGGGGTAGCTGTAGCCCGTGATGGTGCGTTGCGAGGTCTCAAAACAGTTCTGATCGAGAAGGGCGACTTTGGTAGTGGTACCACAAGCTGGTCTAGTCGCTTGGTGCATGGCGGATTACGCTACTTAGAGTATTTTGAGTTTAATTTGGTGCGGGAGTCCCTACGAGAGCGGGAGATTTTGCTGCAGACAGCCCCCCACCTGGTAAAGCCGATCCAGATGACAATTCCCATCTATGCCCAGGGCTCCCGTAGCTACTGGGAAATTCAGGCGGGGATGGTGCTCTATGATCTGCTGAGCTATGACAAGAGTTTGCCAAATCACCGGATGCTGGGGGATAAAAAGATGCGCCAGCTATTTCGTACGGTGGAGCCGGAGGGGTGCCGAGGTGCGGCGCAGTATTATGACGCCCAGGTGGAATATGCTGAACGGCTTTGTTTGGAGATAGTGCTGTCAGCTCAAGCGGCGGGAGCCACCATGCTGAGCTATATGACCGTGACTCAGCTGCAACGTAGTGGTAACCGGATTGAGTCACTGGTGTGTCGTGACAGTGAAACAGGCGAAGCATTAGTGATTCGTGGTCATGATGAAACGGTGGTGATCAATACGTCAGGTCCCTGGGTGGATCAGATTTGTCGTAGTGGTGTGCAAGGCAATGCACCTGCGCCAGTGGGTAAAACTCGCAAAATTGGCGGGACGCGAGGCAGTCATATTATTGTCGATAAATTTCCGGGAGCACCGGATGAGGCCCTATATGTAGAGGCGCTGACCGATGGCAGACCTTTCTTTATTTTGCCGTGGTTGGGTATGTGTTTGATTGGTACGACAGATATTCGCTTTGATGGGGATTTGGATAAAGTTCATGCCAGTAATGACGAAATTGATTATCTAATCAGTGAGACTAATCGGGTTATTCCCACAGCCCAGCTCTCCAGGGAGCTAGTGCGGTTTACCTATGCTGGGGTACGACCGCTGCCCTACGCTGAAGGCAAAAAGACTAGCAGTATTACCCGTAGCCATGTGCTATATGACCACCACAAGTCTGAGACTGTGGAAAATATGATGTCTCTGATTGGAGGCAAGCTCACGACCCATCGCCAGGTTGGGGAAGAAATGGTAGATGCGGCACTGAAAAAACAGCGAAAACCTCGCAGCCATTCTGCTACTAGGCAGGCTCTTTTACCTGGTGCGATCGCACATACCAAGTCCAAAACACCCACAGCTGCCCACCGGGATGTGGTTGCCCATTTGCTATCCCTCTACGGCACTCGTACCCCCCAGGTATTGGCGATTGTGGAAGAGTTTCCTGAACTGATTGAGCCGATTGTAGTCGGACAGCCAGATATCAGAGCTCAAATTGTCTATAGCGTTAAGGCTGAGTTAGCTCGTACCTATGTGGATATTTGTCGGCGGCGCACAGCCCTGGCAATGCGCGGTAACTATGGGTTTGATGCACTACCAGTGGTAGCGGATGTGCTGAAATGCTACTGTGACTGGTCTGAAGAAAGATGCGATCGCAACCTGATGGACTACTACACCTATATGCGCAATAACTGCATTCCTGACTACCAGATGGATCAATATCAGCCCCCTGTGGCAACACCAGTAGCTTAGGCTAGATATAAGCGCTTAATCTTGAGCGTTTAATCTTGCATAGGAAGCTTGTCTCGTGGTTATTTCGTCTGCACCATCTGAAACTCCGACCATTCCGCTATCCGAGGCGCTAAAGCAAACAGCTCGGGTCACGGTCCTAGGGGCAGGGGCCTGGGGGACGGCCCTGGCTAGGTTGGCCTTAACCAACGGCAATCAGGTGCAGATTTGGTCACGGCGAGGGCCGTCGGAGTTGGGACCTGCCATAGCTGATGCCGATATTGTGGTATCGGCAATCTCCATGAAAGGTGTCGCGGCCCTGGCGAGTCGGCTGCAGGTGGCAGAGCTAAAGTCGTCAACTATTTTAGTGACGGCTACCAAGGGATTAGACCCAGAGACCACTCGCACACCTTCCAAAATTTTTAGGGATACGTTTCCTAACAATCCGATTGTGGTGCTGTCTGGTCCAAACCTGTCTAAGGAGATCGAAGCCGGGTTGCCTGCGGCAACAGTGGTGGCCAGCACAGATGTGGCCGCAGCGGCCCGAGTGCAACAGGTGTATGCATCGGAATCATTTCGTATTTATACCAGTCCTGACCCAGTAGGGGCAGAGCTAGGAGGGACGTTAAAAAATGTGGTTGCGATCGCAGTCGGTGTTTGCGATGGCCTCAAGCTGGGGTCTAATGCCAAGGCTGCACTCATTACCCGCGCTATTCCTGAAATGCTAAGGGTTGGAGTTCACATGGGAGCCCAGGTAGAAACCTTCTATGGCCTATCTGGACTAGGAGATTTATTGGCAACCTGCGATGGATCTCTTAGCCGTAACTACCGCGTGGGGTACGGCCTGGCCCAGGGCAAAGTTTTAGATCAAATTTTAGATACTCTCGGCAGTACTGCCGAAGGTGTCAATACCACCCACGTATTAATCGACATGGCAAATCGCGAAGGTATTCCCGTCCCCATTGCCCGTCAAGTGCATCGCTTACTGCGAGGTGTGGTGACACCGCAAGAAGCGGTCGAAGGGTTAATGGAACGGGAATTAAAGCCAGAAGCCTGTGATTTAAAGGCTAGAGGTAAGGCTAGAAATTAGCGATCTCGACCATAGGTTTGCATTGAGCGCTCGCGGTAATCATAGAGCCGTTGTAAGTACTGCCGCTCTCTGACAGGACTAGCTTCAGCACTAGGTACTTCGGATGCCGCTGAATCAACTGAATCAACATCGTCGGATATGTTCGTTGATTCAGCGGCTGTCTCTTCAGCATCGTCGGATATGTTCGTTGATTCAGCGGCTGTCTCTTCAGCAGAGGTGTCGCTGATGGGGCCATCCTCCAAGTCTGCCGCTGCTTCTGTATTGGAGCTTGCATTTTCTTCTAAAACATCAGATATGTCCATCTCCTGAACGGACTCCTGAAGGGCCCCCGATTCCTGAGCCTGTTCAGTTTCCTGCACAGGTTCGGATAACTGCTCATCTAAGCTGGTGGTCTTAAGTTCATCTTCTTCTAGGGGCTGTTTGCTAGGGATGTCCGATGATTCTTGAGGGGAAGATTCAGTTGCTTCAGGCTCAGTGAGCTTAGATTCAATGGACTCAGGCTCAGAAACCTCAGGCTCAGAAACCTCAGGCTCAGGCATAGCGCTGTCATTTTCTAGCTCATCGTTTGTCAGCTTGTCGCCGTCATCAACCGCGGCATCTTCCATTGGTAGCGGTTCAACAGGAGCTATCACCTCAGGAACCGGAGGCTCATAGGATGGATCGACGATACCCCCGACATCTGCCAAGGTTAGCTCTCCTCGGACAATTTTTGCCAGACTGTCATTAAGATCAGGATCGTATTCAATCAACCGTACGGTGTTATTAAAAACACCTTCAATGGGATTTTCCTCATCATCAATCAACGTTAACTGCACCCAGTTTTGTCCTGGCTGTAAACCCTCTATATATATAGGCTCCCAATTATTAAGGGTGAAGCTATCACCGTTAATGGTGTAGCGTACACGCCAGTCCGAAATCATTGGGTTGTCTTGGGCAACTTGATGTAGAGGGGCACCGGTTAGATAAAAATCTAATAGAACTGGTTCAGCCCCGTAGGCACCCACTGGGGAACTATAGGTGAGCAAAGGCTGGCTGACCGTTGGGGAATTTTCATCAGTTTTAGCAAAGATGTGGAACGTTACCTGGTCATAGGAACCTTCATTTTTAAAGCTTTCATGCCAGGGAAGTTCAGCTAAGACCCTCAGGGTATGGGTTCCAGGGGAGAGCTTCTCCAGGCGAATAGGCTGATCGATATCGTAAATCGACCCATAGGGCTGATTATCCAGGAGCATCTCCAAATGGGGACCCATTCCCCAAGTTTCATCCTTATATATGGGTAGATCTTGTGCCTGCAGAACGACGCTAACCGTAGTGCTATCAAACACTTGTTCAGCTTTCGGTTGACGGATTTGCACTTGAGGTGCGTAACTATCTAGCCAGGGGGTAAGCTTTTGAATCAGAGCTGGAGGAGCAAGCTGTTTGACTTTAGGTCGGGGAGCAAACAGAGATTTGTTTGATGCCTCATCGGTTGTTAAAGATGTTTGGTCTGCTTGGGGAGCACCGCTGCAGCTGGCAAGTAACAGCAGCATTGCTATTACTACAAGCAGCCTAGCGATTTTTGCTAAGTACTGCTGTAAGTAACCCAACACAGAGGCCAAAATCATAATGTAGCTTTCCAAAATGGCGGTAATATGCAGCTCCGTCGATATGAAATCGGATAGGAATGTTCCTAAATCGATACTAGCGGGCTGTTGACCAAGACGGATCAACGGATCTTCCCCAACACGATGGATTGATAATTGCAGGCTCAGATTGTTTATAAAAATAAATAAATAAAAATAAAAAGAAACATTCCTCTCAGGATTTCATGCATTAAGAAGACCTATGGTGCTGATTAAGAAAAGAAAGTTGATTTTTTGGATTTTTATGCGTCTTCCTTGACATATTAGTAAATTCGAGATCTTCTATTGAGATTTGTTAATGCCAGGCCAGGGCAGCCCCTGTTTTATGCAGGCGACTACCTTGCGATCCTTATCCTAAGAGGATTTCGGAGGTTGAATTATTGTTAACTCGACGCGGGATCGGTGAAGCGCCAAGTCTATAATGCTCAGGAGCAATCCTAATAAATATCGAGCGTCATCGTTTTTACTGCGTTAACATCTCAGTATTAAATGTTTGCAATTGTTTCATTAAAGAAGCATTTTGCTGACCTCTTTATTTTTAGGCTGTTCGTTACTTTGTCTAGAGAGAGGAGAGTCTCCATGACAACTACCCCGCGGGAGCGGGAGGCAGAGGTCAAGGTAGCAGTTGATGAAAACCCGGTACCCGTTTCCTTTGAGAAATGGGGTAAGCCAGGACACTTCAGCCGCACTTTGGCTAGAGGACCCAAAACTACCACTTGGATTTGGAACCTCCATGCCGACGCTCACGACTTTGATAGTCACACCAGTGACTTAGAGGACATTTCTCGTAAAATTTTTAGTGCTCACTTTGGCCATTTGGCCATCGTGTTCATTTGGTTGAGCGGTATGTATTACCATGGCGCTCGCTTTTCTAACTTTGAAGCTTGGTTAGCGGATCCCGCTAATATCAAACCCAGCGCTCAGGTGGTGTGGCCTATTTTTGGTCAAGAAATCCTGAACGGTGAAGTGGGCGGCGGCTTCCAAGGTATTCAAATCACGTCTGGTTTATTCCAGATGTGGAGGGCATCTGGTTACACCAACTCCTTCCAGCTGTTGTGCACCGCCATCGGTGCCCTAGTCATGGCTGGTTTGATGATCAATGCTGGTGTATTCCATTACCACATCAGAGCTCCTAAGCTTGAGTGGTTCCAGAACGTGGAATCCATGATGAACCATCACCTGGCTGGTTTGTTCGGCTTGGGTTCATTGAGCTGGGCTGGCCACCAGATCCACGTTGCTCTGCCGGTTAATGCTTTATTGGATTCCGGGGTGGCTCCACAGGATATTCCTTTGCCCCACGAGTATCTGCTAGATAAAGCTTTTATGGCTGATCTATTCCCGAGCTTTGCTCAGGGACTTACGCCATTTTTCACCCTAAATTGGGGTGTCTATGCTGACTTCTTGACCTTCAAGGGAGGCCTTAACCCGGTTACTGGTGGCCTCTGGATGACTGATATAGCGCATCACCATTTGGCGATCGCAGTCATGTTCATCTTTGCTGGCCATATGTACCGCACCAACTGGGGTATTGGTCACAGCATGAAGGAAATCCTGGAAGGTCAGAAGGGCGATCCGTTGCTCTTCCCTGCTAAGAATGGCCACGATGGCTTGTTTGAGTTCTTGACCACATCCTGGCATGCTCAGCTGGCTATCAACCTGGCCATGGGTGGTTCGGTAACGATTATTGTGGCTCAGCATATGTATGCGATGCCTCCTTATCCTTACCTTGCAACTGACTACGCTACTCAGCTGTGCCTATTCACACACCATATGTGGATTGGCTCATTCATGATTGTAGGTGGTGCTGCTCACGGTGCGATCGCAATGGTTCGTGACTACGATCCGGCCATGCATGTCGACAACGTGCTCGACCGCGTTCTGCGTGCTCGTGATGCCATCATCTCTCACCTTAACTGGGTATGTATTTTCCTAGGCTTCCATAGCTTCGGTCTATATATCCACAACGATACTATGCGTGCTTTGGGTCGTCCCCAAGACATGTTTTCTGACAGTGCAATTCAGCTGCAGCCCATCTTTGCTCAATGGGTTCAGAATCTGCACACCTTAGCTGCTAGCGGAACCACCGCGCCTAACGCGATTGGTCCTACTAGTGTTGCTTTTGGTGGTGACATAGTTGCCGTTGGTGGCAAAGTGGCCATGATGCCCATTGCCCTTGGTACAGCTGACTTTATGGTGCACCACATCCATGCGTTCACCATTCACGTAACTGTTCTCATCCTGCTCAAGGGTGTGCTGTACTCCCGTAACTCTCGTCTTATTCCTGATAAGAGTGAGTTGGGTTTCCGCTTCCCCTGCGACGGCCCTGGTCGTGGCGGCACCTGCCAGGTATCTGGTTGGGACCACATTTTCCTAGGTCTGTTCTGGATGTACAACTCTATCTCTGTTGTAATTTTCCACTTTAGTTGGAAGATGCAGTCAGATGTGTGGGGTACGGTTTCTGGTGGTGCGGTGTCTCACCCCGCTGGTGGTAGTTTCGCAACTAGCGCAATCACCATTAATGGTTGGCTCCGTGACTTCCTGTGGGCTCAGGCTTCCCAGGTTATCAACTCTTATGGCTCGGCTATATCTGCCTACGGTTTGATGTTCCTTGCCGGTCACTTTATCTGGGCCTTTAGCCTGATGTTCCTGTTCAGTGGTCGCGGCTACTGGCAAGAGCTAATCGAGTCTATCGTTTGGGCTCACAACAAGCTCAAGGTTGCTCCGGCAATCCAGCCTCGTGCGTTGAGTATCACTCAGGGGCGTGCGGTTGGTGTCGCTCACTACCTCCTCGGCGGTATTGTGGTGACCTGGGCGTTCTTCCATGCTCGAATTCTGTCGATAGGTTAGCGGGGAGGACTTAATAGAAAACTATGGCAACTAAATTTCCAAAATTTAGCCAAGACCTCGCACAGGATCCAACTACACGGCGGATCTGGTACGGGATTGCCACATCTCATGACTTTGAAAGCCACGATGGCATGACGGAGGAAAATCTTTATCAGAAGATTTTTGCTTCTCACTTTGGCCACCTGGCAATCATTTTCCTATGGGTCTCTGGCAACCTGTTTCACGTAGCTTGGCAAGGTAACTTTGAGCAGTGGATCCAAGATCCGCTCAACGTTAAACCCATCGCCCATGCGATTTGGGATCCTCACTTTGGTCAGAATGCGGTGGATGCGTTCACCCAAGCTGGCGCCACTGGCCCTGTTAACGTAGCGTTCTCTGGGGTCTATCACTGGTGGTACACCATCGGTATGCGGACTAACGGCGACCTTTACGCTGCGTCCCTATTCCTCTTGGTGCTGTCTTCTGTCTTCCTGCTTGCAGGTTGGTTGCACCTACAGCCCAAGTTCCGTCCCAGCTTGTCCTGGTTCAAAAATGCTGAGTCTCGTCTAAACCACCACCTAGCTGGTTTGTTTGGTGTGAGCTCCTTGGCTTGGACAGGTCACCTGGTACACGTTGCAATTCCTGAGTCCCGTGGTGTGCACGTTGGTTGGGATAACTTCCTAACTGTCACGCCTCACCCCGCTGGTCTCGCACCCTTCTTCAGTGGGAATTGGGGTGTATACGCTCAGAGTCCTGACACTGTAAACCATGTGTTTGGTACGTCTGAGGGTGCCGGTACTGCAATCTTGACCTTCTTAGGTGGTTTCCATCCTCAGACTGAGTCTTTATGGCTCACTGATATGGCTCACCACCACCTAGCCATTGCGGTTGTCTTCATCATTGCTGGCCACATGTACCGGACTAACTTCGGTATTGGTCACAGCATCAAAGAGATCCTCAATGCTCACCAGCCTCCTGCCGGTGGTTTGGGGGATGGTCACAAGGGTTTGTTTGATACGCTCAACAACTCCTTACACTTTCAGTTAGGTTTGGCACTGGCTTCCTTGGGTGTTGTTACCTCCGTGGTTGCTCAGCACATGTATGCGATGCCTCCTTATGCCTTCATGGCTAAGGACTACACCACCATGGCTGCGCTTTACACCCACCACCAGTATATTGCTGGTTTCATCATGATGGGTGCCTTTGCCCACGGTGCGATTTTCTTGATTCGCGATTATGATCCCGCTGCGAATGCTAACAATGTGTTGGCTCGTATCTTGGATCACAAAGAAGCGATCATCTCTCACCTGAGCTGGGTATCTTTGTTCCTCGGTTTCCATACCCTGGGTCTCTACGTACACAACGATGTTGTAGTTGCCTTTGGTACTCCTGAGAAACAGATCCTGGTTGAGCCTGTGTTTGCTCAGTGGATTCAAGCGGCTTCTGGTAAAGCCCTTTATGGCTTTGACGCGTTGCTATCCAATGCTGACAGCGTAGCAACTGGTGCAGCTAGCGGTATCTGGCTACCTGGCTGGTTTGAGGCCATCAACAGTGGCGCTAACTCTCTGTTCTTGACCATTGGCCCTGGTGACTTCTTGGTGCACCATGCGATCGCACTAGGTCTACACACCACTACTCTAGTATTGGTGAAAGGTGCTCTAGATGCCCGTGGTTCTAAGCTGATGCCCGATAAAAAGGACTTTGGCTATAGCTTCCCTTGCGACGGCCCCGGTCGTGGCGGTACTTGCGATATCTCTGCATGGGATGCCTTCTACCTAGCCATGTTCTGGATGCTTAATACCATTGCGTGGTTGACCTTCTACTGGCACTGGAAGCATCTAGCTGTCTGGGGTGGTAACGTGGCGCAGTTTAACAACAGCTCTACTTACCTAATGGGTTGGTTCCGTGATTATCTGTGGCTAAACTCTGCCCAGTTGATTAATGGCTACAACGCCTATGGCATGAACAACATCTCCGTATGGGCATGGATGTTCTTGTTCGCTCACTTGGTTTGGGCAACTGGTTTCATGTTCTTGATCTCCTGGCGTGGTTACTGGCAGGAGCTTATCGAGACCATCGTATGGGCTCATGAGCGCACTCCTCTAGCTAACCTAATCAGCTGGAAGGACAAGCCTGTTGCACTGTCCATCGTTCAGGCTCGTGTGGTTGGTTTAGCACACTTTACTGTGGGCTTTGTCCTCACGTATGCAGCCTTCCTGATTGCATCGACATCAAGCCGATTTGGCTGACGTCTGATGCTCTTTTAGGAGAATGAAAAAAGCCCTTCAGCGATGCCTGAAGGGCTTTTTATTTTTACTGTCTGGCGGGATGAGTCATTCGTTTTGTACTCTTGCCGCGTGAGCTGGAGCTAAGAGCGTGGATGGGTAACCTGTCCTATTTTTCTAGACTTCTGTGCGGATTTTTCCTTTTCTTTACTGGAGGCTAACCATGGTACATCTACACACTATGGAGCCCCAATGAACTTACAGCTCGTTCCTGTCTACAAGTATTATGCAGAAGCTCCCTGGCGCTTTCTGTACTCCACCGATCCGGATATTGAAAGCGGTTGGAAACATTCAGATATTAGCTTTTTTGCCTTTGGCAAGGAGCAGGAAGGGACTGTTCCTGTCTATCGCTATGTGGCCTCTGATCCAGCTCGATTTTTGTTGTCGACTTAATCCTAATGTGGGTCAAGGTTGGACTAATGAAGGTGTGGCTTTCCACGCCTTTAAGGAAGCTAACACTGACGTTGGTACAATTCGTGTCGTACAGGTACGGGCGACGGATCCTTGGCGATACCAGTACATTACCGAATACGATAATAGCCCTGGCGCTGGCTGGCAGTTTGACCACCAGGCGTTTCACGTTTTTGATGCTCAGGCTGCTGCATAGCTAAAAAGTATTGATAAGAATAAATGCTTCTTCGGACCCGCAAGCTCTAGCATGAGCCTGCGGGTAAAGTGCTGCGGTTAATTGACTCGAACGCGTTTGGTCAATATGGCCATAACCTCGTTAGCACAACCGGTGGGTAATGGTCGGCTCCAGTCGTTGGGTTCGGCGTAATTGAGTTTATGGAGAAATTTGATGGTGTTTTGGACAGCATCAAGGGTGCCAAAAAGGGTGTGTCTGACGATGTCAAACTCGTAGTCGGGGAGAGAATTGTCGGCAGGGGGACGATTGGCCGCGCCTGCATCCTGGGTGTTGTCTTGGAACATGGTTTTGGTCTCTTTCGTGGATAGGTTCTCCCTCGGGTACTGCCAATGACAAAAACCGTGAGGGGGATACATGGCGATTGCATTTGAGAAATAAGCTTCAGCCGCCTGAGTGAGAAGATGCTTACCATGGGGACCCAGACGAGGTAAGCATCACGATGGTACTATCAGCCGCATTTTTATCGCATTTCGAAGGGTTAGAAGACCCTCGA
>JBCCHX010000022.1:0-90334 GCA_039028535.1 Cyanobacteria bacterium P01_B01_bin.77
CAGCAACCTGCAGTGGGGCAGTCGTGAACACAGCCTGCAGTGGGTAAACGAACACCTGAGTGGGGTAACTACGTTTGCGGTAGACGGTTCGCAGATTTTTCCAAGTAAGGATCTGTCATTGCCCATTGCGCTGGTACAGGTGGGCTGGTTTGAAAATCCCCACACGTCCGATGCTGCCTATATCAAGGATATTGAGCTAGATGTAATGACCCCGCGCGACTTGCAGGCAGCTGACTCGGCTCAGCCCCTAGAGCGCTTGGTCAATATCCGACGCTTTCAAATGGAAACTGACCGGCTGGTCAGCTACATCGAGCAGGTGAGCGAGCCCAAACGCTGTCTTGTCTTTTTTGATGGCTCCCTGGTAGCCACCTTTGCCGATGCCTACGAAGAGGAGGCAAAACGAGCCTATGTCAAAGCGCTGCTAAAGCTGCTGCGGGCCAGCGAATACCATAGGGTGCCGCTGGTGGGCTATGTGGATACCAGCTATGCCCATGATTTAACGACGCTTTTAGAATTATTTATCGGGGTGGAGGGCATACCGGCAGTGCATGATGCCCAAATGCTCAATCGATTTATGCGATGGGGAGACTGTACGCCGATTTTTCAGTGCGATCGCACCGGCATTCTAGATCAGTACAAAGAGCAGTCCAACCGAGTTACCTTTACCTATCTCAAAACCAATCAAGGCTACCCAGCCCGCGTTGAAATGCCGCGCTGGATGCATGACGCTGGCATCACTGATCAGATTCTCAATTGGGTCAGAGCCGAAACCATTGTGGGCGGCGGTTATCCCTACGCCATTGAAACCGCCGATCAAACCGCTGTTTTACAAACCAACGATCGCCAGGTCTTTTTCCGCATTCTTCAAGACTGGGCCAGCCGTGAAGAACTATCACTACGCTGGTCGCGCAAAATGATGAGCAAAATTCGTCGTCGCTAAGTGTAACGGGACATTAAGCATTCTCAGATTCATAGCTAATGCCTCCCCTATAGTGCAAACAGATTTTTAGTCGCGAGCCACTTAAGTATTTCTACTCAGCTTCAATAGACATAAGCCCTATAGCTGAATCAAAAGCCTATCAATCATTCATGGACTATATCTATGATTAATTAGAGAACCATTTATTTTTATTTTGTTTGATTGAGTTTCCGTACAAATATTTCTGGTGGTTCACACTATATCCCTAGGATTAGAAACTAATGGAGGACGAGAACTCCTTATACAGCTGCACTTTGGGCAGTCATTGTGGCTGTCCTGCAGTTTTCCACTGGCAACGTTTTAGCAAAAGGATTTGAACCCGAATGACGCTTCCCTTGTTAAGCTATCCTTCAAATTGCCAAAATCAGCGTGTAAATGGATTTGAAGTACCTGGTGATGAACAGCCTCGCATTTTTTCCACGGCGTTATTGCCTGATGCTCAGGAAATAGAGAACCTAATTCGGGCGGCCTATCGTCGTATTTTTAATGAGCAGCAGATGTTGGCCTGTCATCGCGATCGTTTTCTAGAGTCTCAGCTCCGCAGCTCTCAGATAACTGTTCGTGATTTCATTCGCAGTTTGCTACTGTCCGATTCCTTCAGACGTCTCAACTACGAGTGTAGCAACAACTATCGATTTGTAGACATGTGTGTCCAGCGAGTGCTGGGTCGCCAAGTGTACGACCAGCGTGAAACCTTAGCCTGGTCAATCGTACTAGCTACCGAAGGAATCCAAGGATTTATCGATGCTTTGCTCAACAGCGATGAATACATAGACAACTATGGCGAAGATACCGTGCCCTATCAGCGGCGGCGAATTTTGCCTCAGCAATCCATGGGTGAACTTCCCTTTGAGCGCATGCCTCGTTACGGTAAGGATCATCTAAAGAAACTGACGGCTTTGGGGAATAATTTCTCCGAAACTGGCGGATTCGGCAATGGTCTACCTTCACCTGTAGTGCAAAAGGTTGGTGCCGTGATTACGGTTGCAGGTGCTGTTGTTCTTACCAGTGGTGTGGTTGCAGTTATCCTATCCTGGTTTGGCTGGCTCAAGCTATAAGGATGAACCATTTTTATGCTGGAAGCAGATTGCTTCCAGCATATTTTTTTGGTACGGCCAAGCTACAAGCGCTCTATTCTAAAGTCTTGCCACACCAACACCGCTGTTGTTAGAACCGGTAGCCATTGGCCTACTCCCATTCATTAAATGTGGGTGGTGCCTGTCGTTGTCTAGACCGCCGAGTATCCTGCCAGGCGCTGCCAATACCTTGCAAAATACCACGACCGACGAGACCGATACCGCGACCGACGACCTCAGTTAGCACATATACAACACTGCTGCCTACCAAAGAAATCAGGGCGCGCACCCGTGGACTAAGGGCATCGCGGGTTTCCAATAGCAGGGTCATCGCCCAGGGCAGTCCCGATAGACGGTCAAGTTCGGCCCGACGCGGCGCATAGATCGGTGTGAGCATAATGCCACGCGGCCCCAGGGTATATAGACGGTACTGGCTCTCAAAAATAGCTGTGGGTTCGTTGACCAATCGATCCCAGCGATAGCGCCAGGAAAGGTCGTTGCGGAAGCGCTCAATATCGCGAGTGGAAATAATCCGACGGCTATATAAGCCTTTTTTAATCACTTCCACATCCGCTAAACGATTGAGCAGAGGCTGCATAACCGCATTACCCACATGGATCAGAAGATTTTCTAAGAGCCGTTCACTCTGGGCTAACGCTTCGGGAGTGGGGGCAATATAGCTGGTTCCCTCCACCACCATGGCATCGTGAAATAGCCAGTGGGCCAGGAGTTCGGGCAACAATGGGATATGTTTGAGAATTTCGCGCTCTACAGTGTCTTTTTCTTGATAAAGCACCGCTACAAGTTCTTGCTCCACGCCATTTAGGGGCACCGTGTAGTAACGGCCAAAGAACTCTTCAATGGTGGCAACCCATAAGTCGCGCAGAATTTGGGGAGCTCTACCCCGCAGCTGTCCAGGCTGGGGGACAGACTGTCGGAGGTCGTCTAATAAGTCTTCAAACCGACGCAGAACGATAAACAACAATTCTCGTTTTTTGTCGAGGCGCAGAATATCAATCTCGATGGGTTCTGACGTCGTGTTTTCTAAATCGGTCTGGAGTTTGGCAAAGACGGCTTCAAACACTCGGTTTTGTATATCACCGCTGCGCAGATCGAGAGGAGCAGCTGCAGCAGGGGTAATGGCAGCGGCTCCCACCGATCGCGGCACGGAGGAACGTGGAGCTGGCAAACCTGTCGGTGTCTTAAGCGATTGCCAACGGATGGGAGCATTCTTATTGATCCAGGTTGCGTCTGGGTATTTACGGGTGGCCCATAGCTGCCGGGTAAACCAGCGCGCGGCCTTAAGCTCTCGCTGTTGTCCCGCTAAAACTTGGCGTTCTAGCCAAGATAGACGGGGCTGGCGCAGTGCAGCAGTAGTTTTGGCCAGCTGTTTTTCAATGTGGTCTAGTCCTGACAGTCGCATACTGAGACGCATTGCAGTCAGGGGACCAGGAATCTGAGGGGGGGGCTTGGGTCGTTTTTTAGCAGGTTTGCTAGCGGCAGCCACGGTGCGGATCAGCTGGGCTAGTTCGCGCACAGGCATGCTGCGAGTCCCATAGCCATCGGCGCCAACCTGACGGGCAGCAGCCTCAAGGACAGGTTCATCGTGAGCACTCAGGATAAGGACCGGCAGTTTGGGAAAGTCGGTTTTGATGGATTTACATAGCTGGAGGCCGGAGCTGCTGCCTGGCTCGCCGTCAGTACCCAGCCCCAAATCAACGATGACTAGGTTAATCGGTTGCTGTCCCCTTAGGGTGGGGTCGGTAAAAGCACTGGCCTGGGTGCGATCGCACTTTCTGATAATGGCCATGGCCTCAGTGGCATCGGCAGCTTCAGCAGCAATCTGAAATCCGGGCAGCTGCTCCAGCCAGACCCGTAATCCTAACCTAAAGGTGGGGTCTTCATCCACCAGCATTAATTGCAAGGGACGTTCACTCATGCCGCTTGATCCATCTCACCGTTCTAGTAGTATCCCCTACTAGTTTCCGTTTGCGGTGTCAATGATGGTACTTAACGGCACTTAATCGTCGTAGCCATCGTCTTCGTAGTCCTCATCGTCTTCGTAATAGGTATCCTCTAACGGTTCCTGCAGCGATTGGATATAGGCCCGTTCAGCATCCCAAATGGTAATGGCGTTACGCGCTTCACGGTATAAAGCCCGACCGGGAGCAATGCGGGCAGCCGTTGCGATCGCATCTGATAATCGCCCTTGATAGGCCAGTTCCTCCGCCTCATTCAAAATGGGCCGGTCTTCTGCAATCTGGATCCGATTTGTCCACTCCTTAATTGAGGTTTGGGCCTGACTGTGGAGAGCCCGTCCCGGTTGAATCTTACGCGCCTCTTTAATGGCATCCGGCAGCTTACCCTGACTGGCTAGTTCCAGAGCCTTGCTATACAACGGCTGGTCCTCTAAAACCTGGATCTGCTTAGACCACTGAGCAATCTTGGTTTGGGCATCAATCCTCAAGGCTCGACCTGTTTGCACTTTTTTCGCTGCGGCAATCGCTGCTTGTAAACTCGCTTTATCCCCTTTGTCAGCCAACTGCTGAGCCCGAGCCAAAAAGGGCCGATCCTCAATCCGTTCAATTTCCTTAGACCAGTGGGCGATGAGCGTTTGGGCCTGCTGCCGCTGGGGCCGATCTGCGCCAATCACCCGAGCTTGCTTGATCGCCACGCCTAAGGATTCCTTTTGATTTAGCCTGGCCATCAGGGTGGCCCCATAGAGATGCTGCAAATCGCTCAGCTGATTGATCCACAGGGCCAATTTAGTTTGGGCTTCCTGATAAAAAACACTGCCGCTGCCAATACGTCGGATGGCCTGAATTGCATCCATCAAATTGAGGATGTCTCCATAGGTCGGCTCCCAGTCCTGACGGAACGTCGCTAGGCGCTGGGCATGGGCAAACCGCACCAAATCCTCAGCTTCAGGTTCTGTAGCCAGATCCACCGGCACCTGTTGGATAATTGCAATCGCCCCGTCTAAATCCTCCTGCTCCCATTTTTGAAAGCCATAGTTCAACAAAGACCCAGCCCACTCGGTCACCAAGGGTTTAGCCTCAGGCCATGCGTTACTTTGTACATTGATCTGTCGAACTAGGGTGAGCGCCTTGGCCAGATTGTCCATTTGGCCAGTGCTGGCCAGGGTTTGTGCTTGGATCAGATGACGTCGGGCATCTTCTTCGCTTTGAATATACTGTCCTAAATAGTTATGGCGCTCCTTGAGCCAATAATCACTGGTGAGGCGCTTCATCGTGCGTAGCTGCTTACGCGCACCGCTCCAGTTTTGGTTGCTGACATCCTCAGTAACAGCGGTAGCAATTTCTTTGCCCTTATCCCACTCCTGCTGCCATCGTTCTAACGATGTCTGAGCATCGTTATAGATCTCGACTCGCGAGGGAATATAGCCCAAGAGCTGAGATGCCCGCTCTAAGTTACCCGTTTGCATCCGTTGCTGGGCCAGCTTAAACAATCCCTTAGACCACCGATTAGCCACGTCTTCAGAATCTTGATAAAGCGGATGGGTGGCATCCCAAGCCGCAATTAGCTGAACTCCCGCCACTAAATCTTGCTCGGCCCCAGATACAGCGGCTTGTTTGGCACAGTAGAGTCGTTCGCTATCAGCACTAAAGGCTGAGATGCGATCACAGTTGGGCAAGGGCGGTAGTCGAGTAATAAACACCACGGCCCAAATACCTAGAGCACTTGATGCGGCCAAAAGTAACAACCATAGTCCAGACCAAAACCAGGCCTGCCCGCCCTTTGGCTTCATGCTCCTAGGATCTAAAAGAGCCAGCTCATCCCCCTCAGCCTCCACGGGAGATGGACTAAACTGGTTCGGATCGGTAGGCGTAGCTGTCATTGCGGCAGTATCCAAAAATTAGAGGCTGTTAGCGTCTGGGTAGCCCCAAAGCCATTGAGAAAATTCCCATTAATGCGCATACTTCAACCTACGTGTCTCAACGCAGGCTATCGGGTAGGCAAATATCTTGCTTGGCCTAATGTATTCAAGCTCACCTTTAAAGAAGCATGTGGGCTGATCCGTTTTCAGGACCCTTTCTCCACCAAAGTTTTGACTGGATTAGGAAAGCTTGGAATAACTAAACCAAAAATTTTGCTGTCATTGTAGAGGCAATTGATCGAATTAGGCAGGTTTTTGATAAAAACCTTTGCTGAAAAGAATATTCGCAGCAAAATTGCGGATAAAGGAGGTCATCATATTTTTGTTCCCCGCTGAATTTTGGAAGCTGGGTGCGCTCATAAAAGCCCCCCTCAGACAGTCGGCTAAATCATGGATCGGCAACAAACCAGTGGACAAAGCACCCAAAAAAGCGGCAGATGCTAAACACCTGCCGCTTTAGTTAACGTTCACCGATATCCAAGGACACCGGCTATTTTAATTAAGGCTTCGCCTTAGTAGTCAAAGTCGCCACCCATGCCAGCACCAGCACCAGCAGCTTCCTTAGGCTCTGGCTTATCTACGACGATACACTCAGTGGTGAGCACCATAGCTGCGATCGAAGCCGCGTTCTGAGTCGCCGAGCGAGTGACCTTAGCCGGGTCAACCACACCCGCCTGTAGCATATCTACGTACTCGTTAGTTGCTGCGTTAAAGCCGATGTTAAATTCCTTCTCTTTAACTCGCTCAGCAACTACCGCACCGTTTTGACCTGCGTTCTCAGCAATGCGCTTGAGGGGAGCGGTCAGGGCACGGGTCACAATCAGAGCACCGGTCAACTCTTCACCGGTGAGGTTAGCGTTGGACCACTCTTCGAGACCAGGAGCCAGGTGAGCCAGTGTAGTACCACCGCCAGGAACGATACCTTCTTCAACCGCCGCCTTAGTGGCGTTGATGGCATCTTCTAGACGCAGCTTGCGGTCTTTCATCTCAGTTTCGGTGGCAGCACCGACCTTGATGACGGCGACACCGCCAGAGAGCTTGGCCAGACGCTCCTGGAGCTTTTCTTTGTCGTAGCTGGAGTCTGACTCTTCGATTTGACGACGAATCTGCTCGCAGCGGGCTTTGACATCGGCTTCGTTACCTTCGGCCACCAGGGTGGTGGTGTCCTTGGTGAGGGTAATGCGACGGGAGGTGCCGAGCATTTCGATAGTGACGCCATCTAGCTTAAGACCTGCGTCTTCAGTGATCACCTGACCGCCAGTCAATACAGCGATGTCTTCGAGCATGGCCTTACGGCGATCGCCAAAGCCAGGGGCCTTAACAGCAGCTACGTTGAGCACACCGCGCAGACGGTTAACTACAAGTGTAGCTAGGGCTTCTTTCTCGATGTCTTCTGCGATGATTAGCAAAGGCTTGCCGGAGCGGGCAACTTGCTCAAGTACAGGTACCAGATCCTGCACTAGGGCAATTTTCTTGTCAGTGAGCAAAATGTAGGGGTCGTCTAGAACGGCTTCCATCCGCTCAGTATCGGTGGCGAAGTAAGGGGAAATGTAACCCTTATCAAAGCGCATACCCTCAGTGATTTCCAGCTCAGTCGTCATGGACTTGCCTTCTTCCAGGGAGATAACGCCTTCACGACCGACTTTCTCCATGGCTTCGGCAATCATTTTGCCGACTTCTTCATCGTTACCAGCAGAGATAGTACCGACCTGGGCGATGGATGTGGAGTCACCCACGGGCTGGGCCTTTTCAGCAATGCGCTCTACGAGGTAAGCCGTAGCTTTTTCAACACCGCGCTTGAGTGCGATCGCATTGGCACCAGCCGCCACGTTACGTAGACCTTCTTTAACGATGGCGTGGGCCAGTACGGTTGCCGTGGTAGTTCCGTCACCAGCGGCGTCGTTAGTCTTAGAGGCAGCCTGACGGATCAGCGCAACACCAGTATTTTCAATGTTGTCTTCTAGCTCAATTTCTTTAGCGATGGTGACACCATCGTTAACGATTTGGGGAGAGCCAAATTTCTTTTCAAGAACGACGTTGCGACCCTTAGGACCCAGGGTAACGGCAACGGCCTCCGCCAAAGTATCCATACCCTTTTCCAGGGCACGACGAGCGTTCTCGTTATATATGATGCGCTTAGCCATGAATCAACCTATTGTTTCAGAACGTTTTAGAGGGGTCTGGGATAAGATAAGAAGCGAGCTGTCAGTCAGTTGTGAAAGTTGGACCTTTAGCCTACAACTGCGAGAATGTCCTTCTCAGATAGAAGTACGTAGTCGTCACCACCAAGCTTGATATCAGTACCTGCATACTTGGAGTAGAGGACCTTGTTACCAACTTCAACGTCGGGAGCCTGACGGCTGTCGCCATCGCCACGCCTACCAGGACCAACCGCAGTGATTTCGCCAACCTGGGGCTTTTCCTTAGCGGTGTCAGGTAGCAAAATGCCGCCAGCGGTCTTCTCTTCAGATGCGCTGACTTTGATAAGAACGCGATCACCTAGGGGAGTGACGCTTGAAACACTCAAAGAAATGGCTGCCATAGTTTTCTCCGAACTTTGATAGATCAATCATTCGGCAATTGCATCAAGGCGATACGGATTCGCCCGAGCAGTCCCTTTTTCTGTCTGGAAGGATCTGAATAGGGAAAGAAGCTGCAACCTAGACGCGGTTTAGCACTCTCCATTGCCGAGTGCTAATTTATCGCTTTAGGAGTTGCGATCGCAACACACCTGGGGGTACGGGTTCCCGTACTCAGGCTAGATCTCACTGGGTTGGTTAACTTTATGATTTCCACACATCTACACACATCTATCTTTACGGCTACTTCAGGTTGAATTAAAAAATCCCCGTATCCTTGTAAAGGAGGGTGACATCTGTAGTTCTTGATACGTCTTTGCCTAGTACATATGCTGAAACGCTGTCTAGCAGTTACTAACCCCATGACCCTCAATTTTTCCCACCTACTTTGGATGGCCGTCCCCCTAGGGTTACTGGGTCTTCAAAGCGCTGCGTCAGCGCAGCTTTCACAGCCTGCAGCGACCGTATCTACTAGTATTCTGCCAGCAACGTCTGATACTACCGTTATTCAGCAGGCAGATCAGTTTAATATCCTGGGTGGACAGTCATCGAACGGGGCTACCCCCAATGTCGTTCATCAATTTCAGGAATTTAACCTGGGGACAGCTGATGCCGCTAATTTTGTAATTGACCCTGATGTTGCCAACGTCATTAGTTTGATCAATGACCTGCAACCGTCAACCATCAATGGTTTGCTGAAATTAACCAGCAGCGATCCTAATGTTGCCAGTGCCGCGAATCTTTTTCTAGTTAACCCCGCTGGTATTGTTTTTGGCGAAAATATGAGCCTCAACCTACCGGCAGGATTGACTGCTACCACAGCCTCTGGCCTGCTGTTTGAAGACCTGTACCGTCTATCTATAGATGGTTCAGTCAGTGAAATAGCATTACGCGATAGCACCGCTGCAACGAAAACGGGGGTAGCGACCATACAAAACCTAACAGGTGACCCCAATGGTTATTTCTTTGTAGCAGAGGCTACCAGTACAGCCGCGTTAGATCCGCTCTCCCCAGAGCTACCCTCAGGAAGTATTCACAACCAGGCTAGGCTACAGGTATCCCCCCAAGCTACCGTCACACTAATCGGTTCGTATATCCAAAACGACGGTGTTATAGTAGCCTCCGGTGGCACCGTTAACCTGGTAGCAGTATCCGGAGACTCCCTACTTCGCCTGAGTCAAGCTGGAAATCTGCTATCTCTGGATTTAACCGCTACGGACACACCTACGTCGCTTTCAAGCACAGACGTGCCACTGCGTTTGACCGGTGGCCACAATCAGGGGGCCACTCAGATTGAAATCACTAGGGATGGCTCCCAGCTACTGACCAGCCCCCCACCCCTGACGCCTGACACAGGCAAGATTTTAGTCCGAGGAACTATTGATGTCTCTGACGAGAACGTCCAGGGCACCGTCAATATTGTGGGCGAACAAATCAATTTGATTGGAAGCGATATTCACGCTGACAGTGCCCAACAAGCAGGGACTATATCTATTGGCAACAGGCCTGCCAACAGTAATGTCAATAGTGAATATGTGCTAATCGATCGCAACTCCACATTGTCAGCTGATTCCACACTGCCAGCTGATTCCACAATAGGCTCAGGAGGTGTCATTCAAATCCGGGCTACAGATACGGTACGGTTTTATGGTGAGGCCACGGCAACCGGAGCTAACACCACACTGGATGGTACCGTCATCCTGGATGCAGGTGAAGACCTTGATATTCGAAAACCTACAGCTAGGTAAGCTTTTCTTTGTTTTAGACCATTAGATATACAGTCATTTAGACAACTTACACATTACTCACATATCAAAAAGCGGTGGCGTCACAAAAACGCTGCCGCTTTTTTCATGAAAAACGAAGGATTTACACCGACGCGACCTAAGTAATATCACGCTATTACAACAATTTTTGATGTCTATTTTCAATAAAGCTTACGTGATTTCCAGGATTTTTTCTTTAAAAAATGCCAATCTATAAAAACCGCAAAAGCCTTTAAATATAAGGCTTTAATTGTTTTCTTTCATCTCTTGAAAGGCGGCAATAACCCTTAGATTTATCAGTTCTTTTTGATACATCTAAGTATTTGACATTTTTGATATTTCAAAGCTTTATTCATGCGAACAGTTCTTCCCTCTACTCATACAGTTCTTCCCTCTACTCATCAAGTTAGTTTGGCTAGCCTTTTTAGCATTGGATTACTAGCCGTTAGTAGTACCGTTACTCAAGCAGCGTGCTTATCAAGTGGCTGCAGTCAAAATGGGCTGGTGTTTAGTGAAGCATCCAGTAGCTTCAAAATTACCGATGTAACCGGAGTCGGTACCCGTGAGAACCCATTTGTTGTGTACCAAGATGTTTTGGGATTGGATATCTCACTAGCCGTTAGAGGTTTAGCCGACGCCAGCCAGCACTCAATGTTTAACCGCCCAGGGTTTGCCATCAGTATTGTGTCGCGTAACCTGACAGGAGCATTTTGGCGATTTTATGACCATGAACTACAAGAGAAAGCTGGGGTATCTAGCAGCGAAAACGATGGCCTTTCATTTGCTCAAGGTCTGGGAGCAATTCGCCCCTACACATCGGACCGCTACACTCAGGCTGACGAAGTAACAGATGTCCGGGACTTTATTAATTTCTATCGAGGAGCGGGAGTTAACCCTGGTGAAAGTGTACGATTTGACTACTTCATCACCGACACCATTCCCAATCAGCAATTTTATATTCGCCAGCGCCCCGATTACCGTACTAACACCACACCGACGTCCGTTATTCGGCAAAAACCGGTAGTCACTAACCTGAGCGCCCAGCCAACGCCTGCCAGCCCTGTAGAAACAGCCCAGCCAATCACTGCTCAACCAGTAGCACCACGCCCCGCAGCTAGGCCCCGGCCCGTCGCCCCTACTACAAAAGCTGCCAATACACCGCAGCCTGTTCCTGAGCCTTCAAGCTCTGCCATAGGACTCTTAGGGACTCTACTATCTATGGTTTTAGTAGCCCAGCGCCAGCGACTGCATCCACCAAAGCCATAGATAGCCATCCGTTAGGGGAATAAATCTAGATATTCACAATCGCGCAAAAGTTCTCCGACTATAGCAAATACCAGTGCCATGGATGATACATCTAGTGATAATCTTTTACATGGCACTTTGAAAGTAAAAATAAAATTAAAAGTCGCCGCAGTAGCTAATACCCCTAGGATAAGGCGCAAGCATGGTCACCACTGCAGAGAAAACAAATACTGGCTATATCACTCAGATTATTGGCCCTGTTGTAGACGTTAAATTCCCAGCTGGCGAGCTGCCCAGCATTTATAATGCGCTCAAGATTGAAGGCACTAACCCTGCTGGTCAGACTGTTGCTGTTACCTGTGAAGTACAGCAGCTACTGGGCGACAGCCAGGTAAGAGCCGTTGCGATGCTTTCCACCGATGGCTTGGTCAGAGGCATGGAAGTTACTGATTTAGGTTCGCCGATTAACGTACCTGTTGGTCCTCCAACCTTAGGCCGCATCTTTAATGTTCTTGGTGAGCCTGTGGACGAGAAAGGTGATGTGGATATGTCCAACACCTTGCCTATTCACCGCCCTGCTCCCAAGCTTACTGAATTGGAGACTAAGCCCTCCGTATTTGAAACAGGTATTAAAGTTATTGACCTCTTAGCTCCCTACCGTAAAGGTGGTAAGACGGGTCTCTTTGGCGGTGCTGGCGTAGGCAAAACCGTATTGATTCAGGAGTTAATCAACAATATTGCACTGCAGCACGGTGGTGTTTCTGTGTTTGCTGGTGTGGGTGAGCGCACCCGTGAAGGTAATGACCTTTACAACGAATTTATTGAGTCTGGCGTAATTAACGCCGATGACTTGGGGCAGTCAAAAGTAGCCCTGGTGTACGGTCAAATGAATGAGCCCCCCGGAGCTCGTATGCGTGTGGCACTGTCTGCCCTAACTATGGCTGAATACTTCCGTGATGTTAACAAGCAGGATGTCCTGTTGTTTGTTGACAACATATTCCGCTTTGTACAAGCGGGTTCTGAGGTATCTGCACTGCTCGGTCGTATGCCTTCTGCGGTAGGTTATCAGCCTACTTTGGGTACTGACATGGGTGACCTGCAAGAGCGGATTACTTCTACTCTTGAGGGCTCGATTACTTCCATTCAGGCGGTATATGTGCCTGCGGATGACTTAACTGACCCTGCACCGGCAACTACCTTTGCTCACCTAGACGCCACAACGGTACTTTCCCGTGCCCTGGCTTCTAAGGGTATTTATCCCGCTGTGGATCCCCTAGATTCTACATCCACAATGCTTCAGCCCGATGTTGTTGGGGATGAGCACTACACCACTGCCCGTGCTGTTCAATCTATTCTGCAGCGCTACAAGGAGCTTCAGGATATTATCGCGATTTTGGGTCTAGACGAGCTTTCTGAAGATGACCGTTTGGCGGTTGCCCGTGCTCGTAAGATTGAGAAATTCCTTTCTCAGCCTTTCTTCGTTGCGGAAATCTTTACTGGTATGTCTGGTAAGTATGTTTCTCTTGAAGACACCATTAAGGGTTTCAATATGATTCTCTCGGGTGATCTAGATGAGATTCCTGAGCAGGCTTTCTACCTTAAGGGTGACATTTCTGAAGTGATGGCAACAGCCGAGAAACTGAAGGCTGAGGGATAAGCGCTAGCTGATCTCGAAGTCACAGAGATTACGGCTTTGCGAGTGGTGAGTAGTGAGTTGTAAGTGAAAATGTTTTTTCATTCTTGCTGGACTGAGTAATTTCTAAGTCTTGTCACTACTCACTACTTACTATTCACTATTCATCTTTAATTTTTAGAGTCTTATGGCATTAGCAGTGCGCGTAGTGGCTCCCGACAAAACGGTTTGGGATGCTGAAGCGGAAGAGGTAGTGTTACCGAGTACTACCGGTCAATTGGGTATTTTGAGTGGTCACGCTCCGTTACTGACAGCGCTGGATATTGGCGTTTTGCGAGTGCGAGCTGAGAAAAATTGGGTTGCGATCGCACTCATGGGCGGTTTCGCTGAAGTGGAAAACAATGAAGTAACTGTTTTGGTCAACGGTGCCGAGCGCGGCGATAGTATTGACCTTTCTGCAGCCCAGGAAGAGTACACATCTGCTAAGTCAGAAGCTGATAAAGTCTCCGGCGATGACAAGCAGGCCGTTATTCAAGCTAGCAAGTCCCTTAAGCGAGCACGAGCACGTGTTCAGGCGGCAGGCGGCAGTATCTAATCGATCTGGATTTGAGAATTTTCACAATAAAAACCCCGTCTATTTTTTTAGAAAATAGACGGGGTTTTTATGAAATATGCTCGAACAATTAGATCACGAACTACCGGTAAAGGCAACATCAGGAAACTTGTCAGCTGCCTTTTGCATAGGCAGAGTTTTCCCACCTTCCTGCCAGTAGTTGATGATTTCAGTGGCTTGGTTTAAGAGATCAATACGCTCTTCTTCGGCAATCCAAGTCTTGGATTCAAGTTCTGTCTTCATCTGATCCCACGCATCATTGCGAGGCCAGAAAAAGTAAGAGGTCAGCGGACTCGAGCCCTTGCCCACTACTTGATCCACGGCGAGAGCCACATCCTTGTCGAGCCAGAGAACCTTTAAGATAAATCGAGACAATGCAAACCTCCGCTGTACGCCTCTTGGCTTCAAAACTATACAGTCTATAATCTTAGCGCATTCGTTGCAGTAAGCCCATGAAAAATTAGCCCTTCTCCCTAATAATGCCCAACCCTATTGCCCTAGCGATTTTTGATATTGATGGTGTTGTCCGTGACGTCAGCGGCTCATACCGCCGCGCCATCGCAGACACAGTGGAAAAGTTTACCCAAGGGCACTATCGACCCACACCATCTGACATTGACCAGCTCAAAAGTGAAGGCATTTGGAACAATGACTGGCAAGAGTCTCAAGAACTGATCCTCCGTCATGGCCAAGTCTCAGGGTATCAGTACGCCTCTGACTATAATGCCATCGTCACTTATTTCCAAGAACGCTATCGAGGAAAAGGAGACAATCCCAGTCAATGGACTGGCTATATCACGCAAGAACCTGTATTGATGAGCGCCCAATATCTAGCTAACTTAGCCAAAGGCGGTGTACCATCAGCCTTTTTTAGCGGAGCCACTAGGGGGTCTGCCAACTATATTCTGCAACAACGCATGGGTTTAACTGAGCCGATCTTGATTGCCATGGCTGATGCCCCTAGCAAACCAGATCCCACAGGGCTTTACATGACCATTGCTCAGCTCGAAGCAACGACAACACCTGGGCTACCGGTTTTGTACGCGGGTGATACAGTGGCGGATATGGCTACCATTACCGCAGCCAAAGCTGAATTTCCTCAACGCACGTGGTTGGGAATAGGGGTTTTGCCCCCCCATGTACAGACAGATAATGACTACAACAACCGTTATCGTGACACCCTCAAAGCAGCTGGTGCTGTTCTGGTAGTGTCCCACATTGAACAGTTAACCTGCGAGAAGATTCAAACATTGATCAATGGGAATGTCAGCTAATGCAAGGGAAGCCCCCCCCCCGAACGGCACAGTCAATAACATTAGCTACCGCTGGGATGGTAAGTTAGGCGACAGTCATTTATGCCTGCTGTCTGAATCCTGCTCTCAGTATCTGTGCCCCCATGAGTCTACTGCCGTTTTTACTTGCGCTATCTGCTGTTGCTCCGGTTTTCTTGCCTGTTTCGAGTACCTATGACACCGGGCATACTACCGCACAACCCACAACAACAGTTCGCACTAGTTACCCCACCGAAGCATTGGCACCAGGGGCAGTTCACGGGAGTGTTGTTGCAGATAATACGGGCCAAATCATTCCCTATATTCAGGAAGTGCGACCGCTGCCTGGGAGGCTAGACGAGGTACCTGTTTTTAATAGCAATAGCCCCGAGATTATCGCCGCAGAAGGTATTCTTCTATCGACGTTTCCATCCCGAGGGAAAGCAGAGCCAGCCGCCCATCTAGACTATGCATTTGAGGGTCGGTTTGATATTTTTGATCACCATGTAGTCCAGGCTCAAGGAGACAATGATACCCGCACGCGCTACCTGGGGATTGTGGTACACAACCCTAGCCGCAGGCCCGTCACCTTACGCTTCCGTGAAGCGGCCAGTTATCTAAGTCAAGAAGCACCCTGGCACGGTCGCAGCGATGTGGAATTCAACCTGGCGAGTACTCAGTTTTCAGGTCCAGGCAGTCGTCTCATGAATGAAATCTTGAGAGATCGGCGTCAGTCATTTTGGCCTAACGAAATTACCATTCCGGCCCGAGAGAGCTATCTCTTAATGAATGCTCCACTGCCTGTGCGCCGGTTAACGGTGCCAACGGACGGTAGTCTGACCGCTGGCAGTGAGTTGTTACCGCAATTGCCAAAGAGCCTAGGAGGCAATCGCAGTAATGCGCGCTCCACTCTTATGCGTCTGTCCAGCGATGGTCCCGTATATATTGCCAGTCTGGCTATGTTTGCCCCCCAAACTGCCACAGGTGAACGGGTACCTAGTTTAGCGGAATGGTTACAGGTACTAGCCAATGGCCGTCTCGCCACCCCCCGCGATTTGGCACCGACACGGCCAGGGCGTCGCGCCAATCCCTTTATCTATGGTCGCGTAGCCGGGGTAAGCCAGGGCTCTCGTTGGCAGGCTCAACTGACCGATCGTCGCTCATCCCAGCTAAGTATTCCGTCCAGAGGGGCACAGCTCTCCTATGCCATTAGCACCGTTGATCACAATACCTTTGGTACAGGACAAATCCAAAGTGCTCCCATGCTCAGACGCTATAAGGATACGGCGTACCGGGCCCATGGCAACTATGGGACTGAGTATGTTTTAACGTTGCCCTTGCATAACCCTACTGAGCGTCAACAAAAGGTTGCCCTCTCCGTACAGACACCCCTGAAAAATGAAATCCTTAAAAACGCCCTCACGTTTTTAACTCCCCACGACTCTAGAATTTTCTTCCGTGGCACTGTCTTATTCTTGTACACCAATGATCAGGGAGAACGTCGGGCTGATTACATTCACCTCGTCCAACGAAGAGGTCAAATCGGCTCCCCTCTGGTAGAACTCACCCTTACCCCTGATGAAGAGCGGTCTGTGGAAGTGCATTTTTTATATCCGCCAGATGCAACACCACCTCAGGTTTTAACCTTGACAACCTATGATGACAGCTCAAATTAAGCGGTAAACGAGCTGTTTAGCCTGTTATCTACGTTACTTATCTAAGGCCTTGACCAGAAGCTACAGGATGGTGGTAGCTAGCTTCTTTTTTTGGAACACCATTTTGCGGCAATGATTGCGGCAATGATTGCGGCACTGGCCTAGGTACCGGAATATATCGGGATTCATCCTCAGAAGGCGGGACCTGATTGAGAACTGACAGAATATAATCCCGATGAGGATGCTGCTCCAACCAGGAGCGGATCATTAGGGTCTGGGCATAATCCTCGTCCCCTAATGCGCTGCGATACGTTTGCTCTAAGACTCGATTAAACTCAGCCTGGCGAATTTGAGACTGCCACGGTTCTGAGAAAACTAGATGTACCTTGTCATGAATATTGTGGGCCTGCAGAAGGTCCCACTCACCTCGATCAAACCAGCTACCTCCGCAGTGGGAGCATCGATCAAGATAAAACTCCAGACCATGTCCCACCTTAGCCCGACGCATTAGATGATTACATTCGGGGCAGAAAGACGCACGCCGATTGTCAAATACCCTGTCACTGATATCTAAAGCATCACAATGCTTAATCTCGCCGCTGCTGGGCTGCCACTCTAACCAATGCCAGTAGTCGTAGGAAGAAACCCATTGCCCCTCACACGTTTCGCAGGCGTGAACGGCTAAGTGCTGATCGAGGTTGACACGTTTTAGTTCGGGGGTCTGACAACAGGGGCAGTGCATAAAAGGGGCTTAATTAAGATTTTAATAGGGGTAAAATAACGCTTTATTAACGCAAACAGAATCGCTTAGGGGTATTAAAAAAGGATTAAGCAAGGGTGTAGGCTATCGCCTTGATATCACTTTAATTAAATTATTCCAGAGGTGACAGAATAATAGAAAAATCGCCACATTTTGATAAGTAGCTGCGCTCTGTCTATAAAACAGACATTGAAAGAAATATCTTTGCTAGCTCGATTACTTCGATTTGACCCAAGGGTCTTCGATGCCTAAAGCACCTGTACAAATGAAACTTGACGCTTCCGCAGAACGTCTATTGAGGTAGCCAACTTTCAACTGGACTTGTTGATTGAATGATATTCATGCCTGCCTCAGAAAATCGTCGATAGGCTGAATCAGCAGCCTCTGAAAAGTCAACAATGTTAGGCACGACTACTGGCGAGCTACAGTCTTCTAAGAGATATATTTTGTGGGCTAGTGCTGCATCAATTTGCTGAATTTCACTAAGCAGATCAGCAATGGTCCAGGCAACACAGTGGCTTTTGGCTTGCCCTGCGATCGCAACCGCATCAAATGTCAGCAAATGCTGAATCAAGGCTTGATTCTTCTTTGCCACGGTTGCACCAGCAGGATCGTCTAGCACCTCTGGCCGTAAAACCGAATAATTTTCTGTTAGGGCATTACTCCCCTTAAGTTCAAACCGAGTCTGACACTGACGGGCCAAATTATGGAAAAAACAAGCCTCCTCAAAGGCTGATACCAGGCTATGGCCAATGCCCCCCAGCATGGAGTGATAGGGCCACACCGTGAGCGGATATTTGCCATCATCACTGAGTCGTTGTACGTAGTGCAAAGCAAACGCTTCTAGCTGTTCCAACTCCATACCCAGGCTATGAACAATGGCTGGATTCACCCGCCAGCGACCGCTGCGCACATCGTCCAGTTCGATCATCGTCATTGGGGCTGGCATGTTGCCATCGGTGTCTACCCAAAAGGCCCCATGAAAAATTTGCACAGCCCGATGGGTATCCATGGTGGGGACAATTTCGGTAATGTAGCCCAGATGACGATAGACAAACTCACACAGACGACAGGTGTCGTCAACTGCCCCATGCCCTGACTTTCCTCCAACAAAGAGTTCAAACCCAGGAATACAAAAGGTATTTTGCACATCAATGGCCAACAAACACAGCCGTGGTTTATCGGTGTTGGTCGGTTTAATGTTGTGGGTTTGGGCCCAAGCCTGGGCTTCGGTAGCCCGTTCTTCATAGGGGACACGCCACACCTCCCCAACGCGGTCAGCCGCAAAAAACTCAGGAATGGGTAAAGAAGCCATTACAAATATCTCCAGAGATCTTGTCTACACTTGGGGCACAGACAGATAAGTTGATTGAAACTGCACCACAACAGCTTTCAACGGGACGGGGAGCAATGCCCAAACGCGATCGGCAATAGTATTTGGGACTTCGCCATAGAACGCTTCCGCAATGCTACCGGTAATACAGGTAAGCGTATCGGCATCTCCGCCAAGGGAGACGGCATTGCGAATCGCATCGGTAAAACTGGTGGACTCTAGAAACGCGATTATTGCTTCAGGGACGGTTTCTTGACACGACTCATTAAATTCATAGGTAGGGCGGATCTGATCGAGACTGCGACTCAGGTCATAGCCAAATTGGGTTTCTATATATTGTTTGATCGAGGGTTTAGACTGCCTCTGACGAGCAAGAAATATAGCCGCGACTGTCGCCTGGGCTCCCTTAATCCCTTCGGGATGGTTGTGGGTAACCACGGCGGTTTGTTGTGCAGCCTGCAAAACAGCGTCTAACGTCTGATGAACATAGGCCACAGGACTGACTCGCATGGCGGCCCCATTGCCCCAGCTGTTGTAAGGCTGACTGTTGGCTGAGGCGGCCCAGGCTTGAAAGCGGGCCCCATAGCCTCCGCAAGGATCAGGATAGAGCTGATAGTAGCGTTTGAAAGCGTCGGTATAGGTGCCACCATGGAGCAGAACATCGGCTACAGCCACCGTCAAAATGGTGTCATCGGTAAAGATGCTCTGGTCTGTAAATAGGAGAAAGTCCTTTGTCTTTTGGGGAGCGAACTCATAAGCAGAGCCGATGATATCACCTGTGATTGCGCCAAGCATGAAAGATAACCGTAAGGGTCAGAAAAACTGTTTTATTGTGTTTTTATTGTGTATTTCTTACACTAAGTATCGTTTGGTTATAGCCAATCCCTTCTAAAACGTCAACGGCTGCCATGGCCCATACCTATGACTATCCCAGGCCAGCGGTCACCATAGACTGTGTGGTATTTGGCCTGGATCCGACGGACTGTTTGCAGGTGTTGCTGATCCAGCGATGGTTAGACCCATTTGCCGGTCAATGGGCACTGCCTGGCGGATTTGTGCGGCATCAGGAAAGCTTGGTGCAAGCGGCTCGTCGTGAGCTGCAGGAAGAAACCGGTATTGCTGATCTATTTTTGGAGCAGTTACAGGCATACGGTCAACCTCAGCGCGATCCCCGAGGTCACACGGTCACGGTGGCGTTTTATGCCCTGGTCAATCTTTGGAACTATCAGGTTAAAGCGGCAACCGATGCTAAGCAAGCACGCTGGTGGCCCATGGATAGACTACCAGCGCTGGCCTTTGACCACGGTGTGATTGTGCAAGATGCGATCGCAACTTTGCGCACCACAATTCGCCACCGTCCCATTGGTTTTGAGCTACTGCCCGCCAAATTTACCCTAACTCAGCTGCAGCAGCTCTATGAAGCTGTGCTCGCTCGCCCCTTTGACAAGCGAAATTTTCGCAAAAAACTGCTCAAGCTCGATATCCTCGTAGCCCTAGACGAAAAAGAAACTAGCGTTGCCCATCGGGCAGCTCAGCTCTACCGGTTTGATCAAGCCAAATATCTAGAACGTCAACAAACAGGGTTTAATTTCGATCTGTAGCAAAAGATACTAGCCCAAGAGCGAATAGATATTGCCATCAATTAATAAATGGGTAATCCCCTTTGCTTGAAGATAGGATGTCGCCTTGGTGATTAGCTGACCATCCGGCACCTTGATTACCCGCTGGTTACGCCGTGAAAAGCGCCGAGCCACACGATGATTGTCAAATACCGGTAAGGTTAGGGCTGATTCCTGTTCAGCCGGAACGTCACCTAGCTCAGCAAATTCCTTTAAAGGATGGGTAATCAGTTCAGATAAGCGATCAACGACCAGATAACAGGTGCGTGGAAATACGGCATCCGATAACGGCATAATTTCTACAGCCGTTCCCAATAGCCCCGATTCGCCGTCGTCATCTTCGTCCGCAACATCCTCGTCCTCGTCCTCGTCAAAGTCATCCTCATCCTCGTCAAAGTCGTCGTCGAGTTCGCTGTCGAGATCGACCTCCTCAAGGTCATCTAAATCCTCATCAAGATCGTCATCCACATCTTCGTCATCAAGGCTATCGTCTTCAATATCATCCTTGCGACGAACACCGGAGTCAGTGAGTAATTCACTGGCCACAGCTGACACATCATCCCGTTTGCGGGGAGGGGGGATGACAACCTTCTCCTCTACAGCTTCCTCGGTCTCCAGTAATATCAGTTGGCCATCATCGGTTTGGGCAGCACCTCGAGAGTCATCCACCGTTCGCGACCTCGTACGCACTCGACGGATGGGCTTCTCGGGTTTAGATTTCTCATCGGTCGGTTTTGGTTTTGGAACCGCTGGCTTTTCCGACGGACCTGAACGTTTTTGGGCAATCAGTGCTCGATATTCATCTTCGGGCAGCTGTGTTTTTAGAATACGGCTAATAGTACTTGTGCTAACGCCATAGCGTTTGGCAATAGTAGAGGTGGTTTCTCCCGGTTGCCGATATATTTCAAGTACATCACGTTTATCAGCGTCAGACAGTTTGCGCGGTGCCATACTCGCAACAACCCACAAGGGCTAGTAAAAATGTCTCTCTAGTATGCCAGGTTTGGGCATAGTGTCATGCTCGACGACGCGATCCCCGACGCGACCGTTTAGAAACGTCATATTCAATGGCGGCTCCAGCGGCAAAGAAGAGGGCTGATAAAATCCAGAAGACTTCCCACAAGGCTCCTTCTATATAGTTATCGCCCACAGCTGCAAAGACCATATCGGCAATGTATAGACAAAAGGTTGCGATCGCAATCAGCTTCCAAGACTGGGAAAACCGTCCCCCCCAAAATGCCACCAGCAAAGCGGCCGCAATCACAACCAAAAAACAGTCGGCAATAACGTACATTAGTATCACCGGGTCCGCAAATCGCTCTAAGCCCTGATCCAATGCCAGAGCCCACCCCGGAGCCGGTAGCAAACCAGCAACAACTTCATCCTCAGCCTCTAGAGCTTCAGCCTCAACCGCTGCATCAGCTTCAGCAGCATTTTCTACCGGCTCTACCACAGGTTCTGAGTCAGGTGGTGGAGCTTGAGCCAGCTGTATTTCTGCAGCCATAGCCGGTTGCGACAACATCTGAGCCGTCGCTGACGGCCAGCCAAAGTTTAAAATACAGGCAAGGAAAACCCCCGCTGCGCCAATCGCAAAAATCATCACCCACTGGGGCATGGTCAAGTCAATACGTCGTGGCAAAGCCGCCAACAACATACCGACTACCATGGCGACATAGCTAATAAAATAAAACCCGTCGCCCATAGATACAGAAGGATCCAACCCCCAAACCGTACCCCACAAGAAAAAGAAAACGGTTCCCGCTGCATAGGCCAGCATACCAATTCCCAAGGATAGCCAAACCGTTCGACCACTAATTATCTGCGAACTGCCAGAATTTCGAAAACAGAGCGAAGCGGCTAAAAGAAACGCAAAAATCTCTAAAAAATTAATCGATGTTAAAAACCAGTCCGGTCGCGCATCTTCTCCGGGTGCAAGCGCTCCAAACAGTAAAAAGAAAATAATAGATACTATGCCCCAGCCAAGGCAAAGAATCAAAGTAGACTGGCCTGAACTGGCTTTAGAAGCCTTGGAGGACTGAGTCAAAGCTCTACTCCCAAATGAAATGACACCAAAGATAAAACCGATGGGTATTAGTGACTACCCATTTTTAAAGCCTAGGACAAAAATTTAACCCAGCCGCAGCCGTAGCTAATCAAAATGACAAACCAATGGTGAGTACAGCTGAGCCCAGAACATCACGTCATTACAGCTAAGCCTGACCTATGGGTACAGACCTAGCGCACACGCAGCATACCCAAACTTTAAGCCAAAAACCAAGGTTCGCAAAAAAAAGCAACGCCCATTTTATAACTATTGCCAAAGCTGACCGCTAGAGAGCTGTTTCAGCCATGTCAAAAAAGTATCCCGTTCAGTTGGTGGCAAATCGTCTAATGCTTCCAAAGCCCGCTCTGTGAAGTTAGACCGACCGAAATAATTTCTACCAATACGGTGAAGCTCTTTAAATATTCCATTGAGATGATTGGTCTGCCACGGCGGTAATGATGCTGACAATGGATCCAACTTCAGTAAGCTAATCACGGATTCTTCAGATGTCATTTGAGGAAGTCGTAGCTGCTTCCCAAGCGTTGCCAAATCACCTTCAAAGCGTTTAGCTTGCTTAGTTCCCATCAAATCTGCGATGTCTTCATACATCGCCTGAATAATCAGCACCCCGGCCTTCACAAATACGTTACTGACACCAGCCGCCTTATCTCCTGACGCCGTATCCTCTGAGGAAATCTGTTCTAGCTGAATCTTTCCCCATACACTAAAACGCTCTGGCTCTTCGAGTAGCACACAGGCTTTCCCTCGATTGTCTGTTAGCTCTCGCCAAAGACTACGAGCATCCTCTTCCTGGGCAGCATTAAAAACGCTAAGCAGGCGAAACGTCTGCCCCTGATAAGACAAAATTGGAATTTTTTGCTCTTTAGATGGATGCTGAAAACTTCCGATTTCTACATCCTGGCGCTTTAAGATGAACATAGTGCCGCTGATAAATGCTAACCCGAGGAGCCAAAACACTATTAACCCGAGCGAATGAATCCCTAGCCAATCTGCCTTTCTGCCCCTGTCAGTAAGTTCAACCTAACTCACTACGTTAGTAGAAATACGATAGTAGAAAACCGTCAGCTAAAACCATTTTGTGACCTCAGCGTACCCAGTTCGCTGTTATGCGGTTACAGAGCCTGTATTCTAGACTCCTCGTAGACATGATAGATTGTGGTCAGCATCCCCTAGACTTATAGACCGTACTCAACATTGGCATCAAAATGGCACTGATTCATCATCCATCTCGATCAGCCCTATTGGACTACTGTTGAGTTATATGTAGGGACCCTTAGCTCAGTGGATAGAGCAACCGCCTTCTAAGCGGTCGGTCACTGGTTCGAATCCAGTAGGGTCCGTTGAGCTAACATTATTTTCTGAGGACGAGCATAGGGCTAGGTTTACGTATTTACGCTCGCGCAGTCTTTATGACTCCTGACGATAGGACAGGTCAATCAGGTCCTGATGACAAAGTGATACTCCTCTGAAGAATCCATGATTCCTGTAGAGTAAAAGCTCATAGTTGAGGATTTGAAAGCAAATGGACAATAAGCTTGCTCATTTGGAGATGATCCAAGCAATCGTCAATCGTTTGGCAAATAATTCTTTCTTGCTAAAGGGATGGAGTATTAGCCTTGTCTCCGCATTTCTGGCTTTTGCAGCGAGCGGTGAAAACTCTGCCCTTGTATTCGCAGCCTGTTTTCCTGCCATCATCTTTTGGGTTTTAGATGCCTACTTTCTGCATCAAGAAAGGCTTTTCAGAAAGCTCTATGATCACGTTCGATTAACTCCGCCAGAGGCAATAGACTTCTCTATGAATATATCTATTGTTCTGGGCCAGGTGCCGTCATGGTCTAGAGTCGGTTTCTCAAAAACGTTGGTTATTTTTCACGGTATGGTGCTGATATCAGTTCTGCTTGTCAGTTTGTTCGCAATTATCTTTAGTTGATGGATACGGCTTGATTGACACATAAAATCAGAGTAAGCGTTTGAAAGTGATGATCTGATGATTTAGTCCTGATTTGAGGGGCATTGCTTTTATGAAATATCAATTGATTACAATCGGTCCTCTGAGGCATGAATATGCTGATGGTTTAAAGACCGAGCTATTAAGTGATTTTAGAGAATTAGGACTAGATGAGAAGAAATATTTTGAAATTCTAGATGCAAACCAGACTGATCAAATTGATTGGGATGGTACTCCTGTGATGGTTTGGTTTGGTGGTTCTGGCCAGGAAGAAGATGAAGATATAGAACTACTCAACTCTTTTTTGGAATCTAGCTACCCCATATTTCCAGTGGTTGAAAACTTAAACCACTATGCGGATAACGTTCCACCCTCTCTACATCGCATCAATGGAATTGAGTGGGATAAGGCTAGATTAGCGGCTGATATATTGAGAGCCTTTCGACTTTCTCGAAAACAGCGGCAGGTCTTCATTTCTTATCGTAGAGCTGAGACACGTGCTGTAGCAGTGCAGCTTTTTGCAGAGCTCTCCTTGCATGGATACCGAGCGTTTCTGGATACAGCTTCTGTAGAATCTGGAGTTGACTTTCAAGAGGCTCTATGGGGACGTATGGCTGATGTTGACCTTCTGATTTTTTTAGATTCTCCAAATGCTCTGACGTCTCGGTGGGTATATGAGGAACTTGCTAGAGCCCACGATTTGGGTCTAGGTGTTTTACAGCTTGTCTGGCCTGACCACTCACGAACTTCTGGGACAGAGCTTTGTGATTTTATTCAATTGGATAAATCACACTTTGTTAATAATTTAGGCAACTCACAGGATTATTTAACTGATGAATTTTTGGCTGAGGTTTTGATTGCGGCAGAACGCACTCGTATACGCTCTCTAAACTCAAGAAGGGTACGTGTTGTTAGTGGCTTTATTGATCAGGCTAGGGAGTTAGATTTAGATATAGCACTGTCACCTGCGGGCAATATCGAGATTTATCGAAATAATCAGCAGATAGGTATTGTATTTCCCGTTATTGGTTTGCCTGATGCATCAATTGTTCAGCAATACGAGGTCAGCATGGCTAACAATCCGTATGTTGAGAAACGCATTATTTACGATGGGTATGGTATGGAACTAGAGTATTCTGAGCACCTTGAGTGGTTGAATAATTTTCTTAGTTTGCCAACATGCCAATTGGACTTTGTTGATGAGTGGGTCGAAAAGTTATGAGTAATCTTAAGCCGATATTTCTATCAGCCAGTATTCCGGATCGTCCTCCTTTTAATGAAAATGTGGACCCATTAGCAATTCGTGAAGCGGTACTTGCTTTAGTTGCAGCTACTGTACGTAAACGTGAGTTGGTGTTTGGCGGGCATCCGGCCATTTCACCCCTAGTAGATCACGCTTCTCGAACGTTAAAAGCGCAGGATAATGTGTGGATCTATCAGTCACGCTTTTTTGAAGATAAGATTCCTGAGGTATCCAAGCAATTTAAGAATTTGGTATGGACTGAAAAAGTTGACAACAATAAGCTTGAAAGCCTTACAATTATGCGGCGAGAAATGATTGGCTCTCGGGATTTTGATGCTGCAGTTTTTATTGGTGGAATGGAAGGAATTTTTGAAGAATGTGAAATTTTCAAGGAATTACATCCTCAAAAAATACTTTTCCCAATTGCTTCAACTTTAGGTGCCGCTAAAGAGTTATATGAAAATATTGAAAGTATTTATGAAGAACAAGTTTGGCAACAACTAAATCAGAATAAGCACTATCGTGCATTGTTTAGAACGATTATGTCTAACCTATAATCTTGGTTGAGCTGTCTTCATTGATAAATTATTAAAGGCTCAATTTCAGTTATGCTCTTTATCAAAAGGTTGAACGGAGTAGGGTCTTTCTCTCGACAACTTTTACTGAAATCGATGCGTATGGCGTCCAACAAAAATGGGTTTAGATCGCATAAGAATTCATCAATATCTCCCTCAAAGCTTTCAAGAAAAATTGGAATCAGCTTAAAGCTAGAATCAGTATCGTAGCTTTTTACGCACTTATGAATAAAAGCCCTTTGCTCTGCATTTTGCCATCTGCCTAACCCATTCTTTCCAATAAATAAAGCAACTAAACTAGCTACTGAGAACTGCTCTTTAAACTTTTCAGACCAACTCGGTCCTCCGGGCAGATCCCTATAGTCTATCCAAGGATCAATTCCACATTTTAAGAGTTTATTGACAATCTTTGAAACATCTGTACGGTCTTTTGTATTGTATGAAATAAAGATATCTGGAATTGGTTGCAGTTCCTTACGGATATTAGACTCAATGCCCGTATGGTAGTTGTAGTCATATACTCTATAATACTTCTTTATTGAAGGAATTTTTATCGCATTTTTTGAATTTTCTAAGAAATTTATTAAACTCCGAACTGATTTCTTTTCGTATATGTGGAACGCTATTATCTTGTCAATAAGATCTACTCTAGTTATTTCATCTATAATGCTGTTCGTTTCGATAGTTGAAGAATCTGCTAATTGATCCCCTGATATTTTTAAACCATTTCTTCGAGAATTGTATTTTTTCGCATTAATATCTCTCTTTGAAATCAGATCAGCATAAAGGTTTTTGAGTATCAGTATGGTGACGCCTCTTTCTTGCTGTAGAAAATATCTAAGCCTCGCGTAATTTATTAGTAATCTACTATCTCTACGATATTCATAATTAAAATCTCTACCATTGGAATTTAGTTCTTTTCTAAGTGTAAAATCATTATCATTCTTAGATTGTTCAGCTTTATTTAAATATTCTTGTTTAGTAAGATTCGGTTGTTCTTGCTTGTTAGTAACTTTTGGCTGAGCAGCTCTTTCAGGCCCCGTTGAGCTAACCTTCGTAGAATCTGCTAAAGCTTGTTCAACGTCATCTTCTTTTCTCGATTTCTGTCCTTCTTGTTTTTCAACTGTTCCTAAAACAGGCTCAATTGCTTCTGATGCAAATCTTACAAAAAAGAACTCGCTTGAAGCGGAAGCTCTTATACACAACATACCGCCTTGCCATAGTAGACCTAGTAGCTCTGCAAGCTGCTCCGATTTTTCTTGCTGATAGCTCCTATCTGCAGTCGTCAATGCAAAACCCTCAAAGTATTCTCGTTGATGATAACCTACCTTTGATGAAAACACTTGAGCTTTTGGAAACTAGGTCGCATTGCTCAAAAAATCGAGCCCTTCAAGGCTTACTATCTTACATACAGTCAAATTTAAAGAACTAGGCAGTAGTAATGGCTTCAATCTTTTTAGTTCTTGGATGTTCGCATCATATTTGCATGTAGTACACAACTCTCTGTGGAACCCAGAAAGCTATTACAAATCAACCGTTAGAACCTTCTATACACTTTTTGATAAATCTCTTCACTCTTGATTTCAATGATGTCCCTTCTAGATTGTTCATTAAAATCTGGCATTGAGATGATGGGTCATTAACGACGTTACTAAATGCCTCCTCCACAGAGACTTCCCAATAATTATAGTTTTGAGCGTACTGGTAGCATTGTTCAAACTGACTAGCTTCAGCAGAGCCAACTTTGTCTTCAACCCTGTTGCGAAGCTTATAAAATCGCTCATCATCTCTGAAAGACATATAATTGCCACCATTTCAAGCGTTTGGAAACAATCTTACTTAATATTCGATTAAAATGTAAACCCATGCTCTCCAAAGCTAACTTTCCCATAAGGTGGAAGGCTGTATTACGTTTATCCCCTGTGCTTCCTATAAAGCCGCTTCAAACGCATGTCCGCGCCGCCTTCGTTACCCTTATTGTCATCCAATAGAACCTCTTCAAGCTCATCTGGAGATAGAGCGAAAACGACCCTACCGTCCTGTTCGGTAATGCCAAAGTCAACTTCAGCAGCTTCTATTGCAACATTTAAGGCAAATTGTAATCCCGAATTATCAGCAGCACTGTTCTGCAGATTCTTTAGGTAATCATGGGCTATCTGGTATTTAGAGCCAAAACCGGGGTGAAACTTTTTAAAGTACGGACTCTCCCTATCCAATTGATTAGACCTTACATCCTGGAATAAAAAGTTTCTGCGGCGATGGGCCGTTTCGGAATAGCAACCCGCCATGTGTTGAAGGCATGTTAACTCAATCCAAGTCGCAAATCCTTCGTTAAATATGAGACTGCTGTCACGTAATATGCCTATAACTCGTTTGTACTTTTTATGAATTGCTCTGAGGTAAGGAGATGATAATTGTTCGACGTCTGAACTACGAAGAAGGCCGTATCTATAGAGAATAGCTAGCTGTTGACCAAGCTTAGTATAAGAATAGAAGAAGCCGTGTCCGTATTTTTCGTGTAAGAGTAGAGCAACGATGTTACCTTCCATCCATGTTTGTCCATAAAGTTGGCTGCCTGCTATGGTGAGGAAGTTATACGCTAGCGATTCTTCTCGATAAGGATATTTCTTCACTAAATCATTGGCTAAATCGGGTGCATAAGGAATGCAGCAACCATGCACAGGTGAATAAAGGGGCGCTACATGATGTAGCAGTGAATCAAGTAAGGGCAAAAACTTTCCATCTTTCTTGGTAAGTAGCCGCAAGATATCAAATAGTCTTTCCTGAATTTGACTCGGATAAATTAAACTAATGAAGTCTTCAGGTGATACTAAGCGAAATGGGATTTCTGCAATTTCGTCAATGTCAAAGTTTTTCCAAATAGCTGAAATATGCTGATAAACCTGAACCTCTAGCCGACTAATTACATTGCGCTCGATTTGTTCAATCTTAAATTTAGACGATGGAATGACATGAAGCAGGCGAGAGAATTGTTGACCTGTTTCTTCAACTGTCAAGTTGATTGTGTAGTTGCCAATATCTGTAACTTTTAAGCGCCAAAGCGAGTTAGCGAGTTTTTCAATCAAAACGCTAGAACTGGAACAGTCAAGACTAAATTTGAGTAAAATAGCTGAATTAGCTGATGTCCAACGTGTAATGGCTTCGACGTCAAATATTTGATCTATTTCGACTTGTTCGCAAGGAGTCCTCTGCTTATTGTGAATTACTAAACTAATTTCAGCGTCTGGTACGCATTGAAACGTAGCTATGGAGTCAAAAGGAAGGACTTTAGTCCCAAGAGCTTCTGGTAGAAGAACTGTAAGATTTAATCTGTGTTGACCGAGTTGATTCGGATTAAAAGTCCAAGATATACGCTCACTTCCACCATATGAAATTGGCGGAAGCTCGATTAAAGATTTATCTATCAAAACTGAATTATCTGATTCTAATTGACACTGAATATTTTCCAAGCGAGTAGAGGAAGACGTATTAAGTATCTCTAAAGAAAAGTTGCTTGATCGGTTATAGGGTGCTTCCTGAGTAACTTCAACCTTGCCAAAATCCACAAAATTCTTGTAGGCAAGCCAACAAAAAATATTCTTTATTAAACAAAGGTTGTCATCTTTTTGGATGTTTTTGTCACTAAAAAGTAGAGCATCGCCGATAACTACTACTCTCCCTACACCAGTATCTGAGGCTACTAAAAAGGGTTTGTCTGACTCTGGCAAAAAAGCAATTTGTTCTGTGGATAAATCAAATTGCTTAAAGCAGACAGGCTGGTGAATAGTTGATATATGTCTAATACCTGAAGTGATGTAATGAGGTAGTAAAGTAGATACCGCACTATGTCGATATCCCACTAGATAATTCGCCCCTAAACCAAAGTTTTCTATTAGCTCAACAGTGCCTCTTGAACCAACATCAATATGGATAGAATTAGCATTGGCAATAATCAACAGTGCCTTATCACTGCCAAGGTTTAAAAAATCAACAATTGTTTCAATGCTTATAGAAGACGAAGGCTTGAACAGAGGTGGAACCACCAAAATGTCGTAATCATCTAGATCATCTTCTGTGAGCTCGTCTTGGGCATCGTGAGTTGATTTACCTTGCTCCAGAGTAACTTCCCAGTTAAATTCTTCATGCAGAACAGTCCTGAGATCATTGCACTTATCAGCAAATGCTTTACCCTGAGCTTGTGGTTCATCTAAAAATAAGACTTTCTTAGTCACCTTTGTAGCCTGTGTAAACTGGGTTTGATCTGGAGCACTTTGAGGCGGATAGCTATAAGGTACTAGATCTATTCCATTCTCAACGTTCGGGACCACCATGACAATCTAATTTTTAGTACACATGTTCTAGTTTATCTAATCATGCTTGCTGGTTCAAGTGTACTAACTTTATTGTTATGAGCTGTAATCTTCCTTATAAAGAACTACAGTCTAATAACTTTAGGATTTTTGGAAAAAAGCCTCTTGCTAGTGGTACCTCTATTCGTCTCTAAATCACTTGGATATGTAGAACCGAATGTACTATATGCTGAACTTGTCAGTCTAGGAGTTGCTCTTTTTCAGCTGGGGGCTGATGATGGCTTGCTCTTCTAATAGCTTGAGCATGGTGATCAAAGTTTCGATTTTTGCACCTTTATAGCGTTTGCGCTCCCGTTGCTCAAGGGCCTGTTTGCTCACACCAAGGGCATTGGCTGCATCAGTCATGGTGAGGAAGACTAAATTCCGCGCTGCGATCAGCTTATCGGGTAGGTTTTCTAGCCAGTCAGATGCTTTCATGGTGAAGTCAACCTAAAGTATGGCAAATCAATATAGCTAACCAACTTTAGCCTGTCAACGGGGATCGCCTAGCAGTATGGGATACAGCGATTAAACTTATGCGCTTACCTAGCTGTGGGGATAAAAAATATGAATGCCAGAGCAAAATAGTGCGCCTGTGGCACCCAAACTGTCCAAGGGAATGCTGAAATCAGCGGCAGCGCCAAAGACGCTGTTGGCTATAATTTTCCGAACTGGATTGCAATGATTAGCGTATTAGACCATGTCGAGCGCTTAGTAGGATTAAGACATTTATTTAATCGACTCTTTCCTGAAAAAGTAGGTTTAGATCTTTCGGTAGCTATTCCTACTTATAACGGTGGTAATCGTTTAGCAGCTGTTTTGGAATGTCTACGCTGGCAGCTCAATACCGATAACCTCAGTTGGGAAGTCATTATTGTTGACAATAACAGTACGGACAATACTGCGGCTATTGTCCAGCAGTATCAACGTGGGTGGAGCCGACATGTCCCCTTACGCTACACGTTGGAAACCAGGCAAGGTGCTGGCTACGCTCGGCAAAAAGCGATTCAGCTTGCCGCCAGCCCGCTGGTTGGCTTTCTAGATGACGACACTCTGCCGGGTATGACTTGGCTGATTTCCGCCTATCGGTTTGCCAAAGAGTATCCGCAGGCCGGAGTCATTGCTAGCCGCATTCAAGGTAGCTTTGAAACTGATCCCCCAAAAAACTTTGAACGGATTGCAGCCCTCTTAGCACTGACCGAACGGGGCTCCCAACCGCTGATGTATGAGCCTAGGCAAAAGGTGATTCCACCATCAGCGGGGATGGTCGTCAGACGCCAAGCCTGGATAGACCACGTGCCTGAAGAACTTGTCCTCACCGGACGTACTGGCACCAGCATGCTAACTGGAGAAGATACAGAATCGATTTTGCATATTCAACGGGCGGGTTGGGATGTTTGGTATAACCCCACAATGCGATTACAGCATCAAATTCCCAGTGCGCGGTTGACTCGTCAATATCTTCAAAAGCTATGTCGGGGCATTGGGCTCAGTCGCTATCGTACTCGCATGTTGAGCATTTCCCCATGGCAACGGCTGCCCATGCTGCTGCTGTACACCCTGAATGATATCCGCAAGATATTGATTCACTGCCTGCGCCATCGTCAAGACGTCATCCATGACGACGTGGCCGCCTGTGAACTGACGCTGTACACAGCGAGCTTGATCAGTCCTTTGTTTATGACTCAGCATAGGCTCAGACGGCGGCGGCAAGACTGAACTAGAACCTATCTAAAGGCGGCCTGTCGCTGGAGATAACTTTGTAGGCGGGTAACATCTTCGGGAAGGATGACGTTTAGTTTACCTATGGTATCTACACCATTCACATCAGGTGTAATTTCAATCCAGTAGGCATAGACAGTCCCTAGACGCACCTCACCTTGAATTGCACTAAATTCAGTTGTGTAGCCATCAATGAGATCTGCTCGACGATAGTCGGCATAGGTTTCTGGGCCATAAATGATGCGTAGGGACTCTTCTAAACGCGCAATGGTGATCGGTTCGTCATAGTCCACTAGGGTAAACTCTTCGCGACGGATGATACTGAGATTGGCTTGTCTATTAGAATCAGACCATATCGAACTATCTCCAGCTTGTTGAAAGCCGCCAATGGGAAAAACGCTGGCTTGAAAGGTAAAGCGACGAGAGGGAATATCGGCTCGATGCACTCGCAATCCTTCACGGCTCTCGGCACGTAGCGTAGGGTGTCCCTGCATCCAGGTTTTCGTCTCATTGACGGAGTAACCTGGCAAACCATAACTAGGACTACCGGATAACCAGCAGGGCAAACCAATACCCAAAGCAAGTAAACCAAGGCCAATCTGCTTTTTCATAGAGGTGATAAATGTGGCTTCAACTTATGCTGATTAGTTTGCCCAGAGCGGCCCTATGTCGACTCCTTTGATGAGATTAGTTCGATTAGACTGATGCGCTAGACAGGCTAGAGAGTGCCAAAACCTTTTTTCTTTTTCTTTTTTTTGTTCTTTTTGGGGCCACCACTGTAACCACGAAAACCAGGTCGACCACCGCCCCCCATACCGGGCATACCATCCGGCATACCGCCGCCCATGCCGGGGAAACCACCCATGCCTGGAAACCCGCCCATACCAGGCATACCACCACCCTGGCCCATTTGTTTCATCATGGAACGCATTTTTTGGAAATCGCTGACCAGTTTACTAATATCGCGATCAGCATAACCGGAGCCCTTGGCAATGCGGCGACGACGACTGGGAGAATTTGCTAGCAGATCGGGATCTTCCCGTTCCTGCTTGGTCATGGAATTGATCATGGCTTCACAGCGGCGCAGTTGGGTTTCCCCTTGCTGTAGCTGATCGGCTGACAGCTTATTAGACATACCCGGAATCAATTTCATGATGCCGGTCAACGAGCCCATGTTTTTCATCAAGCGGGTTTGCTTGAGAAAGTCGTTAAAGTCAAACCGGGCTTCTAAAATTTTGGCTTGCAGCTTCTCTGCATCCGCAATATCGACTTCTTCCTGGGCCTTTTCCACCAGAGTTAGGACATCTCCCATGCCCAAGATGCGAGAGGCCATGCGGTCAGGGTAGAAGGGTTGTAGAGCTTCTACCTTTTCACCGATACCAATAAATTTAATGGGCTGCCCTGAAATTTGACGAATCGATAGGGCGGCTCCACCGCGAGAATCGCCATCCATTTTGGTCAAGATAGCGCCAGTAATCCCAATCTGGCCATGAAACGTGTGGGTTAGGGTGGCGGCTTCTTGCCCTGTCATGGCATCGACTACCAGCAGGACTTCATTGGGGTTAATGGCTGTTTTTATTTGCTCCAGCTCAGCCATCATGTCTTGATCGATTTGTAGTCGCCCTGCTGTATCGACAATAACCGTATCGATGCCGTCTTCTTTAGCTTTGGCGATCCCGGCTTTGGCAATATCAACGGGGTTTGCTGCAGTGCCCATTTCAAACACGGGTACACCGATTTGTTTCCCCAGAGTGATCAGCTGATCTACCGCTGCCGGGCGGTAGACATCGGTTGCCACTAGCATGGCTGAGCGTTCTTGCTTACGCAGGTGAAGGGCTAATTTAGCCGATGCGGTTGTTTTACCCGTACCCTGCAAACCGGCCATCAGCACCACGGTGGGTTTCTTCCTGGCATCGGCGAGGGGTTCATTGGCATCCCCCATGAGGGCAACCAGTTCGTCGTAAACAATTTTGATGAACTGTTGGTCTGGAGCTACTCCGCTGACGACCTCGGCCCCCTGGGCTTTTTCTTGTACGTCGGCTACAAAATCTTTGACTACGTTGAAGCTGACATCAGCTTCCAGCAGTGCGCGTCTAACTTCCCGAAGCGCCTCTTTGATGTTGGCGTCAGAGATTTTATCTTGGCCGCGTAGGGTTTTCCAGGCAGATTCAAATCGTTCTGAGAGGGCTTCAAACATGGGAAGTAGGGAAATGGGTAACCGGAGTATTGATCCATACTAATCGCTTTGCCCCCGTCGGCGATATAGGATTGGCTGAGGTGAATGGATGGGGACTCAGGGCCACAGCCGCTCACTGTACAGATGCAAATGGCAAACGGATGAACGATGCTAAGCGGAGAGCCCCGAATAATCGCACCCTAGTACTGAGTGATGAGGAGCGTCTTGGCTATCGTCAGCAGCTAGTGAGACTAGTACCAGGCAAATCTCGGCAAATACCGGAAAACGTAACTATCTGTCAGGATACGTTTGAGGCGCTGCCGTTATTACCAGACGGGTTTGTTGATTTATTGATTGTTGATCCGCCCTATAACCGTTCTAAGGTTTTTAATCGTTCAACGTTTAATCGTCGATCGGCAGATGCTTACGCAGCCTGGTTGGATAGCTGGATGTCCCAGGTGGTCAGGATACTTAAGCCACATGCATCGAGCTATATATGTTGTGATTGGCAGTCGTCTCCAGCGGTATATAGTGTTTTTTCGAAGTATTTCATCGTACGTAGTCGGATTACGTGGGAGCGGGAAAAGGGCCGGGGAGCAAAGAAAAATTGGAAAAATTCATCGGAAGACATTTGGTTTGGCACATTGTCCGATGAGTATTGGTTTGATGTAGAGGCGGTAAAACTAAAGCGTCGGGTGTTAGCTCCGTATCGAGATCGCAACGGCGATCCCAAAGACTGGAAAACAACAGATAGCGGAAAATTTCGCGTTACCCATCCCTCTAATCTATGGACAGATATTTCGATCCCGTTTTGGTCAATGCCAGAAAATACCGACCACCCGACGCAAAAACCAGAAAAACTAATCGCTAAAATCATTCTGGCCAGCAGTCAATCTGGGGATCTCGTATTCGATCCATTTTTGGGATCAGGCACCACTTCGGTAGTCGCCAAAAAGCTCAATCGTCGCTATGTCGGCATTGAAATGGATGAAGACTATGCCTGTATTGCCGAAAAAAGACTGGACTTAGCCACCACTCAGGCGAACATTCAAGGATATGCTGGCGGTTATTTCTGGGAGCGGAACAGTCTTAGCGCTCAGCAGCAAACTCGACGTCAGCAGGAAAGTACATAGCCCGATCTTCAGAATCCAATATCGCAACAGAAACAATAGGCAGTGTCTTGAATTCCAACAAAAAATATTGTTGTTACTGGACAGTCATTACATTTTCTAAAAACTGGTCTACAGTATGGTGCGCTACATTACTGACTGCTCCATAATAAACTTATAAAATTGGCGAAAGCATACGTAGACAATAAGGCCAACATAACAAGATTTTTTTACATGGGCAGTAATCGTTAAATTAGGCTCAGCTCGTTAAATATCTTGAAAGCTAGCGGCAGTTTTGTCATCGCGGGTAAAAGAAACAAAATCAGGCATGAAATATACCGCTGCCGCTTTTGTATAACAGAGCCGTTCAAACAAAGACGATTTACCGATCGTTCAGTTAATTGGCCAACGGTCCAGGGTATTGGTTTTTGCGAATATTTCTACCCAAAAGGCCGTTTTTGATAGCAGGAATGATTCTTAGGGGAAGGGAGCTGGCTATGGTTGCATCTAGATTTAAGCAGTTCGGCAAACAAGGGCTGTGGATTTTTGCCATGGTCAGCCTGATAGGGGGTGCCAAAGCTGCCAGTAATTTTATTAGGGTTGCAGATGCTGTCGTTCCCACCTCCCAAGCAACATTCAGCTCCAGCGCAGAGGACTCTGCAGAGTTTTTAGTGTGTAGCGAAGCAGCTGACTGGCAGCGCCCTAGTCATGATCAGCAGCAAAAGCAGTTGGCTGCTGACGAACGTTACGGTGGTCTATTACAAGATAAAGAATTTCAGCAGGTGGCCGATCAGTTTTGGCAACATGATGTCTTGAGCTTTACCACCTATGGCCTGAGTGCCCGTATGGAACCGGTCAATTTGTCAGGATTGTGGTCGGTGGCCGATGACGTGTGGGCCAATTGCTACAGCCATGGAGAAGGCAGTGCCATTAACGAGGGCACCGTGGCTGAAGCCTGGCTAATGCATCATCATTTAGTGGATTTGCAATGGCAGGACGACCATTATGTAATGCTCGTAGAGCCTGATTCGCAAGGCATGCAAGTAGTTCAGTTTGCCCGCCGTGAGGCTGAGGCCGATTTGCCCCTGACAGTGGTGACCCCCCAGGGAGTGGTGGTGGATCACCATAATGCTGATTGGTAGTCGCGGCTAGTAGTCTTTGGCTAGTGGTCTCCAGCAGGCACCGGACAGTACAATGGTTGCTACCTCAGTGCATCAGCCTGGGGATTGTGCCATGCTCACAGAGCTGAAACACCTCCATGACCACCACCCTATCGTCTCCAGCAAATATCGACGAGGCCGTTGAGCAGCGTCGTAATTTTGCCATTATTTCCCACCCTGACGCCGGTAAAACAACGCTAACCGAGAAGCTTCTGCTCTATGGAGGGGCTATCCATGAAGCGGGATCGGTTAAGGCACGTCGGGCGCAGCGACACGCTGTTTCTGACTGGATGGAGCTAGAACAACAGCGGGGTATCTCGATTACGTCAACGGTGCTGCAATTTAGCTACGATGACTATCGCATCAACCTATTAGACACCCCTGGTCACCAAGACTTTAGTGAAGACACCTATCGCACATTGGCGGCTGCAGATAATGCGGTCATGTTGGAAGACGCGGCTAAGGGGCTAGAGCCTCAGACACGCAAGCTTTTTGAAGTTTGCAAAATGCGAGGACTGCCAATTTTTACCTTTTTTAATAAGTTAGACCGACCTGGACAAGAACCCCTAGCGCTTTTAGACGAGATTGAGAAAGAGCTAGAGTTATTTACTTATGCCGTTAACTGGCCCATTGGCATGGGGGACCGGTTTAAGGGGGTGTTTGACCGCCGCAAACGACAGGTGCACCTATTTGAGCGATCTGCCCATGGCAGCAAAGCAGCAACTGATACCGTGCTTGATTGGGGCGATCCCAGAATTGAAGAGCTGATCGGTGACGATGACATCTATAACCAGTTTCTAGAAGAACTGGAAATGCTAGATGAGCTCGGTCCGGAGCTGGATTTGGAACTGGTCCACAGTGGAGAGATGACCCCGGTGTTTTTTGGCAGCGCCATGACCAACTTTGGTGTGGAACTGTTTTTAGAGTCATTTTTAGACTTTGCGCTCAAACCTGGGCCTCGGGAGAGCACTGTAGGTATGGTCCCCCCCACCCGTGAAGAGTTTTCTGGGTTTGTGTTTAAACTGCAGGCGAATATGGACCCGCGACATCGCGATCGCGTTGCCTTTGTGCGCGTATGCTCGGGTCGGTTTGAGAAAGACATGGTAGTAAACCATGCCCGCTCAGGTAAAAATGTCCGGCTGTCTCACCCACAAAAGTTGTTTGGTCAAGGACGAGAGTCTTTAGAGGCGGCCTACCCAGGCGATGTCATCGGTCTCAACAATCCGGGGGTGTTTGCCATTGGCGACACGATTTATCAAGGCAAAAAGCTAGAGTACGAGGGCATCCCATTTTTCTCCCCTGAACTCTTTGCCTATCTCAAAAATCCCAACCCGTCTAAATTTAAGCAGTTTCGCAAAGGCGTAACCGAACTCCGGGAAGAAGGTGCCGTGCAGATTATGTATTCAGCTGATGAGTCAAGGCGGGATCCGATTTTGGCTGCTGTGGGACAGCTACAGTTTGAAGTGGTGCAGTTTCGTCTCAAGAATGAGTACAACGTCGATACGATGTTAGACATGCTGCCCTATAGTGTTGCCCGCTGGGTGACCGGAGGATGGGAGGCACTGAAAGATGCAGGGCGATTGTTTAATACGGTGACGGTAAAAGACAGCTATGGCCGTCCAGTGTTGTTGTTCCGCAATGAATGGAACTGTCAGCAGGTGGAAGGGGAGCATCCGAAACTGGCACTGAGCAAAACGGCTCCGGTGGTTTCAGGTAAAGAACCAGACGAGATCTAGCGCAGTTCATCGGCGGATAATAGGGCATATTATGCAGATCTATTTAGACTACAGCGCTACGACACCGCCACGACCTGAGGTCATTGCGACGATGGCAGCGGTGATGAAAGACGGCTGGGGAAATCCATCGAGCCTCCATAGCTGGGGTAGCCGGGCTGCCACGGTGCTAGAAACGGCGCGGCTGCAGGTGGCAGAGTTAATTGGGGCAGATGCGATCGCACTTGCATTCACCGCCAGCGGCACCGAAGCCAACAATCTAGCCATCATGGGAGTGGCGCAACAGTATCGTCAGCCCCGACATATGATTATCTCGGCTGTGGAGCATTCAGCGATTGAAAAACCTGTGGCCTTGCTAGAGCAGCGGGGCTGGCGCATTACCCGTTTGCCAGTGGATCGCTATGGTCAAGTTAATCCAGCAGACTTAGCCCAGGCGTTGCGTCAAGATACGGTGCTAGTATCCGTGATTTATGGCCAAAGCGAAGTGGGTACTTTACAGCCCATTTCTAAGCTAGCCACCGTCATTCAGTCCAGTGATTATCTTTCCAAGCCGCTCTTTCATTCCGATGCTGTACAGGTAGCCGGTCGGTTGCCGATTGATGTGCAGACCCTCGGAGTAGATTTACTCTCCATCTCTAGCCACAAACTCTATGGTCCCCAGGGAGCCGGAGCACTGTATGTGAAACCAGGGACAGAGCTAATGCCGCTGCTCAATGGTGGAGGACAGGAAAATAATTTACGCTCAGGGACTCAGGCCGTCTCGACCATTGCTGGGTTTGGGCTGGCGGCAGACTTAGCCAGGCAGGAACTCTCCTCAGAACACCAAAGACTGCTAAAGCTGCGCGATCGCTTAATCGAACAGTTGCAAAACCATCCTGAGCTAGCACTCACAGGGCACCCCCAGCAGCGCTTGCCTCACCATGTGAGCTTTTATCTGCCCAATGCCGATGGTAAACGGGTAACGGGTAAGACATTGGTACGTCAGCTAACTATGGCAGGGATTGGCATCAGTGCGGGCTCGGCCTGCCACAGTGGGACACTCACCCCCAGTCCGATTCTAAAAGCGATGGGGTTTAGCAATGCAGCCGCCAAAACCGGCATTCGTCTCACCCTAGGGCATCAGACTACTGAGGCTGATGTGGATTGGGCAGCCATGGTGCTCAGACAGCTGATTGAGCGGGTGATGGCAAGTCAACTAGCTACAGCAGGAATCAATTAGTGAGGCTGAAGCCCACGTTAGGTTTCCAACCTAACGCTAACTGAGTGTTGGCCACTGAAAGGGACAATTTCGATGGGTTCTTGATAATCCGAAAACACCGTTCTATGAAAATTTGGGTTGATGCAGATGCCTGCCCCAATGTGATCAAAGAGATTCTGTATCGTGCTGCTAAGCGGTTAAAAATTCCCCTAACGCTGGTGGCGAATGTGCCGCTGCAAATTCCTGCATCTCTCTATATTGAGTCGGTGCAAGTACGCTCGGGGTTAGACGTGGCCGACAATTACATTGTGCAGCAGATGACCACTGGGGACTTGGTGATTACGGCGGATATCCCCCTGGCGGCTAATGTGATTGAAAAAGACGGCTATGCCCTCAATCCCAGGGGAGAATTTTATGATAAGCGCAATATTCGAGAGCGGCTCTCGATGCGCAACTTTATGGAATCTCTGCGCAATAGCGGTGTTGAAACGGGTGGTCCACCGGCCCTGGGAAGTCGCGATCGCGAAGCCTTCGCCAATCAGTTAGATCGATTTTTAACCAAACACCTAGGCTCTCAGAATCAATAAACCAAATACGTTCATCATTTTAGAGCAAACCCATGCAAATCACTCTTAACCTGCCTGACAGTGGGAATCCCAATCATCGGTATTTTAGGTGTTTTGATTCTGGCTAAGCAACAGCAATTGATTCCACAAGTGAAAACTGTAGTGGATAGTCTGATAAATCAGGCTGGGTTTCGGGTCAGTCCTAGACTGTATCAACAGGTTTTAATCCTTGCTCAAGAACATGAAAACTCTCAATAACAATTTCCATATTGACAGCCTCAAGGCTGATAGTACTGCTGTTAATATGGGCGAAACTATTGAAGGGCATTCAATTGGGATGCAGAGTTATCATGAGCATGCCCCAACCCAAAGTGTTTTCCTAACTGCGCAAATAGCTGCGCAAAAAATAAGATAATCGGTATGGTTAACTGCTGAAAACAAAAAATCTAACCATGTCTGACCTGCCGACCAGTCTTGAGGAAACTATCGATCAGGCCATTGCCTCTACGAAGGCTGCGATCTCAGATGGTATTACCCGTCTACAGGTAGAAATGGTGATCCCAGAACTCAAACAGCAGCCCATTGCTGAACGATTTCTCAGCCTGTTCCCAGACCTGGGTTTGCAATTCAAAGTCTATTTTCCTGATGCCGGAGCAGCAGCTCTAGCTAAGCGCGACTGGAATAACCCAGACTTCACTATTCGGGGCATCACCGAAGTCCAAGCCACTGTCGAACCGGACGATGAAGCCTTTCTCATCGTCAACCCATCTGCTGTCGAAGTGCAAGATGTGGAAAAACTTTGCGAGGCGGCCCAAGATCGCATCGTCATTATCCTGAATCCGCAGCTAGAAGATGTCAGTATTGTCGGCATCGGCTACGCCGCTCGTCAGCTGCGGGAACGCTTCTTGAGCACCTTAAACTCTTGCTACTACTACCGACCTATGGCCGATGCCGCTGTTTTACATCGCCATCCCCAAGGTTGGCAAGTCTGGCAAGAAATCAACGACCAGTACGAACTCCAAGCTGAGCTATCCCAACGGCCCTCTAGTGAGAAGCTGGAAAAAATCCTCTATGGGGAAACCGAAGACAGTACGGCACCGAAGCCAAAGAAAAGTCTGCTGGGTGAAGTGCAGAAGTTTTTGAGGGCGCTTAGCCAGTAGTTCCTTGCAACTGCACTCACCGCCCATTGATTACGGCATACACGAAATCAGTATTGTTGTCAGACCAATCGTGCGACCGCTAGAGTACAGGTGCGCATAAGCAAACTACAAAAACGTCAGTAAATACAGATGGCTATAGGGCTGATTATTCTCTATTGGGTCCTGCTCGTTGTCATGGGAGCTGGCATTATCGGTGCGTTTGTTCCCGCATTTCCAGGCATTGGTCTAATTGTGGTGGCCATTGTGATTTGGGGTGCGATCGCAGGTTTTAGCAAAGCGGTATTAGTCGCCCTGGGAATCGCCGTCGCCATTTTTGCCGTGACCACCGCCATCGACTACTTAGCCGGCTATCTGGGAGCCAAGAAAGTAGGGGCCAGTAACTGGGGACAAATTGGAGCCGTGATCGGCATGGTCCTTGGTCTGCTGGGCCTGTTACCGGCTCTGCCTGTGGGCGGTCCGATTTTTGGCCTTTTATTGGGCTCAATGGCCGGAGCCTTTATCGGAGAAATGCTGCATCGCCGCGACCTGGCCTTAGGCGACCGGTGTAAGTTGGGAGCAAAAGTCAGTTTAGCGATTGTCGTCAGTTCTCTCCTGGGCAACGTGATTGCTGGAGTATTGTCTATTATTGCAACAGTAGTGTTCCTGGTAGCAACCTGGCCGACAGTAATGTCGTCAGCGTTATAAACCCCGCTTTGCAAAAATGCTTCCTGAACCGTCTCAGCCCATGGCTCACCTAGAACACCTAGACCTGTTAACCGCCGGCATCAGGGTTTGGAACCGCTGGCGTCAGCAAAATGCTCACATCCGCCCTAACCTGAGGGCAGCTGATTTAAAGGGTGTCGATTTAGCTGGATTTAACCTGCAGCAGACATACTTAAGCGGTGCTGATTTAAGCCGAGCCTATCTATTTGAAGCAAACCTAAATGAAACCAATTTGCAGGGAGCAAATCTGAGTCACTGCTGCCTGATTGGTGCCGACCTAACCCAGGCGTATTTGGGAGATGCAAATTTATACCATGCGTATTTGTCCCAGGCAAATCTGACTGAGGCTTATTTTGGCCATGGGAATTTAGAAAAGGCCAACCTGAGCGGTAGTGTACTCGAACGAACCTATTTTGGTCAGGCCAATATACAAGCAACAGACTTTAGCGGTGCTCAGAATTTGGATCTTCTACAGCTTCGGTTAGCCCAAAACTTTGAATTGGCTATTTTAACTGCACCAGCGGACGAGGCTACAGAGCCGGAACAAACTCCGGCACTAAGGGTTCCCTCACCTTAGACCGCGACCGGATAGCGCACGCCCACATCCTTTAGTCGCTGCATGGCCTCTTTGAGACGAGCTTCGTCAGCAATCAAGCTGACGCGCACAAACCCTTCTCCGCCTTCACCAAAGGCACTGCCGGGGGTAACAACCACACCTGTCTTTTGCAAAACATCAAAGGCAAAATCAGCAGCGGTCATATCTGGGGGACAGGGTACCCAGAGATACATGGTGGCGTTGGTTTTGGGCACATCCCAACCGAGTTCGGCCAAACCGGAAATGAGACAGTCGCGTCGCGTGCGATAGCGCTGACGCACGTCTTCTAGGTAAGAGTCTGGCAAGTTGAGGGCGGTTTCAGCAGCGGTTTGGATAGCAGAGAAGATACCGTAATCGAGGTTGGTTTTGAGGGTGCGCAGTCCCTGAATAATGTGACGGTTGCCAACGACAAAGCCTACTCGCCAACCGGCCATATTGTAGGTTTTGGAGAGGGTGTGAAACTCAACGCTAAACTCTTTTGCACCGGGAATTTCCAGGACGCTGGTGGGCTGATAGCCGTCAAAGGCCAGCTCGGCATAGCACAGGTCATGGACCAGCATGATTTCGTAATGCTTGGCAAAGGCGACAATCTCTTCAAAGAAGGCTCGGGGGGCCGTGGCTCCGGTGGGGTTGTTGGGATAGTTAAAGTACAGCACCTTTGCCTGACGGGCGACGGTCTCTGGAATGGTGGAGATGTCGATTAGCCAGTCGTTTTCTAAGGTGAGTATGAGGGGATGGATGTGGGCATTTGCGATCGCAGGTCCTCGAAAATGAGCTGGGTAGGACGGCGTTGGCACCAACACCGTATCTCCTGGATCCAAATATGCCAGAGCCAGATGGGTAAGCCCTTCCTTTGACCCCAACAGGGGCAGCGCCTCGCCCTCAGGATCCAGGCTCACCCCATAGCGGCGGTGATACCAGGCCGTGATGGCATTACGAAAACTGGCGGTACCTTCAAACGGAGGATAACCATGCTGGGCAGGATCCGCCAAAGCCTTTTGTGCCGCCTCAACCACGGGCGCAGGAGTGGGTCCACCAGGATTACCCATACCCAGATCAATCAAGTCCAGTCCCTGGGCGCGGGCATTGGCTTTAAGTTCATCCAACCGCGCAAAGGCGTAGGGAGGCAATTGTGAAAGTCTCTGTGCTTTTTTCATCCAAGCTAGGGTCATGGCCTTACCTCCTCATGACGATTGTGATGGTGTTTTGGCTGGTAACGGGCGAGCGGGCTCAGCACGTCGACAGGGGGCTGTGGTGGACACCATAGCCGCCATTACTTGTTGAGGACTGACCTCAAACGGCAGGTGATGAATGTCTGAACGGGGCTGACAGGCAAACTCGGCAGCCTGGCGCAGCTCCATCAGAGACATCGCACCTAAACCTAGATCGCTGAGGGTCATGGGCAACCCAATTTGGGTATAAAACTGCAGCAATTGCTGACGAGACGACATGGCTAACGTATTGCCCGATTCCATTTCTTCTAGGCGTAGTTGCACCAAGATACCATAGGCAACTTTTTCGCCATGGAGCATGGTATGACTGGCCGGAATTTGAGTCAAACCATTGTGAACCGCATGGGCAGCGACGGTACGACACTGGGCACCCCCCATACCGCCAATCATACCGGCCATGAGTACCGAGGCATCCACCACTTCGCGCCAGTCATCACTGCCAGGATTTTCCAGGGCAGCGGCAGATTTTTGAAAGAGAATATCTCGTAGGATACGAGCCTGCTGTACTGCTCCGATAATCAGCGTTTGGGATGAATGGCCGCTGCTGATGGAGGCTTCGTACCATTTTGCGATCGCATCGCCAATGCCCGCCACCAGCGTCCGTTGGGGAGCCGTCATCACCAGGTCATAGTCCAGCAACAACAGTTCTGGACAGGTGGGCAGACCCACATCGTAGCGGAATGCCCCCCGCTCAGAATACACATTGGACAAGGCCGTCCAGGCAGCACATGTGGCCGCCGAGGTGGGAATGGTAACTATCGGCAACCGAGTTTGATGGGCCACCAGCTTGGCCGTATCCAGGGCCTTGCCCCCACCCATACCAATGATCACATCGGCCTTGTGGGTATCAACCGCCTGACGCAGTCGGGCCAGGGACGTTTCACAACAGTCTGTTTGATAGGAGGCGCGAGCAACACTCAGCGTACTCAACGCATCCGATAGAAACGGTTTGGCCGCTTGCAGTGTACGCTCCCCGCCAATCAACAAGGGGCGCTGGCCTAGTCTGGCAATGGGGGCAGCACACTCAGATAAAATACCAGCGCCCCTGACCACTTGGGTCGGTGCCACCATCAGTGTAGATAACGTAGACATGGTTGCCTCTCAACAGATGAAATGCTTGAGATTGAAACGCTTGTGGACAAAGACAACTTCGAAAAGGAGCTGTAGAGATTCCTGAACGTCGCCATGGTCAAGAAGTTAAAGCCCTACTTGGGTAGTGCGAGCATTAGATACCCAGAAAGCAATTACCTAGAAAGCAATAATTTTGGATACTAACCGGCTTGGGAAACCGCTCGGGCTTTGGCCAGGGCAGAGCGAGAAAGAGTAATGGCGTACCCCGACTCAGATTGAATATCGGGCTGAATCTGGCCCAGGTATAACAAGTCTGAAATACCGGGATCACGATGAACAATTGTACGGGCACGGACCCGAGGACCCTGGCCGCCCGCACCACCCAATTGACTAGGATTAAATGAATTAATGGCCGCCTGTTGCAGGGTAGCCTCTAACTGAGTGTCCGTAATTGTCGGGGGGACAGCAATAACTAGCTGGGAGGCCCCTGAATCGTAAACGGTGACATAGGGGATCGAACCTTCCACAGTGGTCGATATCAACGGCTGAAAGCTAAGACCAAATAGCCCCGCTGTGAGTACACCGCAGAACCCAGTCACACCCACTAATCGGAATCGAAATCCCCACTTAATTAAAAACGCCAGCGCCGTCAGAACTGCAAAGGCTATCGTAGCGAGGCCCATCCACTTGGTCGCCTCTAGAAAAAGTTCGGGAGTTGGCATAGCAAACCAGCGCTTTAATGTGTAATCAGCATAACGTTATTAATCGTATCAGTGGACACCTGCCAATCAGGGAAAACATTGGGAAGAAAGCCCTAGTTTAATGAGCGAACAAACCTTTCAGAGAAGTTAGACAATTTTGCGGATAGGGCTCACTAAAGACTATCTGCAGAATTTATCAGGATGTCATGCTAAACCAATGGCAAACGGGGGGATTACTGGCTCTAACCTTGGGAAGTTTGAGCCTAGTCGGTCTTGGTTGGCAACAGCGTTGGCACCAGGGGGCACAATCTCCACAGTTGCCCCAAGATCCCAACATTCAAGTTTTCTTTAACTATAGGCAAGCCAGCCGCTATGACGAGCCCTACCGCCGTGTCCGTCGCTCGGGGGATAACCTAGAGCAGGTATTGGTGGAGGCTATCGCTCAAGCGAGTACATCCATCGACATAGCTGTGCAGGAATTCAACCTGCCTCAGATAGCTGAAGCCTTGATAGGAAAAGCTCAGGCTGGCATATCTATCAGAATAATTTTGGAAAATCAGTATAGCGACGAGTGGAGTCAGCACAGCGCCACCTGGATACGGCAGCAGGATGACCATAGCCGGGGCAAATACGAAAATTTGTTTGCATTTGGTGACATTAATGGAGATGGTCACCTTTCCACCGATGAAGCCGCCCAACGCGATGCGGTCATGATGTTACGGCAGGCCGGCATCCCGATTGTGGACGATACCAGCGATGGCAGCAAAGGCAGCGGTTTAATGCATCACAAATTTATGGTGGTGGACGGTCGCCGTGTAGTTACTGGCTCAGCGAACTTTACCCTGTCTGGCATTCATGGCGACTGGCTAGTGCCTGAAAGCCGTGGCAATGCCAATGCCCTGGTGCGCATCGAGAGTATCGACCTGGCCACTGCCTATACCGATGAATTTAATCTGATGTGGGGCGATGGGCCTGGCGGTCAGCCTGATGGCCTGTTTGGGGCTGCCAAACCGGTGCGATCGCAGCAAACGGTTCTTTTGCCCGACGGCCAGATCACCGTACAGTTTTCACCTCACCGCGCCGATACCCCACGTCAGCAAACGACTAATGGCGTTATTGCTGATACCATTAGCCGTGCTAGCCAGTCAGCCGATTTGGCTTTGTTTGTGTTTACCGATCAAGAGATTGCTGATGTATTAGCGGCTAGTACTCTCAATATCCGTGCACTGGTTGATCGGAGTTTTATCTATCGCTATCACAGTGAAGCTCTGGATATGCTGGGGCTGGCGTTGCCCGATCATCGCTGTCGTTATGAAAAAGAGAATCGTCCGTGGCGCACATCGATCGCCACTGTTGGCTATCCGGAGTTAGCGGATGGGGATAAGCTGCATCATAAATTTGCGCTTTTGGATAACCGTACGGTAATAATTGGCTCCCACAACTGGAGCAAGGCTGCTAATCATACTAATGATGAGAATCTGTTGATTATTGAAAATGCGACTGTGGCTAAGCACTTTGAGCAAGAGTTTAAGAGGCTTTATGATATGGCTGAGTTGGGACGAAGTGAGTATCTTTTGGCTCAGATGCGAAAGATACAGGAGAAATGTGGTACGTAGAAGAGAATGGAGTTTTAGATAGGTAGATGCTGAGCAGTTTTGTATCGCTATGGTTTGGGATGCTGGATAGTGGCAAAACCGGCTGCGTGGGGTCCCTCCGAGTTCCCCACACCCCCATGGCTAGGGCGTTCCGCCGCCCTAGAACCCACGAAAAATATTAGTGTTATCCCAAATGGCGGGTTTGGGTGGTCGGTGGGGTGGTTTAGAATTTTGCGCGCTGCGACAAAATTCTAAACAGGGTAGGTATCTAGTCCGTTGTTGGTTATTGGCTTAATAGAGATAAGCTGACTAATCGACCTCGCCGTAACTCAGTCTCCACCTGTATATTCGCTATAAACCGCAACCTACTTTCGGGGGGTGTGGGGGAGTCTAGGCCCCCACGGAAAGGGGGTTTCAGGGGGGAAAGCCCTGAGCGTCCCCTATCGCCACTAACCGATCTCACCAAGCTACTTCATAATTTTCCGCAGCTTCGTCTGAATTCGTCTATAAAACAAATACAGTTCTCTCCAACGAGTCAAACTAGCAATATCCGAAGGACATTCCTGACGATAATCAAAAAACTGATTCAGCTCAGTAAGAATATTATCTAGACGAGGAACCAGCTGCTCAGCACGATAGGGGGCAAAAAACCTATCGGGTAAGTTACTAGGCTGCCAGTCATCCAAAACAGCCGCAATGCGCTGAACATCATACCCTGTGGCGTAACCTGCAATCTTGTAACAATTCTCTCCAGGGTCGAGATAGTCGGCAAGAGCATGGTTAACGCTGGAAAACACCTGACAACCACAGGCAAGCGCTTCCATAGGAGGCAGGCCAAACCCTTCGGTGAGACGATACTGAACCCAGTATTCCGCTGAATCATAGAGATAGATCTTGGCTCGGTTAAATAGAGCCATGAGATCATCTACAAAGGAATCAATGACAACAACATTAAATCTTTTTTGTAGTGCAGGAATGAGCTGCTGGCTGACATATTCAGAAGACTTTCTGGCTTGGACAAGAATGTCTATATCGCGATGGAGCTGACGATTGCTGACATCCTCAGGAAGCTGATTAGGCAGCCAATAGAGCAGGGAGTTTTGCGATCGCGCCCCCCAATACCCCATAGTATTGCGACTCACCGACACAATTGGCACCTGAGGAGAAACCGCAAAACCATAGCCTGAGCTGTGGGCATGGTAAACCACATGAGCGTGGGCGAGTTTGCGTAAATATTTTGGTACATCAAACCCCCAGCTCACCACAAAAATATAGCGATTGAGATCTCCCTGCTGAAGTAAATCATCAATAAATGGATGATTCTCTTCTCTCTGGCGATAGGTAACCACTTCTGCCTCACATACCTGCTGAGCCAATTTGAGCGTATTCAGCTCGGCAAAAAGCCCCCCACAATAAAACGGTTTTGTCGTTCCGGGCAGGAGAAAATACAGCTTTCTCATCGCAAACAAGGTTATGGAGTGCTCAGTATTCTACAGGATTAACGCTATCGGCATGAGAACCCACAGAGTAACCTCTATGAATTTTGTAGATGGGACCCATCTATCCCATGCTTTGTTGATTCAAAATTCCATCTCTAGATTGGGAGTATGCAATCGGTAATCCCTTAGGAGGTTCCCATGAATACCTATTCCTCCAACTTACAAGAACTCGAAGTACAGCGGCAGCGGCTAGAACGGCGGTGGCAGCCCACCCCATCGCAACGATTCAGACAAGTATCTAGCAACTGGCTACGTACCGCTGGTCAATGGTTGTTGAAAGCCCTCACCGAAGGCGACCAGCTACGGATCTGGACCAAAGAAACCAAATCTGGCACCCTCTGGTATGTTTATAATCCCATCAATGGCAAACACCAACAGTTTGGTTCAGAGCATGCCATGCGTGTGTGGTTAGAAGAACGATATAAGCACTAAGCCCGCTTCAATTTGCCCCCTAGAATATCCCCATGGCCCCACTTGGCTGCTGCGGTATAGTAGTTGAGACATTCATGGAAAAGTGCCATGTTCGGTTTAGGTTGGCCAGAGGTAGGCATTATTGCCATTGTCGCCGTTTTAATTTTTGGACCTAAGAAAATTCCTGAGTTAGGCAGTGCCCTTGGCAAAACACTACGCGGCTTTAAAGATGAGATGGATGCTGAAGCAGCTGACTTTGAAGATGTGGACTATGTTGAAGACTCGGAACAAAGTTAGTTAATCCATGTCTGTGTATGTAGTAGGTACATGGTTGGAGCTACCTACTACTAGCAAACGTCTAGTGAGCATATAGTAGGCATTACAGGAGGGTGGCATTTAGCTGTCTTCCTGTTTTTTTGGAATAGGAAGCCTCCTGTGGGTGCCCTGATAGGGCTGATTCTCTAGCAAAAAGATATTTCTGCGATCGAGCGGCTATCAAAGTAGCTCTAAAAAGAATCAGCCTTACCCTGATGGAGCTGGTTATATACCTAGCCGCTGATAGACCTTGTCTAGATTTCTCAGCTGATAGTCGGGATTAAAAGCAGCTTTGATTTCGTCTGCCGACAGGTTGTCTTTAACCTGGGGGTCTTGGGAAATTAAAGCCTGAAAATCCCCGCCCTCAACGTTCCAGGCGGCATGGGCACAACGCTGCACAATCTGATAAGCATCTTCACGGGAAATGCCCTTTTCCACCAGGGATAGCAGCACCCGCTGGCTAAAGACCACACCGCCGTACATGTTCATATTGCGCTTCATGTTTTCGGGGTAGACCTGCAGATTCTGCACTAGCTTGGTGGTTTCCACCAGCATAAAGTGCATCAGAATGCAGCTGTCAGGAAAGATTACCCGCTCTACAGAGCTATGGGAAATGTCGCGCTCATGCCAGAGAGCTACGTTTTCTAAGGCCGCTAAAGCATTGGTACGAATGATGCGGGCCAAACCTGTCAAACGCTCGGACTTAATGGGATTACGCTTGTGGGGCATGGCCGAGGAGCCCTTTTGTCCCTTTGCAAAAAATTCTTCCACCTCCAGCACATCGGTACGCTGCAAATTGCGAATTTCCACCGCAAAGCGCTCAATGGAGGCGGCTAACCCTGCCAACGTGGTCATAAACTCGGCATGGACATCGCGTGAAATCACCTGAGTAGAGGCAGTATCCGGTTTGAGGCCTAGTTTCTGACAGGTAAGCGCTTCGATTTCAGGGTCGATGTTGGCATAGGTGCCCACAGCTCCTGAAATTTGACCAACGGCAATTTCATCCTGAATGCGACACAGACGCTCGCGATGGCGCAGCACTTCCGCCAGCCAGCCAGCTAGCTTAAAGCCAAAGGTCATGGGCTCAGCATGAATCCCGTGGGAGCGGCCGATCATAACGGTATTGCGATGGTCCTGGGCCTGGTTTCGGAGCACCTGAATCAGCCGCTCCACCTGGGACAAAATCACCTTATGGCTGGCCACAATCTGTAGGGAAAGTGCGGTATCTAGCACGTCAGAGCTAGTCATACCCAGGTGGATATAACGACCCGCATCACCAACGTGTTCGTTGACATTGGTCAGAAAGGCAATCACATCGTGGCGAACTTCAGCCTCAATTTCTAGAATCCGGGCCACATCAAATTTGGCCTTGACTTTGATTTCGTCCACCGCTGCTTGAGGGATCCGGCCCAACTCGGCTTGGGCCTCGCAAACGGCGATTTCGACCTGTAGCCAGGTTTGGAATTTGTATTCGTCGGTCCAAAGTTCGCCCATCTCGGGCAGGGTGTAACGTTCAATCAAAACTAGTGTCGCAGGATACAACCGATCCATTGTAAGCGGGCGGTTGTCGGTTACTAGGTCGAAATTAAAATTAGTGAGGATTTGCTCACACACTGGTTGATACTAAAATCCCCCAGTCTTTGCTCAAACCAGCTTTCAAGCCTACTAGGGGGATTCTTTTGGAGTATTCAACAAAATCGGATAGATGCAGACTGGTCAGCGCTAATCGACTTCAATCGACTCAAACGCGCTGAGCACAGACCAGGATAGACGCGTTGCTACGGTGGCAAGGGCGATAATTGCAACCATTGTCAGCACTGCATAGGGCATATGCAACCCGAATAAAATCATGCTGATCAGTAATAGGGCAAGCAGTGTAATGTCCAAAGTCTTGTCCTCGAAACTATTGCTGTCACCTTCTATAGTAGATATTTCTCTATGGGAGTATTTACCTTGGCAAGAAACTTATTAATGGTTCATGTTCATATATGCCCAGCCTTAAGGACGTTGATCGGCTAAATTCAATTAGCTATACCTGGAATGCTTTGGCAATACGGTGTATGCCTGCTTTTATTTGGTCCTCGTTTATGGCGGTATAGCCAAAGACAAACTCACCGACCTTACAAGGTATTTCATACTGGACCTGGGCACTACATATTTCTACACCGACATGGGCAGCTTTTGCGATCGCATCCCCATCACTCATTCCCAGAGGCAGCCTGGCCATAATGTGCAGCCCCGCACTATCGCCAAAAATCTCCACTGATTCTCCAAAGTGTTTATAGAGTGCCTGCACCAGAGCGTTGCGTCGTTGTTCATAGCACAGCCTCATTTTACGAATGTGACGCTCCAAATGGCCCGCTGCAATAAACTCTGCCAGGGCATATTGACTTAGAGTAGGCGGCTGCCGGTCGGCCAGCCACTTAGCTTTACCAAAAACCGCCACTAAAGACTCAGGCAAAACTAAATAACCCAGGCGAATGCTAGGGAACATCACTTTAGAAAACGTCCCCACGTACAGCACCGATGCATGGCTATCAAGTCCCTGAAGTGAAGGAATGGGTCGTCCACCATAGCGATATTCACTGTCGTAGTCGTCTTCAACAATCAGCGCGCCCGTTCTATGAGCCCACTGCAGCAGCGCCAATCGCCTTGGCAGCGACAGCAAAGCCCCTGTGGGAAACTGATGGGACGGAGTGACGTATACCAGCCGGGGTGTTTCGCTATGGTTGATTAGCTTTTCTATCATTAGCCCATCTAGGTCTAACCCAATGGGCAACAGATTGGCTCCGCTGGCCATAAAAATGTGACGGGCACCGCGATAGCCAGGCTCTTCTATGGCCACACTATCGTCAGGATTAACCAACAGCTGAGTAATCAGACTTAACGCCTGTTGACTACCGTTGGTAATCATCACCTGGTCAGGGGTACAGCGCACCGCACGCGCTCGTTTGAGATAGTCGGCAATGGCCTCTCGCAGGGGCTGGTAGCCCAACGACTCATCGGTGTAGTTAAGCCACTGGGTGGTGGCGCGACAATGCTTGGATAACAACTTTCGCCATAGTGCCACTGGGAACAAATCTAGGGCGGGATGACCATAGCGGAAACTAATCTCAGAAGAGTTTTCAAAATGTAGCTGCGGTGACTGGGTTACCCGCTGACCATAGGCTGACAAAGGAATATCAGCGACAGTTTGAGCCTGCCGAGCAACAGCCTCTGTTTCTAGTAATATTTCCGGTAGCTGAGCACAGACATAGGTACCAGAGCCAGGACGGGTTTGCAAATAGCCTTCGCTGATGAGCTGATCGTAGCCCTGGGTGACGGTGGTGCGAGAAAGTCCCAAAGATTTTGCTAGCGATCTCGATGCCGGCAGACGCTGCCCCGACGGTAGCCGGCCTGAGAGAATGGCCCGACGCAGCTGGGTATAGACCTGTTGATGTAAGGGTTCTGCTAGAGATGAATCGATGACTAGGGCCAATTCCATCGGCGAGCCTCAAAATTGGACTGATTGTTTGATTATAAATTGGCTCTAGCCGAGGGCCAATTACATTCGTTAAAGTGCGGTCTCATGGAGCAACCAGTTCTAAGCCGGAGAATAGCACTATGAAAACAGCACGGACCCAGGTAAAGCGAGTTCCCAAACGGGGACATTACGATTTAGAGACGGTTTACTCGATTTTAGATGCCGGGCTCATCTGTCATGTGGGATTTGCAACAGAAGGGCAGCCGTTTGTGATTCCGACCGCCTATGGCCGCCTTGATAATCGGTTATTTATCCATGGGGCTGCCGCTAGTCGGATGTTGAGATCGCTGCAGCAGGGGATTGAAGTGTGCGTAACCGTCACCCTGCTGGATGGATTAGTATTAGCACGGTCGGCCATGCACCACTCGATGAACTATCGCTCGGTGGTCATGTTTGGGACAGCCGAGTTGGTAAGTGAGCGAGAAGAGAAGCTCAAAGCGCTCTATGCCTTTACGGAGCATGTAATGGCAGGACGGTGGGCGGAGACACGGGAGCCCAATAAACAGGAACTACAAGCGACAACAGTATTGGCATTACCAATTGATGAAGCATCGGCGAAGATTCGGACCGGGCCACCAGTAGACGATACGGCGGATTATGAACTACCTCATTGGGCAGGGGTGATCCCGCTGAGGATACAGGCGGGGGAGCCGATTGTGGATCCGAAGTTGGCAGCGGGGATTGCGGTGCCGGAGCATGTGGAGCAGTATTTGGAAATTGGGAGGGGCTAGAAGAATAGCATGGGTGGTTGGTGGGGAAGCTCGCACCGCCCTGGGTTTGAAACCCTGGGCTAACTGAAGGGTGTCCGCTGGAAGGGACACAATCATCGGAGATGTGTGTTTAGGAATCGCTTCCACCACACTTAATGATGCTTCGAGCACCCCACCACCGACTTTCTGCGCGGCCATACCCAATTGTCCCTTTAGCGGACAACCCTCAATTAGCGCTGACGTTTCAACCCAGCGCGAGCTTTAGCCACACAGCCAACCTTAGTGCAAAAGCTGAGTCAACCTATTCATCAGGCATCAAAGATTGTCTCTCCAAAAAGATTTAGTTCATTGGCGGTATGGTGAGCCCTTTGAGAGAAACGTCGTTTTGTAAACCTTTGCCTTGCACCAAAACGCCGAAGGTGCCCAACCCCATGGGACTCATGTCCATGAGCTGATGGAGGGCGGCACGGCGTTGGATTAGCTGGTTGAAGCCGTCGGGGCCAGGGGGAATGGATTGGGTGAGGTTAGCGATGCGATCGCCCAATCCGAGAGCCATGAGAAAGAGACCTTGTTGGGTGTAGCCGAGGGTGGTGAGTTCGACTTGTTCGCCGTGGCATTGTAGGGCAGTGAAGTCAACGTGGGCGGTGAGGTCTTGCTGGCCAATGTTGGTGTAGGGGTCGTCGTGGTGGCGGTGCTGGTGGTAGCACTTGAGGGTGCCTTTGTGGCGGGCAGGGCTGTAGTAGCGTGGGGCGGTGTGGCCATAGTCAATGGTGAGGAGAAAGCCTCGGTCGAGGCGGCTGGCAGCGGTATCGAGCCAGTCGAGGGCGGCGAGGTTGACCTCAGTGCGGTAGCCGTCGGGGTAGGTATCGGTGAGAAGATCGATGTTGATAAGGTCAAAGTACTGGGTGAGTTTTTCGGTGGAGAGAGGACCGAGGCTTTCTTGGAGGGTACTGTTTTTGGCTGTAACGTAAACTTCTTGGAGCTGGTCGTTGTGCTTTTCGATGATGTGGACGGGAAAAGCGTCAATCAGTTCATTGGAGAAGAGACAACCGGTGATGGAAGAGAGTTCATCAAGGGTAGTCCAGGTAATCTTTTCGTCAGTCAGGCGTTTTTGTTGAAGTGCGCGGAGGGCAGGAGACTTTTCGATAATGGTGTAGGTTAGGGCTGCGTAGCAGTCGGGATGGTACTGCTGCAAATAGGCGAGGGCATCGGCGGCGATCAGGCCCTGGCCTGCACCCATCTCGGCTAAGTGGAATGGGTCGGGCTGGTTGAGGGTGTGCCACATGTCGACAAACTGGACGGCTAGTAGCTCACTAAAATCGTGGCTGAGGTGGGGGGAGGTGATGAAGTCGCCGTCGGGGCCAAGGATGGAGGGTTTGGTAGTGTAGTAGCCGTAGTCCGGATGGTAAAGGGCTAGGTCCATATAGGACGTGAAGGGGATGCGCTGGTGCGGTGAAGATTGAATTTTGGCTACGATAGTGGAGCTAAGGTCAGTGAGGTTAGTCATTACGGCTTGTGAAATACCGGCACGGTCATAGTTTAATGGCTAGGATACTCATAGAAGGCGTGAGCGCTACTCTAACTATGGAGGTCTTGAGGTCAGACAATGCAGCAAGTAGATATTAGTCAGGCTGAGGGGCAGATTAATCAGTTGTTTCAATCTGCGTTGCAGGGTGAAGAAAATATCATCACTCGTGATGAGCAGCCCATTCTCAAGTTGATGCCCATGGCACTGCCGAAAAAACGACGACAGCGAGGCAATGCAAAAGGTCAAATTTTGATGGCTCTGAACTTTGATGAACCTCTAGAAGATTTTGAAGAGTACACGACATGAGAAGACTCGTGGATGCTCATGCGTTTTTGTCGACTTCTGATTGCTCAAGCAACTACGGAGAACATTGAAACCATTGGTGCAGAAAAAAGTCTGACAACTATGCTGCGACTCGTCGCAAGGAATTGCTAATGAGCTATTGGATGCTGGCATTCCGGCTGAGTATATTGTTTTGGGATTCCAGCATCCTAGTAAGTGACTAATGACAGAGCCTACATCATTTTGATAGTGGTCAACACGGACAAAATTTTCTATGGATTTATTGAAATATAATCATGATACAAGGGGAAAATAAAACACATAGTTCTTGAGCGCCTAAAAGAAAAGTACTATGCCTCGTAGAAAATCTGAGTCGGAAGTTTTAGAAAAAATTATTAATGCTTTATGCCCAAGTATTTTTGGCGCAGCAGTTTTATTTAGCATATATCAAGAAACTTCAAAAGCTATTATTGGTTACTCAGCCAGTCTATTTCTTAGCTTATTCACCAGCTATGGTAAAAAGTTCTCAGAAGTATTGAAAGACAGACTTCAAAACTGGGCCGAAAGAGATGCAAAGGCATTTGCCGATTTTTTATCGTATGGAAGGCAGAGCATCTATCTAAACATATCTAGATTTGAATACCAATATTATCAATGTTTAAAGGTCAACTGTACAGAAATTGAAATTGAAGGATTAGATGATTTAGCGCCTTTAAATCTAGCTCGAATCTATGTTCCACTAAAAGCCGAAGCAATCACTAAGAAAGGTGCATACTTTAGCGAACAATCTAATGAAATCTGGCATTACCTTCCCAAAAAACGCGTAAAAACAGAAGATAACACGCATAAGAGGATTCTTATAGTAGCAGGTCCAGGCTACGGCAAGACAACCCTTTTAAGACATTTATGCCTAATGTATGTCACGGGCCTTTTTAACAACCACAACACCAAAAAACTAACACCCATTTTATTGAGATGTCGAGAAATTTATCAAAAAATTCAGACTGAAAGAGCACCATCACTTCCAGACTTAGTTGAAAATCATATACGAACCAACCCTGATTTATATCCAGATTTAGTCTCTCCGAAAAACTGGTTTCATGAACGCCTACGACGAGGTGAGTGTCTTGTTATGCTTGATGGCCTGGATGAAGTTCCAGATGCTTTACGAGAGAAACTAAGATGTTGGATGAATTTTCAAATGGCATCTTACTACAGAAATCAATTCATTCTTACATCACGACCTCATGGTGTTGAAAAAAGAAGATATAACGAAAAATTCACTCCTGTTAAGGCACTCAGGTTCAAAATTCTTCCATTTAATGCAAGTCAAAAAACTGACTTCATAGAGCAGTGGTATTCTGAAGATTTTTTCCTTAAGTATGCATACTTTAGAGAAAACAGTAAAAGAAAAGTATCGACAGATGGATTATACGGAAAAATTCTGGATACAAGAATCTTGAAAAAAGCTTCAATTGCATCAAAAGATCTGATACGAGAAATCATTCAAAATCAAGCATTGAACAAACTTGCTGAAAATCCTTTATTAATCACAATGATCGTCAGCACCTACCAAGCTGACAAGGCTCTAGCCAGGCGTCGTGAAGAACTATACAATCAAATGTCTAACCTTATGCTTGAAGGCCGACCTAAGAAAAAAGGTACACCTTTGAGTGGTGGTGCATATGATAATCGGGCTATTCTTCAAAGTTTAGCTTTTCAACTTACTTGTGAGGAAAAGTCTCAGTTTAATATTATTTTTGGATCAAAGCTGATTCGAGAAAAACTGAAAGAGAGATACGGAGAAAACTCAATTTCCCCAGATTTTTTTATTGATGAAATACATAAAATTGCAGGGATCCTTGTAGGCAAAGAAGGCGGTCTCTATGAATTTATTCATAAAACTTTTCAAGAGTATTTCGCTTCGGCTGAAATTAAAGTTCGGCAATTAGAGAGTTTTATGCTTTCAAAGCTCGACGATAGTAATTGGTCAGAAGTGATAAGATTTTATGCAGCACAATATGGTGCAGATCCCATAGTAGAGGAAGCATTAAGAAAAAGCACACCTCACAATATATCGCTTGCTTACAGCATTATTAACGAGGATGGTAGTTATGTGAGTAAATCAATAAGAGCCGTTCTGTATAAGAAAATTAGCAAGATGCATCTAAGTTTAGGAGAGCTTGCTCCTAAACTTAGGCTTTCACAACGCTTCAAAGATGGAATTCATATAAATGAGAACCAAATCCTGTCGCCAGATCCCATCACCTGGGGAGAATATCGGCTCTTTTTAGAAGACCAAGCTTTGGGTCAGTTTCATTCTAAAGCTCACGCACTAGACTATACATCTCACCCTGAACACCAACCAGTTAGCGGAATCACATGGAAAGACGCATGTTGGTTTTGTGCGTGGCTATCCACACAAAGATTCTCTCAAGAGGAATCAACAAAATCGCAAGTTTATGATTATAGACTTCCTTCTCCTCAAGATGCTCTTTTATGCAATAAAAATGATCGGCATATGAGAGCATTCGTCAGTTCTCCGATTATCTCGGGTAACGCAATTTTTGTGGTGCAAACGGTTTTGCCCAAAACCTATCAAGCCCTGATAGGTTACTTAGCTAATAATCGTTGGCAAGAGGCCAATGAAGAAACCGCAAAAATCATGCTAGACGCTTGTAATAAGAATAAAGCTGGCCCTCTTATTCCTGGAGAAATAGATCAATTTCCTTGTAATATTTTGCAGAATATAGATAGGTTATGGAGAAAATTTAGCGGTGAACAGTTTGGTTTTAGTGTGCAGCGACAAGTTTATCTAGAGTGCGGCAATGCTTTGGATGGTAGCTATAGCCCTGACGAATTTGAAAACTTTCGTTCTGAATTGGCATGGCCTAAAAATAATGACTTCTCAAAATTAAAATTTACTTTAGGGGCTCCTCGTGGACATTTGCCATGGTTACAGGAAGCCCCGCTCGGTTACTGGATAAGATTACGCAAGATATTGATCCGTGTGGGTTTATGTTTGTAGACTTCTCGACAACATAATAATAGTCCTACACGAGCTAGATATTGAATTGTTTCAGGTGAATAATGCCTTGCTGAAGTTAAACAAAGAAAGCGTTGTCTTAACTCTTAAAGTGATCTGAAATTCTATTACGGTGTTCTTGCTGAAAATCGATTGAATTCTCCATAAAATTCAGATCGAAATACTCTAAGTCGCGGTCAGCTGATTCTTTCGGCTCACTCACTGACTTCTCAGCACTTCCTCAAAATTCCACTGAGCAGACTCGCTATTGTTCTGCGTAGAAGCACTGACGTGTTTCTTAAACCTAAATCCGAAAGGAGTAACCCGTGAAAAAATTACTACTCAATGGATTAGCAGCCCTGGCGATGACATCCACTCTAGCAGTAGCAACAGCTCCCGCTGCTCAGGCAACGTTTACAGCCGCGACCGTATCCGAGGCAGGCATCCTACGCGGTGGCCAAGACCACTACTTCGAAGTCTCTGTTGAGGGTGATGCACTACAGCGCGTTCGCGTCCAGTGCATCACCTTCCACGAACTCGATGGCCTCGAAATCTTTGTCGGCGACCAAGCCGTTGAACCCTCCGTCAACTATGGTTTCGAAGAATTCACCCTCACCTTTGCAGAACCCGTACCCACTGACGAAACCATCCGTATCGTCATGAAAAACTCTCGCGTACGCGGCACCATTAACGCCGGTATCGATGTACCCTACCGAGTGTATGGCACCTATCCCAACCTGGGCGATGAAGTCCCTCTCGGTACAGCCGTTATCCGCACTCCCGGTGGCGGTAGCCGCTAGATAAAAAACAACCCGCCCAGATTAACGATTCTGGACGGGTTGCTGACAAATGGTTCAACCAATTTCTACACGATTTCGCCCTCTTGATTTAGCCAGATAGAGGGCTTTATCCGCTTGTTTTAGCGTAGCCTCAAGCGTTTCATTTGGCTGCATAGCAGCAATGCCAATGCTAACCGTCACCTGAAAACCTTCGATAATTTCGAGATGTTGGATTTGCGATCGCACCCCCTCAGCCAAAGCCTGAGCAACATCCAAACTCGTATCACTCAGCAAAACAACAAATTCTTCTCCGCCAAAACGCCCGACCAAATCATGCTCCTGTAACACCGCCGCACAGGCTTGGGCAACCGATCGAATCACCAAGTCCCCCTTACCATGACCAAACTGATCGTTAATCTGTTTGAAATGATCAATATCCAGCATCAAAATTACCACTTGCCAGTCTCGGCCTATAGCCAAGGACAGCATTTTATCCGCCTGCTCTAAAAATGCACGTCGGTTGTACACTCCCGTCAGCGAATCAGTACTTGCTAGACGGCGCAAGACACTCTCACGTTCAATCTGATCAGAAATATCACTAAATGAAAACAAAACACAGGCTTGGCCATCATAGGTCATCTCTAAACCAGAAATCAGTGACCAAAAGGTCGTAGCACCATCCACCTTAGAAAGACAAGCTTCAAACCCGTTGACTCGCTTTTGACCATTGACCTGTTGTAAAAACATATCCCGTACAGTCAAATCATGCCAAAAGTCAGGTTCTCGATAGCGTCCCGTTTCAGGGAGAGTAAACCCAAACAGCTCAGCGGAGCGTTCATTCAGAAACTGGATAACACCAGAATCAGGCTCGCTAATCACAACTGGAAAAGCAGGTGAATTGAGAATCGTCAGCAAACGCTCCTGACTAGTATTGAGCGCTATCTGAATCCGGTGCATTTTCGCCAAAACCTGGTTGTAATGATTGGCAATGGGAGCCACATCAGTGCCAAACTCAACGACAACTGGCTGGGTAAAATCTCCGCGCAGTGAATGATTATTCATGCTAGTAATCAGCTCTTGGGTGGCTGTGCTGGCCCCATGCTCAGAAATATTCAAGCCAACATATTCTTTGTCTGATGTCACCCGCAGCGGCGATAAACGATTTACCAACGTTAGCAGCCCGTAGCTCATACTAAATGCATAGAGACCAACAACAGTAACCCCTAAGCTTTGCAACCCTAGTCGTTGCCAAAAACCATAGCCCGGTGCCCACAGATGAGGATCCCCAAATAGGGCGACAGCCAGGGTGCCCCAAACACCACACACCAAATGAGCAGGAACAACACCCACCGCATCATCAATATGATGCTGACTCAGCCAACGCGCGGAGAGCGTACACAACAATCCCCCTATGCCACCAGTACATACAGCTCCCAGGGGTACCAGCACATCACATCCAGCCGTAATAGAAACTAAACCGCCCACCACCCCATTCATAATCAATGGTACCCTGGGTCGTTTATGCAGAATCCAGGTTGTTACCAATGCGGTCAGCCCCCCGGCAGCTCCCCCTTGAGTCGTATTGACCAAAATCTTGGGGACCTGATCGCTAAAGGCTAAAGTACTGCCACCATTAAAGCCAAACCAACCAAACCACAGTAAAAATATCCCCAAAACAGCCGTTGGTAGATTATGGCCATCAATCGGCCGGGATGTGGGGCTAAAGCGCCCTAGCCGTGGTCCCAGGATTAAAATAGCCGCAAGTGCCATCCAGCCACCTACGGCATGTACCACCGTTGCCCCGGCAAAGTCGTGAAACTGCAGCTGTCGTAACCAGCCCGATGGTGTATCGAACCAAATGCCCCCCCACACCCAATGCCCTGCCACTGGATAAATCAGGGACGATAGAATCACAGCGGTAAAAAAGTATCCTAAAAAGCTCATCCGCTCGGCGACAGCACCAGACACAATGGTGGTGGCCGTACCGCAAAACGTCAGCTCAAACAGAAAAAAAGTATAGTCGCCCGCTGCCCAGCTAGTCGTAGTGGGTAGCTGAGTGCCAATCAAGCCCCCGGCAGTCGCTCCAAACATCAGCTGAAAGCCGAGTAAAGAAAAGAGCAAGGAAGCAATACAGAAGTCAACCAGATTTTTAATGGCAACATTAATACTGTTTTTGGCGCGGACTAACCCACTTTCTAAACAGCAAAATCCTGCCTGCATAGTGCTAACAAGGATGGCACAGAGAATTACCCAGATAATATCAAGGGTAGAACCCATGGGAAGTATAGGTTATTAGTTAGTTAATGGTATCCCCGTAGGCCATTTGCCAGAAGTCTTTTTCTAAACTAGCCACGGTGAGGAAGACTTTTTCAGCCTTAGTTTGAATAGTTGCATCTGCATCCTGAAGAACACTGTCAGCCTGCTGAGCTAGAAGCTCTACATAGGTCGTAAACTCCGCATTGCCCCAGCGATCGGCAAATTCATTATAGGGTTCAGGCATGGGACTATGCAGCTGCCACCCCTGATTGTAGGCTAACTCAATCGCCCAAAAGCCAGTGGCCTTAAGCGCATAAGGCTGTTGGGCCAGGTCTACCATAAACTGACAATAGGTTTTGCAAGTAGGCTGCAACGGTTGCACTAGGCTCAGCTGTCGCTCGGTAGCCTTAGCCTGAAACCAGTTCAGCTCATCTTTGAGAAAACCCGTACCGCCAAGGAGAAGATCGAGATGGTTGACCGGAGCCGATTGGATCAGGCTAGCGGCGAAGCGGGTGAACTCAACGACAAAGTGATAGTCCTGCACTAGCCAAGTATTGAACTGTTGCGGTTGGATAGTGCCTCGCTGACACTGGGCTAGGAAGGGGTGAACGGTGGCGGCTTTCCATTCGGTGGGATATTTGGTGAGCAGTTGTTGGCAGGTAAGGGGCATGGGAAAAGAGTGGTGGTGTGTAGGAGACTGTGGTTGCGGCTGCGCTTAGCCACCGGGCTGTGTTGGGGCAAGTATCGATTTGGCAGAGGAGTCTCTCAGGATAGAGGAATAGAGGAATTAATAGAATCCATATCCCTAGAGGATGTCAGCAAAGGACTGAGCGGAGTCGTCTAGCCCTGTGGGCACAGGCAAGCCTAGCGCGGTGTGTTTCCCAGGGAAATAATCCGACTCAAGTGGAGTTTATTTTGATTGCTGCTCCTTAGATAAATCTAACGGGCAAGATGCTCGTTGAGCCACTGGACGAGATCGTTCATGACCTGATTACGGTCTAGATCGTTGTGGGGCTCGTGATAGCTACCGGGATAGATTTTGAGGGTTTTATCCACGGTAATGCGCTCAAAGATTTCTTGGCTGCCTTGGACATCGTTCACTTTATCGGCGCTGCCGTGGACTAACAGAATAGGTACCTGAAGCTGGTGGATGTTGCGGCGGACATTTGCGATCGCAACCAAACATTCCGTCCCCCACCGCACTGTTGCCATCGAATGGGTGAGCGGATCGTCTTGGGTCTGATTTACCACTGCCGGATCGCGGGACAGCGTTTCTGCCCCTGCCCCCACATCCATCGAAAACCGGGGCCACACACCTGATAATATCCGTGCGATCGCAACCAAATAAGGCTTAGCAATCCCCGTGGGTCGAATCGGCGGCCCGCTGATGATAATCCCTGCTAGCTCCTGAGGTGCGGCCAGCACAAAATCTAAAACAATCAGTCCGCCCAGACTGTGACCCAGCACAAACAGTGGCAGAGTGGGCTCATGGTGCCGGACCTGAGCCAGGAAGGCACTGACATTATCTCGATAGTCCTGCCAGCGATTAATGTGGCCCCGCTGGCCTTCAGAACGACCGTGGCCCTGGTTATCGAACCCAAACACCGCATAGCCCGCCTGGGTGAGGGCAGTAGTGACGGTGGAATAGCGATCGCAATGCTCCCCAAACCCGTGAACCAAGGCAACCACCGCCTTTGCCACACCGGGGGGGTACCACGCCTGGTAAAACAGCGACAGCCCTTGAGTACCGCTAAACCTATTTTCTAGCCGAGGAACTTGGAACACAGTCATAACAGGGAATTAAGCGGGACAGCCACCGCCCAGCAGCAGTGTTTCATAGTGCCATAGATAATCTATAGAATTTCAACCGTGCCTTGCTGACCATCAATACGTACGCGCTGGCCTGTACGTAGTCGTTGAGTGACGTCAGCCACATCCATCACTGCCGGAATCCCATATTCTCGAGCCACAATGGCCCCATGGGAAAGCTGCCCCCCTACCTCAGCAATCAATCCCCCTAAGTTTGCCAGGAGCGGTGCCCAACCCGCATCGGTGTACGGTACGACCAAAATCGTATTTTGGTTGATGGGCACAGTGGTGTCCAATGTGGTAAGCACCTGAACTTCGCCTTCTAGAGTGCCCGGACTTGCCCCAATTCCTGTGAGCAATCGTCCAGTTTGCCAAGGTGTCCTAGGGGCGATGGACAAGGCCAGCGGATCTTTACCATAGACCAAATAGGGCGGTGTCCAGTTCTGATCAGCCTGATATTGCTGACGGCGAGTGGTAATGCTATCCACTGGGCTGTTTTGCGCATCGCGCGTCGCGAGCGCAGACGACATTCCCCAAGTTTTGATTTCAGGCCAGGTCAGAAAGAAGATATCCCCTGCCTTCTGCAGACTACTGTTGCCAATATAGTGACGTTCTAAGGCCAAAAAACACGTTCTTAACTCTGCCAATAGCCGGTTATAAACCTCGGCCACCTTGCCTTTGAGATCTAACCGAGCTTGTACCTGACGCTGTTTCCAGTCTGTTTTAGCAGAGCCAGCAGAACTGGCAGAGCCGGTAGAACCAGCGGAACCGTTAGCCAAACCGTTGGTCGAGCCACTGGAGGCGGACGCAGGTGACTGTCTTAAGAATGTGGCTAATAAAGTTCGGACCGGGGCTGGTTGCTCTCGCCATGTCGGCACCGAGATATCAGTTGCCACTTCGCTCAAATAGCCATATATGGCCAGAAATCCATCCAGCTGGTCAAATAGCTGGTCGCTTTCGGGCAGCCGAGCTAGGGCCTCAAAAAGGTCTTCATTATCTGCCGGGACGGTTTCCAACTGGTCTAGAAGAAACGCCTGCCATCGGGCAATGTCTTTGATCGCTTCAACCGCTGCAATCTCAGGATTAGTACGATAGTTGAGCTGGGCACTATCCACCTTGAGGATCGCCTTACGTAGGGCAAAGCTGAGGGGACCGAGAATATTGTAGAAAGTCGCCTTTTCTAATAAGGCTAAAATCGTTTCTACCTGTTTTTTTATGTCCTCAGCAGACAGGGTGTAGGGAGATTGCAAAGAGTTCAACCCTGGTTGGAAATGCTCTTTGTTATCGAGAGCAAAGCGTTTGGTTAATTGCCATTCTCTGGTCGCTAGCTTCATCAGCCCCGACAGGTTACGCAGGGTAGACATTAAGGGCGGACGGCTAAATTTGGCCCCACGGGTGAGAAACTCTAAACTCTCGGCGGGCAGTCCCATCCGGAGAAAAATATCCCCCAGCAACGTGGCATTAAAGTAGGCGTGGGAACGATGCAGCATCGCCGTCTGGGAGAAGTTTAATCCGGCTGCCCGTTTACCCAGAACGATGGTAAATAAATCTCCCCACACACCGCAGGTCAGGGGTTGATTAATAGACCAGGTGAGGGGACGAATCACACCGGGAATCACCTCAGCGGCTATTTTCCGTGTCCATAGGGGCACCAGCGTCGTAATCGGACGGCTTTGCAACACCCAGATCTGTTCACCGTCGTAGGTCCATTCCACGTCTTGGGGGATATCGCCAAAGCGGCGTTCAAGGTGACGGGTAAGGTAGGCGATTTGTTGGATCAGACGATCGGGAATGGGGTAATCTCGAATCGGACGTAGGGACGTTCCATGGAACGTCCCTACGTCCGATTCGTCCGATTCGCCCGATATACCCAAATCTTCGCCATCGGATTCTATCGGCAAATCAACCGCATCGGACAATTGCCAATCGTCACCGGGCTTCATATCCTCGGGGGTAATGGCCACATGGTACTGCCGGGGGGTAATTTGCCCCGAAACAACTCGGCTGGCTGGCCCCGGTAGGGCTTCGATCACCACGTTATGACCACAGCGAGCAATGGGGTCACGGCTAAAGGCCACCCCGGAAATTACGCCATGAATCTGCTGCTGTACCAGGACATTCATGGCGGCTTCGGATAGCCTTAGGTCCTGGCGATATTTCACAGCGCTGGGGCGATTATAGGCTTGGAAACAGGTTGCGATCGCACCGTCCAACCCCTCCTGACTAACCACATCTGTTACCGACACATATTGTCCCGCTGCCGATGCCCCCAGACCGTCTTCGCCCACCGCTGAAGATCGCACCACCAGAGGCTGCTGCGGTGAGGGTTGGGCCAACCCCAACAGCGCCGCCGGGTCATCCCCCGCCCGCAGAATATAGCCCATGGGCACCGGATACCCCCAAGCTTTGAGCTGTGACAGCGTAGCGGCTTTATTGCCCACCACCGCCGGGTCCAACACCTGATCTAATGCTTGCAAAGCCGACTCTCCTCGAAAAAAGCGAAACAGCCGCCGAGATTCTGTGCGTGTCCCCTGGGTGGGCAGCTCCAAATCATCTGGCAGCTTCTGATAAATCCAACCAATCAGCCCCATTAGACAGGCTACAGCCGCCAGCCGCGCACCGTCGTTATGGATCATTCCAGTTAGCACCGGCAACAGCACCAGGGCAAAGAGACGGCCCTGTTTGCGCTCTCGCAGCACCGTAAACGCAATCAAGCTCAGCAGCCAGCCCAGCACCGCCACCAGCGGGTCATAGACCAGAAAGCCCCAGCTGACGTTGGTGACCCCCGCCCCCCGACTCAGCCAGTAGCGCCCCATCACCAGGGCCATCAGCGCCACCACCGGCCAAATTGGGTCCACCGGAAAAAAGTGCCGGGCCAGCAACACCGCACCAATCCCCTTAAAGGCTTCTAGGAAAACTGCGCCAATGCCAACCACCGTGCCGCCATGGTAAAAAGCCGCCGATACGCCGACATTACCCGTACCAATTTGCGACAGCCGTTTGCCCGTGGTCAGCTGTACCCACCAGCCTGTAAGCGGTAGCCCCCCCAGCAGCGGACAAACTGCAAAAATCAGTAGCGCACCCCACACCTGCGTCATGCGTTGCTCTGTCAAAGATCACTCAAAGGTCACTTAACATCTGAGCATTACTTATCTAACGATGGGCCAAACCTTAAGCTCAGCCTTAGTAATGTGCAATCAACTGCAATCACTCCCAGTAATCTTCACAAATTAGCCGGTCCGCATCACTGAGATCTCCGTGGGCCAAATAATCCGCCAGCCACCGACAGCCCTGCTGCATAAGTTCGGCCATGTTTAGGTTCCAAAGACGTAGGTGACCATCGGCCCCGACTGAGGCAAGACGCTCCCCGGTGCTGTCAAAGGAGGCCTGCCAGATGATACCTCGGTGTCCGGTGAAGGTGTGGAGCAGCTGGCCTGAAGTTTGCCAAAACTGAATAGTGCCGTCATCGCTGGCCGAGGCAACTACATTGCCTGCTAAGCCAAAGGAAACACTACGCACCCAGTCATGATGTCCTCGCAGGGTATGCACCAGGGCACCCTGTCGCCAAAGACGGACAGTGTTGTCGCTGCCTGCAGAGGCAATAGTCTGGCTGTCGGGGGCGACAGCGACGGCCCAAACGCTGCCGGTATGTCCCTGCAAAATAGCTCCGGTTTGATGGGTAAAATCAATGTCACCGCTGGCAATGCCTGCCAGGGACCATTGCCGCAGAGTGCCGTCTTCGCTGCCGGAGACGAGGTAGCTGCCGTCGGGGCTAAAGGCAACGGCCCAGACAGTACCTCCATGACCACGCAGCTGCCCTAGGGGAGTACCGTCGGTGTGCCAGAGCCGAATGTTGCGATCGCTCCCCGCCGAGGCCAAATAGGTGCCATCAGGACTAAACTTTACAGACCACACCGCATTGTGGTGTCCCTGGAATGTATGTAACAGCTGACCGTCTGCGGTCCACAGCTTGACCGTTTGGTCAGCACCGGCCGAGGCTATCACTTGGCCATCAGGTCTACAGTCAACGCTATATATGCTGCTGTTGTGGGCATGAATTGTTTGTAACAGCCGTTGGTCTCCGGGGGTAGCAGACCATAGTCTGAGGGTTTGGTCAGCCCCGGCAGATACCAGCCGCTCATAATGGGGCTGCCAGCACACATCCCAGACAATGCCGTGGTGGCCGCTAAGTTTAGGTATCTCCGGCGTCTTTAGCTGCCAAAGACGAATGGTATTGTCATCACTGGCCGAAATTAGCTGGGTGCCTTGGGGATTAAGATCCAGGCTGAGTACCGTGCTGCGGTGTCCTTTAAGTGTGTCCAACAGTCTGCCTGTGAGATCCCACACATAAATATTTTGGTCGTCGCTGGCTGACATCAAACGGGTACCATCGGGGCTAAAACACAGGTCTCGCACCCAGTTCTGATGCCCTTCAAAATAGGCCACCAGCTCTCCCTCTAGAGTCCAAAGTTTGATCAGATGGTCGTCACCACCGGAGACAATGTATTGACCGTCGGGACTAAACACCGCCCGCAACACCCAGCCCGCATGACTGCTCATAACCTGGAGGAGTTCACCAGCTGTATTCCATAGACAAAGGGTGCCGTCTTCTGCCGCCGATACTAGATGTTGACCATCGGCACTAAAAGCCACCGATCGCACCGAGTCGAGATGACCTTCCAGGGTGTGTAACCATTGCCCCTCATGGGTCCAGAGTCTGACTGTATGGTCATTACTAGCCGATGCCAACAGCTTACTAGTGGGACTAAACGCCAGACTATTCACAGCTTCCGTGTGACCGCTGAGAATACGCAAACACTGACCAGATAAATTCCAAAGCCTGACCGTAAAGTCCTCCCCCGCTGAACCCAGCAGCTGACTATCGTGGCTAAAAGCCACCCCTAAGACACTCCCTTGATGCCCTGTGAAGACCTGTAGCAGCTTACCGCGAGCACTCCACAGTCTGACGGTGCCATCGTCACTGGCCGAGGCAAGAAACTGGCCATTGGGACTAAAGCCGGCTGTAAGCACCCAGTCGGCACGTATGCGATTTTTTTCTCGCACCGTGAACAATGCCTGCCACAGACGAAACAAAATTTGGTTTTCTAGGTAGGTCGATATGGGGGTAAGCTGGCTTTGCTGGGCTCCTTTCAGGGCTTCTAGCAAGGCTCCCAAGCCATCGTGGGAAAGCAGCAGGGCTTGGGAAACGGAGGCCAGGGCCTGCATTTCTGCAGTTTCTGCTCGATAGCGTTCTTCAGTGGCCTGGGCCAGCGCCAGCGCCTGTTCTTGGAGGGCAGTGCGCAACTGAGTTTGGGTCTGTTTACGGCGGCGACGCTCTGCCTGGAGTACGGTCATTAATCCTGGCATATCCTGTTGTTTGACCAGGTCTGCCAGGTAATCATGGGCCAGCTGATAGCGCACACTGCCCCCCACCTCTGGATTCTCAAAGAGTAGGCCTGAGGCCGCCAAAATTTTTAGGACAAGATTGAGCTGCTCAGGATCAACCAGGGTATCTAAGGACTCCAGGGACTCTTCTAGTTCAGCGCGAGTTTTAAGGGGGCGGGTAGTACTCTCATCACTTAGTAGATAAAGGATTGTACGGGCCAGGGCACTGTTTTCAGGCCCACAGTCTTGCACCACTCGATTTAAGAAATTTCGGACTAAAACCTGAATTGGAGCGTCGCCTAGCTGTTCGTAGCGTCGCAGCGTCGTAATCTTCTCTCGCTGAAGTTCGGCCCCGACTACCTGCAGCTCAATGGGCCGTACTTCGGCATCGTTTGCGGTCAAATCATCGACAAGGGCCGTAATTAAAGCTTCTTCTAGATAAAACTGGGCATTGTCTGTGAGCTGGCGGATGACGGCTTCACACTCCCGTGGGGTAAAGTTGCCCAGGTAATAGCGAACATCTTTACTGAGGATATCAATATCCAGGCTGGTGAGACGTTCCCACTCAAGTAAATAATGGAGATAGTCATCTCTTAGCGCCAGAACAACCTTGAGATAAGGCACATTTAGACAGTCTCGGAGAAAAATGTAGAGGGAGCGTCGCTGCTGAGTACTCGGGCTTTCAAAAAAGAATTCTTCAAACTGATCAAAGATAATAACAACTTGTTGATAGTAGTCCTGGGCATGCTGACGTAGATGCGCCAATAAGCTGTCTCCCGTAATCGGAAAGGAGACCCTAAAGTTAGGGGGAGCCGCCGGTTGGGAAGAGGTAACCTTCTGCAGGGCTTGAAGAATCGCTATCTCCCAGGTGTGGTAGCTGCGCACTAGCAAGGGTAATGTGGTACGCCCTTCAGCGGTGGCTAGCTTCAGGGCCGGAACCAGACCGCCGCTGAGAAGAGAGCTTTTGCCCACTCCCGACTCTCCGTGGAGAATCACTAACGTATGCTGGGGCTGCATCAGACGGTTTACCAGATGCTCGATCGCTTGCTGGCGCTCCGAGGCCAGCATTTCCACTGAGGAAACCTCGTTTGTAACCGCTGGTGAGTGATGGGGCTGAATAGGACTAGAACCAATAAACGCCCGCAGGCCCATCTGATTTTCTAGTCTTCGTTGTTCCTGTTTGATGACAAACGCTTCTAGATAAAGGCGCTTAGCAAAATATAGATCCTGGAGAACACTCAGGATATCGCGATACAAATGAAAATTGTGGTTTGGATTTGTTTTTTGACGAGCATTTTCTAAGTCATGGAGGGCGTCGTCTAGCAAAGTGTCATCTCCTTGGTGCATTAGGGCTTGCCCACGGAGAAAGTAATAGCGACTCTGATGGTAACGTAGCGCCAGTCTGACTGCCTGGGGAGAGACGTGCACGGTCACCTCGAAGGTATCTGCAATGGTGGCTCCATCTGATTGGGTGCTGCGGACAGCCTGGGCTAATAGATTGAGGGCAACTGTGGCACTATGTTGTGCCTGAGGCCAGGTTTCGTTCGCCAGGGCAGTCTCTGCTAAATAGCCATAGTCTCGGGCTAGCCGCACGGGGTCTCCTTGGTGGAGTTCGAGTCCTTCATGGGCCACTCTGGCCAGGGCATCCCAATCTCCGAGTTTTTGTAGGATTTCAGCTAGAACATGGATAAATGTGGCCATGCGAACTGACAAGTTAGCGCTGCCGCTATCGCGACGCTGCTGCCGCAGCACCTCAATAAACCGCTCATAAAAACGCCGGGCCTGGCGACAGGAGGCAAGATAGGTGGAACGCTGTAGCTCGGCATGGGTTTGCCACCATAGCCCCAGATGCAAGAGTAAAACAGCCTGCTGGTCGCGGGTATCTTCGACCGTTTTATCGGTCTGCAGCCAATAGTCTAGACTCTGTTCATAATAGTCCCTGGCCACTTTTAACCGACCGGGTGTGTGGGCTTCGCGACCTTGTAGAAAATTAAGGCTGGCCTGCAGGGCACCGTCTAGTTTGGCTCGGTGATGGGTGAGATCTGCGATCGCAAACGGTAATTCCTGTTCCGTCAGACTCTTTAGCTGGTTACTCAAGCTGGGCAAATGGGGGGCCACATAGTCAAGAAAATGAGAATCATGGCTGTCCAAAATATAGGTAAACAGCTCCGCCGCCGACCGATGCAGGGCCTCGATCAGCGACTGGATCGGATAGTCCACCTGAATCGGCACCGCCGCAAAGCTTTTGAGATCGGCGGCGTGGAGCGTCAGACATTGGAGGACCGTGTCAGTCATCCACAGCACCACCGGATAGGGAAATTTTGTCAGCAGTGCATTGCGTCCCACATTGGCCGCTTTGAACATCCTCTCCAAAGCGTCTACCTGGTCAAATCCAGTCACCATGACAGCAGTTGGGGGATGCGCGAGGGCTGACTGACTGTTAGTAATCGCCTCAGGCAGCAAATGACTTTGAGCAGACAGCTCCACCGTGTGGAATGATTGCTGTTGCCCCAGTTCTTTAAGCAGTAACTGAGTAAGACGGTGGTAGTTAGCCCGCACTAAGATTAATGAAAACTGTCCCCTGCCCAGGGTGAGCGCCCGCTTTAGGTTGTCTAGGGCTGCTTGATTATGGGTGACAATATTAGGAAGATCAGCCTGGTACATGCGTGCGTTTACTGCTCAGCGAGCCAATGTTTAAAACGATTGGTTTCTTTTAAAACTGGATTGAGGTCAAACCAGCGACCGCTATTGTCTCGATACTCATAGAGAAACAAACTGCGTAACAGCAGGCCATAGGCCTCATTACCCTGAGTGTCTGGGGTACTGATGGCCTTAAACATCATCTGCCATTCACTTTCATCAATCAGGGCCATGAGAGAATCGCGTTCGTCTCGGATAACAGCTTCAAGAACAGTGGATTGGAGCGGCGGATCGCCCTTTTGTAGGCAGCCATAGAGCAAACGCATCAGGTTGCGCATGTGGCCGCCGCTGAGGCGACAGAGACGATTGAGCACATCGATGGTCTCAAACACATCGCCAATGTGATCGATGCGTTCATTGTAGTTTTTATCGGGAAAGGCCCGCGCCAGGACCATCTGCTGGAGTAATGCCAGTCCTGACTGTGAGATCGTGCCATCGCGCTGGGCGACGGGAACCATGGGTAATACTTTGGGGGAGACACCAAACCGGTTGGACAGCCGAGGTAGATCGTCAGAAAATACCAGGGCCAGGGGAATGGTATAAACCACATGGCAGTTAAGACGTTTGAGCTGCTCTCCTCGGTCGATAAAGAGATATTCTGACTGGGTGCGACCGTTGGCCCGCTCGACCGGGTCGATGCGGTCGAGGTTATCGACAATGACGACAAGACCTTTTTTACCTTGGGAGCGGAGAGTTGTGATCGCAGCCTCCAGCAGTTCCTCATTAATCGCATCAATAATAGTCTTAGTGCGCGGTTCCAAATACTGACGCATACGGCTGCGCATCTCTGGACTTTCTTTGGCTCGAGCCGTCAGTGCCGCAATCCCCACCGAGAAACTAACATCGGCAATTTCCATCGGCGTCTGGAGCGTTTCTGCCAAATTCCGAAATAGATTGACCAGGGCCGACGGCTTGAGCCTAATACCGTCATTTTCCAGACTTTCGACCACCTGATGGGCAATCATCAGCAAAATATCGCTAATATCCACATCAGCCATTTCCAAGTCGCGGTCTGACTCAAAATACACCACATGGAACCCCTGCTGCTCTAGCTTGGCCTTTAGACGCAGCAGTTCAGTCGATTTACCACAGCCAATATTTCCCGTAAACAGCTGCGTTGTGGCCTCATCCGGCGACAGCAGAGCAATGGTCCGCTCTAGCTCCCGAACAATGTCTCCACCCCGCACTGAGGAAAAATCGATGTAATACTGCCGGTCATTGTCCTGCACCAATCGCAGGGCCCGACTAGGATTGGCAGCACGATAAAAGCGAGGCAGGTCTAAAACCATTGGCACAGAACAGCACAACACCCGCCATCCTAGACGAATTTTTATGGAAATGCGCTGATTTTCCTATAGCTTCTATAGATCTTTTATCAAACTCCTTTAAAGAAACCAGTAATTATACTGTTGCCAGATTGATAGATAAACAACTTGTAAACAAAGCCATTAATCAAGCTATCTTTGAAGATAATATCTATCGGTGAGTCTACTAATAGCTAGTTGGATAATCGTATCTGCAGAATGAAAAAAGTTAAAGACAACCGATGCTACCCACAGGCAGTCTAAGAAAAAGAACAGCCCGTTTTTTGCTGTTCCTGCTACTCAGTTTTGCCACCCCCGTTGTTGCTCAGACATCCCCTCCGGTTGATGCGACTCCTGCAAATATACTGATTATCCATTCCTACGACATTAATCTTTCATGGACGGCACACGTCGTGCAGGGAATAGATGAAGGATTTGCAGCAAGTCGTCATTCAGTTACCATTTATCACGAATTTTTAGACGCCAAACGCCACCCCGCCTTGGCGCATCGAATCGCTTTTTTAGACTATCTCCGTAAAAAATATCAAGATATGGATCTGACACTCCTCATGGTGGCCGATGATCCTGGATTGAATCTGCTTTTAGCTAATCGAGAGACCCATTTTCCGGAACTCCCTGTGGTCTTTATGGGTCTCAATCATATTCGAGAAGAATTATTGTCGGTTCCATGGATGACTGGAGTTTTTGAGACTCACAGTATCAAAGAAACACTGCTTGAAGCTCAACGTCAAACTCAGACCAATAACGTAGTTATATTGTCGGACTCGACTGAAACTGGCAAAGCTAATCAGCAACGGATAGCGTCCATGACGACTAGCACTCCAAATTTTCCTGAGATTGCAGTTGTTAGCAATGCTACCCCTCAGACTATTGCTGAACAGATCGGTCAATATCCCCACCACTGGCCCATATTTCTTGCGGGTCAGCTACGCTCTGACAAAACGACAGACGGACTTTTATCCTTTGAAGAAACAGTTCAATTGTTGCGATCGCAGCTACCAAATCCCATTTATACAGACTCCTTTATGCATTTGGGCCATGGCGCTGTGGGCGGCAAAATACTAGAGGGAAGCTACCATGCCCAGCAGTCTGTTGAACTAGCTGAGAAAATTTTAGACGGCATCCCCGTACCCCAGATAAAAGCGATTACACACTCCGAAAATCACTGGATATTCGATGCAGAAGAATTGCATCGTTTCAACATTAGCCAAAACAGTCTACCGATTGACAGCATTCTCATCAACACAAAACCGTCGTTCTATAAACAATATCAGCAGCTCGTAGGGCCTGCCCTGGCTGTTTTTATATTCGGCATACTTACGATCTTTGTGCTTCTCGATGCTATTCGTCGGCAAAAGCAATCTGAAATTACGTTGGAACATCGTGTCACTGAACGAACAAATAAACTTAGTGAGACGCTACGGGAACTCAAACAAACTCAAGCCCAGCTGATTCAAACAGAAAAACTCTCCAGCCTAGGCCAGTTAGTCAGCGGCATTGCCCATGAGTTCAATAATCCGTTGACCTTTATTACAGGGAATATTGAAATCTTAAAAGACTACGGCAAAGACTTACTCCAACTAGTCAGACTCTATGAACATCAAGCTTCAGAACAGCAAAAGGCAGCAGATGCTCCCTCAGCCGCCCTGCGCTATAGCCAAGATATCGACCTAGGCTATATTCAAGCAGATATGCCTAAGATATTTCAGTCTATAAATAAGGGCACAGAACGAATAGAAGCTATCATTCGAAGTTTACAATCCTTTGCCTCCTCTGACGAACAAGGTATCAAGCCCACCGATTTAAACAAGAGCCTTGACAATACGCTAATGATTTTGCGATCGCGCATTGGCAACAAGATTGAAGTCATTAAACACTATGACAAACTCCCCTTAGTTCATTGTGAGCCAGGGGCCATCAATCAAGTATTTATGCAGATTTTGCTCAATGCTATCGAGACCCTAGAAACCCTAGACAAGGACACCTTGAGGCAAATTTCCATTCATACTTGCACCCAAGAAGAGAATTGGATAACTATCTCAATTAAGGATACTGGTGCTGGTATTCCTTCTTCAATACGAGAGAAAATCTTTGATCCCTTTTTTACAACCAAGTCGGTCGGAGAAGGGACCGGACTAGGGTTAGCCGTAGCGTATCAGCATACTCAACAACACGGCGGTCACCTCACCTTTAGTCCTAACGCACCCAAAGGAAGTATATTTACCATCCAGCTCCCATTCACCATCTAATGGTCAAGAACCATAAAGTTTTTAAACATCCGTTGAAAGGTTGTTGATTTTAAGCAGGAAAAGTAAAGTTTTTTAGAATGGGCCACAATCTCTTAAAACACCTGTCTAGACTAGTTGGCTGAACTCACTCTACGTAACTGTAAAAGACCGATGACATTGCTGCCAGACAACGAACGGAGTCGCCAAATTCGCACCTATCCAGACAACACCAACTACGCATTATATGAATTGATCTGGGCATTAGGTATCGTTATGTTCTGCCTATTTACAGCAGTCGTATTGATCAATCATTCTTAAATCCCTTTAAACGTTTAGTCCTGGCAGCCAGAGACGACCTTCTGGTAAGGGTAGTGCCTCATAGCTACCGGTATTTAGCGGCATTTAGTTAGTTCAAAGGCCCGAAACTCATCGGTGTAGCGTTCAAACACACTGTAGTAAGGGACTCTCAAAATCCGTTCATATACGGTCCACTTTGCTGGCAGAGAACCTGGGAAAGATAGCGAGGCTCTCTTAACTAGCTCATTTTGTTAAGCACTATTACGATGTTAGCCAGTCTCCTGGGAGCGCAATAATAGATGCCTGAAGCTATAGGGACACCGATCAGCGTTTTCCTAGTTTCTGATAAGCCTGTGCTAGATGTTCGTCAGTTTTTTCAGACCACCAACCCGGCGCGTACCCTCGATCCTCAAAAAGAAGGCGACCAACAGCTCTATATCGATTTTTCTGAGGTGCGCGGTGAGCAAATCATTACTGAAATCAAAGATCTAATTACCTTTTACGAGCCAGATAATCCCACTTGTACCCTGTTTACGGGTCACATTGGCTGTGGTAAATCGACGGAACTTCTGAAGCTGCGGGCTGAATTGGAAGCCGAAGGATTCCATGTGGTCTATTTTGAATCTACAGAAGACCTGGAAATGGCCGATGTGGATATTGGCGATCTGCTGCTGGCCATCGCCCGTCGCATTAGTCAAAGCTTAGAAGGCATCGACATTGGTGAAGCCAAGGGGCTGCGAGGCCTACTGCATAAAGCCGCCAAGGTACTCATGACCGAGATTGAGCTGGAGGCCGAAGCAGCGGTGCCCATACTAGTTAAAACTCCAGGCATGACGGACTTGAGCGCCAGCGCCAGCACCAGCGGCGAATTTTCCCTGGCAGCGGGTATTGGCAAAATTACCGCCAGGGCCAAGAATGATGCCACCCTGCGGGACCGGCTCAATCAGTTTTTAGGGCCACAGAAAAACCAGCTGGTGGAGGCAATCAACGAAGAATTACTTAAACCTGCCATTGCCCAACTCAAGCAGCAGGGTAAAAAAGGGCTGGTGGTGATTGTGGACAATCTTGACCGGATTGACAACCGTCCCAAAGCCTTTGGCCGCTCACAGCAGGAATATCTGTTTATCGACCAGCACGAGTGTTTGCAAAAACTGCACTGTCATAAGGTGTATACCATTCCCCTGGCGCTTAAGTTCTCGAGTGAATACGGACTGTTGACAGCGCGGTACACCGATGACCCCAAGGTGCTGCCTATGGTGCCCGTAAAGTTACGCAATGGGCAGCCCTGTGAGGAAGGAATGCGACTATTGCGACAGCTGGTGTTAGCCCGAGCAATGCCAGGCCAGCCAGAGGCTGAGCAGCTGGCCCAAGTACCACGATTATTTGACCAGCCAGAGTCCCTGGAACGACTGTGTATGATTAGCGGCGGTCATGTGCGAGACCTGCTGCGATTGCTCAATGGCTGGGTACGTAAGGGCCGGACCTTTCCGCTCAAGCAGCAGAAGCTAGAAGAGGTGATTCGCGCCCGACGCAATGAGATGACCCTACAGCTATCGGCGGATGAATGGACACTGTTGCAACAGGTGCGACAGCAGCGCAAAAAGGTCGGTGGGGATGATGATTATCAGCGGTTAATCCATAGTCGGCTAGTGTTTGAGTATCGTGACCAGGGGGAGTCCTGGTTTGATGTAAACCCCATTTTGTTAGAAGCCGAGGAATTAAAAGAATCGTAGGGTGAGGCGTTTCTCACCCGTACCGTTTGGGCACACATACAGAACTTACACGACCCACCGTCCTAAGCATCCAGAATGCTCAGGATAGAATTGAATTAGCCAAGATTACTCGCCATGTCTGATCCAGTTACCCTTGACGATATCTACGCTCTGTTCCAACGCTCGCAGGAAGAAGCCGACCGCCGCTTTGCCGAAGCCGATCGGCGCGCCGCCGAATCGAAAGCCGAATTTGACCGCCGCCTAGCTGAATCAAAAGCTGAGTTTGACAAACGGATGGCCGAGTCGAAAGCTGAATACGATAAACGTATAGCTAAGTCAGAAGCCATTGCCGCCCAGGCCAACCGAGCTGTCAACAGCCTCAGCAGTCGCTGGGGACGGTTTGTGGAAAACATCGTTGCCCCGGCGGCGCTACGACTGTTTCAAGAGCAGGGAATGGCAGTCCAGGAAGTCTACCAGCGGGTACGCTCCGCTCGAGATCAGCGCAATTTAGAGATTGACATTTTGGTAGTGGACGACGATGTGGCTGTCGTGATTGAAGTCAAATCACGGCTGACCCAGGACAGTATCCGTCAGGTATTGCGTAGTTTGGAGCAGTTTAAGCTAGCCTTTCCCCACTATGCTAGCTACCGACTTTACGGAGCTGTAGCGGCTATTGAAATTGATAAAGATGTGGACACCTATGCGTACAATCAGGGGCTATTCTTGATTCAGCAATCGGGAGACAGTGTAGCTATTAGTAATACATCAGACTTTAAACCGCGCATCTGGTAACTAGGTTATACCGTTAATCACCTGCCCACGAGCTGATGAGTACCATGCCTCCAACTGACAGGTTTAACTTTTCTGAGAACTCGGCGCAGAATGAGGCGGCGCTGGAGGAATTGACCGGTGCGATTGCGTTTGGGCAGGGGGCGGATACGATTACGCTGCTGTTGGTGCGGTGCAACTACGCGCGTCTGCGAGACCAGATGGTGGAGCAGCTGGGGCAACGGCTGACCGCAGAAGAGCTGCAGGGGCCGGTGCAGGTGCTGCGATTAGGGGCCAATGATGACAACCTGTATGCTCAACTGCAGACGATGCAGGGTCGTCTGCCGGGGGCGGTGCTGGTGCTGGGCACAGAGCAGCTGGACTCATTAGAAACGTTTTTGGTGGAGCTAAATAAACGCCGGGAAGAGTTTCGGCGGGAGTTTCCGTTTCCGTTGGTGCTGTGGTTTACGGATGAGGGCTATCGGCTGCTGTCGAAGTTTGCTAATGATTTTGAGAGTATTGCGGGTGGGGAGACGATTGAGTTTAGCTTGTCGGGAAAGGCTGTAACCGAGTGCTTACAGCAGGCCAGTGAGCGATTGTTTGCCACGCTGTTGGAGCCAGAGACACCGGAGTCGTTTAATCGGCGGTTGGAGCAGGTGGGTTTTGGTTATTTGCAAAGTGATGAGCTGGAATTGGCTCTAGACGCACTGCAGGCTCAAGGGGTAGAGCTAGAACTAGATTTACAAGCCAGTATGGCCTTTGCCCAGGGGTTAAATGCGCTGAATGAAGCTGCCACTGAGCTATTTGAGCAAAGTGCTAGTTATTGGCAGACCCACGACCCGCTGAAATATGGACTGGCGCTGTTTTATTTGGGACGAGCACGGTACTATGCGGTCGATAGTATTAAGTACCAGAGTAATGCGAACTGGGACTGGGCACTACCGCCCTTGCAGGAATGTGTAGAGGTCTTTCAGCAGGCAGAACGGTCTGATCTGATCTGCAAGTGTATTAATCAGCTAGAACGGGTTCTACATCGATTGCAACGGTGGGATGAGCTGGAAATCGTTGCACAGCAAGCGAAGAAACTGCATGAGCGGTATCCCGACCCGGACAAACAGGCAGAGAACTATGGCTTTTTGGCGGATATTGCCCTGAAGCGAAAGCAGTGGGACCGAGGAGGAAAGCTGGCACAACAGGCGTTAGACACTCTGGCACGGCAAGACAACTGGTGGCGCATGCTATATCTAGCGCGATTGGCAGAGGCAGCTTATCAGCTAGGGAAACCAGATATGGCCATTATGCACCTGGCAACAGCTCAGAGCATGGGTGTAATGGAGCACCCAAGGCTGTATAGCAACATATTGGATCAGTTACACAAGCGACTAAGGGAGCAAAAGCGTTATTTAGAAGCTTTCAAGGTAAAGCAAGAACGGTTGGCAGTTGAGAAACAGTATGGACTACGTGCCTTTATTGGGGCGGGACGGTTACGGTCTCAGCGGACGGGGCAGCGGATGACAGTGCGATCTGAGCGAGAGACATTGGAGAAAATCGCACCAGAAATTGAGGCGTCAGAGCGCAAACAAGACTTGACGGAGTTATTGAAACGAATTGTAGGTAGAGATCATAAATTATTAGTGCTTTATGGAAAATCTGGAGTTGGCAAAAGTTCTTTGATAAACGGAGGACTGCTCCCTGCCCTACAGTCAAGCACATTAGAAAATCGAAGAAATGTACCAGTTGTGATGCGGAAGTATACGAACTGGCGACAAGCACTTAAAAAATCATTAACTGGAGCATTAGCCCCTTTACGTCTTATCGGCGGAAATCCTGATGGTGTGAGATTAGGTGGTAGTTTGCACGATGTATTACGACGAATCTGTAAAGACAGCACCTTACGACCAGTGTTGTTGTTTGATCAGTTTGAGGAGTTTTTCTTCGCAAATCCAAACCAATTGGCTCGACAAGATTTTTTAGAATTTATTGCATACTGCTTGGATTTACCTGGCGCCCTGAAAATTTTATTTTCGATACGAGAAGATTATTTACATTACTTGTTAGAGGCTCGACGGCTAGTAGGGAAAGCACAGTTACTCGAAGGTTCAATGGCACGAAATCAATTCGAGGATATCTTAGGGAAACAAACTCTATACGAGATTGGAAACTTTAACCGAGCAGATGCAACGTCGATTATTAAGAATCTAGCATCAGGAGAAAGGATGTATTTGGAACCAGAGCTAGTGGATGTGTTGGTAGAGGACTTAGCAAGACCCTTAGGTGAAGTACGCCCAATCGAGATGCAAGTTGTAGGTGCACAACTACAGACAGAGGGTATTAGGAGACTGGAGAAATACCAAAAGCTAGGAAAGTATCCTAAAGAAACATTGGTACAGAGATATTTAAATGATGTAGTAGAGGATTGTGGAGAGGAAAACCGACAACTAGCACAATTAGTTTTATACTTACTAACGGATGAACGAGGAACTCGACCATTAAAGACCCGCCCTGAGCTTGTTCGAGAGTTAGAGGAGCTTAAAATTGGCACAATAGCGTCAAAGGCTAGCAAGAGGATAGTGCCATTAAATCTAGTTTTGAAGATTCTTTGTGGTTCAGGAATTGTCTTACATTTACCAGACCAACCAGATGATAGATATCAGCTTGTGCATGATTATTTGGCTGGTGTTATCCGAGTTCAACAATCACCTCAGCTAGAAAAAATAGTTGAGGAGTTGGAAGAAAAGTGGAAAAAAGAAAAAAATCAGCGGGTACATCTAGAAACAAAAAATAAAGATTTAGTTATTGCTAATAAAGATGCACAGGAGAAGTTAAAGCGCAGTCAAACGGAACTTCGAGAGATAGAGACTAAGAATAGGAAAGCACGGCAGAGACTATCTTGGATCACTGCAGTTTCAGCTCTAGTCCTTTCTTTTACGGTTTACAAAACTTATACTTTCGAAGGATTGAGAAAAATCGCAAATTTAGAGAAACGATGGATCGCTGATTCGCAAAAATCAAACTTAGAGGATGAGGAAGTACTTTTTAGAGCTTTTGAAGCTTCAAAAAAAGCACATGATATTCTCACCAAAACACGGGGACTAGATTACTTGCCAACTGGCACCCTATTTGGCTTACAAACTGGTCTGAATCGAGTCAATGAAATTCAGTGGCCAGCTCATCAAAATGCTATCTCAGAAATTTTTTTTAGTCCGGATGGAAAAAGAATTTTGACTCACGCAGATTATGATGTTGCACGTCTTTGGGATCTTGACGAGAATGAGTTGGCTACCCTTGGTAAGGAAGGGGTAAGTGTTGATAAAGTTCAGCTCAGTCCTCAGGGGAGGATAATTGCAACTCTTGAATCAGATGGTGTTGCTCGATTATGGAATTTCAATGGAGAGCAGTTAGGTGAGGGTTTAGGAGGATATAAAGAGGGAATCAACGAATTTATCTTTAATCCAAACAATGAGTTTCTGATTGCGTTTCTTGGGTCAGAAGGATTAGTACGACTATGGGATTCAGAAAATAGCAAGGTTATCACCTTACCAGAACATAAAGGGGGTGTTAGTCAGATGTCCTTTAGTCCAGATGGAAGGCTCGTCGCAACTGGAGGGGAAGAGGGGATAGTACATTTATGGGATGTGGACGGCAACAATTTAGGTACCCAAAAAGGTCATGAAGGAAGCGTCACACAGATATCTTTTAGTCCAGATGGGATGACTATTTCGAGTGGCAGAACGGATGGAACAGTAAGTCTGTGGAAACGTGACAGTGACGAAGTGATTGTCATGAAGGGGCATGAGGGTCTGATCTTTGATATATCGTTTAGTTCAGATGGGACACTGCTCGCAACTAGCGGTCAGGATAACACAGCTCGTATTTGGAACCTAGACAGTGGCAAAGTGACAGTGATGAAGGGGCATGAAGGACCTGTTTCGCAAGTATTGTTTAGACCTCCAGATGAAGCACAAGTTGTGACTCGTAGCTCGGATGGAACGGTACGTTTATGGAATTTGAACGGTAAGGAATTAGCCGTGATGGAAGGGCATGAAGGTTCTATCTCAGAGGTGTCCTTTAGCCCAGATGGCAAACAAGTTGCCACCCGTGGGACGGATGGAACGACTCGTTTATGGTGGCTTCTAGACGGGAATCAAATTGCCCATCATGAAGGTGTCGGTGATATTAGCCGTGATTGGCGACACATTGCTGCAACCTCTCGAGAAGATGAATCGAAAACAAACGGGATAGTAAAGATTTGGCCTGTCTATACCATAGATAGGATAGATGAACTCTTTGCTGATGCTTGTGAGCATCTTGGATCTTATCTTTATGGCAATATCGAATACAGTGATGCAGATCGGGCGCTGTGCGGAATTTCACCACTGAGAGAAGAGTGACAAGAGCGTGCGCTTTTTTATCAAGTTTTATCGATATTCTTTGTGGAGAGTTGGTTGATACATTGCAATCTCAGAACTTCTCTTGACCTCAAAAGCGTTTCACCGTAATCTTTGCTGTAGGTTAACAAGTTAACCAATTTCCCAAAACTCAGTTTGCTTTATGCGCCATCGGCAGGTGTTTGCACTACCGTACTGATAACTGACCCCGAAGATTCCAAGGCAATTCCGAGGCTTAGGGTGAGACTTACTGAGCCAATCAACCTATGATTTTAGAAGTTGCCATTCTCGACGTTAAACCCGATGAAACAGAGGCATTTGAAAAAGCATTTCAACAGGCACAGACCATCATTAGCGCAATGGCAGGCTATGAAGGCCATCAGCTACAAAAGTGCATAGAGAAAGACAATCGTTATATCTTGTTAGTCACCTGGAAAACCTTGGAAGATCACACCCAAGGCTTCCGAGAGTCAGCTGAGTATCAACAGTGGAAAACATTGCTCCACCACTTTTATGATCCGTTTCCCACCGTGGAGCATTATCAGCTAGTAACCAGCGACAAAACACTGGTAACGTAGCCTCAAGCTATTTAGTACAAATTTACCATTATCATTATGACCATTTGAGCTTGTGCCGCTAACCATTAGTGGTGGTGGGTTTTGACGTCCGGCTAGGATTGAGATCGCACACAGCATCCCCCAAGCACAGCCCCCCAGACACAGACTCACACGGTCACCACAGCCCCGTAGCCCACAAAATATCTAGAATTAGCAGCATTTTCAAAAAATAGGTGTTACGTTAAGAAATGTAAAGGTCGTACACAAAACCTGAAATACCTATGAACGTTCGCCAGCAACTATCCCTTGAGCAGCAGTTCGAACTGCAAGTATTTGAAAACCAAGTTCAGCAGCTTTCTAAGGAGGATGCCCAGGCATTACTCGTTCAGCTACGGGAAGCCATGCTGCACCAAACCGCGTCTTTTCGTGAAATTCTCAAAGAGACCTGGGGCATTGGCCAAGGTATGGACCTCGATTCTGCACTGCTTTCCGAAGGGTAATCTACGACAAGTCTAGACGCCATTTTAAGTTTGTTCCAATTAGCTCAAAGTATCTCGTAGCTCCGTCTCAACGGAATATTTTGAGATCCATCTAGAAAAGTACCAAAGACCTGTTAGGAGTTGACTCATGAAGAAGAGCACGCTGTTAACTAGCATGATAGCCGCTGCCTTGGCAGCATCAACCGTTCAAGCCGTGGAGGCGATGCCTCTCCAGGCTAAAGATGGCCACAGCAACACCATTGCGTCTATTGCATCTACCAACGACTCGTTTGATGTACTGACAGCATTACTGAAGCACGCCAAGCTAGTGGGCGTTCTCAATGGGGAAACCGAATTTACGGTTTTTGCACCTACGGATGACGCATTTGGGCGTTTGCCTGCGGGAACAATTGAGAGCTTGTTTCAGCCTGAAAATAAGGAGCTGCTAGCAACTATTCTGACCTATCACGTTGTACCCGGTAGTGTCAGTTCTACTCAATTGTCATCAGGTGATGTTGACTCTGTTGCTGGCATACCTCTAACTATTTCTGTTGGGTCTGGCGTAACGGTGAATGAAGCCAGTGTTGTTAAAGCTGATATCGAGGCTAGCAACGGAATCATCCATGTTGTAAATCAGGTGCTTTTACCTCCCCAGTAGAGCAGCGAGGATAACGCTGCTGCTGAGCTGAATATCCATAAACATCGCAAGCTGCCACAGTTAGTTGGCAGCTTGCGATGCGTCGTTAGCAAAATCAAGTTCTAATGTTGATCATGACCCGTTTCATATCGACATGCCAGGAGTCAGGAATCTCACTAAATATTGAACGGCATAGTCAACATCTTCTGGTTGACTACTTTTCAACAGTGAATCTGGCTTACCCGCTTCATTTTGTACTCGAATCAGCGTTGCAATCATAAGATCTAACTTCCAATTAAGATCTCGTCGTGAACAGTCCGGAATCACCTGCTGCAGAATATTCAAAAACGCTAGACGACTCTCCATAAACTCTCCGCTGGCTATACTTTGCAACGGCTCTGGCTCACTCCAACAGCGTCCCATAAACTGAGCCCGCACAGTTCGAAACGACTCATCTTGCACAATTTTCTGAAAGCAAGGCTTGAGAAACGCCGTCAGAATTTCCTCAACTGACGGGAGAACCTCTTTCTGCTGCAGCTCACCTAAAATCGCTAACTGCTCAACAACAATGGGTCTGGCAATACGAGAAAAGATAGCTCGAAACAGTTCTTCTTTTGAACCAAAATGATAGTTAACCGCTGCTAGGTTCGCATTCGCTTGATTGGCAATGGCCCGCACAGTGGTCCCCGCATAGCCACGCTCAGCAATCAGCTGCTCGGCCACATTTAGGAGTTGCTCTTTGGTATCAGCGGACGCTGCACTCGCCATCTAACGTAATCTATGCTCCAAAATCGAATATCAAACTAGATCAACACTCCAGCCATCATAAGCGACCATCAGGATATAGGGATACAACGTTAACCCGCCATTTAACAGCACCAGGCTTTACAGATGGCATCATCCCAAGAATTAGTAACGCCCAATTTTTACTTGCGAATTATTCAAACGTGCGTTTTAATTATATCAAACATACGTTTGAATGAATTCCACCCTCAGTTGATAGTTAGCTAATAGCATGCAGCCCTTTGGTAGAAACCCTTCCGTTAGCGCTAGGGTTTTAATTCCCTTTGGCATAAAGCTTGCTCGCTAACCTCTTTGGTAATAGCCTTCGAGGTCATCAAGAAAATAGTCCCCATCTTTTTTTCAATTTTCAAACATACGTTTGCTTTTAAGCAGTTATTAGCGCTATGACGTCTAAATCGCCCGCATTAAATTTGGCCTTATCCACAGTCTTTGGCACTTCGCGTCAACGATTGGTACTGATCTGTCTAAGCGCTTTGGGACTGCTGATCGGTGTTCCCAGACTCAACGAGCACATTGCTAGCTCAGCTGAGGTGCCCGCTGCCCATACAGATCGAGTCCTACCCGTAGAAACTTTAACGGTAACGACCGTCAGCAGCTACTCGGTATCGCGCACCTACACGGGGGAAATCGCATCGCTGCGGGCCAGCGAGCTAGGCTTTGAACGCAGCGGTCAGCTGGTGGAGGTTTTAGTCGCCGAGGGTGACGTGGTAGAAACCGGCACGCCCCTGGCACGTTTAGATATCCGTAACTTGCAAACTCAACGACAGCAGCTGTTGGCGGAAACGGCACGGGCGGAGGCTCAGCTGATGGAACTACAGGCGGGAGCCCGGTCTGAAGATATTGCAGCGGCAGCGGCGGCAGTCAGGGATTTGGAAGAACAGTTACGACTACAGCAGGTACAAAGATCACGCCGTGAATCTCTCTATACCCAAGGGGCAATCTCTCGTGAGGAGTTGGATGAGTTTTCTTTTGGAGCAGGAGCTCTCCAGGCCAGATTAGACCAGTCTCGCAGTCAGTTAGAAGAGCTGAGAAATGGGACTCGCCCTGAACAGGTTATGGCTCAGCAGGCCCTGGTGCGCCAGCTGGATGCCAGTATTGCCGATCTGGATGTGACTATTTCGAAAAGTACCCTAAAGGCTCCCTTTGACGGAGTTGTCTCTACTAAAAATGCCGATGAGGGTACGGTGGTGGGCGCGGGGCAGTCAGTTATGCGTCTATTGGAAAATACTACACCTGAAGCTAGGGTCGGCATGCCGCTCAGTACCATTGAGCAGTTGAACATCGGTGATGAGAAAACGGTATCTCTCGGTGAGCGTTCCTATTCGGCAACAGTATCATCAATTTTGCCAGAGGTAGATTCACAAACGCGTACGCAAACGGTTGTACTAGCGCTAGAGTCAGCTGCAGCTAGCCAGGCAAATGCTGGACAAACGGTGCGGGTAAATTTGCAAGAGTCGATTGCGACAGAAGGTATGTGGGTGCCAACAGCAGCGCTAACCCAGGGAATTCGGGGATTATGGACCTGCTATGTGCTGGTACCAGATGAGAATTCGGACGAGAATTTGGCAAAAGAGCGCTACACGGTGCAGCCTCAGTCGGTAGAGATTTTGTATCAAGCAGGAGAACGGGCGTTGGTTCGTGGCACCCTACAGCCTGATGATGTCGTTGTCGCCAGCGGCCCCCATCGCCTGGTACCAGGGCAATTAGTTAGGCCGGTTAAGTAGAGATTCACCACTATGGTTAGACCGTTTTATCGCAACATTCGGCTACTGGTACTCACCCTTATCATGATTATGGTGTGGGGCTTTGTTTCATTCCAGTCTCTACCCCGGCAAGAAGATCCTGAGCTGGTCTCTCGCATCGCGGTGGTGCAGACGGCCTATCCAGGGGCTAATGCTGAACGGGTGGAAGCTCTGGTAACAGAAGTCATTGAAGCAGAGCTTTCAGAACTAGAAGAAATCGCTGTTCTCTCGTCTGATTCACGTATAGGCTTTTCGACCATAACGGTCGAGCTGGATGAAGCCATTGTGGATGCCCAGCCCGTCTGGTCTAAAGTACGCGATGAGCTAGGCGATGCCGCTGTCAGTTTGCCTGTTGGCACTAGCGAACCAGAGCTGGATGAAGCTTTCGTCAAAGCTTACACGATGATTGCATCGCTCACCTGGCAGTTACCGACAGAACCTAACTATGCCATTCTGCGTCGCTATGGGGAGGAGCTGGCCCTGCGTCTGCGGGGAACAACCGGCACAGAGGACGTGGAGCTGTTTGGCGACCCAGCAGAAGAGATTGTGGTGGAGATAGATGCCTCTACCCTGACGGCGGTAGGATTATCTCCCCAGGATTTGGCCAGTCGGATTCAGACTAGCGATGCCAAGGTGACGGCAGGTCAGCTGCGCACTGCTGACCAGACCCTAGCTATTGAGGTAGAAGGGGAGCTAGAAACCTTAGATCAAATTCGTCAAATTGCTATTCAAACCGGGGATGGGCAGTTTACTCGCCTGAGCGATATCGCTCAGGTATATCGGGGTGTGCAGCAGCCTCTGACAGACCTATCTCTCGTCAGTGGCAAGCCCGCCATTGTTGCCGGGGTGATGATGGAATCGGGCATGCGGCTTGATTTTTGGGCTGAGACTGTGCGTGCAATTCTGACAGACTTTGAAACGCAGCTACCTCAAGGAACCAGTCTCGATGTGGTGTTTGACCAAAGCACCTATGTAGAAGCGCGGATTAGCAAACTGTTGGGAAACTTGTTGCTGGGAGCGCTGCTGGTGGTCGGTGTCACGCTATTTACCATGGGCTGGCGTTCGGCCTTAGTTGTGGGTACGGCCTTGCCGATCACATCCATGGCGGTATTTGGCTGGATGAGTGTGTTTGGGGTACCTATTCACCAAATGTCGGTAACGGGGCTGATTATTGCCCTGGGGTTGCTAATTGATAACGCCATTATCGCGGTGGATGAAATCCAGGTGGAGATGCACCATGGGCACCGACCTGTTGACGCGGTGGCTAAAACGGTTGACTACCTCAAGGTGCCGTTGTTTGCGTCTACGGTGACGACAGTGATGACGTTTTTGCCGATTTATTTGCTGCCAGGGGCGGCGGGAGAATTTGTCGGCACCATTGCGCTGGGAGTGATTGTGGCGTTGATTTCGTCTTTGGCACTGTCGTTGACGGTGATTGCAGCCCTGGCTGGTCGGGTACTGGGACGCAGTCAGACCCAAGCACGTCAGCTGTCGGTGAGCGGCCAAACTGGAGCGATTAAGTCATTACAGAGATTTTTGCTGCGCCCTGGTAGCTGGTGGGCTGATGGGCTCTCGTCGCCATTGTTAGCCCGTCCCTATCGCAAAACGCTGCAGTGGACGATGAGGCGACCTTTGTTTGCGATCGCACTTTCCCTCATCCTCCCTCTAATCGGCTTTATCTCCGCATCTACCCTAAACCAGCAGTTTTTCCCCTCGGGCGATCGCGACCAGCTTCAGGTAGAAGTCGAGTTTGCCCCCCAAACCGCCATTGGCCAAACCCACGCACAAATGCTCCAGGCCCGTCAGATCATGCTGGAAAATCCCACCATCGAGGAGGTGCACTGGTTTATTGGCGAAAGTGCCCCCAAGTTTTACTACAACTTCACCGGCAACCGCCGCAACCAGGCTCAGTACGCCCAGGCCATGGTGCAGCTCAATACCAATCAGAATTTAGCTAATATTGTTCGCAATCTCCAGGCTCAGTTAGATAGTGCCTTTCCCGCCGCCCGCATTTTAGTCAAACAGCTAGAGCAGGGTCCCCCCTTTGATGCCCCCATTGAGCTGCGTCTCTATGGCCCCAATATTGCAGAACTTAGACGATTGGGGATGGAGATTCGCCAGATTCTCACGGCTGTGCCGGATGTGGTGTATGTGCGAGATGACCTGACCGAGGCCCTGCCCAAATTAGGCTTGAACGTAGATGAAGAACAAGCTCAGCAGACTGGCTTAAACAACACCGCCATCGCCCAACAGCTAGAAGCCTATTTAGAAGGTAGCGTTGGTGGTTCTGTTTTAGAAGCCACCGAAAATCTCCCGGTGCGGGTACGTGTCGCCAACAGCGACCGGGCTAACCTGAGCCAGATTGCTTCTTTAGACCTGCTTGGAGCTAACAATCGTGCTTCCACCGATGCATTGGGAGACTTTACCCTCGTGCCTGAGCTAGCAAAGATTGCTCGCCGTAATGAACAGCGAGTCAATATTGTTCAGGGATTTATTACAGCGGGTGTGCTCCCCTCGGTGGTGCAGCAGGCATTTGAAGCAAAGCTGGCGGAGGCGAACTTTACCCTACCCCCTGGTTACTGGTTTGAGTACGGCGGAGAACAGGCAGAACAAAGTCAGGCCCAGGGTAATTTACTGCTCTATGTGCCGCTGCTGGCGCTGGTGATGGTGATTGCGCTTGTCTTGTCCCTCGGTTCATTCCGACAGGCAGGTATCGTTGCCGTAGTCGGCCTTGGCTCTGTGGGAACGGCGTTATTCTCTCTTAAAGTATTTGGAGCCGTCATGGGGTTTATGGCCATTGTTGGCAGCATGGGTCTAGTGGGGATTGCCATTAACGATACGGTGATTGTGCTGTCGGCGTTAAATGAAAATGGCCTATCCAAGCTGGGAGATCGACGGGCCATTGTTGAGGTAGTCGTCAAAGCTACACGGCACGTGATTACCACCACCATCACCACCATTGCTGGATTTGTGCCGTTAATCATCAGCGGTGGGCTGTTTTGGCGACCGCTGGCGGTTGCGATCGCAGGGGGTATAACCGGCTCATCGATCATGGCTCTCTACTTTGTCCCAGCCGTCTATAGTCTTATTTATCGACAAAAACAAAAAAGTACCGAGAAAGACAGCTATCCCCCTACACTCCAAACGGTGGAATAAGTTCAGATGTCAAGGATATCCAGGTCCCCAACCCCCCAATACTGGTAGAGAGAATTCGTTTACCAAAGAAATTCTGAGTGCAAACGATTGTCAAAGTGGATAAAAGTCATCCAGCCCCCGAATCCCCGACTTCGGGGGTTTTGAATCAAGTCTCCTCCAAACTTGGGGAACGGAAGGAGGCCTGGATAACCTCACAGTGCCTCTGCAGGATCTTGTTTTCAGAGTTTTCTGCTGAGAAGGAATGCCCCCTATTAATGCTGGGGGCTTTGAGGCTAGTTGTCTAGAGTTTCACGAAACTTCATTCCGTTTTAGTCCACCCTGACTCGTTTGGTCAGAATTGCCATCATTTCATTGGATCGCCCGGTGGGCAAGGGTTTACTCCAGTCGTTGGGCTCAGCGTAGTTGAGCTTGTGGAGCAGCGTAATTGTGTTACGAATGGCGATCAGGCTGCCAAACAGGGTGTGGTTGATGTTTTCGTACTGATACTCTGGCAGCGATGGAACGATAGGCGGAATATTGGACGCGTCTGCGCCCTGGCTATTGTCTTGAAACATGGGATTCTGGTCTCCAAATACATGGCGATTGCATTTGACCTAAGTAGTGAGGATGGTCTGTAAGTACTGATTGTCCCAAGCAGCCTTTTTGCGTTTAGCCTTGATGCCGATTTTAGTCGTGTGGTCTTGATTAAGGAG
>JBCCHX010000023.1:0-88420 GCA_039028535.1 Cyanobacteria bacterium P01_B01_bin.77
AAGCAGCTTCACTCCAACAGCTCGACCTCAGCTCTAACCAAATCTCAACAATTCCTGATTCCTTAGCTCAAGCAGCTTCACTCCAACAGCTCGACCTCCGCTATAACCAAATCTCAACAATTCCTGATTCCTTAGCTCAAGCAGCTTCACTCCAACAGCTCGACCTCAGCTCTAACCAAATCTCAACAATTCCTGATTCCTTAGCTCAAGCAGCTTCACTCCAACAGCTCGACCTCAGCTATAACCAAATCTCAACAATTCCTGATTCCTTAGCTCAAGCAGCTTCACTCCAACAGCTCGACCTCCGCTCTAACCAAATCTCAACAATTCCTGATTCCTTAGCTCAAGCAGCTTCACTCCAACAGCTCGACCTCCGCTCTAACCAAATCCCAACAATTCCTGATTCCTTAGCTCAAGCAGCTTCGCTCCAACAGCTCGACCTCAGCTATAACCAAATCTCAACAATTCCTGATTCCTTAGCTCAAGCAGCTTCACTCCAACAGCTCTACCTCAGCTATAACCAAATCTCAACAATTCCTGATTCCTTAGCTCAAGCAGCTTCACTCCAACAGCTCTACCTCAGCTATAACCAAATCTCAACAATTCCCGAGACTCTTGAAGCTCTACAATCTTTAGAGACCTTAGACCTACGAAAAAACCCACTTCCGATTGCTCCAGAAATTCTTGGCCCTCCAGAAGACTACCAAGCACCAGGTTCTGTCTCTGGAATTTTTAACTACTATCGTCAGCTTCGTAGTGGCAAAGTACAGCCTCTCAATGAAGCCAAACTCATCTTTGTTGGTCAAGGAAGCGTTGGAAAAACCTCGTTGATAAAACGTCTGAAATACAATCGATTTGACCCCAACGAAGAACAGACTGATGGTCTCGATGTGTCTGACTGGAAGATCCATATAAACAGCAAAGACGTTCGCCTCAACGTTTGGGACTTTGGCGGCCAGGAAATCTATCATGCCACTCATCAATTCTTTCTGACTAAGCGCAGCTTATACCTGCTTGTCTGCAACTGTCGCACCAGCGAAAAAGATAACCACCTTGAATACTGGCTTAAGCTGATCCAAAGCTTTGGCGATAAGTCTCCTGTTATCATTGTCGGTAACAAACGCGATGAGCAGCCTCTGGATATCAACCGTAAAGCCCTGCGAGATAAATACCCTAATATCAAAGATATTATAGAAACTTCTTGCTTTAAAGGTACTGGAATTGATGAACTTAACCAGGCCATCTGTAACGAAGTGAGTAAGCTAGACGAAGTTTATAATCTGCTACCTCTTTCGTGGTTTGAAGTAAAAGAGAAATTAGAAAACCTTGATGCCGATTTTATCAAATACTCAACATATGAAAATATCTGTGAGCGACAGGGTATCACAGCAGAAAAGAATCAAACTCAACTTATTAGTCTCCTTCACGATCTTGGTTTAGTACTCAACTATCAAGAACATCCTCTGTTACAGAACACTAATGTACTCAATCCTGATTGGGTAACAGATGGTATCTATGCCTTGCTCAGCGATGATGACTTAAAGACTAAGTCCAAAGGCCAACTTAAGCAAACCGATCTCACTCGCGTACTCCCGAACGAACGTTATCCAGAAAATCGTCATATTTATCTCATCAAACTGATGCAAGAATTTCAGCTCTGCTTTCAGCTACCTGACTGCAGTCCTGCACGGTATTTAGTACCCGCTATTTTGCCGAAGGAGGAGCCGGATGAGACTAACTTGAAAGGCGGTGATACCTTAGATTTTCAGTATCATTACAACATTCTTCCGGATAGTATTATTGCTCGCTTCATCGTGCTCACCCATGAAAAAATTTATAAGCAAAAATGTTGGCGTAGTGGCGTTATGCTTGCCTACATAGAAGGTAATGAAATATACAACACTGCTTGTGTTAAAGCCGATCCAGCCGACAAGAAAATCTTTATTACTATCAGTGGAAAGGAGCATACTCGTAGGCTCTTTTTAGGTCTTATACGCGACGTTTTTAATAAGATTCATGCCAATTTTGACAAGCCTACTGAACATGTCCCAGTTCCTGGACATCCTGAACATGAGCCTCTTGATTACCAAGAACTGCTTGGTCTGGAGGACATGGGTGAATCACAAGTGAAAATTGGCAAACTCAAACTTACGCTAGATTTACGAAAGCTACTTGATGGATATGAATCTACTGAGGCGAGACTTCAACATAAAGGAGTTAAGCTTCAAGAATCCGGTGGTGCTCAAAATATCTACATCAGCGCGTCACAGAACAATATGCATCAACATGGTAAAGGCGATAATATTGGCGGTGACTACATAGAAAGAGATAAAATAGGTTCATAGAATTTGGTAGACAATATGTAAAAACACTTTCTATTCAGCTCCAGGTTAAATGATGGGAAATTCATTCGCAAATCAACAGCTACTTGATGTCATCGTATTGAAATTAGACCTCCCAGACCACAACCTCACCGCTGGTCAAGTCGGCACCCTAGTCGAAGAATTAGCCCCAACGTCTATGAAGTCGAATTCAGCGACGATCATGGCCAAACCTATGCCATGCTGCTACTCCACACCAACCAAGTCCTCAAACTCATTTACACACCAGGAGAACCAACCATGGGTAACACCATCCATCAATACGGCTCTGGCGACAACATCGCAGGCGATAAAGTCATGGGCGATAAAATCCATACTCAAAATAATGGCGTCACTTCTGAAGAACTGTTGCAGATTATCGAAAACCTGCGTCAGAATCTAGCCCAGTTCTCTCAAGAAGACCAAGAGGAGCTAACAATCGACATAAACGCTGTAGAATCCGAGGTCAAAAAACCGGAAGATCAGCGTAACCAGAAACAATTGAGAAGACGCCTAATCGCATTGGCTGCAGCAATACCAACAATTGCAGGTCCCATTGCCGCTACTACCGATTTTGCTAACAATATCACCGACTTGGGTAGCAAAGTTGGTATTGAGCTACAGCTTCCGAACTCGACTCAATCGTCACAGCCCTGATTTGGCAGTGGTTAAAACGTTTGTGCAGTGTGCGGTGCACACCCTGCATTTTTAGGATTATCCTAGCGATTGTAATAGCCCAGCTAACCGAGCCTTATCAATAACATAGACATGTTTGACTTTATTGGATGAGATCGCAACCCGAGCATTTGAAAACACCACAATCGGCGTCACAAACTTAACACCCCTTTTCCTCTTTACCTGCAGTGCCTGTTTAGTCACCTGAGACAAAAAATCCTTTTCAAAAGGCTGCTGCTGTTTACCCATGCGCCGATACAGCTTTTTCCCATCCGTAACAACACCACATCGATGGGACTTCACATCAATGGCATAGGTTTTACCACCGGGTGATACACAAATAATATCAATATCCCCCACCCCTTTCCCCAAACGCTGACCATACTCAATCTGCCAGCCGCTAGCCGCTAACCCACGCAGCTCATTCGCAACATCTTCCTCCCCTCTAGCGCCCTGGTCTGCACGATTGGCCCCTTTCCACAGGCGGACACCCTTGATGACCAGAAAAATAGCAAGTGCGATCGCACCAACATAAACAACCATCGGCATAGCAGGCGATTCCGTCAGCTCAGGATTCGTCTCAGCAAACAGCGACCGGAACCCCTCAGTCAGCTTGGCTAGCGCAAAGGGAATATAGGCAATGAACCCTGCGCTCACAAAAGCATAGACCGCTTTATATCGCCTAGAAAAAGCAAGTAAACGAATATTACGTCCGGCACGTCCTTTAGGTTTTGGCATCGCATCCTTCAGGTGTAGCTTACATATAACATCATCGTTCCCAACAACTGAGCTATTCCGGTCGAAGCAGGGTAGTAATGGCACAAGTGTGATGAATTCATCTACCACGCGATACCCTGACAATGCGTGTCTCTTCCATCTCTATGTCCCCACAAAAAATTGTAATCATCGGAGCAGGTCCCGCTGGTCTCCTGCTGGCCCATTACCTGCTGCGTCGTCAGCAATACTACATCGAAATTTATGACCGCCGCCCCGACCCGCGCAAAGTCGATCCAAACGAACGTCGCTCATTTCCTATCTCCCTACAAAAACGAGGTCGCAAAGCCCTACAGGGTATCCCCGAACTAGAGGAAGCCATCGCCAAAGATGCCGTGGTCTGTCACGGTACCATCATCCATAGCAAAACCAAAATCCGCGATATTCAACGCAAAAATCCGGTACTGACCATTGACCGTAACCGCTTGGTAATAGCACTGCTCGACCAGCTAACCGCCATCTATACCAGCAGCGTACTCAAAATCTACTTTAGCTGTGTTTGTCAGCAGCTAGATGCCGAGCATCGGACCGCCAGTTTTCTAAACGCCACAGGTCGCCCGTTTACCATCAGCTACGATCGCCTCATCGGTGCTGACGGAGCCCGCTCCCAAGTTAGGCAACAGCTGGTCGAGCATGGCAGTCTCGCCTGCGAACAATCCTATGTACCCGATGCCTACAAATCTATCTTCCTGGCCAGAACTAGCTCAGGTATAGCGCTAGCTCCCGACCGCATCCACACATCTAACTTGGGTCGCAATAGCCGGATTGTTCTAGCTCCCCAACCTAACAACCAGCTGCATGGCGCATTTATCTTTAACGCTGAGAACAACCCTATGGAGACTTTTACCACCAAAGCAGACGTTCTAACCTATTTTGACGAAAAGCTGCCGGTCTTTCGACAGCTGATCAGCGATACCGAAGCCGAGGAACTGCTGCAGCGTCCGGTGGCTCGTTTAGTGACGGTAAAGTGCGATCGCTTCCACCACGGTGAGCATATCCTACTCGTTGGTGACGCCGCCCATGCCGTTTCCCCCTCCATTGGCCAGGGCTGCAACTCATCCCTTGAAGACATCCAGCTGCTCGACCAGCTGTTGGATCAATACCAGGATGATTGGTCCCGTGTCCTGCCTCAATTTTCCCAACAGCGTGTTCCTGAAGCCCATGCTCTTAAAGACTTATCTGACTATTCGTTCCCGCGTTCTACCCCTCTCATCGTTGAATTTTTCCTACGACTCACCCTCGGTCGCAAGCTCCATCAATGGTTTCCTCAGCGTTTTCAGCCGTTTGTATTTGACCTCGTTTTAGATTCAGATCTTTCCTATACCGAGGTACTTACCCTCAGCCAAGGATGGATCAATAAAGTCAAACGCTCAATGGCAGCATCGACCTGATTTAACCGGTTTCAACATCTTGACTTCATACCTCCTGCCTAAGATTTACAAAAAGTTCATAAAAAAAGCTCAGAACCACCTTGAGTAAACAACATTACCCACCTATAACTGAGATTAGGTCAGATTAAAAAAACTTGATACTAGAGCTAAGCTGCTGCTGGTTTGGAAAAGTTTCTGCGCCCCTATACACCTTTTGTTTTAAAGCTGTGTTGAGCACAGTCAGTCGGCATGAAGAAGAAACTTTTTGCGGTAGGTATAGCTATCTCATCTTGCCTAATCCCGCTTGAAGTGAGGGCTGCCTCATTTACCGGCCTGAACGTGTTTGGAGATAGTCTGGCGGACTCTGGCAATCTTTTTAACTTCACCGATGCAATTCTCTCTCCTTTGGGTTTGCCGCCTTTACCTCCTCCCCCCTACGCCCAAAGAAACTCCAACGGTCCCATCTGGATTGATAATGTTGGTCAGGCATTGGGGCTAACCCCGACATTGGCTACAGAGTTTGTTGTTAATCCACTGACTACACCGCCACCTAACCAGGGTGTCAATTTTGCCTTTGCTGGAGCACTCTCTTCAGATGTCCATGTCCTAGATGATGACTTTCCTTTTTTAGCTGACTTCTTTCCAGGTTTTCAAGATCAAATTGACGCATTTACTACGCTCTCTGCAACAGTGCCTGTGGACTCGAGTGCACTTAATGTAATTTGGATTGGAGGCAACGACTATAACGAGGCGTTCTTTAACCCGGCTTCTTTAGGTGGGTTGTCGCTAGCTCAGCTGCCCAACTTTGTAACTGACAACATTATTGATGGACTTACTCAGTTAGATAACCTGGGTGCCCAAGAATTTTTGGTTGTTAATTTACCCGATACGGGAGCTGCTCCTTTTGCTGACTTTCTAGATGCTCAAAGTCCGCTGGATATTCCCGCAATTCTGAATCAGCTCACATCTGCCCACAATGAACTGTTGTCGGTCAAGCTAGATGCCTTTGCTCAAAGCCGTCCCGATACCAACATCACTACTCTAGATGTTGGCACTCTATTTGCCGATATCCTGGCCAACCCAGGTGCGTTTGGATTTACCAATGTGACTGATTCCTGCTTGAGTAATTTTCAGCCAGGATTTCTATTTGACGGCGTATGTAGTAATCCAGACGAGTTTTTCTTTTGGGATGATACTCATCCCACCACAGCGGCGTATAAAGTGGTCAGTGACTTTGCTCTAGCTGCTCTCGGTCATGGGAATGCAACGCCAGCTAGCGTTCCGGAACCCAATTCTCTGGCTGCGCTTTTAGCGTTAGGTATGGTAGGTTTTGGAGCTGTGCTGACTAAACGTGCGCGTTAGAAAGCGAACTTTTTACCCGTGTACCTTACCATCGGGCATAGTTGTGCCGGTTAGCGTAGCATCGACTAAATTGGCGCTGCTGAGTTCGGCTTTGAACAGGATAGCTGCTGTAAGGTTGGCTCCGCCTAAGTTGGTGCGGCCTAGGTAGGCGTTGGTGAGGTCTGCCTGGGTCAGGTCTGCACCACTGAGGTTGGCACGACTAAGGTCGGCCCGTAGTAGGCGGGCATCGGTCATGATAATTTGAAAAAGCTGTGCCCCACATAATTTGGTATCCGTGAGATTAATGCCTTTGAGGTCGGCTCCCGTAAAGTCACAACCTGATAGGTTTGCCCGCTGAGCACGGGTGCGGGTGAGGTTGGCATAGCGTAGGTTTGCACCTTCTAACTGAGCGTCGGCCAGGGATGCGCCTTTGAGGTTCGCGCTGCTCAGATCAGCATTGCGCAAGTCGGCCTCTTTCAAAAATGCTTCGCTTAGATTGGCGCCACTCAGATCTACATTAGCTAGGTCGGCTCCTTTGAGATTTGCCCCGCGCAAATCTACCTGTCGTAGGTGAGCCCCTCGCAAAATAGTTTGCTCACTGCGTAGCTCCTGCCGCAGATTTGCCCCCCGCAGACAGGCCCCGGTTAGATTGGCTCCACTCAGGTCTGCATTACGCAGGTCCGCATCGGCCAAATTTACATCAAACAAGTCGGCCAGGGTAAGGTCGGCTCCCCGCAAATCGGCCCCTTGTAGACTGGCCCCATGGAGGTTGGCATCGCTTAAGTTGGTGTAAATCAGATTAGCTTGGTTAAGATTGCCACCGCTGAGGTTGGCATGGCTGAGGTTGGCCTGCTGCAGATTGACCCGGCTTAAGTAGGAAAACATCAGATCTGTGCGTTCCAAATCGGCCTTGGAAAAATTAGCTCCAATCAGATCGGTTTTGGCGAGCTGGAGACCGGCTAAGCACACACCGCTAAAGTCTTTTTGACCACTGTTATAGCGTTCTAATAATTCAATATTATCCATAGGATGCGGGCCTCGCAGATGTGGTGGCAGGAACGGTCGCCAGATTGCTATTTGTTTGGACTACTACCTGGTCAGGTTCAGGGTAATAAGGTCTAATCGCATTTAACATAGCAGTGACCACTGGCTCATTGTCGTCACTATCCTCTAGGCAATGAACAATAATCGATAGTTTGCTTTCTAGATCTTGGAAAGAAGTACAGTAGTTGAAGACTTCTCTTAAAAAGTCTTCTAAGGTTTTACTCCGCAGTAGAGACCATTCCTGAGAGCTGCCGGTAAATGGACTGTATAGGGTGGAGTGTAACAGAATTTTGGCACGGAGCGGATTGCAGTATTTGATGATATCGAGTCTGAGTTCAAACAGGTCAGCTCGGTCTTTAACCCTGGCGATATCACCCATGGCTGGACCTTCCAACGACTTAGCGGAGAAGGCAACGGTATTTTCAGGGTGGATGCCCACGGGCAGATCCCCAAAACAAGTTTCTGGGCTGTCGGTATCGTTGGTATTGGGCAACTCCGACGTGGACATGGAGACTAGCTCAGTCCGGTCACTATATAGGGGATGAAAAGCCTTAAAAATAGTATTTACAATTTTGGTGTATTTGGCTTTTCGATTTAAGTGGTGTAAGAGATGACGTAGGCGAAACTTTAAATCGTTTGGACTAGGAGTGCGCTGATAAAGCTGTTTGACCAAAATGGCCGTATCTGCCTGTTCAATTTTTTGAATATCTGTTTCCCAAACTTTATGGCACAGACAGTAAAGTACTTTTTTGATGCGAATAATTTGAGCATCGTGGTCTAGCTCGTCAGCGACTCTCTGATAGCGGTCTTTTGCCTCATCGGCAATATCTTCTATAACTTCTTTTGGCTCCTGGCTTTGGTCAGTTCGTCCATGAGCTACCCGTTCTACATAAAGTGGGGCAATCGACTGCAAAATTGCCTCAGCCACATCGGAATAAACTTCTTTGTGGTTGAGGGTAGCAACAATGCGATAAAGGCTAGCACGACATTGTTCAATCGATGGATTGCGCTGTATCAACGATTCAATTAAATGGTGCAGCGAAAACTGATCTAGAACGGTAGTATCATTTTCCCAAAGGTTTTGACAGGTACCGAAGATGAGCTTTTTGATACGTAGGTTATCAGCATGATCACCGAGAGTTTGTAAGGCTTGCTCCAGTGGATTGTCAAAGACATAGCCTTCATACCCCTCAGCAAAGAAGGGGCGGGTCATTTCCATATCGGCGATGTCTAACTCAATGGCAGGCCGTAGCTGATAAGCTGGGACCGGTTCTTGAATATTTTTTAGATTTAGCGGGCCTAGAAATTTGGCATCGAGTTCCAGGCGGCTTTTCACCACATCGTAAACTACCTGGGAAACGCAGATTTCACCAGGGGCGGCGAAGCTTTCTAGCCTAGCGGCAATGTTGACACCATTACCCATGACGTCTGATGCATTGATGTAAACGTCCCCGAGATGAATACCAATGCGGTGGTCAAAACTATCTCGTTTGCTGTCACCACGAAGCTTTTTTTGAATATTAAGCGCGCAGGCAACAGCCTGGGCGGCACTGAAAAAACACATCAACAGGCCATCGCCGGTTGATTTCAGTACCTGGCCCTTAAACACCTTACACAGTCCGGCAATTTGCTTAAGATCCCGATTGATAATTGCCAATGCCCGCTCTTCATCAGCGGACATCTGGGCGCTAAACCCCACGGCGTCAGTCACCACAATGGCGGCGAGAACACGCTGGCTTTGGTTTTGAAGCGATTGCTGCGCTCCTTCCATAGAAAACCTGACTGACAAGACTACCTGATATTAAGATTACCCTGGCTCAATGGGGTCATCAGCACATCATGAAGCAATGAATACGGAATTTGCTGAAGAATTTATCGGGCCTTTTTATATCGTCGTATTAAAATTCCTAGTTATCGAACTGTTTGTAACCCCTATTAATCTCATAGCAAGATAATCAATATTGCTTATATTCTGTAGGACAATCTTGTGACCGGATCTTAGATGGTGCGATTACTTCTCTCCTATGATAACAACAGTTTCTGTCATGATGTGCTGATAGTTGCATGACGGCTTGGGTGGCTCTATTCGTGGCTGATTTCGGGGATGAATCCCTCTGTTAGAAGGGCTGTGTATATTATGTTTTTTAGATGAAGTTATGCTGGGATCGCGATGGCTGGCTTTACAGATGTATCGCTAGCTGCAATGACTTTTGTATCAGGTGACGATACCCTTGGCTGGGGGACTCACCGACTAGAACAGCTGGGGTGATACCCATGTGATTTTCGATACTGTTATGTTGGCTATCGTCCCGGAGAACATTGTACGTTGAGATCGCATCCAATAGTTTTCTCTTAGTTTGAGAGAATGTTGTAATCACATCATTGAGTTCTACAATCGAATTTTTTGAGAGAGTTAAATTTGCCGCGTTTTGAATATCTGGTTCGATAGCCGCCACCAGCTGATTATGTTTTTCAGCCTGCTCAAGTAGCTGAGGGAGTCTTTCATAGTCTGTTCGAGAACAACACTCACAGAACCGTCGTAATCCTGTTAACCAGTCGTTATCAAAACCAATGGCATCTCTGATTTCAAAACTATTGATTCTTAGATTGGAGATGATGAGCTGATTTCTGAGGTGAGTATCGTAGTAAAGCATGGCTAGAGAAGATCCAAATCCTGAGGCTGTACTACTTGCCACAGAAGCACTTAGGTAAAATTCGGATCGCGGTTGCCAAAAAGTATGAAGATTGGCAACCTGGCTGAGTGGACAGGGGTTTCGTCCGCCAAATCTAGCAAATATAAATGGTTATTAACGAAGGCAGACGCTTGGGATGGTTTAATGCTGCAATGCTGATGGACAAGGTATTAGTCACAAACGGGGTGATTTTAGTGATGTCCCAATTCAACCCATGGCCTCAGATCGTTTCTATGCTAGCTGGTGTGGCGGTAGCGGTACCTGTTGTAGCGGCTGTGCCCCCGGTGATGGCATCAGAGTTCCCCCAGCCTGCGTTTGCAGACCTGTGTCATACATTTCAGGGGACACGTAATGATTGGAGTCCTCTGCTCTATAGTCGTCCCTATGCATGGCAAACGATGGAGGCGCTGATGTCAGCCCTGGCCACCAATGACTGCGATATTGCTGAGCTGCGGCTGTCAACGGTCAAAGATTTACGGGGTCCCCAATTGCATACCACCTATCTGCCAGAGCACGGGCTGATGGTGGATTTTCCCATGGGTGTAGATGTGCAGATAATTGCGATCGCAACGCCCAATCTTACCGCCTTAAACCTCAGCGGTCATGTGATTACGGAGTTGGCTCCCATTACCGCCTTCAGTCAGCTGCAAACATTACAGGTAGCCAATACCCAGCTAGACGATATTAGTCCTCTCAAGGCTCTGGGCCAGCTTACTAGCCTGGACGTTAGCTACAACCAGATCAACAGCATTGCCACCGTCGCTGCTATGCCCTCCCTGAGATCGCTAAATGTTGCCTACAATCCACTCACTGATGTCAGCCCCATCGGTACTATTCTCACCCCCGCCACCGAGCAAGAATGGCGGCTCCTGGATTTGAGTGGTATTGACATTGATACTGACACCTGTCCTGATAACCTAGGCGATATTTGCGGAGACGGCCTAGAGGTCAGTCGCTAACGTTACCAAGGCTTGGCACCCGAATCTCAAACGTTGTCCCCTGGCCCAGCACAGAGTCCACCAGTAACTGCCCCTGATGTTGTTGGGTAACAATCTGATAGCTGATTGCCAGCCCCATCCCCGTACCTTGTCCCACTGGTTTGGTGGTAAAAAATGGATCAAAAATTTGAGCTTGCACCGCCTTTGGCATGCCTGGACCGTTGTCACGGATAGTTACAACAACCTGCTCGTCATTGCTGTAGGCGGTCTCAACTTCGATGGTTGGTAGATTAGACGGGACATTGAGCGCCTGATGCTCTACCAAAGCATCAATGGCATTGGTCAAAATATGCATAAACACCTGATTGAGCTGTCCCGGATAGCACACCACTGAGGGCAGATCTCCATAGTGTTGTACTACCTTAATAGAAGGCTCCGTCGTCTGTAATCGGTGGTGCAAAATGGCGAGCGTACTATCGAGACCTTCATGGAGATTGACTGTTTTTAGTCCTGTTTCTCGAATGCGAGAGAAATTGCGGAGTGAACTGACAATACTCTGAATACGCTCGGTACCAAACTGCATTGAGGCAATTAGCTTACTAAAGTCTTGTTGAATAAAGGCGATATCTAATTTTTTGAGAGCTTTTTGGATTGTTGGTGTCGGCTGGGGATAGGTTTTTTGATATAGATTAACCAGCTTTAAAAGATCTTGTACATAGACATCGGCATGGGTCAGATTACCATCAATAAAGTTAATGGGATTGTTGATTTCATGGGCAATGCCTGCCACCATTTTGCCGAGACTAGACATTTTCTCACCGTGCATCATTTTTAGCTGGGCTTGCTGTAAGGTGGTTTCTGCTTTTTTGCGATCGCGAATATCCAAATCCAAGCAGTACATCTCAGGTTCGCCATCGGGGTTTATCAACATCACGTGGCTGGAAAAGACATCCACGGGAGCACCACTCTTATGGCGTAGGGTCAGCTCATTGGCAGGTATAGGAATACCCTGATGAATCCAGTCTTCTACCGCCTGAATCACATAGTCACGCATCACCGCTGGAATGATCAGGTCTTCTAGCTTCTGCCCCATCGCTTCTTCACGGGTATAGCCATAGAGGTCTGTGCTCGCCTGGTTCCAGCCAACTACCCGACGATGGCGATCGTAAACTTGCATGCCAATGACTGAGGTATTTTCAAATAGTGAGCGAAACCGCTCCTCACTCTGACGTCGAGCTATACCGGTAATGCTGTCGTCGGTGTTAGCTTGGTCGAGGTGGGGGCCGCTACTCTCTGCAACAGTCACTATGAGTTGAGAATCAGGCCCGTTTTCCCCCGGGATGGGAATGACCTCAACTGAGCACCAGCGGGGCGGGGTGGCAACCTCCAACGGATCGTCAAAAGTAAGGGTTTGGCCTGTATCAAGAGCTTTCTGATAATAGTGAGTATGCATAGCCACAGAGGCAAACACGTTCTGAACAGGACCGAGCAGCTGTTCAGGGGGGCGCGCCATCATGTGTACAAAGGCCGGATTTACGTTGGTGATTAAAAAGCGATCTTGCACCCACTGCACATGACACATGCCCCGATGGCTTCCCTGCCATAGGTTGGACATTATTTTCCCAGCAGGCACTCCTTCAGACATCTGTGCATCCATCGTCAATGCAATTGACAGTGATCATTGACTTACTCTAGCTGATTAGCTCTATAAGGGAATGATCTGGTCAAACTGGGAGTAGTTCCTCACCGCCTGAAAATCCAATGTCTGGAGTTAAGGCTAGATTACAGACTCACGCTAAGTTATCTTGCACAGCTGAGCGCAGCTGCTCGGTTAGCTGCTCCACGGTCCCGGCTTTATCCTGGCGAAAGCTAGCCACGTAGTCCTTGAGATTGATGGGCTCACCCACGCGAAAAACTGCCTGACGATAAGCCTTAGGCTGAATATGTTCAATTTGATACACCTCGCGCTCGAGCCGCATTAACGTATCTAAAAAGCGCTCAGGGGTGGGATCAGCGGCCACATAGCCATCGTAAATTGCATCAAAGTTAAGCAGACGTACGGTTGTTCGATAGAGGGTGTCGCCTTCAGCAACGGTTTTGGGTTCTTCAGATTCCAGTAGGGCCTGAATTTTATATACTCGCTCGCGAATCGGTGCGCCGTTGGCAGATAACCCTAGCTGCTGCTCGCACTGGGCAATTACATGGTGTCGCAGCCGCTGAATTCGCTGGTTCCAGTCCAGGTCTGAGGTACTAGACAAGTCAAATTCGGTTTCGATGCGGGTGATGACTTGAGCTGCGATCGCAAGCAGTCGTTGATAAAAATCCTGAGGCTGCGATAGAACTATTCCCAGTTCTTGTTCTAGTCCCTGGAGCGTCTGTTCAATCACAGCGGCCATCGGCTGTGTATAGCGGTATTTTAACGATATTGGTACCACATACATATTCGCATCCGGATCCTTTTTAGCCAGCTGGGCCATCACCTGCAGCGGCATTTGAATTGCCCCCGAACGAAAGGGCATCACCGTATCATTTTGGTATGAGCATCCCCCCTCCGGAAAAATCACCACCTGCGCCTGGGGTTGTTTTAATAAACTCAAGGTTTGGGCGATGCTAGCCCGGTCCCCCAACCCACGACGAATAGAGTAGCAGCCCATCCATTGCAAAAACTTACCCTGGAAGCCCCGAAATGACTCCCTCGCTACGATATAGTGCCACAGCTGTCCCACCCGTGCCGCCAAGCTAAATAACGCCATGCCATCCTCCATGGTGGGATGGTTGCACACATATACCACCCGCGCCCCATCGATGGCTCGCAGCTTGGCCACATCGTCATCAGAGACCACCAACCCACACCGATACAAACGCTGTAGGACCAGATATGACACACTCTGCACCAGCCGAATTAATAACGGCTGCTGGTTGGGCGGAAAAAATAATGGAGTTTCAGAAGCCATAGGATCAAGGGGGTGCTTGTCTCGATGCTCAACTGCGCGCTCTATCTTAGCCTTATAAAAGTTCCCCAAAGCTTTAAAACCGTTAAACACCTTTCTATGCGATGGGAACAGCCCATTAGCCTCAAGTACAAGCACCATTCCCTGGAACAATTTAGGCCAAAATCCTAGTCTTCAAAATCCATTACAACCGTCTACCGTCATTGCCTTTATGCTTCTAACGGTTCTATAAAAATGGTCAAGGTTAGCTCGCTGCTGATGTCTTTGGGGATACCTCTTGTCGGTGCTTCAGTAGCTCTCAATTTTTTCCTCTATGGTCAAGTCAAAAAATACTATGTTGAACTCAGTCAGGTACGGTTAGACCCGCTCGGTCTTAGTTACTATACCCAAGACTATAAACGCAAGGATAAAGAAGACGCTAAGCGGGTCGTCTTCTTTGGTGATTCTAGAGTGGCCAGCTGGCCGGCTCCTCGGATTGAAGGATATGAATTTATTAACCGTGGTGTCGACGGTCAAACATCTGCCCAAACTAGCCAGCGCTTTGAACATCACATAAAAGAGCTAGATCCTGATATTGTTGTCATTCAAGTTGGTGTGAATGACTTAAAAACCATTCCTCTAATGCCAGAGAATCGTAACGTTATTATCGATCTGTGCCGCGCTAATATTCGACAGATGGTCGAAGAATCTAGAGCGTTGGGAGCTACCGTAATCATAACGACAATTCTTCCTGTTGGCGAAGTGCCCATCATCCGTAAACCCGTCTGGTCAGATGATATTGCTCAAGCCATCTATGAGGTAAATGGTTACATTGATTCACTAGATAATAATGATGATCAGGTGATTGTCTTTGATAGTTTTTCAGCCCTTGCCAACGAACAAGGGCGCATGGCTGAGAACTATCGTGAGGACGAGTTACACCTGAATGAGCAGGGGTATACTGCATTGAATCAGGCATTTGTTGAGTTCGTTGAAACAGCCGAGCTACCCGGTGTCGAGGATGCTGACACTATTGCCTCAGGCGATTCTTAGTATGAAGCCAATCAGGAGGCATTAGGGACTGACTCGAAAATGGATTACCTGTAGATTGAGTTTCGAGTCCGTTCAACTCGCAAAGCTGAAAGATTGAGCGAAGTTGAAACCGGATTGATCGGAGACATTATTTAGCCGCAGCTCCCTTATCAGTAAAAGGCTCCGCGTATATAGCGGAGCCTTTTCGGAGCCTTTTATGATGTGGAGAGTCGTTAGCTAACAAAACAGGAACTAGAAGCTGTAGCCAACACCAGCGACAAAGTCAACATCGTCGTTACCATCTTGGAACGGAGACCAAACAACAGAACCATTAACGAGCCACTTATCGGTCACGCGATAGTCAGCGCCGCCGGTTACAGCCGCTTCTATAGAACTGTCGTCACCGAGTTCGCCATTGATACCAGCGCCCAAGAAAGGATAGAGACGACCGCCAGGATCAACAGAATTGAAGTCGTAGGTGATGGGTAGGACGTAGACCACATCTTCACCATCGTTAAAGTCAAAGTCGGTGCTCACAGCAGGACGCACTGAGAGATTATCGGAGAGGGTAACTTTACCGTTTACGGCAAATCCTTCATCGCCACCGCCAACACCAAAGTAGTTATAGTCAGGCGCTTCTTGAGCAAATGCGGTGAGAGGGGCTGCAGCAAGGACAGCAGCGGTGAGACCTAGGGTGTAGAGAATACGATTAAACATGATGGTTGAATTCCTCGAAACGTTTGTTGGCTAGACGGAGCTAGTTTTTTTATCGGTTTTTGAAACCAGTAAAAACTGAACCTCGTTTGCATGATTCTGTTGTATCTGTCTGGCCCTGGGAACGGAAAAGAATGGAGGACACTTTTATGAGGTGGACCATTAAATAAGGGCTTAAACTACTGAAAAATCGTTTAAATATACTGTGCCAGTTGGGGATATGACCGTGGTGGTAACGCAACGGCTTACCATAGAGAATGTTCTTTTGATGTGCATTTTATCCATGGTGACCTACATTCAGCGTGGTCTTACGTTTTCCATCCTCTGTTTGGCTTGTCTTTTCAGTCTGCTAGTGTCCCCTGTCTATGCTGCAGAGCTGTCTCCAGCTCCCGAGGCGGCTACTGCCTATATCATTTCTCCCCAGGACGGTGATACGGTCAGTTCTCCCTTTATCGTCCAGTTTGGTTTGTCAGGTATGGGTATTGCTCCGGCTGGTGTGGACCGTCCTAATACGGGGCACCACCATTTGCTCATTGATGTGGGCGAACTCCCGTCACTGACTGAGCCCCTCCAGGGATCTGAGCAGGTTCTCCACTATGGCGCAGGCCAAACCGAAACCCAGCTCAGTCTGACCCCTGGTGACCATACGCTGCAGCTGGTGTTGGGTAACTACAGCCACATTCCCCACGATAATCCGGTTATTTCTGAGAAGGTTACCGTGACTGTTCAGGAGTAAGTAGAGTACTAACCACCCCTACGACAATGCATCCTCTCCCCACCGAGCGACTTCTCGCTATCGACCGTCAGCATGTGTGGCATCCCTATGCTGCTATGCCCAACCCCTTGCCGATTTTCCCGGTCAAATCAGCTCATGGAGTTCATATTGAATTAGAAGATGGCCGTATCCTGGTGGATGGCATGTCCTCCTGGTGGACCTGTATCCATGGCTATAACCATCCTCGGCTCAATCGTGCGGCCCACGATCAGATGGATCGTATGTCCCATGTGATGTTTGGGGGCCTAACTCATCAGCCAGCGGTACAGTTAGCCCAGACGTTAGTAGACCTGACATCAGAGCCGCTACAGCAGGTATTTTTCTGCGATTCGGGGTCCGTGTCGGTAGAAGTGGCCATGAAAATGGCGATTCAATACTGGTACAACCTGGGTAAGCCGGAAAAACATCGGTTTCTGACAGTGCGAGGTGGCTACCATGGCGATACCTTTGATGCCATGTCGGTCTGCGACCCGGTCAATGGGATGCATCATCTGTTTAATCAGGTGCTGCGCCAGCAGTATTTTGCCGATATTCCCCAAATTCCCTTTTGGGAGGTATGGGAGGATACAGATATTGCTAGTTTTGAACAGCACCTTGTGGAAAACTCTGACCAGATAGCGGCTGCTATCTTTGAGCCGGTGGTCCAAGGCGCTGGCGGTATGCGGTTCTATAGCCCTGACTATGTGCGCCGGGCGCGGGAGCTGTGTGACCAGTATGGGGTGCTGCTGATTTTAGATGAAATCGCCACGGGCTTTGGTAGGACCGGGCAGCTGTTTGCCTGTGACCATGCCAACATTACCCCGGATATTCTCTGTGTGGGTAAAGCCCTGTCAGGTGGGTTTATGTCCCTGGCGGCCACACTGACTACCCCCCACATTAGCCAGGTCTTTTCCCAGGGTGAAGCGGGGGTGTTTATGCATGGTCCTACCTTTATGGGGAACCCCCTTGCCTGTGCCGTGGCGTTAGAAAATATAGCGATTCTAGAAAGCTACGATTGGCGCGCTCAGATTCAGCGAATTGAGTCGCAGCTGAAGGCGGAGCTGGCCCCCTGTCGTCAGTCGCCTTTGGTCAAAGATGTGCGGGTGCTGGGGGCGATTGGTGTAGTCGAACTTCATGAGCCTGTGGATATGGCTGTGATTCAGCCGCAGTGTGTGGACCATGGGGTGTGGCTGCGTCCCTTTGGTCGACTGGTTTATACTATGCCCCCCTATATTATTGAGCCTGCTGACCTCAGCCGCATTACTCAGGCTATGGTGGCCCTTACTCGGTAACCTTTAGAGGTCTATCGCTGTTGGATTCGTCACTATGATGCGTTTCACTGCAATCACTTTTCTGGCAACTAGCCTGGTGGGTATTCTCAGCAGCTGCGGCCCATCAAGTCTTTCAGAGCAGCCTGCCATTTCTGAACCCAGTGCGCAAACGACTACGGTACCAATCACAGCAACCCCAGCAGTCCCCTCGCCTGAAGAGCCTCTGAGTGCCCAGGAAGTTTTTCCACTGCCTCCTGGTCGTTATTGCTATCGCCTGGAGGATGGTTTTACTACCACCAATCTGCGACTGACTCTAGATAAAGAGAATCAGATTCAAGGAGAGGCGCGATCTTCGGTACAAAATGAGGAAGCTGCCTATTACACTAGCTATACTCAAGTATTTTCAGGCACATTGGCTAATCCGGACGCCGTTGACGCGGCGGTTGAGGTGACTACTTGGATTGAGTCCGACGTGCAAAATACCCGTGAGGCATGGATACTCACCAGCGCAGTACTCCATACAGAGGAGCAGACGCTTGACCTGGTGGATTGTCAGCTGATGGACTCGGTATTTCAGGATGATGACGGGCTGGAAGCGGCGGATCTATTAGACTGGGCGACCGCTGTTCATCGACAGCGGGTTGAGTTTGCGCCGGGTGAACGTGAGGCCACTGTCAGCAACGCTGTGGTTCGCGGGGAGCGGGATGTTTATCTGTTGGGGGCTAGCGGTGGTCAGCAAATGGATTTGTCCATTACGTCCTTGGAAGATAATGCGGTTTTTGATGTGATTTCCCCCAGCGGCTATATTCTGGCTCGTGAAGCGATGGAGGAAACGGTATTTTTGCCCCATACGGGGGACTATCAGGTAATCGTGGGAGGCACTCGAGGAAATGCTTCCTATGAGCTGACCATTGGTATCGAGTAGAAAAAATCCGCTAGAAAAAATTCACTAAAGTTGGGGTGCGATCGCAACATCACGTTTTCCCACAGCCAAGCCACTTCTCCAGTGTCAGTACAACTGCTGAAGTTTTGTAACGCATTTGCCGTAAATTTCTATCCCTGACCGATAGGTCATTAAGGTTGCCTGCTAGCGCCGAAGTGACATCGTTCAACTGGACACTACCCATGGATAGTCTGCTACGGAGCTTGATATTGAGCATAGTACTAATACCCAATCTATTTATGGCAAATGCCGCAGCGGCGGTCTGCGTGGATACAACGACTCAGCTCATATCACTGGAGCTATCGGCAGACCGCTCGTTTCAGCCTGCACCGCTTGGGATTCCGCAGCGGCGTTTGAGTGGTGGTACACGTTAGCCTTTTCTGGCTTACACTGCACCCCATATCTGTATTCACTTGGCCCATGTCTAACCGCCTATTCCATCGTTCTAGCCGTGACCGCTGGCAGTTTTGGATTGATCGCGGCGGCACCTTTACTGATATTGTGGCCCGTTGTCCCGATGGTCAGCTGCAGGTCCATAAGCTGCTATCTGAGAATCCTGGCCGCTATGCTGATGCGCCTATCCAAGGAATTCGCGAGATTTTAGAACTTCAAGATGACGAGCCGATTCCCGCTGAACAAATTGAAGTGGTGAAAATGGGCACCACAGTGGCAACTAACGCACTGCTGGAGCGCCAGGGAGATCCGACAGTACTGCTGATTACCAAAGGATTTAAGGATGCTCTACGCATCGGCTATCAGAATCGGCCTGACATTTTTGCCCGTCATATTCAGCTGCCGGAGATGCTGTATGACCAAGTGATCGAGGTGCCGGAACGTTACAGCGCTCAGGGAGAAGTGCTAACGGCCTTAGATGAAGACGGTCTGTGGGTGAAAGAGCTGCAGCGGGTGTTTGAGACTGGGGTGAGGGGATGTGCGATCGCATTTCTCCATGCCTATCGCTACCCTAACCACGAAGTTCAAGTCGCGACCATTGCCAAGCGTATCGGCTTTACCCAAATTTCAGTCTCTCACCAGGTTAGCCCCCTGATGAAACTGGTGAGTCGTGGCGACACCACCGTCGTTGATGCCTATCTCTCACCCATCCTGCGGCGCTATGTTGATCAGGTGCAGACCGCACTGACGTCATCAAAAGCAGCCCCCAGACTAATGTTTATGCAGTCCAACGGCGGTCTTACCGATGCCCATCGTTTTCAGGGCAAAGACAGTATTCTCTCCGGTCCCGCAGGCGGTATTGTCGGGGCGGTCAAGACCTGTGCCAGCGCCGGATTGAATAAAATTATCGGCTTTGATATGGGGGGCACGTCTACGGATGTGTCCCATTACAATGGCGGTGCTGGGATTGATAGCAGCAGCGACTACGAGCGCACCTTTGAAACCGAGGTGGCCGGTATTCGTCTGCGGGCACCGATGATGGCCATTCACACCGTCGCTGCTGGTGGGGGATCGATCCTCCAGTTCGATGGAGCTCGCTACCGCGTAGGACCAGAATCCGCCGGAGCTTACCCCGGTCCTACCTGCTACCGTCGGGGGGGGCCGCTGACCGTAACCGATTGCAACGTCATGCTAGGCAAGCTGCAGCCTGATTTTTTCCCAACCGTATTTGGATCATCCGGGGACCTGCCCTTGGATAAAGCCACTGTGATCGCAGGCTTTGAAAGCCTAGCGCAACAGGTTAGTCAACAGACAGGACAAACTCAAAAAGCTGAGGAAGTCGCCGCTGGGTTTCTCGCCATTGCCATCGATAAAATGGCCAGTGCCATCAAAAAAATCTCGATTCAACGGGGCTATGACGTGAGCGACTATACTCTCTGCAGTTTTGGTGGAGCGGGTGGGCAGCACGCCTGCCTGATTGCAGAGGCACTGGGCATGCGACAAATTTTTCTCCATCCCTTTGCTGGGGTCCTATCCGCCTACGGCATTGGATTAGCCGATCTGCGCATCCTAAAAGAACAAGCGATTGAAGCTATCCTGTCAGAAGCAACGTTGCCGCTACTCACCGAGGCCCTATCGTCCTTAGGTTCTACCGGCACCCAAGCGATGAGAGATCAGGGGATAGCCTCCGAAAAAATCTCCATTCTCCGTAAGGTTCACCTACGCTACAGCGGTACCGATTCAGCGCTGATGGTTTCTTTTGACTCGCTCACAGAGATGACGGCTCAGTTTGAGCACGTCTACAAACAGAGCTATGGATTTACCATGCCCCACAAAGATCTTATGGTAGAAGCCGTTTCTGTAGAAATTATTGGACAAACAAATTCTATTGACGAGCCAACCCGGACGCACCAACGCCCTCAGCCCCTGAGTCCCATCACTACCGTTCCCATCTATGCCAAAGGAGACTGGCATGACAGCCCCGTCTATCAGAGAGAACATCTTTTTCCTAATGACATTATTCAAGGTCCAGCTCTCATTATTGAGCCCACAGGTACTAATGTCATTGAACCTGGCTGGTCAGCCCAGCTCACAGGACAAAATCATTTGGTGCTCAACTCTCAAACCGAATCCCAAAGGCCGACAGAGCAATCGCTTTTGTCGGATAAACCTGATCCAGTCAAACTAGAGATCTTCAACAATCTCTTTCGGTCTGTGGCTGAAGAAATGGGTATCACCTTGCAGAACACTAGCTATTCAGTCAACATCAAAGAGCGATTAGACTTTTCTTGCGCTATTTTTGATCAGCAGGGGCAGCTGGTGGCCAATGCTCCCCATATCCCTGTGCATTTAGGTTCTATGGGAGAAAGCGTGCTCAGTCTAATTCAAGCAAAGGGGGATAGCTTTCAACCTGGCGATGTTTACATGTCCAATAATCCCTATAACGGGGGAACACATTTACCGGACATCACGGTGATTACGCCTGCCTTTATTGAATCAGCGATTTCATCCACCCCTGTCTTTTATGTTGCATCACGGGGGCACCATGCAGACATCGGCGGTATCACTCCAGGTTCTATGCCTCCTGACAGTACAATCATCGACCAAGAAGGCATATTGATCGACAATGTAAAACTCATTGAGCAGGGACGCTTTTGTGAGACCGCCATCACAGAACTTTTGCAGTCTGGTCCTTACCCTGTACGCAACCTGGCTCAGAATCTAGCAGATCTGCGTGCCCAGGTGGCGGCCAATGAACGCGGAGTGCAAGAGCTGCAGCGCATGGTTACTCACTATGGCCTAGAGCAAGTGCAGGCCTATATGCAGCATGTGCAGAACAACGCCGCCGAGGCTGTCCGACGGGTCATTGATGTTTTATCGGATGGAGAGTTTACTTACTCTACCGATAATGGCACCCAGATTTGCCTAACTATCACGATCAATCAGGCAGAACATTCTGCCCGTATTGACTTTACCGGTACGTCGTCCCAGCAAGACAACAACTTTAATGCTCCTCTAGCCGTATGTAAAGCTGCTGTTCTTTATGTTTTTCGCACCCTGGTTGATGACGATATTCCCCTCAATGCGGGCTGTCTCAAACCGTTAGAGATTGTTGTCCCAGCAGGGTGCTTACTCAACCCCCGCTATCCGGCTGCTGTGGTTGCAGGTAATGTGGAAACCTCCCAGGCGATTACCAACGCTCTCTATGGAGCGCTAGGCACCATGGCTGCTAGTCAGGGTACGATGAACAACTTCACCTTTGGCAATGATCATTACCAGTATTACGAGACCATCTGCGGTGGCTCTGGAGCTGGCCCAGACTTTGCGGGCACCGATGCTGTGCAAACCCATATGACTAACTCTCGGCTGACGGATCCGGAGGTTCTAGAATGGCGTTTTCCAGTTTTAGTGGATGATTTTTCTATTCGAACCAATAGCGGTGGTATAGGCAAATATCCGGGAGGTAATGGAGTGGTTCGGCGCATTCGTTTTCGCGAAGCGATGACCGCAGCCATTATCTCAGGGCATCGTCAGGTGGCTCCGTTTGGCTTGCAGGGAGGGCAATCGGGGCAGCTGGGTCAAAATAGAATTGAGCGAGACAACAGGTTAATAGAAACTATCGGCAGCAATGCTCAGGTTGCTATGGAGCTCGATGATGTTTTTGTGATTGAAACGCCCGGTGGCGGTGGATTTGGGGCCCTGATAAGTAGCTGAAAGCCAGCTCTGGGTTTTGAATCCTGGGTAGGTTGGTGCTTCCCCACCTTACTGATGCTTCTGGCTACTGCTCATCTGTGCGGACAATATGCCCATCACCATCAATGGCCAGAGGCGTATTGGGAAAATTCTTCTCTATGAGTTTTCGCAACAGAGCGACCGTTTGAAACGAATTGTCCAGATAGGGTAGTCCATCCCTATCTAACAATACTGGAATAACGCTACCGTTAAAGAAGCTACCGTCTTGCTCTAACCCTACTTGTAAAATCATTGACTGACCTAGGGCACCATCCACTGGCAATGTGTCATATCCTAAGAAATTTCCCAGGGAGTAAGCAATTAACCGGTCTTTGTATAGCTCTATTGCCCTGGGAACATGGGGTCCATGACCCAAAACTAAATCTGCTCCTGAATCAATCACACCACGGGAAAACTGCACCATATTGCCACGGTTCTCTCCTAGGAAATATTCAGTTTTGTTATAAGTGTTCAGGGCCATGGTGCCCTCTGCCCCAGCATGGACCGAGATTACCACCATATCTGCCTGTTGTTCCGCTTGCTTAATCAGGCTGTCAGCGGCTGTGAGATCATGCATCAAGTTGTGGTCAGGGAAGTAGCTAAAGGCAATAAATGCCACAGTCATGTCATTGACATCGATATACGAAATTTCGCCCTTTTGCCCAACAGTTTTTACGCCAGCTGCGTTTAGGTGCGCCATGGTATCTTCAAACCCTTTTGGCCCAAAGTCAAAGGAGTGGTTGTTGGCCACGCTCATCATATCGAAGCCAGCCTGGCGAATGATCTGGGCATAGGCTGGCGGCGAACGAAAGGCAAAGGTATTTGATCGACTAATATCTTTAGCGCTGTAGGGATGATCCGTCAGCGTACTTTCATAATTGCCAAACAAAATATCATTCTCTTTTTGTAGGTAGGGAACGATGCGTTGAAAGAGAACATTGGCATCTTGCGGCAGCCGATAGTAGGGATAGTTTGTGCCTGGAATAATATCGCCGACAGCTTTGATGACTACGGCAGGTGTTGGGGCAGGGGGCGGCTGTGTTGCGATATTAATGGCAGTTTCAAGGTCCGTTGCCAATAATTCTCGGGCGGATAGATTAAGCGTACTAATGGCGACTCTGTCGTTGTCTGCGGAGGGCTCCAACTCTGGTAATCCTTCAAATCCTGGTTCAGCAAAACCGGAGGGCTGTCGATCTGATGTGGAATCTGCTAGCTGTTCTAGGGTATACCCGATGCCAAAGCTGGTAACCAATAAAAGCCCGATGGTAACCGCACCTGCTTCCTTCGTTTTAGGTAATACTCGTCTGGAAACCTGTTGTATAGCGGGAAAATTCGATACGCTTGTCGCCCATGTCGAGAGCTGGGGGGACTGGAGCGAGACTATGCCTTGGGTAACTGTCTCTTGAAATGCGATCGCACGTCCCCACAGTGGCGTTGCCCAATAGGTGACCGCCGCCAAAAATTGATCAGGCCAACGAGTTAGCACGGTGTACCAGGGTTTTTTCTGAGGGCGTTTAGCTAACTGATTGGACAGGTGGATCAACCCATAGCCCGTATCGGCCTCCCACCGCTGTACCCAAGCGGCCACATCAGCGTTGATAGCCTTGCCATGAACCTGAATACGCTCAATGTGGGGCAATGATAGACAGACTAATGTGGCATAGACCGTCTGAGCATACTGAGCCTTTTCGGGAGCACTGGGACCTTCTAGGGTGATCTTCAGGCTTCTGGCAATTTGCCTCACGGTTACTCTCAGGGCATTGTCCATCCCCAATACCTGACGTAAAAGGGTCGTGATAGCGTCTACGTCACCTTGCCTAGCGGCGTTTACCAGTACTGATTTGATCACTACTCTAATCCCTATTGCTAAAAAGCGTTTAGCCAGCCTTGAGGCATGGGGCAGGTTGCATTCGGCTAGGGTACTACAACTTGGTTACTGAGGCCGCTTAAAAAGTTTAATTTCCTCGCATATTCAAAAATTTAGTTTGCCTGTGACGATTTTCTGCGCTCTGATCAGGGTTCTAGCTGTCATTGCAATCCCAGATCTTGAAGTAGAACGAAGCTCAATCAAGATAGATTACGCGGTGGAATCGCATCACCCTTGTAAAACTTCTGTTCCAAACTCCCTAACCATAGCCATACAGCTATGGCCAACAAAGGCAGCCCAGTCAAAACAGCTCCGATTAACCAGGACATGGTTCCAGAAGTTGCTATTACCAATGGCAGCAAAGACCAAATCGCCGCGCTAAATATTACGGCTCCCTTACGAATCGCTTTAATCCGTTGCAAAGCAGGAGCACAGCTTCCACAGTGTTTTGTATGGGAGTTATATCGATCCATCAGCGCATCCGTAGACTGCTCCGGTGGTAGGGCTTCCCCTACAAATGGATCCGCCTCAAAATCGCTAATCCATTTTCGAAACGCGATGACATAGCGATCCGCCTGCGTCGGTAAATAACAACTTTGCGCATAAGACTGCTGACCTGCTTTCTCCAACAGGCGTTCCTGAAGGTGCAAAAAGATCTGATCATCCTCCAACACACGGTTGTTGCCCACATGGCTATACCAGCGCGGTGTCAGCTTAATAAAAAAGCTGGGCAGCTTTGACGAAAACTTAAACGGAAACCGGGCAAATAAACGACATTCTCCTTTACGCATCGGTGTCGCGTAGACAACCGTCAGCGTTCTGCCAAACTGTTTCGATGTCAGATCGTGGTACATCAAGCTAGGGGCCACAAACGTCGTATGCTGCGTTCCCAGCGCTCCCTTACGAGGTCCCTCGGGCCAGAGTCCCTGAAATCCTTGCTTACCTGATGTCACCACATCCATCTGCATTGGGGCTGCATTTTCTCGCTTACCCACGGTTTTGTGATGGGTATAGGGAATATGGCTGGCATCTAATACATTTTCCAACAGCGTCAACGCATCATAGGGTAAATCCCGAAACGTGTTTAGCATCACCCACCCATCGGGCTCTGTTTCTACCGGTTCGATGATGGGGACTTCCACCTGGGCTGCGTTCTCAGTGTTGCCTGGATATACAAACAGCAAGCCCTGGCGTACTGCCGTTGGCATTGATGCCACACAGGCCCGATTTGACAAATAGGCCTCGCTATCTGACGGCTGCTGGGGAATGTGCTCGCACTTGCCCGTACCTGAAAAAGCCCAGCCATGGTAGGGGCATTCCAAATGTCCCGCTTCATTGATCCGCCCTTCCGATAAGGGTGCCAGGCGATGAGGGCACTGGTCCGCCATGACGCGCCAGGTAGTTGTCTGGGGCTCCCACCAAATCACTATGTTTTGTCCTAGCAGGGTAAATCGAGTGGGCTTAGTTTTATTGAGATCCTCTATATAGTGGACGGGATACCAGGCTTCAACCCAGTCAAATCTTTCTGGGTCTGGGCCACCAGCCGCTAGGGTAACAGAACTTTTAGAGGCGCATTCAATGGAGGTGGCCGTCATGGGATTAGATAATTGTCACTGGTTATTCCTATTGTGTTACAAAAATTAAAGAATTGCACTGTGGGCAGTCTGCCCACAGTGCATGCGATCGCACCCAAACTTAATTCGGACAAGCGTAGGAGCATAGATGAAACGAATCGAGTCAAACTTCGACTTCGCTCAGTCTTCTATCTACTAGGGTGAGGTACTTGGAGTTTTTAAGTCTTCAAGTCTTATCCTCAAGTCCTAATGAGGCTGGGTTCGTGCGCCTCCGACATACTTATTTATGACTGCTCCTAATAAATAACCTAGGGTACAAAGCAGTAAGCCATAGATGTTTACCCCCAGGTCGATGGCATATTTACCTGTGCCGATCACCATCCAGTCTGGAAAAATTTGGATGCTTAGGGCACTTTCCATGACCCGCAACACGCCCAGAACGAGTCCCGGCCAAAACGCTAGGTGAAAGCTCAGCCGACCAGCGCTGGGAATAAAAGCGAGTAGAAAAATGGGAGCTAAACCCATCACCATCGTGCCGCTGATGGTGGTGGCCAGAATAATGGCAGGCCCCACATGATCGCCCAAATAGATGCTGAGTAGTGGCAGGTTGCCGAGTATTGCGATCGCAACAATCCACCAGCGCCCCACCAGCGCCTGACTTTCGGTCGGCTTATCTTTGCGGTTGGCCCAGTCGCGTGCCCCCAGCTTGGCCACGCTGGAAAATGTGGAATCTAGAGTAGAGCCAGCGCTGGTGAGCATAATGGCATTAAACACCAAGAGCATCGGCAAGCTAATGAGCGCTGGCACCGCTAACACAGGGGAGCCTTCTACCCCAAAGGTGCGGGCATACAAGCCGACAAAGCTGAATAGAAAGATAAAGGACCCGCTGACTAACCCCGCCAATGCAAAGCCTTTTAACATCATCTTTGGAGACGTGATGAAGGCGCGGTCGGTCATGACAGGGTCATGGAAAGGATAGCTAAAAATTTGAACAAAAGCTAAACCACAAAAGGTTAAACCGGCGAGTCGGGTGTCTGGCTCCACAGTTGGTAATCCCTGACTGACCAGACCAGGCCCCAAGACCGCCAAAATAACAACCAGAAGCACTGCAGCTAAAAGCATTTGGGCTCCATCGGTCAAGAGACTGCTGCGCAGACCGCCTAAGAGACTGTAGTAAACGGTAAAGAGAGTGACTAAAAGCGCTGCAAACCAATACCCGCCACTGCCTTCAGGGCCAAAGTAAAGAGAAAATACTTTTGTATTGGACCAGACTTCGTTGAGCAGGCGGATAGCAATGGCCAACAGAAATAATCGAGAGCAGAGTTGACCGTATTTGCTGACGAGAAACTCTGAAATGGAGCGGTGACCGCCGCGAGTACGAATAAAATAGAGAGCAACGGCAGCGGTCAAAAAGCTGAGATAGTAGATGGCATAGCCAATCCCTCCAGTTATGCCAAAAGCATTGCTGAGACTGGCCGCATTGTCGATGGATTTGGCAAAGATCCACGAAATGGCCGCGCTTGATACCAGCAGCCACAGACCAGGTCCCTCTCCCTGTCGGGATTGCCCCTGAAAAAATTCAGATGCGGAAACTTTGTCGGGGGTGGTTGTTTGAACAACGCGGTAAATAAACAGGCCATAGCCAGCCAGCAAAGCCCACGTGAGTGTTACGGTGAACATAAATTAATGGATTTTTAGGTGTTATCTCATTTCAGGTAAAACGCTTGAAATTAAGCAGAAGCTCGAGTTTGGGGGGCTCTCTCTGCTGCAGGGAGAATCTCGGAACAGGTGGTCCAGATGCCCTGTTCTAAGGATTCTATAAACTCTTTGGGTAGTCCTTCTGAACGCATTGCCTGGGTTACTGAGGCGACGTCATAGGTTAAAGGCCTGAGCTCAGGAATGGGCCGTTGGGCGCTACGAGGAAAGTTGAGGTGGCCGTAATAGACGTGGCGCTTACCCTCGTGGGCGGGGCGTCCCAGCACGCCGATATTGAACCAAAACCCATCTGGGCTATGGACCTTCCCAATCCAGGGTAAGCCCGTATGGGTGGCACAAATACCGTCAACCTGATGGCGGGTTAAGAAGTCTTGAATTTGAGCGTCGTCGGTTTCAGTTTTCCAAATGAATTCGTTGACTGTATCAGGACTGCCGTGACATAACAAGATCTGGCAATTTCTCCATTCTAAAATTAACTGTCCTGGCAGTTGCTGTAGCCATTGCCGATGGGGGGCGGCGGTATGGGCGTAGGTGTAGTCATAGCTAATCTGGGCAAATTTGCGATCGCGCGGGTCAGAATAACCACAGCCGCAATCGTGCAGCCCTAACCCAACCGCTCGGTCGTAATTCCCCTGCAAGCAAATGACTTGGGCCTGTTGCAGCAACTCTAGGGTACGATCGGGCTGGGGACCAAAGCCACCCATATCTCCCAAACAAAAGCGATAAGCTATCCCAGCAGTGGCTGATAAAAATGCATCAACGGCGGCAAAATTACTATAAGGGCCACCACATAGGGCCACTTGGTTACAGGTATCAGGAAGTCGAATTCGTTTTGGAGATACAGCCATCAGATAAGTTGTAGAGAGCCGAAAGTAAGATATACTCTCACGGATTTATACAAGAGTTACCTGAATTGTTAATGAGTTTTTAATAAGAAGCCTCTAGTACACCACCATCTGAGTCCGTTGTTTTTGGGTTCCCAGGTTTCTGCGCCAGTGCAATCAAACATTGCCCCATAGATGTCGGTCAATACTAGGGACGCTATCGGTGGTCAATGCTTAGATTTTTTAATGTTGGCTGTGGACTATTTGAGGACAGTGTCTAATATCTCTCTGGCTGGCTGGGCTTTTTCTAGAGCCATTTGATAGTCGCTATAAATGCGCACCAGTTTAGATAGACCGCTCACACCGGTCTTGAGCGTCTCCAGCTCATCTCCGGACAACAATTCTCCGTCCAGCATCCGTATAATCAAGGGCTTAATGTCACCCACATCCTGACGTGATTTCTGTAACTTATCCACTGTCGTCATCAATGTTTTAAGGGCGCTAAATACGGTCTCTAAGTTGTCCGTATCTACCGTATCTGCGGCCGATTTTTTAGCCGTATCGACAGGAGCGGCCTCAGCGGCAGGGGCTGTCTTCTCGGGAGCCGCAGGAGCTACTTCAGGTACAGCGTTGGGTTTACTCGCATTGCGTGGGGCCATAGATCTCTTGGTGAGGAACAGCCCCTAGTTTAGGTGCTTTCCGCCTATATGGGTACGGATGTTACTAGATACGATCACTAAAAGTTAATTAAGGACTTGGTCACGCCCTGGGTATCGTGGTTTCACCGATCCGGCTAGCTTAAAATGCCCACGATGACGACCTGGAGGCGTTAATCCTACACAAGACTGGTCTCAGGTATATGCGCCTCAGGTATACTGCTTGCCGCGGGCTTAGAAATATTGGCATAAAGTTCCGTCACGATTTGCTGACCCGCTGGTGTGTGTTTGAGATAGGAGATAGCATCTTTCACATACCCATGGACACAGGTCCAATAAAACTCTGACAGTCCTGTATGCACATCCGCTAGCTGATGATAGCCCAGGCGTTTATTCGTACCGTTTTGTTCAAATTCATAAAAGAGGGCAGGGAGTTTTTGTAGATAGTTGCGATCGCTAAACTGGCCAATCAAATCCGCCGCCCGGCCCAGATCAGCTAAGCTCCGAATATCTGGCACCAGACAGCGATCAAGGGCTGGAAACCGAGTCCGGTCAATAATTTGCTGGACCCGGTTCACATCGATCAGCAATTCATGACCAAACTGTTCATGAACAAACTGCTGACTGCGGTCCACATGATATTGGCCCAAACAGGCATCTGTCGTTCCAAAAGGCAGCAAAACAAACGTGTCATCCACCCCGGTCGTATACTGCCCTAGCTCACAGTCATCCTGACGGCAAGCTCCCTTACAATAGCCAATATCATGACAGAGTAGAGCGGTGATAAAGTTCAGCCAATCCTCTAACGTCACTTCCGTGTCAACATCGCAGGCAATCTTAGCCTGTAAAATTTCCTGCCCCACCGAGGCAACCAAAATCGTATGCTCTAGATCATGATAAAGAGCATCACTCTGGGCAATCGTTTCTAACGCCAGACGCGCAGTGGAGCCCAAACAGTCAACATAATGGGACTGAACGTGGCTAAAAACGGTCCGATACGTTGCTTGTAAGTAGACAATAAACGTATTAATTAACGTCTGTTTGGGGCTGTACATCAGCGCAGGCTCTCTAACCAACAGTCACACTAAAAGCCACCCTGAAAATGTGGAAAATGCATATATCTATCATCAATTAGAATCCTGGTTATGGGATAGGTTCCCAAGCTAAAAAATGAAAAATGTGCATTGGCACCATGCATTATAAGAATACGTTATGGGCGTAAATGTTGCCCATAGCAACGTATTCTTAACCCATATTCAAGTTTTTTGAATGGCTTTGGGGTAAATAAGCTTCTCCTAGGCCATACAGTGCATTGTATCGAGGGCCGTGACGTTAGATCTACGGGCTTTTCCCCCTCAGTCTATTGAGCGAGGGCTAATGCTTAAAGACAGCCATCGATAAATCCTGCTGATAAGGCTAGATTAGACTTCAACTGCAGGGGCATGGTGACGAAGTAACTCCATGGAGCGTTCCAGGGCAATGATGCGTTTGGCAACCTGGTGGGTTGGGGGCAGCTTTTCCACAAGTTCCAATCGGTTCAGCCTCTGTTCAACCTGGCCCTTGGCACCGACTAAAAACACGCCACGTCGTTTGGCTAGGGCATCTTTAATCATTGTTTCAATGGCCAATAAAGCCGTGACTCCCAACCTGGAAACATCTGTCATATCTAAGATCAGGATTTCATAATTTTCCACAATGGCTAGCCGTCTGGAAATAGATTTGGCGGCACCAAAGCTCATGGGGCCACTGAGGTGGAACATTAAGATTCGGCCCTTAGCCGCTTTTAGCAATGAGCGTTCCTCAGGTGTCAGCCAGGTTTCCTTATCTCCATGGGTTACCGCTCGCATGTCTTTGACTTGGATATCGGTAATGGATTGGATGGTCAAGAGGTTAGCCAAAAAGACGCCCACGGCAACGGCGGTAATCAGGTCAACAAATACCGTTAGCCCCATGACCAGATACATTAAACCAGCCCCTTTGGTGGATAGCCGGTGGGCACGCCGTAAAAATCCCCAGTCGATAATATCGATACCCACTTTGATCAAAATTCCTGCCAGTACTGCATGGGGAATCGGTTCTGTCAGAGCACCAGCCCCCAGTACAATCACCGCTAAGGTAATGGCATGGATCATGCCAGAAAGGTTGGTTCTGCCACCGGAGCGGACATTGATCACGGTACGCATGGTGGCTCCAGCCCCTGGTAACCCACCAAACAATCCAGAAATTAAGTTACCAATGCCTTGACCCACCAGCTCACGATCGGAGTCATGCTGAGTTTGGGTGATGCTGTCTGCCACTAGAGATGTTAGTAACGAGTCCAGTGCGCCGAGCATCCCCAGCATGATGCTGTAGCCCACCATGTCTTTGAGGTTGACCCAGTTTACCTGAGGTAGCTGTAGGCTAGGTAGCCCAGAAGGAATATCACCAATACGAGGAATACCGCTATTGGGGAAAACCCACATTGAAATTAAGGTACACGCCACCAGAGCAACTAAAGGTGCAGGCACGACCCGATTAAGGCGAGCGGGGGCCGCAAATACAATGGCCAGGGTGAGCAGACCGATAACGGCGGCGATCGGATCAATATGGGTAATGACGTCGGGATAATGACGAATTGACTCCACTACGCCACCGGTTGCTTCATAACCCAGCAGGGGAGCTGCCTCTATCAAAATGATAATTACCCCCACCCCTGACATAAAGCCAGAGATAACGGTGTAGGGCATTAGGGTAATGTATTTGCCCAGGCGTAACACTCCCATCAGAATCTGAAACACACCACCCAGCATGACTACGGTAAAGGCCATGGCCAGCCCTGTCTCTGGGTTTTTGGCTAGTAGTGCAGTAACGGTGGCCGCCATCACCACTGTCATTGGCCCCGTCGGTCCCGATACTTGGGAGGGGGTGCCGCCAAACAGAGCGGCAAAAAAGCCAACAATCATGGCTCCATAGAGTCCGGCAATGGGCCCAACACCCGAGGCGACACCAAAGGCCAAGGCCAGGGGTAAGGCAACAACTGCTGCCGTGATCCCACCAAAAAAGTCTCCTCGCAGGTTATTAAATTTGAAGTGTGGTAATAGGACAGATGGAGAGATATTCATAGTTGAGGCCTAACTCCAAACGTTCTGAAGTGCTTTACCAGTAAGTCCAAACCTAGCATCGAATTTGAAGGAAGATGCTGATTTTTCTCGTAAAACAAGCTTTTCTAAATATTCGTTGAGATATGTTTCTTCTGTTTTTGATAATTGTTTTGGGTCGTTAATCGATTTAAAAAATCTGGTGTTGTTTATTCTTGTTTATGGTCACTCTGTTTGCCCATGCCATAATGCTGTGGCTTGTCGCAGACTAGCAAAGTCTCCATTGCCAAGAATGAGATGATCTAATAGAGGAATTCCCAAAATGGTAGCGGCGTCTAATAGCTGACGGGTTAAGTCTAAATCAGCTTTACTGGGCTCTAGACTGCCAGATGGATGATTATGGGCCACAATCACGCGGGTGGCTCCTTGTTTGATTACTTCTCGAAAAATCTCACGAGGATGGGCCAGGGTTTCGGTGGCGGTTCCCAGGGAGATTATTTTAGTTCCCAGGAGCTGATGCTTGACATCGAGCAGCGCGATCGCAAATCTCTCCTGAGATTGCCACATGAGATCTTGGCTCAGAGCCGCTGCTGCTACAGCCGGATCGTCCACCAGTGTGCGCTCGGTAGGACGGTTTTGAAAAACCCGTTTACCCAATTCTAGGGCCGCTAAGATGGTGGTCGCCTTGGCCTCTCCCACACCGGGAACCGCCATCAGTTCCTGGTGGGTGACGTTGCGTAAGGCATCCAGGGCAGATGTTTCCTCCCAGGCTAGCTCATTGAGAATATACTGTCCCAGGTTAACCGCCGATAGCTTGTTGCCTCGGCTCAACCCAGTGCCCAATAAAAGTGCCAGTAGCTCAGCCAGGGTCAAATTTTTGGCCCCATAGGCCATCAGACGTTCGCGGGGGCGCTGCTCCGTTGGCATGTCCTTGACCCGCAGATTGTAGCGCGGGGGCTTGCGATCGCACAGGCGTGTCATAGGCGTAGACTCAGTGGCATAATGGGCCATGCGCTGTCGGACAGCAGCACCCTGCTTTAGTGAGCCCAGCAGTCCTCCGATAGCAACTCTATCCCCACGAAATTATCGTGAGCTGTTTAGTTACCCCAGGGTGATGCCCCATCTCCAACCCATTCCCGCCAATATTAAAAAAGTCCGTCAGCAGCTGGGACAGTTTAGCTGTCTGGTGGTCCCTCCTCAGCTAGAGGCTGCTCAAAAAAAGGACGTGATTAATGCGCTGCTATGGTTTAGCGACCTAGCCGACTATGAAACCCTCGGCATCTGTACAGATACCCTGGCTGCTGGCATCGCGGCCACAGAAGCCTATGTTGGAAAATTAGCCCGTCCCATTACCCTGGACCTGCCCCCACGGGATGGCCCCGTCTATATTAAATTCAATACCTTCAAAGGAGCCTGGTACTTAGACGATTATGTCGGCCCTAACCGTGGGGTCCTGGTGTCTTTTCACTCCAGTGAGCCTGAGTATGATCTGGTCAATGGCACCTACGGACCATTTCCCTTGAACTTGTTTGATTAGGATTTGACAAGTTTATATTAGCCCCGAAGTCAAAGCTTAGGACTGAGAATTTAATTAGGTCCTACTTTTTACTGCAGAGGCATTCCATGGAATGCCTCTGCAGAAGCAATTTTTAGCTCTTATCAAATCCTTCTTTCTTAGGTGGTCACCAATCCATGCTCTAGGGCAAACCTCACCAGCTCCGTCCGGCTATTGGTTCCCGTTTTGCCAAATAATCGGCTGACATACTTCTCAACGTTTCGCACTGTCGTCCCTAGACGGCTGGCAATTTCCTTATTCATTAGTCCTTCTGCCACCAGATTGAGGACATCCTGCTCACGAGGAGTCAGATCAATCCGAATGGGAGATGTTTTTTGGGGAATCGTGCCGCGCTGGGTGAGCAGGGCTTTGATCTCTTCAATTTGTCGTGCCATAGCGGCAATATCGGGGGTAGCTCCTGCCTCGGGGGTGCGGGCCGCCTGCCGTTCAATCAGATTGCTGACCATGGCCACCAGCTCTTCAGGATCAAAGGGCTTCGATAAGTAGGCATCGCAACCAGCGTTATAACCCTGGATGCGATCGCTAGTCATGCCTCGAGCCGTTAGAAAAATCACCGGCAGTGATTTATAGCGAGGATCCTCACGTACCTGCTTGAGAAATTCATAGCCATTAACCTCGGGCATCATAATGTCCGAAATCAGCACATCCGGTGCCTCCTGCTGTAACAGCTCTAGACCTTCGGTGGCATTACTGGCGGTACGTACCTGAAAGTCACTATCTTCTAAATAGGCTTGAACCGCCTCGCGCAGACCGGGTTCATCATCGACCAACAGGACTCGTCTCTGTGTCTCTGCCATGGTTTTTCCTTTGACGCTACAGTTTCTAAGCTTAATCGGTATTGGGGCATTCCCATGGGGCCTACTCCCCAACCCTGGAAAATCCTATCCCATTAATATCGATCCCTGACATTCACCCGTCCATCGCCGCAGTCAAATCGCAGTCGAATCGCAACCAGATTTCCTTGGCAGATACTCCAACAGCCTGATATTTAGGACAATCATGCCGATGAGCATAAAGTTAAAAAATATACAGAATTCTGCGTAGATAGTGATTGCTATTGATACCATTTTGTTCCTTCCACGCTAGGATGATTAAGAATCATCTAAACTCCGCTCGGAATACCGGGGTTTATGGGATGCTTAGCAAAACTGGCTTCAGCGTAAGGCTTTGCCCCAAGCGTTTAGATCTAAGGAAACAATCAGGAAATTCGGTTATGGCTCTTCAACTAGGCGATCAGGTCCCAGATTTCACTCAAAAATCCTCCGCTGGAGATATCAATTTCTATGAGTGGGCTGGTGATAGCTGGGTTGTTCTTTTCTCTCACCCGGCTGACTATACCCCCGTTTGCACCACCGAGCTTGGCACGGTTGCTAAGTACCGAGCCGAGTTTGACAAGCGTAATGTCAAAACGATTGCGCTTAGCGTTGACGGCGTGGACTCCCACAATGGCTGGATTGGTGACATCAACGAGACCCAAAGCACCAATGTTGACTATCCCATCCTGGCCGATGAGGACAAAAAGGTGTCCGAGCTATACGGCATGATTCACCCCAACTCTAGTACGGGTAATACGCTGACTGTACGCTCCGTTTTTGTAATTGATCCCAACAAAAAGCTGCGTCTGTCGATTACGTATCCTGCTAGTACCGGTCGTAACTTTGACGAGATTCTACGGGTGATTGATTCTCTGCAGCTAACTGACTACCACAAGGTGGCGACTCCTGCTAACTGGCAGGATGGTGGCGATTGTGTGGTTGTTCCCTCCATCTCTACTGAAGATGCCAAGCAGCAGTTTCCAAAGGGAGTTACTGAGGTTAAGCCCTATCTACGGATGACACCTCAGCCTAACAAGTAGGCGAACTTGGCTAGAACTTAACTGCTAGTAGTTATAAGGATGTCTCCGTTGACGAGACATCCTTTTTTTAGAGCCTTTTTGTCAGTGTCCCCTGGGCGGAGTCGAAGGGGAACGCTGGCGGAAAATAGCGTGTCTATCATCCGTTTGGGTAGGTGTCTGAGTCGAGCGTTACACTGATAGGCTGGCCCTATTTCTAAAGCTACCGTTGATTTCACGTCGTACTTTTTTACAGGCTGGGGTTAGTTTGATCCCTGGCCTCAGCCCTCAGCCCCTGACGATGCAGCTAGACTGGCGTCTCAATGCTCAGTTTGCCGGGCTTTGTGTGGCGCAGGCCCGTGACTACTATCAACGTCAGGGACTGACGTTGACGATCAACCCAGCGCCACCTGATTTGGATGTGGTGCAGGCGGTTGTATCCCAGCCTTATACCGTTGGCTGTGCGGAGGAGTCGCTGATCTTGGCGGCTCAGGCTAGGGGGGTGGAAGTGGTTGCGATCGCAACCATGCTCCAATCATCACCCCTGTCCCTTATGAGCTTACCTGACAGCGATCTACACAATCTGCCTCAGCTTATTGACAAACGTATCGGCGTCCATAGCGATGGTCAAAAAGCCCTAGAGCTGGTGCTGTCTCTCCACAATATCGAGCCAGCCAGGGTCAACATGATTAAAATTCCCTATCGAAATAAATATCAACGTCTCATCAACGGCGAATTTGATGCCATACAGTGCTACGCCCTAGATGAACCCATCCAGCTTGCCCAGCGCATAGGCCAGACTCCCACGTTACTAAAGTTTAGCGACTATGGATTTGATGCCTACAGCCAGGTGATTTTTACTCCGGCACAGCTAGTCAGCGAGCAGCCCGAGATGTTACATCGATTTTTAGCGGCCACATTTGCTGGCTGGCGTTGGTCCATCGACCATGTGTCCAGCACCGCACAGCTTTTAGTCGAGCGTTATGTAGAGTCCGACTATCAGGATCTGGCCTATCAGATACAGTCTCTAAAAATGATTGCCACCTATGTCCAGTGCGATCGCCAACCTCTAGGTGTGCTGGATCCGGCACGATGGCAACGCTCCGCCAAACAGCTAGCCCAGGTCGGGCTGATTAGAGCTGTTCCAGATCTGGACACCTCGGTTGCGCTCAACATATGGCCATAACCTTTGGGCATAAAACATTGTATTTTCTCTTTCCCCTAACTGCGTTCCAGGTACCATTCCCCATTAGGATAAAAAGACTGCACACCCGACATTTACAGCACAAAGGCTCCTATGGATATCAAGCAAGGTTTTGTTGGCACCGTTGGCAACACCCCGCTGATTCGTCTCAATAGTTTCTCCGATGAAACGGGTTGTGAAATCCTAGGCAAGGCCGAATTTCTAAATCCTGGTGGCTCAGTTAAAGATCGCGCCGCCTTATTTATCATCGAAGATGCGGAAAAAAAGGGCCTCTTAAAACCAGGAGGCACCGTTGTCGAAGGCACCGCTGGCAATACGGGTATTGGTCTTACCCATATTTGTAACGCTAAGGGCTACAAGTGCGTCATCATCATTCCAGAAACCCAGTCCCAGGAAAAAATTGAGCTACTGCGCACTTTAGGTGCTGATGTTCGCACGGTTCCAGCTGTGCCCTATCGCGATCCTAATAACTACGTCAAAGTATCGGGTCGGCTAGCTGAGGAAATGGATAATGCCATTTGGGCAAATCAGTTTGAGAATGTAGCCAACCGTCAAGCCCACTATGCCACCACCGGTCCAGAAATTTGGCAGCAAACCGCTGGTAAGGTGGATGCTTGGGTAGCAGCTACGGGTACCGGCGGTACTTATGCCGGTACCGCTATGTTTCTCAAAGAAAAGAATCCTGATATTAAATGTGTCGTAGCTGACCCCATGGGCAGTGGTCTGTACAGCTATGTCAAAATAGGCGAAATCAAATCTGAAGGCAATTCTATCACTGAGGGCATTGGTAACGGTCGCGTCACTGGCAATATGGCTGGAGCTCCTGCCGATGACGCGATTCGCATTGACGATCCCGAAGCGCTGCGGGTGGTTTACCAGCTCCTTTATAAAGATGGCCTCTTTATGGGCGGCTCGGTCGGAATCAACGTGGGAGCGGCTGTTGCTCTAGCCAAGCAAATAGGTCCCGGTCATACGATCGTCACTGTATTATGCGACAGCGGTTCTCGCTACCAGTCCAAGCTATTTAGTCGAGAATGGTTAGAAGCGAAAGGGTTATGGTCTGATCAGCTCTTACCACCTAGCTAGGCAATCGTCAGCGCTAGCGATCGGGACCCCCTGTCTGCAGCACTTCTCCTAAGAGGAAAGGTCGAAGGCAGGAAATTATTATCGCGTTGGATTGAGATACAGGCCCGTACCACCATCAGCAGGGTCCAGATAAGGCTTTAGGTAAATGCCGGATGGGCGCGGGCGCTCGGTGCCTAAAATTTGACCAACAGTGCCTAAAGTCTCGTTGGTCAAAATATTTGTCCCCAACAAATCTGTGCCAGGCCACCGAGTGCTCCCAACAAACGTATTAACGGCGCTGGTACCTGTGCCAGCATCAGCCAGGGTAATATTGGCAAAAACAGCATCGCGCGTAGCTACCGGATCCTGACCGACAGGCACGGTAAACACAATCCGGCAGGCATCCAAATTCTCATCGGTGGTAGCACAGACCGTGTTATAGCCATTCTCAATGTCGGTGCGTAATTCCACAAGACCATCCGGTCGATACTCTTCTAAGCGAGCACTAATGGTTTCGCACCGACGTTCAGGTGTCCAACCACCGCCCATTTCTGTCGGGACTGCCCAGGGGTAAGCTTGCCCTGGTTCACTTTTAGGACGGTACATAACTGTGTACTCACCATCCTGAATCTCGCAGGTAAACCGAGAGCTGGCTGTTTCAGGTGTTTCTTCTCCATTGTTGGCAAAGGCCAATCCAGCGAGAGGGCCTAAAGCAACACCTAGGGCAAGTACGCCAACCTTACTTACCGACGGAATTGTAGAGAACCGAAGAGATTTACGGTTAGCCTGACGCGATATTGTCCAACCCATGGTTTACTCCTTGCGTACGATCACCAGTGTCTCTGCTACATAGGATAATGGTAGCTTTGTCAGCTAGGCATTCAGTTGGGACCGGTGCGTAAATTGGCTGCGCAATTTGTAGGAAACAAATTAAGGTGAATTTCGTTAACCATGGCAGTGCTTAAACTTTTTACCGCTGCCGCACCAGCATGGCTGATTGCGCTTGGGCCATACTGGCGGCAGCAGCTCGCCATCGACATAAAACCAGCAGCCATTTTCTTTGATGAATTTGGAGCGCTCATGGAGCTGCCCCCAGTCAGGCTGGCTATGGACCGCTACAAATTCTACATAGCCGCTGGTGTCGTTCTGACGTCCTTGACGAGTGCTAACTATAGTAAGCGCCTCCCACACCGTAGTCTTTACGCTTTTGATTAGGTTAATGCGGTCATCAAACTTGCGCGTTGACGGGTGGCGGGTGGCAACCAGATACTTTACGTTGCCCTGGCAATAGGCTACGTATCGCGATCGCATCAATGCCTCAGCCGTTGGAGCCATACTTACAGCTGTCAAATAAGGCTTACAGCAACTGCTGTAAGGACGTTGACTACCACAGAGGCATAGATTACAAGGCATGATTCCAGCATTTCATCGATAGCCGTTAGACTACCAAAAAGAGGCATGGCCTATGGTCTAGTCTTCTTCTAAACTATCAACGCTCAACGGTACTAATTCGTGATCTGTCGTAAACGCCAGCCACATTTCTTCCTGGGGTTCAATGGTGACCCCCGTCAGGGCGCAGCGTTCAGGGCGTAGTGCCTCAGCTGCCATAATCGATCGAATTTGCTGACGCTGTATTTGGAAGCCAGGATCGTCAGAATGTTGACGTACATAATCCCAAAGTACCTCTCGCACCAGCGACTGATACCCGCGACTGCCAGCTAGAGTCTTAAGCTTGTCAATAAGCTCCCGCTCAAAACGGATACTAGTGACTTGCATATCAGTGGTGGGCAACTTGGTGTTGAGGCTCATTATCATGAATCGCTTAAGGAATTTTAGAAAATATTCTTTATGCTACAGCCGTAGCATAAAGAATGGGACAGCACACGTCTGAGCATACCGCTCTAATGAGGAGTTGCTATCTGTCTACGGTAAGAGTGGGGTGTCCCTTACATACATTACTACAGGCATTATCAATAACCTAGCGTCAGACCAACAATTATAGGGACATTGGTAGGCCAGGTGAAAAACTGGTCGCTCAGGTGAACATAGGTTATCGCAATGCTACTGAGGTGATGTGAGCACCTCAAAAGAAACTAGACTCAATCTTCCCTCGATCTGTTCCGAAATAACTGATAGCCAGATCAATTGGTAACCAGCACAGGCCAAAGGTAGGCTGTTCTAAAGCTTTCTTTCTTTAGTCTTGGTGCATGAGACCGACTCTTGCGTAAGCATAGTAGAGGCTTCTGTATAAAATTGTTTATCGTCTACCTATAATAAAAATTGCCAAGATCAACCATGATTTAATAGAAGTGTTATCAATCTTGATTTAAAGCTAGCTAAGTTTAATAAAGTTGACTCTGAATCAATTGAATAATTATACGAAATAAAAGAATTTATTTCTGTAGCTACAGTGAGCGTTAAAGCTATCTCCCAGGATCCATATCGATTCTATGTCAGCAATGTGCAGCAATCCTTACTGTCACGTCGAGACTAACTGGATAATCTAGAAGTACGGGATGATTGCACTAGACTCACTGCTGCTGTAGCTCTGGAATCGGTGTTTGACTATCTGGATAACGTGAGCAACCAAACATCAGACAATGGAGTCTTCAAAAGAGTTCGATCAAAGTTGCCCTGTAATTAAATAGTAAGAGTTGACTGCTCTAAGTTTGTTCATTAGCTGACAGGGATCGTCATGACTACTAATCGGCAAGTGCCTTACCTCATTGGAGATAACAAAAAACAGTCCTATTCCGGTCGCCTACATCAGCGGTTAGATGAAGCGATGCAAGAGGGGACTGAGGTTCAGGTGCGGCTTCCTTGGGGAGGGTTAAGCGGTGTTCCCGTTTATCTAGACGATACTTGTGTTGAGATTGTCTATGTCCATGTGTACGAGCCTGAAGACGACGACGAACCCGATGATGAGGTATCACGTCGTACGGTATGGCTGGTACGCCTGGAGGAAATCAGTGCCGTTTCCTTTGTTAGCGAAAGCTGGTCTAAAGAACGTTTGGAAAAACTGTTCGTTCCAGAAAAGAAGGGCGAAAATACCTCTGTTCAGGATCTGGGTTCCGAGGAGTCCACTGATTAGTCGTTCAAGTTGAGCGCTCAAGTACCTAAGCCCTTAAATTTTACTTGAGACCGCAGCAATGGGAGATTGGTCAACCAGTTTCCCATTGCTGCATTCGTTCAGAATATGAGTTAGAACATAAACTTTTGCCGTACCCACTGCTTTGCCCGGCGAATAGCTTCACCGCGACTGTAGGCTTTTGGTACGGCTACTGCACTACCAGTTGCATAGTCAATCCAGGCCGTGTAAATTTTGACTCCTAAGTGGGTGCCGCTGGTGATCTGAATCGTTACGCCGCGATAGGGAAAGGCTAAGACGGTATGAATATAGTCGGGGTCAGCAATATGCATAGGGGAGGCCAGATGACCGTTGTACTTGTCATTTATTAGGTATAGATCTATTCAGCCCCTGGCACGGCCATTGAAATTGTTCGTTATGGACCTTCTGCCTCAGGTAAACTTTACTACCTCAGGTATATAGATCGGCCACATATTCCCCATAGCCGTTATAGGGTAGTGTATCTCGTTTGACCCAGTTCCACGGATCACCCTCACCTACCATGCGTTCACGCTGTTGCGACCAGCGAGGGTGGGATACCTCTGGTTCTACGTTGGCTTCAAATTTATATTCGTTAGGCGAAATGGTATTCCAGTATGTGGCTGGCTGCTCCGCTAAAAATTCGATTTTGACGATGGATTTGGCCCCTTTAAACCCGTACTTCCAGGGCACCACCATCCGAATGGGTGCACCATTCTGTTTGGGCATGGTGCGTCCGTAAAGGCCAACGGCAAAGAAGGCCAGCTCATTGGCCATTTCCTCAATGCTTAGTCCTTCATGATACGGCCAGGGCAAATTGGAAAATGAGACTGCTGGCCCCTCAGTAATGGCTTCGTCGTAGAACGATTCAAAACGGACAAACTTAGCAGCTGATGTGGGCTCTACATCTTCTAGCACTTGACGCATCGGAAAACCGAGCCAGGGAACAACCATGGCCCATGCTTCGACGCAGCGAAATCGGTAAATCCGCTCTTCTAAAGGAAATTTTGTATAGAGATCGTCAAGATCATAGGTTTTGGGGTTTTTGACTAGACCTGAAACCTCTAGTTTCCAGGGTTCTGTCGGTAGTTTTTGCGCGTTTTCCCAGATATTTTTTGTCAAGCCAAACTCATAGAAGTTGTTGTAACGACTGGCAAATCTCTGTTCGGTCAACGGACGTCCGGCATCGGTAAATGCTGGATTAGGCCTGACATTGGGCAGAGGGGTACCCAAGGTCCCATTAAAAGTTTCAGAACCTTGGGCAGTCAGGGGACGACCGTAGCAGCTGGTGGCAGCAATACCCAAACCTACGCCCGCTAAATTTTTAAGAAATCGACGACGATTGAAGTAAGCCGTTTCTGAGGTGGCTGATGTCTCCGGCAATTGCCAGTTGGGACGAATGTGAATAAAGCTCATGGCTGAAGACTAGGGGCGAGAAACACGGCGTACAACTGGTGATACCTTAGCCTACCCGTCTGAAAGCTAGATGAGCAGAAACTGAATGACACCGGTAGGCGAACCGCACTGTGGCACAATTAATACCTAGTCATTAAATACCCTACGTTTAAGAAGCCCTGTGAGTACTGCTACCTCTATCCGGCGCGCCGTTTTTCCCTTTACTGCGGTCATCGGCCAAGAAGATATGAAACTTGCCCTGATCTTGAATGTCATTGACCCTAAGATTGGCGGGGTTATGATTATGGGCGATCGCGGTACTGGCAAGTCTACGACTATCCGGGCGCTAGCCGATCTGCTGCCTGAGATCAGCGTGGTAGAAAACGATCCGTTTAACCGTGAGCCTGAGGATGCTGAGGTTAAACAAGAATTTGACGGGCAGGCCATCCCGGTCGGAACGATGAAGGTGCCCATGGTGGATCTGCCGCTCGGTGCCACTGAAGATCGGGTATGCGGCACTATTGATATTGAGAAGGCCTTGTCTGAAGGGGTGAAAGCATTTGAGCCCGGTCTATTGGCTAAGGCTAATCGAGGGCTGCTGTATGTCGATGAGGTCAACCTGCTAGATGACCATCTAGTCGATGTTTTATTGGACTCTGCCGCGTCAGGACGTAATACGGTGGAGCGCGAGGGTATCTCCATTCGCCATCCGGCGCAATTTGTTTTGATCGGGTCGGGTAACCCGGAAGAAGGCGAACTGCGGCCCCAGTTGCTGGACCGCTTTGGTATGCACGCAGAGATTCGGACGGTCAAAGATCCCGCACAGCGTGTACAGATTGTGGATCAGCGCTCTGAGTTTGATCAAGACCCCGATGCATTTTTGGACAAATATCAGGCTGAGCAAACAGCTCTACAGGAGAAAATCGTCAGCGCGCAGCAGCGTCTAAAAGACGTCACCATGGACCACGAGTATCGGGTGCAAATTTCCCAAGTCTGTTCTGAGCTAGATGTCGATGGTCTCCGAGGGGATATTGTTTCTAACCGCGCGGCTAAAGCGTTAGCCGCTTATGAGGGGAGGACTGAAGTCACCCTTGACGACATTCAGACTGTTATTGCGCTTTGTCTGCGTCACCGCTTACGGAAGGATCCGTTGGAGTCCATTGACTCTGGCTATAAGGTTGAGAAAACCTTTGGCACTGTTTTCGGCGTGACGATTCCTGATCCCTCTGCTAACGGTCGCACCCCTGTAGGTACGCGATAAATGCGCAAACGAATCTTAGGGTTAGATCCTGGTTTAGCCATTCTAGGATTCGGCATTCTTGAATATGATCCAGACACCACCCGAGATCTGAAACCCGATCTTGCGGTGGTTGATTTTGGCATTATTGAAACGCCTGCGGGAACAGAGGTGGGCTCACGGCTATGCACCATATATGAGGATCTCAACAGTATTATTGAGACCTATCAGCCTGATTCTGTTTCTATCGAAAAGTTGTTTTTTTATCGCATGGGAAACACTATTTTGGTGGCCCAGGCACGAGGTGTGGTGATGCTAGTTTTGGCGCAGCACAAACTTCCTTTCCTGGAATTTACTCCAGCTCAGATTAAGCAGGCGCTGACAGGCTATGGCAATGCTGACAAGAAAGATGTCCAAGAAGCCGTACAGCGAGAACTTAAGCTAGAGAAGATTCCGCGCCCTGATGATGCGGCTGATGCTCTTGCGGTGGCCATGACCGGTTGGTTTAACTTGGACTGAAACAACAGATTTATGTCAAATGTCTGTGTCAAATGTCTCTGTCAAAAATGGCCATAGGGGCATTTTTGCCCCTACAGAGTTCGCTATTTCTGGAAAATTAGGCTAGATAAAATTACTGCGAAGAACGGATTTTATCAGACCAAATGCGGGTGGGTAGTCCCCAGATATGGATAAAGCCTTCGGCGGCTCTATGGTCGAACTGATCCTCTGCGCCGTAGGTGGCTAGCTCCTCAGAATAGAGAGCATTAATAGACTTACGACCGACAACCATGGCGCTGCCCTTAAACAACTTGAGGCGGACGGTACCGGTGACTCGTTCTTGGGTCTGGTTAATGAAGGCGTCCAGGGCGGCTTTGAGCGGGCTAAACCAAAGACCGTTGTACACCAGCTCGCTATAGGTTTGTTCAATGCCGCGTTTGTATTGGGTGACTTTGGCATTGAGGGTGAGGCTTTCGAGATCGCGGTGGGCGGCGATTAACACCAGCAAGGCAGGGGTTTCATAGATTTCACGAGACTTGATGCCGACGACTCGATTTTCGAGAATATCGAGGCGACCGATGCCGTGGGTACCAGCTAGGTCGTTGAGCTGGCTGATTAATTCAACGGGGCCTAAGGTATTGCCATTGAGCCCAACAGGAATACCTTGCTCAAAGTCGATTTCAACATATTCCGGCTGATCGGGAGTGTCAGCAATTGCCCTGGTCAAGGCATAGACGTCTTCGGGCGGTTCGGCCCAAGGATCTTCGAGGATGCTGGCTTCGACACTGCGGCCCAGTAGGTTACGGTCGATGCTATAGGGTGAGGATTTTTTGACTGGAAACGTCAGGCCAAATTTCTCGCCGTAGGCGATGGCTTCTTCGCGGCTCATACCCCATTCGCGGGCAGGGGCAAGCACTTTTAGGTTGGGGTTGATACCTGCGATCGCAACATCAAACCGCACCTGGTCATTGCCTTTACCTGTGCAGCCATGGGCGACGGCGTCGGCCCCATACTTCTCTGCAGCAGACACCAGTGCCTTAGCAATCAGCGGTCGGGCCAGTGCCGTCGATAGCGGATAGCGATCCTCGTACATGGCATTGGCCTTAATCGCCGGAAACGCATACTCAGTCACAAACGTTTCCGTCACATCCACCACCAGTGACTCCATCACGCCAGCATCCACGGCTTTTTTCTGGATGGGACCGAGTTCTTCGCCTTGGCCGAGATCCGCCGCCAGCGTAATCACCTCTTTGACGCCAAATTCATTTTTTAGATAAGGAATACACACCGTCGTATCCACACCGCCCGAATAGGCAAGTACAACCCGTTCAGCCCGACCCATAGTTGGTTTCCGATTAAACTACAAACCTATATAGTACGGCAGCAACTGAAGCGGGAACATAGCTGTTCCTAAGATCGTCAGACTGGCCCGCTATCATAGAGGTCGCTCCCCTAACGGTTGGTCCATGTTTTTTAGCGTTGTTATTCCCACCTATAACCGCAAGCCCATCTTAGAAAAATGCCTGAGCGCCATGGAACAGCAAGTTCTGCGTACAAATACTCAGGTGACAGGGTACGAAATTGTCGTAGTGGATGATGGCTCCACCGATGGCACCGTGGAATGGCTACAGTCAGAGAATTTTCCCCATGTAAAGCTGTATCAGCAGAACCATAAGGGCGCAGCCGTTGCCCGGAACCTGGGCGTAGAACAAGCGCTCGGAGATACGATCATTTTTATCGATAGCGATCTGGTGGTGCTAGAGGGCTTTTTGCAACACCATGCTGATGCTCTGACCAAGCACTACGACAGCCAGGGCAATGACCGGGTATTTACCTATGGGCGGGTGGTAAATACCTGTAATTTTGACCACCCCACTTCAGAACCCTTTAAGGTAACGGACTACTCCCAGGCATTTTTTGCCACGGGGAATGTTGCGATCGCAAAGCACTGGCTGACCCAGGCTGGGTTATTTGATATACAATTCACCCAATATGGCTGGGAGGATCTAGAACTAGGAGTCCGCCTTAAGAATCTCGGTCTCAAACTAATCAAATGCCCTGAAGCCGTCGGTTATCACTGGCATCCTCCCTTTAGCCTCGACGATTTGCCCCGACTGATTGACGTAGAAATCCAGCGTGCCCGCATGGGAGTGGTCTTTTACCAAAAACACCCCACCTTAGACGTCCGCATGATGATCCAGATGACCTGGTTCCATCGTCTGCTCTGGGGACTCCTTTCCCTGGGCGGTTTGCTCAATGAGCGTACGCTCAAACCCCTACTACAGTGGCTCATCGACCAAGGTCGTCCTCAACTATCCCTGGAAGTAGCCCGGATCTTTTTAAATTGGTACAACGTCAACGCGGTCCATGCCGCCTACCGGGAACAGCAAGCTTCCTAGGTTGCCAATAGTGCACCGAAAGCCCCCCAGAGGGTTCGCCCAGAATCTACCCTAGGGGGTAATGTGCCTGTAGCAATCCAAGACTACTGTAGATATAAGGCATGGTCGGTTAGACCTCAGTACCATCCGTGGTACTTCTACATTTGTACTAGGCAATTTATGCGATTTACACAAATTTACCGATTCGCGAATGTTTGTACCAGATGTTACATCGAGTAATTTATAGGATGTTATGTTGATATGACTCATATATAAAAATACACATTGCTGATCCTCAAGATGGCTTTAAGTATAAAGAACTGTCAAATAGCGGTGCTTACAGATTGGTCAATACCCTAAATCAGCAATCGCAAAAAATATTTTATTGTTGTTATGGAGGGAGCTTCTTATGCACTCCGAAGATATTCAGCTCTTTCGCATGCTAGTTGAGGCTGGGGCTCAACCGGGAGAGGATTTCTCTTACGATCTAAGCCAGGGTACCTGCCGCATTAATGAGCGGGGCTTTATCCTGTTGCAAAATGCGTTTCCTGACATTGACTGGCCACAGATATCCAGCATGAATCAACCAGATTTAGACGGACCGATCGATGCCCTTCAACAGCATTTGGGCGTTGATTTTACAACCGAACTGGTGGCCAGGATCAAGTATCGGTTAGCTCAGCTTTCAACTAACGCGGCCGCTTGGTATATCCATCAAATTTTGGGTGGTGTTGAACAGCGGACGGGAATTGCCCTCTATCAGCTGCTCCAGCAGAAATTACCTGTCGAAACCTGTCAACACTTAGACCAGCTACTCAAACTCACTCCCATCACCCCCTGTAATATCTGGATAGAAGACTTGGTGCTAGCGGCTGGTGGGGCTCCCCATGATATTGAGTATGACGGCGAGGAAGTGTTAATTAGTGAAGCCGGAATCGTTCTTCTCAATCAGGTATGGACAGGGGAATTGGAAGTTCAGGACGACATGGCTGCTTAAGTCCGTTTAAGCCTGTCTAAGCCCACCGAGGATAGTCAGCATCAACGACGACCATTGCTCCGGTAATCTTTGCAGAGTCATCACAGGCCAGATATAGCGCTGCTCGGGCAATGGCTCGGGCGGCGTTGCGATCGCGCTTGACCATTCGAAATACCTTATGGGCCAAAGCTGCCTGATAGCTCGACAGTGTAGCTCCACTGACAGTTACATGGGGCCAGATCAGATTGGCCCGCACGTCCGCTGTACCCTCGGCAATATCACGGGTCATCGCCATCATCCAGCCCCGGCCCACCCCTTCTGCCACATGCATGCCCTTACGGGGGTAGGGGGCAATATTAATAATTGAGCCTGTGGTGGAACGTTGCAAAAAGGGCAACGCATACTGACTAAACAAAAACACCCCCTGCAGGCTGAGGTCAACGATCCGTTCCCAGGATTCGGCTGTGAGATCTAGCACAGACTCTTCATCCCCCAGCAAGCTAAAGCTGGCGTTGTTACATAAAACATCAATCTGCCCAAAGGTGGCCACAGCATCCTTGATCGCAGCTTCCACATCATTGGGTGTTTCAACATCCACCAGACAGAATCTCGCCTTTACACCTTTCTTCTCCAACCGCTCAATTAGACGGTTACCGGCCGCTCGATTGACGCCGCACAGCACAATATTGGCCCCGTGGCTGGCCAATAAGCTAGCCACCCGTCGACCTACTCGGCAATCTCCTGCTGTAATCAGAGCAACCCGATTTTCTAGCAGCATCTTTAGCTAGTTTGTGTTACGACCTATGAGAGTCTTCCCAGCATTATTTCTCAATCCAGACACCTCCATCTACGTCTGTGAAGCCCTCTATTATCGAGTAGGCTACAGCATCTCTATGGAATTGAAAAGTCTTCTAATGTGTGAAAAATGTAAGCAATATCCAATCAAAATCTAATCAAATTTTGGGCAAAATCGAGAAAGCAAGAGATTTTTGGCAATAGATAAGAGAAATTGAACGAAGTCAGTCTCGTTATTATCAATCGTTTGCCTGCCTCTTTAAACCTGCCTCTTTAAAAAGTACATCCTGTCGGTAGAGGTTCCACAGATTCTAAGCTGGCTAACGAGTCTGTAACCGGCTCAAACCCTGATTCGACAGATCCTCTCAGTACCTGGCCACCATAGTGGCTCCGTATGCCACCCATATGACCACGAATGATTACAGATTGATCGGGCGCAATGGGAACAGGGCCGCCACTGCGGGTAAAGGGTTGCTCATTGGTGTGGCTATGGGCCAAAATTCGTCGATACAGTAGCTCACCTGTTTCAGCATCGGCCACTTCCCACCAGTCGGCATATTGCTCACAGCCAGTATCAGCACTGCTCAGGGTGACCGCAAACGTATAATTACCCGCCTCACCAGTTACTGCTATGGATACCAAGTCAGCCACAGGAAGCCCCTTGGTATCTGTAGGATTATTGGCCGATTCAACCAATGTAGGCTCTACTAACGGCTCCAATGTGGTATCGGGGGCCTCAGAAGATATGGGTGGGGCAATAACAGTCTCTGGAGCCGCTCCGCAGGCTGTTGTCAACACCAGTAATAAATACAGGACTCTATGCATGAATTTGAGCTGCTCTTTATTATCGCTAAAACCCTTAGACTGCAGCTGCTACCGGTGCTTTAGTTAAAATTTCTACACCTTCTTTGGTCACCACTACCGTATGTTCAAACTGAGCGGTGAGTGCTCGGTCTTGGGTAACGGCTGTCCAACCATCGGGAAGTAACTCCACTTCGTGGGTACCCATGTTAATCATGGGCTCAATGGTAAAGACCATGCCAGGAGCTAACTTTTTTCCCTTCCCGGCTGTTCCATAGTGGGGAATTTGCGGCTCGGTGTGAAAGATTCGATGTACACCATGACCGACAAAGTCACGTACTACAGAAAAGCCTTCTGCTTCGGCATAGGTTTGGATGGCTGCTCCAATGTCACCGATGCGAGCACCGGGCTTCACGACCTGAATTCCTCGATACATACTTTCTTGGGTGACTGCCACCAGCCTGCGGGCCTGGGGAGAGACATCACCCACTAAAAAGGTGCGGGAGGTGTCTCCGTGATAGCCATTCAGAATCGGGGTGACGTCGATATTAATAATGTCGCCGTCCTGCAAAATTTGTTTGGCGTTGGGAATACCGTGGCACACCACTTCATTGATGCTGGTGCAAATAGACTTAGGAAATGGGTCTACTCCCTCGCCGCCAGGGTACCCCAACGGAGCACTTTTAGCGTCGTGGGCTTGCGTCCAACGCTCAGCTTCATCGTTGAGTTCCAGAGTACTGACACCGGGCTTCACCATTGGCTCTAGGTGATCTAGCAAACGCGATGCCAGCTGGCAAGCTTTACGCATTTGTTCAATTTCCCGTTTTGATAGCCGAATGATTCCTTTGAATGCAGCGTCCACGATGATTCTATTAGGTTCCTGTTGGATAGAGGTCGTCACTAAGGGTGTTACCACCTACCTCACTCTAGCGCTATTGCCATCCTCTAACCGCTAGATAATAGAAAATTGATTGAATCGGCTACAAATATTGGTATGAAAAGGAGGGTTTAGTGTAGTAAGTAGTAAGGGCAGTATTCAGCAGGGAGCAGGGGTTAGACGGAAAAATTCGGTCTGCGGTTAAATGTGATAGAACGTGGTCAAAGGTATTGGCAGTGAAGGGTCATGCAATTTTGGGCGATGGGCGTTGTCTGTCTATATGTAGGTATCGGTTTATTTAACTGGGTGACGGGTTTGCACTGGCTGGCTGAGTTTTCGTTACCGATGTCGATTTTGGCTGGGGTGGGCCTTGCGATCGCAAGCCACTCCAACTCACCGGGGCTCCCAGCGGCATCGGTATCCACCGACTCCCTGGATGCGACTGCCTCGCCTGCTGCTACGTCGCCATCCCAGACTGTCAAAGCCTCTAAACCAGCTCCAGAACCTTCCATTTCCTTCACCATTCATAAAAACGTTCGACCCTAGCTGGGGCTGTTTGAGCCAGGACCTTCGACTTCGCTCAGTCCTCGGTTCTCAATCCTCAGTCCTCTATTTACGTTGAGGGATATGGATTTTATTGAGTCCTCTATGCTCAGGTCTGCTTGGGAGCCTGCAGCTGTCCCACCGCATTCGTCACTGTTTGACGGGGCATAAACCGATTGGTCAACACCAGCAATCGATTAAGCAAACCATGTACCGCCACCCGTTGGTTACGGTCTAGCGCGTCGTAGCCAAACTGGGCCACTTCAGCCGCCGTCGGTAGCTTGAGCTTTGTAAAGAAGTCAACATCCCCCAGTTCAGCCCTGGCCTGAAAGTCTGTACCACGGGTAGGACCCGGACATAGGACCGTTGCTGTTACGCCTGTGTCTTTCAGCTCATGGGCTAGGGCTTCTGTAAACGACATCACATAGGACTTACTAGCATAGTAAGTTGCCATAAAAGGACCAGGCTGAAACGCCGCTGTTGAGGCCACATTTAGAATTTTGCCAGAGCCTCGTTCCAGCATCAATGGCAAAAAGAGTCGAGTCAGCTGGGTGAGTGTCACCATATTGAGCTGTAGCAGCGCGCTTTGCTTAGCCCAGTCAGCACTAGCAAAGGGACCATAGTCGCCAAAGCCTGCGTTGTTGACTAAGACACCCACCGTCAGCTCCTGCTGCTGGATCTGGTCAAATAGCGCTGACGGCGAGTCAGACTGACTGAGATCCTGGCTAATGACATGGGTTTGAATGTCGTGGCTCTGAGCCAGGTCAGTCTGCAACTGCAGCAGCTTATCAGTGCTGCGCGCCACTAAAATCAAGTCGTAATCATGACTGGCAAAAACCTTGGCCAGTTCGTAACCAATGCCACCGGATGCGCCTGTAATTAGTGCTGTTTTTGCCATATTGGATAGTTCTTTTTCTCTTTAGATCTTAGCGTGCTCATTACGGTTAACCGATCGAATGATTTGGGTTCTCATGAATGTGCTGTATCAGCGACAAAAAAGTCTTCGGTAAGCCCTAATAGTGGGTGAGGTTCTCTCCCCTAGGTGTTGTTAGACCGATGCGGCATCATAGTGACTGTAAGGCAAACAAAGAGGTTCAAAACAACATTTCTCTTTGACGCCGATAAACCACAATCGCGAACTGAGGAAACAACAAAATGATCGTACGCTACTGGCAACCATTTCAAGAGATTGAGACTATTAAGCAGCAGCTTGACAACATTTTTGAAGATTTTACACCTGAAGTAGGCTGGATTCCTGCTATTGAATTAGTTGATACAGGTGATAACTATGTCCTAGAAGTTGTTCTTCCTGGTCTTAAGGCTGATGATATCAACATCGAAGCTAGCCGCAAGAGCATTACAGTCTCGGGTGAGCGTGCCGCCGTTGATTATGGTGATGATAAAACCGTTCTCCGCCGCGAGCGCCGCTATGGTAGCTTCCAGCGGGTGGTAAATCTTCCTGTTGCTGTGGACCACGAGCAAGTTAGCGCCGACTACACCAATGGTATTCTGACGCTAAATGTGCCCAAGGCCGCTGAAGTTCGTAATCAGGTGATTAAGGTCAACGTTGGCCCTACTGACTAATGCTGTGTAGCGATCGCAATTCAGTTGGGAATACCTGAAATGCGGCGCTACCCATAACTCATTTCTAATTCTCCTAGTTTGGCTTAGCGGCAGGGTATCCTGCCGCTTTTTTTATGAATAGAATTGGCCGAGTAGGTATGGGAACTGACAGGATACTGTCCCGATGGCAGGATTGCTTTACCGTCTGGGAAGAGTACTCACTGGTGGCTATTGGCGTTTAAGCTGGGTATTACAAATTAGTCAATCCTTTTAGCAAATCGACGGCTATGAGCAGTCCAGACTTAACTGATGGCTATGCAGCCCCGGAGCAGGCCGTTCCGAAAATTGGCATTTTTACGATGCTGCGCCTGGGTGTTTTTAACATGGGCCTTGGCATCATGTCGCTTCTGACTTTGGGGGTCCTGAATCGCGTCATGATTGATGAGCTTAGGGTGCCAGCGCTGATTGCAGCGGGTGCGATCGCAGTGCATCAATTCATGGCCCCCGCCCGTATCTGGGTGGGCCAAATGTCAGATTCTAAACCCCTGTTTGGCTATCACCGCAGTGGCTATATTTGGCTTGGCATTGTCTCCATGGCGATTACCGCCTTTATCGCCGTTCAGATTGTTTGGCAAATTGGTGCTCGGGTGGAAATTTCTGGCTGGAATAGTAGTCTGTACCCCTGGGTCGGTCTTTTGGCCCTTGTATTTGCCCTGTACGGTTTGGCCCTATCGTCCACATCGACACCATTCACCGCACTGCTGGTGGATGTGTCGGATGATGAGACTCAGTCCAAGCTGGTAGGTATCGGCTGGGGCATGCTGATGGTGGGTATTGTCTCCGGTGTGATTATTACCACGATTGTTCTCAAGTCCCTGGGCGACGCCCCCACCCTGGATCAGCTACGGAGCTCCATCAATCGGCTGTTTATAATTGCGCCGTCGATTGTGTGTGGGTTAGCCATCCTTAGTACCTTTGGTATTGAGAAAAAATATTCGCGACTGCAGCAGCGCAGCCGTCAGCGCGATGATCAGATTACCTTTGGTACGGCCATAAAAGTTCTCACCGCCAGCCGTCAAACCGGCCTGTTCTTTGTATTTTTGCTGGTGCTCAGCCTCAGTCTGTTTATGCAAGATGCGGTGCTCGAACCCTACGGCGGTCAGATTTTTGGCATGGCCATTGCCGAGACGACCCAGCTTAATGCTTACTTTGGCATGGGCACCTTGTTTGGGATTGTTGCCACTGGCTTTTTCTTAGCTCCTAGACTCGGTAAAAAGCGCACCATTAAATTTGGCTGTCTGTGGGCGGCCTTTTGTTTGATTTTGCTGATTGTGTTTGGTACAACCGGGGACCCGCGACAGCTGATGCTGGGTGTCGGATTGTTTGGCTTAGCATCAGGTGTATTAACCACCGGTTCAATTTTGCTGATGTTGGACCTGACCGTAGCCGAGGTGGCGGGCACGTTTATTGGAGCCTGGGGGCTAGCCCAGGCCATTGCTCGTGGTACGGCCACCGTGCTGGGGGGTAGTTTGCTGTCTGTGGGCAAGGGCATTTTGGAATACTTTGCCATTGGGCCAGTGCCCGATGAACAGCTGCTACCAGCCTATGGTTTGGTCTTTGGTACCCAGGCGATTGGTATGTTGGTTGCAGTGGCAATCGTCAGTCGGGTGAATATTCGTGAGTTTCAGACGACTGCAAAGGATGCGATCGCAACCGCCCTAGAAAGTGATATGGACTAACCCCATGACCCCAGACTGGCAACATATTCTCACCGCCGCTGAAGCCACCACGACCGCCGTTGGCAAACAACTGCTCAAAGACTTTGGTAATGCCACCGCCGAAGAAAAATCCGACGGCAGCCTGGTCACCCAGTCGGACAAATGGGCCGATGGTGAGCTGCGACGACAGTTACAGGCAGCCCTGCCAGACCACGGTGTCCTCAGCGAAGAAGGCAGCCATATTTTTCCCGCAGAAGAATTTTGCTGGATTATTGACCCCATTGACGGCACTACCAACTTTACTCGGGGGGTGCCCCTGTGGGGGATCTCCCTAGGGCTACTCTACAAAGGCACCCCAGTCTTTGGCCATGTGTACATTCCCACCCTAGACCAGCGGTTCCATGGCTTTTTTATGGGAGATTCTGGTTTAGACGGTCCTAGCGGGGCCTTTCTCGACGGTGAACCGATTCACACCTCATCTGATGCCGCAGCGGGCAGCCAGTTTTTTAGCCTTTGCGCCCGCAGTCTCAAGGTGTTACAAAAGCCCTTCCCCTGCAAAATCCGTATGCTGGGCGTCGCTACTTATAATCTGCTGACCGTAGCGGCGGGCATTAGCCTCGGTGCTGTCGAAGCTACTCCTAAAATTTGGGATATTGCGGCAGTGTGGGCCATTACCCAGGCCGCTGGCGGAGTGTGGACTCCGCTGGAGGACGCAGATATTTTCCCGCTAAACGTTGGGGAAGATTATGGCAGTCGACCGTTTCCTACATTACTGAGTGCTCGGCAGGAACTAACAGAGCAGTTTTATCCCCTGGTTAATGTGATTCGACAATAGCCCTTATCATGGATTTTTGAGAAAAGTCCCATACCTCAGCGCTATGGAAACCTCTAAGAAAATAGATACCGATACTTGGTCTATTCTCTCTGCTTTAAAGGAAGAGCTAGTCGATTTTTACAACTTATACTTTTTGGCTCTCAAGCTCGCGGAGAAGCTGTGGTTGGTTCAGACATTGACGTACTAGTTGTTTTAAAGCCTCCTGTCAATGCTGGTGCAGAGATAAAACACACGAGCAAAATCATTGCTGACCTTTCACTTTAGTACGATGTGGTGCTCAGCTGCCTATTTATGGATGAAAACCATTACAGTACTCGCAATAGCCCTCTTCTACGCAATATTCGTCGAGAAGGAATTTTATTGTGACTGAAGAGCAACAGGAACTTCTCCTAAAGGCACAGCAAAGTTTAGATGCGGCAAAACTTTTATTGAGTCAAGACTACGCCGACTATGCAACATCTCGCGCTTATTACAGTATGTTCTATGTTGCTCAGGCATTTTTAGCAGGCAAAGACATGGCTTTTTCAGTCAAAAACTACATATGATCCAGGCCCCCAAACCCCCAATTCTGGGGGCTTCAGACTATTCTATTTTACTTTTTGGAGGTGATAGGATGGCAAACTACTCAGACTTTAATCCAATAATTGTTTGATGAACGGTATTTAGGACATTTGATAAATGGTTGATTACTTCGTCATTTGTAAAACGTAAAACCTCATAGCCATGGCTTTCTAGCTGTTCTGTTCTAGCTACGTCATAGTTAGCTTGTGCATGGTGAATGGGACCATCAACTTCAATAATCAAATGGCAGGCAGGGCAGTAAAAATCAACAATAAAGCGACCAACAGGATGCTGTGCACGAAACTTAAATCCGTCTAACTGACGATCCTTTAAAGCTGCCCAAAGCTTTTGCTCAGCAACCGTCATATGCTTACGCAACCATCTAGCAGCAGTTTCAACCTCCGGGGTCGTTCCCCTAATCCTTCTTAAGCGGCTCATAAGAGCATAAAACCATTACAGAATTCACTTAAAAGTACCCAAAAAGTTGTAAGTTCCTATGCTCGAAAACTTTTAATTTCTAATCAAAGCCCCCAAAGTTGGGGGTTTGGGGGCCTCGACAGCCTTGAGCGACCCTGACAATTACTCGCCAATAGAATAATTTCCAGTTAAAGAACCAACTCTAGAGGCCAGAGCCAGCCTTCGAGCAATAGCCTTTCAGAGAAGATACTTCAGGCTCTAATCGACCCTGACTTTTTTGGTCAAAATGGCCATGACTTCATTGGGCCTACCGGTAGGCAAGGGTTTACTCCAGTCGTTGGGCTCAGCATAGTGGAGCATGTGGAGCAGTTTAATCGTGTTGCGCACGGCGGTCAGACTGCCAAAGAGAGTATGGCGAATCGTTTCGTAATTGTGCTCGGGTAGGGGCTCGGGTTTACGCGAAAAATTGGGCGCGTCTGCACCCTCAAAGGGTTCTTGAAACATGGTTCTGGTCTCCAGATAACGATGGCCCCTTGATTAGCCCAAATGGACCGCAAGGGGCTGGTGGACCAGAACCCAACAGCCAGCCACTCCGCCATGATATTTCGCAAATCGGGGTGGCTGGTGCATAATACCTCCAGCGACCTGGATTGACTGGAAATCCGGGAAGTTAGCCACCAGTGTAGTGTTGGCGCACTCGCTGGTGGTGCCAGTTATTGAGTTCTGAGTTAAGGCGACGACGCAAATCATTGCCTTGAAATTAGGGTAGGACGCCTGTATCGTTCGAGTCAAGCATTTTTTTAGTCATTCATCTATGGAAATTAATCCCGACTCCCTAGACCCATCAGTACGCTACAAACTGCTAATCGGCACCGTAGTACCCCGACCCATTGCATTTGTCTCTAGCATTTCTCCCACAGGCAAGACAAATTTGGCTCCTTTCTCCTACTTTAATGCGGTCGGCCATAAGCCCCTGGCCCTGGCCTTTAGCGTTGCTCCCAAGTCAGACGGTTCTGAAAAAGATACTCTGCGCAATGTGCGTCCGGTCAGTGAAGGTGGTACAGGAGAATATGTGATTAACTTAGCCGTTGAGCCCTACATTCAACAGGTCGCCGAAGCGTCAGAACCTTTACCTTATGGTGACTCTGAGTTTGACCACATTAACCTAACAACAGTCCCAAGCAAGGTCGTCAAAGCTCCCAGAGTCGCAGAATCTCCCGTCGCATTTGAATGCCGCACGATGCAAATTGTCCCAGTTGGTACGTTTAACCTAGTAATCGGTGAAGTGCTCCATTGGTTTGTCTGCGATGATCTAGTAGACGAAAACTATCGCGTCGATACCCAAAAACTCGCCCCCATCGGCCGCATGGCCGGAAATGACTATTGCTACACAAATCGACAATTCACAATTCCGAATGGCCTGCCAAAATCATCATAGTTAGCTATTGTGAGAGGAGCCTTACTCCGCAATCGAAAACAGTTTGGCTAGGCGCTGGTTAATATGATCGCAGTAAAAGAAAATTTTCCTCAGCTTACTTCCGAAGAATACTTTATTTGGGAAGAAAAGCAGCTCGATAAGCACGAGTATATCGACGGTCAAATCTACGCAATGAGCGGTGGTAGCGTCAACCACGGTCGCATTGCCATCCGCTTTACCGCCATGTTCGATAGTCACCTAGACAATAGCGGCTGCATTCCAGGCAATTCGGACATCAAAGTCAACATCGTTGGGACTAATAACTACACCTATCCTGATGCCAGTGTCACCTGTGATGAACGTGACAAAGACGCCGCCAACTATTTCACCTATCCTTGTCTAATCGTAGAAGTTTTATCTGATAGTACCGAAGCCTATGATCGCGGTGGCAAATTTAGAATGTACCGCAATAATCCAATGCTACAAGACTATTTGTTAGTTAGTTCTACTCGCGTTGAAATGGATTTGTATCATAAAAAAGATACGGGTGAATGGATCATTCTCAATTATCAAGAAGGCGACGTGATTGAGCTAAAAAGCATTAACCTTAAATTTCCGATAGAGCAAGTCTATCGAAACCTTAGCCTCACTCCAGAAGCTTAAACCGGTCTGGTCTTCACCAGAAACTATCGCATTGATACTCACCAACTCGCCTTTAATTAGTCGTATGGTAAGTAATGATCATTGACATACGGATGACAATTCATCATTCCGAATGGTTTGCCAAAATCAACATAATCCGTAGAATGGGCACTGTCCGCCAAAACTATTTCAATCCCCGATAACCGTCAAAAAACGGTGAACAAGCATCAGGCAAACATCAACCCAAAAAAGGTGGGCAAGCATAAGTTTCGGTTAATAGTTATGGTTATCCAGACATGCTGTCTACCCTACGAATCTGCGGTTATCGTAGTATCGGCAAATAGTCATGGCTATTTATTATAAATGTTGGCTAATAGTAAGTAGATTGTATGGATTCTCAGATTATTGCTGCACTAATCACAGGAGTTTTTGGACTAATCACTGGTATCGCAGTTTCAAAAGCGGATTCTATCCAGCTTAATTTCTTTAGTGGGAGGCGTAAACTGAGACAGAATTGGCGTGGTTTTACACAACGAATAGCAGTAGAAAATGGATCTTGTCATCTCGCTAGCCAACATAACTGCACCATGACGCTCATACAGAGAGGTAGCAAGATTAGCGGTGAAGTCCGAACTGAATCAGAAAACTCTGCAGGGCAAGTCAGAATATATGAGTACTCGATCAAAAAGGGGTTTTTTGAAGGAGACTATCTTCTTCTTACATTAGAGTCAAAGAACAAACAAATGTATCGAATAAGGCAACATATTTTTTATGTTCATACTTCTGGAACTCTTTTGCAAGGCTATTTCACAGGTAATCGTGCTTCCGGAGAGAGAGTTATTACAGGAATATGTAATATGGAAAGTAATTGAGGCAATCTATAGTCTGTAGCGATAATTCTCGTCAATGCACATTACACAAAGACTTCTAGCTATTACACTTATAGCCCTTCTTACTACAGCCTGTGAATCTCCGCAAAGCAACGACAACAGTCCTGAAACCACACAGTCAGAAACTGCTGCCAGTAGCGAGAAATTACTACAGGAAGCCTTCAAAGAACAGAAATATAACTTGCAAGTTGAAGGCCAAGGAAAAGTCATCAAGCTTCTTTCCGATGATCTAGATGGCAGCAAACATCAGCGATTTATTCTCGAGCTTAGCTCCGGACAAACTCTGTTAGTGGCCCACAACATCGACTTAGCTCCAAGAATCAAAGCACTTCAGGTCGGTGATATGGTCACATTCTATGGCGAATACGAGTGGAACCCCGAAGGAGGCGTTATCCACTGGACCCACCATGACCCAGCAGGAGAACATGTTGAAGGATGGCTTAAACACGATGGCAAACTATATCAATAGGTGGACTATTGAAAACCCGGCTCAGATTACTATCCACCCTGTAGATTCTAAACTGCTAGCATAGAAAGTATTAAACATGCACTCAAGCCAATGGCCAGAGACGTTTTCCATCAACAGGTGAAGAACGCACTGATCAAAGATGGATGGCACATTACCCATGACCCCTACCCAATTCGCATCAGCGAAGCCATCAAGCTACAAATTGACTTAGCCGCTGAAAGCACCGTCGCCGCAGAGCGAGGCAGTGAAAAAATAGCAGTAGAAATAAAAAGCTTTGTCAGCGAGTCAGATATTAGCTCGTTTCATACAGCCCTCGGTCAATATCTAAACTATGCTCAAGCACTAGAAGAACAGGAACCCGATCGACTCATATTCTTAGCCTTGCCTATTGCAACCTACCAAGACTTCATCCAACTTCCCTTTATTCAAAGGTCTCTACAACGCTATCAGGTTCGATTAATCGTATATGAACCAGAATTGGAGGAGATTCAACAATGGATAAGCTAGCTAAGTATCGAGATGCAATCAAACAGATACTGACAGATCATGCCGGAACCTCACCATCAACTGATACTGTACAAAATCAGCTGATTTTTGATGACGAGCGGGGGCATTATCAGCTTATATATGTCGGCTGGCAAGATAAAAAACGAGTTTTTGGCCCCGTACTACACTTTGACATTCAAGACGACAAAATCTGGGTTCAATACAATGGTACAGAAGATGCTGTCGCCCAGCGCCTAGTAGCTCTAGGTGTACCAGAATCAGACATTGTTCTTGGCTTTCATGACGAGTTTAAGCGCCAGTTTACTCCCTATGCTGTCCGCTAAAAAGCGTCAGCATCAAGCAACACTTAAGGCTGTTGCTAAAACTGACTCAAAGAGCGCCAATCCGTCTGTGCCGCCTAATCTGGCATCGGCTGCCCTTTCTGGATGGGGCATCATGCCAAGAACATTGCCAGCTTGGTTGCAAATGCCCGCAATATTGTTGAGAGAGCCATTCGGGTTACTGCTGTCGTCAACAGTTCCCTCAGGGCTGCTGTAACGAAAGACAACCTGGTTGTTATCTTCTAAAGATTTAAGCGTATCCGCATCGGCATAGTAACAGCCTTCGCCGTGGGCAATGGGAATGGTTACTACCTGACCCTGGGTGTAGTGACTGGTCCAGGTCAGGTCGGTGCGTTCTACTTTTAGGGGAGTGCGATCGCAAATAAACCGCATATCCCGATTGCGCATCAGTGCCCCCGGCAGCAGTCCCACCTCCGTCAAAATCTGGAAGCCGTTGCAGATGCCCAGCAACAACCCGCCTTTGTTAGCATGCTCAATAGCAGACCGCATTGCCGGAGAAAACTGGGCCACCGCCCCACAGCGCAGATAGTCGCCATAGCTAAAGCCGCCGGGCACGACCACCACATCCACATCGCCCAGGTCGCTGTCCTCATGCCAGATACGATGGGTGGGGCGCTTCAGAATATCGCGGGTGACATAGACCACGTCGCGATCGCAGTTCGAACCCGGAAATGTAATAACACCAAATTTCATGGCACAAAATGGGTGGGTAATAGGTCAGGTCAACTCGAATGGCTGTATAAATCTTGGCATATGGAACTACCTAATCCCTTTCAGGGAGGGGGAGCGGGCTATGCCGTCGCCATTGCCTGCAGTTCAATCCGATAATTCTCAATGACTGGATTTGCCAATAGCTGATCACACATGCGGTCTAGCTGCTGAGTCGCCGCCTCTTCGCTATCCGCCGTCAGAGACACCTCTATATACTTACCAATGCGGATCTTACTCACATTGTCGTATCCCATGTGCTCTAACCCAGAACGCACCGCTGTACCCGCCGGGTCCAGCACCGATGGCCGAAGAGTCACATACACTTGAGCCTGATAAGTCTGCGCCACAATATAAATTCCGCAAGCTGCTCGCTTATCTTATCGCACCCCAGTCAAAGCCAGCGGGTCTACCCTAACCTCAGTTCTAAGGTCTAAGCTAGTAACATGTCTCCCTTGAAAACCATGGCTATCCGTCGCACTCGTAACCAGGAGCGCATCCTAGAAGCACTGCAAAATCAAGAGCAAGCTATTTCTGCCCAAGATTTACATAGTGCCATGCGGCAAGCTGGTAGTCGTATTGGTCTGGCCACTGTTTATCGAGCCTTAGAAGCCCTCAAACTAGACGGTACGATTCAAATGCGCACCCTTTCTAACGGAGAGTCTCTCTACAGCCTCACCCACGAAGACCGCCATCACCTAACCTGTCTGAAATGTGGCGAGTCTTTACCCATTGAGCAATGCCCGGTGCACGACTTGGAAAAGCACCTCAATGACTCTCACCATTTCCGTATTTTTTATCATACCCTTGAGTTTTTTGGCCTCTGCGACAAGTGCCAAATAGTCTCGGGGTAGGCATATTGGACTAATTAAGGGGCTCCTGTGATGGAGCGGCTGCCTGCAGAGTCTGGTAAGTACGTCCTTCATAGGAACGACAGTCTTCACAGGGTCCGATGGGATTTACCGCGCAGCGGATATGTGGAGAACGGGCATTGAGCTGACAGGTGATATCTCCAATCACTAGCCCAATGCCGTCAATATAGTGCTCATCCGGGTGACGTCGTCGCCATGGTGGGCTAGCCGCTGGATAATTGCCTGAATTCATGGCTGCATCCAGACGAGCCATGACCCGCCGTTCGGCTTTGTAGCTTGCCCAGACTGATATAGCCGGTGGCACTAGACCTACCAATATCAAAAACACGACTACGGCCATAAATAGCGACTGTTCGAATAAATCGCTTTGATCCTAGCGCAGGTTTTTGGACTGACAGATGTAGATTTTGAAAAGGATATGGCCTCAGGTTATGGCCCTAGGTATCTCCTTTATCCTTGGGCTTATAGGTGGACTTCACTTGCAGTTCTTTGAGCTGGCGGTCGTCAACACTAGAGGGAGCCTGGGTGAGTAGACAGCGGGCCTGCTGGGTTTTAGGAAATGCGATCGCATCACGAATAGAGCTTTCCTCAGCCATTAGCATCACCAGACGGTCTAGACCGTAGGCGATGCCACCGTGGGGTGGGGCACCAAAGTCAAAGGCATCGATAAAGAAACCAAACTTATCACGGGCCTCGTCATCGCTGAGGCCGATGGTTTGAAATACCTTGGCTTGTACATCTGGCTGATAGATGCGCAAACTGCCGCCGCCGATTTCATAGCCGTTGAGCACCAGGTCATAGGCAACGGCTCGGGCGGTCTTGAGGTCATCAATGTCTTCGGGGTTGGGGGCAGTAAATGGATGATGCAGAGCCTCATAACGGTTCTCGTCCGCATTCCACTCAAACATGGGGAAGTCCGTCACCCAGAGAAAATTGAGTTTATCTGGATCGATCAGGTCTAGTTCGGTTGCGATCGCCTGACGCACCTTATCTAAAGCAGCATTCACCGTGGCGGTAGGTCCAGCCCCAAACAGCAGCAGGTGGCCCGCTTCAGCACCCGTTCGCTCTAGTAACGTTTGCTTTTGTTCGTCGCTGAGGTTGTCTTTGATGGCACCGATAGTATCAATTTCGCCATCTTCGCGTACGCGGATATAGGCCAGCCCCCTAGCACCTGCATCGGTAGCCACCTTAAATACATCCCCACCGGGCTTAATCCGCACATTGGAAATGGCATCGTTGCCGCCAGGAATGGGCAGTACTTTTACCTGGCCTCCGGACTTAACTGCTCCAGAGAACACCTTAAATCCAGAATCCTTGACAATGTCAGATACTTCTACCAACTCTAGACCGTAGCGGGTATCTGGTTTGTCGCTGCCATAGCGTTCCATGGCTTCGGCATAGGTCATTCTGGGAAAGGGTGTGGGCAGGTTGATGCCCTTTACCGCCTTAAAGATATGGGCTACCAGGCTTTCATTGAGCGTTAGAATCTCCTCTTGATCCATAAAGCTCATTTCCATATCCAGCTGGGTAAACTCCGGCTGACGGTCGGCCCGCAAATCCTCATCGCGGAAGCAACGAGCGATTTGGTAATAGCGGTCCATGCCTGCCACCATCAGCAGCTGCTTAAATAGCTGGGGCGACTGGGGTAGGGCATACCACTCACTGGGGTTGACTCGAGATGGCAGCACATAGTCTCGAGCACCTTCCGGGGTGGACCGAGTCAAAATGGGGGTTTCAACTTCAATAAAGTCTTCTTGATCTTCTAGAAAACGCCGACAAGCCTTCATCACGTCGTGGCGCAGCCGGATGTTACGGCCCATGCGTTCGCGACGTAAATCTAGATAGCGGTACTTTAGCCGCAGTTCTTCGCGGACGTTTTCCTCTTCCGCTGTGGAAATTTGAAATGGTAGCTGGGTGCGTACCGCGCTCAGCAGTTCAATGCTGCTAGCGTAGATTTCGACTTCGCCCGTCGGCAGATTGGGGTTGAGGGACTCCGGTGGTCGTTTACTGACTCGACCTTCAATTTTTACGACGTACTCATTGCGGACCTGGTCCGCGACTGGATAGGATTCGGGTGTTCGTTCAGGATCGCTGACAATTTGAACGATGCCGTTGCGATCGCGCAAATCCAAAAAAATCACCCCACCGTGGTCGCGGCGGCGGTCGACCCAGCCGTATAGGGTAACGGTCTTATCGATATGCTCGGCCCGCAGCTGGCCGCAGTATAAGGTGCGCATGGATACAGGAGGGGGTGATTTTCGTAAGTTTCAACAAAGCCTACCCATTATCTAGGATCGTTAGGTAGTTTTGCGTGCCGAATTTCGAGGTTTGAATTTTGAGGTTTGAGCTCGGCACATCTAGATTGTTCTAACAAACGTTGTCACGTCAACTCAAAATGTAAGCTCTAAATGCCAGCTTCCCCTCCTGAACCTGCCAAATTTGCTAGCGAGCGATTGCTTGGCCCTGGAGCATCGCAGATAGCATGGACGCTGGCTGCTGCGAGTGGGGCCAGGCAAAGGCATGGCGAAAGGCCGCTTCCTGACAGGCTCGCAAACCGTCAAACCCAATTACATCTTGAGTTAGCAAATTTTCATATTCAAAGGGCAACCGCACATTGTGCAGACCGGCGTTATCAGTGCAGATGGCGATGTCCACCCCTGCATCAAAGCACCGACTAAAGACATCCTTCAGCTGGCTGATTTCGTCCAGGGTGCCGGTCTGCCAATAGGTGGTAGGGCAGACTTCCAAACACTGCCCACGGGCGGCGACATCTTTTAATAATTCTGGATAATGCAATGGGATCTGAATGCCGTGCCCAATCCGCATCAGGTAGGGCAGCAGTTCCGGATAGCAGCCGTTGGGGGTTTCATATAGATGCCCGGTAGTTTTAATCCCTAGAGATTGGGCATAGCGATACAGCTCAATAATCTCATCTAGCTTTTCGCGATAGGCGGCATCGCCACCGGCAATATCAATGGCGCACACATAGTTAGGGTACTGTGCAGCTAAATCAACGGTGGCGCGGTTGATCTCGTAAGGTAAGCGGGAGTGCATACATAAGATTTGCCGAGTTACAACGGGATACTCGGTTTGCTCAGTGGCTCGTCCTACAATTTCGACGATTTCCGCCATCATATCCGTGCGCTTTCGCTCACTCAGACTATGGGGTGTCCGATAGAAGGGGGTATAGCGTAGCTCAAGGTAGGCTAGATTCTCAAAAATATAGGCCCCCCTAATTAGCCGATAGATAAAGTAAGGCAGCGCCTCTCGGGTCTGCACACTTTCTACTAGAGTATGGAGCTCCAAGTATTCGTCTAAGGAATCCTTAGGCTGGGTGTAAAACTGCTCAAATTCTGAGTAATTGGTAAATCGCTCCGCTAAATCAGGGCGATTTCTTTGAAAATAGCGCCATAGGATTCTGGGTACTACAGAGCCCCCCAGGTGGCGATGGAGTTCCGCATAAAGACTCATGGAATGCCTCTAGGTATTGGTGGGTTAGGGAAAATATTTGATTAGTAATGCCCCAGACTATTGGGGCGTATCCAACGGCATCGAAGTTGGCTGAGCCATGTCGATTAAGCCGCTGAAACAAAAATTAAAAAAGTGTGAAATGCCTATTAAGTTAAGTTTTACCTCAGGATTGGATTTTTTGCTTGGGGCTGTAACCAAAAGCTTGAGGAGCTTAAGCTTTAGTTAATCTTTAAGGCGGCGACTGATGGTAAGCCAGCAGATTAATCTAGACCAGATTGCCAGCAGAGTCTGCACTGCATTTATTGACACTGGCCACCTTGCCTAATCATAATTGTGATTTGTTTGAATCGTAGCGCGAAATTCCCTTGGCAAACGTTATTGTGATTGGTGCCCAGTGGGGCGATGAAGGTAAAGGCAAGATCACTGATTTGCTTAGCAAGTCGGCGGATGTGGTTGTCCGTTATCAGGGTGGCGTCAATGCAGGCCACACCGTTGTTGTAAAAGATCAAACCTTTAAACTGCACCTGATCCCTTCGGGCATTTTGTACCGTGATACTGAATGTCTGATTGGCAGTGGCACGGTGATTGATCCCAAAGAATTGATCGCTGAACTGGATAAGCTAGATGGCTTAGGTGTTTCCAGTAAGAATCTTTTCATTTCTGAAACGGCCCATGTGACCATGCCGTATCACCGGCTGATCGATCAGGCCTCTGAAGAGCGCCGGGGAACGAATAAAATCGGTACTACCAAGCGTGGGATTGGACCCACATATGCCGACAAATCTGAGCGTACGGGGATCCGCATCTGCGATCTGATGGATCTGTCTGCGTTTCGAGAGCAGCTAGAGTGGACGATTAACTACAAAAATATTGTTTTAGAGAAGCTCTACAATCTTCCTCCCCTTGATCCAGAAGAGGTCTATCAAGAGTATGAGGCCTATGCTGAGCGCTTGCGTTCCCATGTGGTAGACAGCTCTCTACATATCTATAATGCGTTACAAAAGCGCAAAAATGTTTTGTTTGAAGGGGCCCAAGGGACGCTGCTGGATCTTGACCATGGCACTTATCCCTATGTGACGTCCTCTAATCCGGTGGCTGGAGGAGCGTGCATTGGTTCTGGTATCGGTCCGACGGCCGTGGACCGGGTAATTGGTGTGGCTAAGGCTTACACTACACGAGTGGGTGAGGGACCGTTCCCCACTGAGTTGTTTGATGATATGGGCAATGCCCTATGTATGCGTGGGGCTGAGTTTGGGACGACCACTGGTCGACAGCGGCGCTGCGGTTGGTTTGACGCGGTGATTGGTCGCTATGCTGTCCGGATCAATGGGTTGGACTGTTTAGCCATTACTAAGCTAGATGTCTTAGATGAAATGGACGAAATTAAAGTCTGTGTCGCCTATGAGCTAGATGGCGAACGGTGTAAAGACTTGCCAGGAAGTGCCAGCTTATTTGCTCGCTGCAAGCCGGTGTATGAAACTATGCCAGGTTGGAATCAATCAACGGCTAACTGCCGTCGGTTGGAAGATTTGCCCAAGCAGGCTCTAGATTATCTAGAGTTTTTGGCCAAGCTAATGGAGGTGCCTATCGCTATTGTGTCCCTGGGGGCCAGTCGCGATCAGACTATCATTGTGGAAGATCCTATCCATGGGCCAAAGCGAGCCTTGCTCTATGAAAACGGTGGGGCTTTCAAGGTGGCCTAGGCACGAATTGTGACCTAAGGCGCTAGGATGGTAAAGCACTAAATGCAGCTTCTCGTTAGCTCAACAGCTGTGTTGCCAGAAATCTGAGGTCAGTAGGAACTCGATTTAGACTAATCGCCTGGCCATCGGCAGATGTTTTTTGACGAACAATAATCTATTTTTTTCTCGATTGGACAATGACAATGGAACTGACTCTCGACTGCAATAAGCGTGCTGATGGTGACAAGCCTGGGGCTTTACGCCGGGATGGTGTAACTCCAGCGGTACTCTATGGCCATGATGGCACTAACTCTGTGGCACTCAAGGCCAATACGCGTGAGGTTGAGGCTTTGCTACGGAAGGCAAAAGGCCAGAAAGTAGAACTTAACCTCAATGTGGCGGACATACCTTGGAATGGGAAGGTTGTTTTGCAAGAAGTGCAAAATCATCCTTGGAAGAACGCGGTCTACCACGTGAGTTTCTGGGCTCAGTAGTTACTACGGTTTAATTCGAGTTATGAGTGCCTTTGGGATCAACGGTTCCAGAGGCCTTTTTATAGCTGTTTTTTGGAGTCAATGCGATGGCTCCAAAAAACAGCGCGAATTGTGCTCAACTATGGACGTTTCGTATTGTTTTCTTGGCGGGGGTCTCAGTCGTGAATTGGCCAGGTATAGTATAGGCGTTAAGCGGCTTTAAGCCCGGCAGCAATTTTTCTCGACGGATATGGGATCACCTAAAGGCGGCAAACCTGTTATCAATGACATGACCGATTTGATTGTGCCAGTGGCCCTTCGAATCTGGCTGGTCTTTTTGTTGATTTTTGTATTGTTAGGTTATTCGGTAACAGCCAGTATTTTATTTGGGGCAATTGGTGGGTTTGCGGGTGGTCTGGTGTCTGCCTGGTGGAATGCGCTGGGGGGAGAGCCTGTGCGAGATGATGCTCAAAACTCCTCTCCCTTGTTGCGGCTGCCCAGATGGCGCTGGCGGACTGAGCGGCGTCATTTGAGACGGCGACAGCGCTAGCATGTTTCTCTTTTTATCAAAGCTCCTACCGTTATTTATTTATCCGTTGGGGTTGTCCTGTTTGCTGCTGGGGTTGTCCATGGTTTGGCTGTGGAAAACGCCTCGCCGCTCTTTGGTTGCGATCGCAACCGCACTACTAATCCTATTTTGCACCAGCAATCCTCTGATCGCGTCCACTGTGGTCAAAACCCTGGAGTGGCAATATCTACCTCCGGACCCTGTGCCAGCGGCTGAAGCGATTGTTGTGCTGGGAGGAAGTACCCGTCCCCAGGCCCCGCCACGCCCCTGGGTGGAAGTGCTTGAAGCTGGCGATCGTATCCTGTACGGTGTCAAACTCTACCAAGATGGCGTTGCCCCGCTGATTGTTTTTAGCGGAGGGCGGATCAATTGGAAAGATGCAGCAAAGCGCTCAGAAGCAGAAGACATGACCGAAATTGCCCTGGCGATGGGGGTGCCTGAGCGCAATATCCTGCGTGAAAACGAATCCCTCAATACCTATCAAAATGCTGTGAATACAGCGAAGCTATTACAGCAGCGGCAGATCAAGACCATTTTGCTGGTGACATCGGCCATCCATATGCCCAGATCCATGGCTATTTTTAAGCATCAGGGATTAAACGTAACCGCCGCTCCGACCGACTATTGGGTTTCTACCGAATCCTTAGCGGCTATGCGGGGCGTTTCACTGGGAACATTCCTAAACGTTTTACCCGATACCGAGTCCTTAAACTTTTTTACAAGGGCCCTGAAGGAATATATCGGTTTAGGCGTTTATCGTTTGAGGGGCTGGCTATAGTAAAACAGAATAAGGTTTCCCTTCTAACTATGCTTAAGCGCCCCTTTGAACCTTCCTCAGCGACGACCGGTGAAGCTGTCGAACTGCAGCAGGTTGCCTATGAATTTCGTCAAGAGGTGCGGCACCGTCAGGCTTTTGAAGCCTACTGTCAGTGGTACTATGCCACCGCTGAACAGCATCGAGCCGAACAGGCCGCCATGGAAAATGATATTCCCCTTTTTAGCTGGTTTTGGCGACGTCGAGCCTAGGTAAGGCTACAGGACTTCCAGTTCCGTGTTGGCAAGGTGGGCCTTAAACGGTCGCTTAGCCCCTTCGATGGCGAACTCCACCACTACCGGAAAGTTAGGACTGATGGGGCGTCCTTGCCAGTCAGCCAAGACCGTCTTCACAGTCCCTTCCATCCCCTCCGCATTGTGCGGTTGGTTGCGATGCTTGGGATGGTGAAATAAAACAACCGGTGTAGAAACCCGAACGCGATCGCCAGCTTTTATAGACATTAGTAATCCCAATGTAATCCGAACGTGAAAACATCCGTGCAAACCGCACGAACAATATACTTTGGATACTATTTTCTCACAAGATAGCTCCGTACTAGAGACTTTAACAACTATTTAGTTGTTAAAGTCAGCCATCACAGCTGGCATTTGGTCTGCCCCCTGTCTGGACTGGCTAAGTATCAGGTTCTGTCGTTGGGCTATTGGGCAATGGGTCGGCTGGCCCTGAAGGAGAGGAGGAGGGGCTGAAATTTTGCCATAGAAATACGCCAGCTACTCCGGCTACGCTCAGGGCAATGAGTAGAAGAATTCCTAGAACCATCGCCTGGAGGGAGCGACGATGTGTAGCCTCTGTTGAGGTAGCCGAGGTAGGTTCTTCTACGGGCTCTTCGCTTTCTCCATAGAGCAGAGCTTTGGACGCAGCGGTTAGTTCGGTGGGGTAAAGACCTTCTTGGGTGGTTAGGCTGGGCACACTGTCTTCTACGACTACTGTGTCGCCAGAGATGGTGCAGTTCATCAGCACTACGGCAATGTTGTCATGGCCATTTTTTTGGTTGGCTAATTCTACCCAAGACTCAACGGCAGTGGGTAGCGGCACGATATTTTTTACAATCAGGCCGATATAGTTGGCCCAAGATGTTTCCACCCGTTGATGGTCGCTGAGGCCATCGGAACATAGTAGCAGTACCCCTGTTTCATCCAGTAGAAAACGCTGAACATGGGGGGTGAGGCTATCGGCTTCTCGGGTGCCCAGGGCTTGGGTGAGAGCCCCGGCATCGTCACGCGCCTGGGCCACGCTTGGATAGCTGTGACCGGACGTAATCTCTCGTCCCGCTACATCATCGTCTACTGTTAGTAAATGACAGGCTTCAGGGGTAATCCAATAGGCCCGGCTGTCACCTACATGAGCAATGTATAGCTCGTTAACGTCTTCATGTCCGTCCGGTGTGGGCAGCTTCTGGGGGATCATTACCGCCGCTACCAAGGTGGTGCCCATGCGCTGACGTTCGGTCCGACCCTGCTGATCGTTTTGGCTAGCGATCAGGTTATTGGCCACACGAATGGCCGCTTCAATTTGCCCCATGACGATATAGGGGGGGAGCGGTGTATCCTGTTCAGCAATTTCTGCCAGCAGACTTCTGAGCTGGAGCTGGAGCGATCGCACCACGGTCTGACTCGCAACTTCACCGCCAGCGTGACCGCCCACACCATCACAGACAATGGCCATACGCGGCAGGCTAGCTAGATCGGTGGTGCTAGATCGTTCCAATTCCACCTGGCTAGGGTAGCAGGCATCTTCATTGTGAGGTTGTTGACCGCTGCTGGTGCTACCGGCCACTTGGGTGGCTAGGGAAATCTCCATCGCCTGGGTGAGCAGTATCCGATTGAGATGTTCTAAAATCTGGTCAAAGTTTGGCTGAGTCTCCGATTCAGAGGTTGTACACTGGTCTAATACTGACTGTAGGCTGCTGGCCAAGGTGGGTGAGGATTTAGGTAAAAGGGTGGCAATTAGCTGGGCTAATGCTTGTAGCGGCGGTCGTCCTGGGATCAGATTGCTTAAGCGTATGCGCCAGCCGTCAACGTGAATGACTTCGGGGGCGCTCAGGCTAGCGGCCATGTTGAGGCCAAACAAGTGAGGCCACAGACTAAACAGTTGCCAGCACCAGTAGGCTTGCCGAAAGGGGGTGGCACTAGCCCAGGCAGTGCCTAGGGTGGGCATGAATCTGCCGTGGCGGTCCAGGGGAACATTGTCTAAAAGTAAGACTGAACCAGTGTCGAGGGGGCATTCGCCATAGACTGTGGGGATATGGAGCTGGTGAGGATAAGCTTGCAGGTAGGGTTTGGCTGCGGCCGAGACGGTGTCGGGGTGCTCTGGAGAATCTGGGGCTTGGGTGTCGTGCCATACCCCCGGACTCAGCACCCAATAGCGGTCATTAACGCTTTGCCCTGGTGGAACATCGCGCCCTGACCCCAGGGCTAGAACGTATTTTTTAAAGGGGGAGACGTCCACTTGAGTCATGTTAACCAGCGGTTTTGTCCGGGTTGGCAGAGGTAAAAAGATTAGATTAATGGTAGTCGCAAAGCGTTCAATTGAGGAGTGCTTTTATATCCTTTGCCCATTGAGGTTTTGCCCATTGAGGCATTGATTGATGATGTTTTATCCATAGACAGAGGAATCAATCGGGCCCCGTCGCTCTTTTCGTTAGGGAAATAAGGGTAAACAACACATCAAGTCATTTGCTATACCTTTGAAATAGCTAAAACATTACGTGCCTATGAACCTGGCAATTTTTTGGATTCTCCTTGGAGTGGCTTTATGTGTGATGGAGCTAATGATTCCCACTGCGTTTTTGGAATCGGCGTTGGGAGTCAGTGCCATTGTTGTCGGTCTTCTCGTGATGGTGTTGCCGCTGATGGCGTTTAGCTGGCAGGTGGCGTTATGGATGGTGCTGTCAATGCTGATGTTTTGGGCGCTGCGTCGGTTTGCCCCCCGTCGGCAGCCTCCGGCACTGATGGATGCGACAGAAGCTAGAACTATTACGTCAATCCCTCCCGGTAGTAGCGGGCGAGTAATGTATGAGGGGAATTCATGGCCTGCTTGCTGTAGCGATCGCGATCTTGAGATCGCTACTAATCAAACCGTTATTGTTGTCGGACGTCAGGGCAATACTCTGATTGTCATGCCCGAGAGCGCCCTTTTGTAGAGGGTTTGTGGGGTCGTTCCATGGAACGACCCCACGTAATAAAATTTTCATTTTTTTAGCAAGACAACACAATTATGGAACAAATTGCGTTATTAATCATGTTGGCCTTTGGCGGTTCCATTGCCGCTGGTTCGGTACGTATTGTCAACCAAGGAGACGAGGCGTTAATAGAAAGCCTGGGACGATATAACGGCAAAAAGTTAAAGCCAGGCCTGAATTTTACCGTGCCCTTTATTGACAAGATGGTTTATAAGCAAACCATTCGAGAAAAGGTACTGGATGTGCCGCCGCAGCAATGCATTACCCGCGACAATGTCTCGATAGCTGTAGATGCCGTGGTCTATTGGCGCATTGTTGATTTGGAAAAGGCCTACTATAAAGTCGAAGACCTCAAGGCCGCCATGGTGAATCTGATTCTGACTCAGATCCGAGCAGAAATGGGGCAGTTAGAGCTGGATGACACCTTTACCGCTCGGGCTGAAATTAACGAATCCTTACTGCGTGACTTAGACATTGCTACGGACCCATGGGGTGTAAAAGTCACGCGTGTAGAGCTGCGGGACATTGTGCCATCTAAGGCAGTGCAAGACTCTATGGAACTCCAAATGGCCGCAGAGCGACGCAAGCGGGCCGCTGTCCTTACCTCAGAAGGTGAGCGAGAATCCGCTGTCAATGCTGCTCAAGGTCAGGCTGAAGCTGAACTATTAGCGGCAGAAGCCCGAAAAAAATCGACTATTCTAGCGGCAGAAGCTGAACAAAAGACCATTGTGCTCAAAGCCCAGGCAGATCGTCAGGAGCAAGTCCTGCGGGCTCAGGCTACGGCTGAAGCGATTCAGGTATTGGCCCAAAAACTGAAAAGCGATCCCTCCGCGCGCGAGGCCTTACAGTTTTTACTGGCCCAAGGTTATCTCGATGTAGGTAGCAAAATCGGAGCCAGCGACAGTAGCAAAGTTATGTTTATGGACCCCCGCGCTATTCCCGCCACGCTAGAGGGCATGAAGTCTATTGTTGGAGATTTAGAGCCGCAGTAACTGGCGTTGTCGGTTTCCTAAATGGAGCTTAAGAGAACTAGTTATACGGAGCCACTAGCAGATGCCAAAACACCCGCTAGTGGTTCTACCGCTGAAATTCTCTAGCAATCTCGGCGGTTGGACTAGGGTACCCATAGCTACTGAAATTGATATCGCTATAGGTGTCTGTATTAGAGGCTCCACGTTTCTATATATTTGTGTAGTATCTACACAGTTCTGAGCTACTAGTCCACAAGGCCTGTGAGTTAGGTCATTCCATAATCTTGAACTCTGTGGGTAAGCTGGAGTCAGTTATCCAAGGTCAGCTATGCGCGATCGCATCGATCAAATTGTTCAGAACCTGAATAAAACCATCGTTGGCAAAGAAGCCTCCATCCGGCTGGTTTTAGTGGCACTTCTGTCCGGTGGCCATGTTCTGCTCGAAGATGTGCCCGGTGTAGGTAAAACCCTCTTAGCCAAATCCTTAGCCCGCTGCATTGATGGCAAATTTCAGCGGGTGCAATGTACCCCTGACCTGCTGCCTAGCGATGTAACTGGGACTAATATCTGGAACCCCAGCAGCGGTGCGTTTCAGTTTATCCCAGGACCGGTCTTTGCCAACATCCTGCTCACGGACGAAATTAACCGTGCCACCCCCCGCACCCAGTCGGCCCTTCTAGAAGTCATGGAAGAACATCAGGTTACCCTAGATGGTGTTTCCCGCTTGGTGCCCGATCCCTTTTTTGTGATCGCAACGCAAAACCCGGTGGAATATCAGGGTACCTTTCCTTTGCCCGAAGCGCAGATGGATCGTTTTACCCTATCCCTCAGTTTGGGATACCCCAGTGCCACCGAAGAACTTAGGATGCTTCAGAACCTGATCCAACCAGTAAAACCCGCTGACCTACAGCCTTGTATTACCCTAGATGAAATGCACAGCCTGCAGCAGCAGTGCCAGCAGATCAATGTAGAAACCTCGGTTCAGCAGTACATTATTAATCTGGTGCGAGCCACCCGCGACCATGATGATGTTGCCCTGGGCGTCAGCCCACGAGGAACGGTGGCCCTTTACCGGGCGGTGCAGGCATTAGCTTTTTTGGATGATCGAGACTATGTCTTACCCGATGATGTCAAGGCTTTAGCAACAGCAGTGTTAGCCCATCGAGTGATTGCCAGCGGTGGCCACAAAAGTGAACCCATCATCGCCCAGCTGTTAGATACCGTGGCTGTGCCCTAGGAAACGAAATTTTTCTCAGACTGTCTTCAGAAAAATCGATTACCCTAAAGCAGTTGTGGGGCAGTTGTTATCCTCACATCACCACGATTTCCCCCCTGCAAAACTCTCCTACGGAACCATGCGAAAACTGTTGGGACTTACCCTGGTGACAGCTCTGCTCGCCATTAGCTGTGCCCTAGTCAATCCGCCTTCATCGAGCCAAACCCCAGCTAGCAGACCGACCGACGCCATGGCAGAACTGCACAAGGATGATGTGCCGGTGGCATCCCCTGCAGCCAAAGACGTAGCCCCCGGCGCAGTCACTACAGAAGACGTTACCTATGGCACCTTCGACGGTACTTCCTTTACTGGTTATCTAGCCAAACCGGCCGAGGCCGAGTCTCCCCTACCCGGTCTGATTGTTATCCAAGAATGGTGGGGGCTGAACGATAACATTCGCACCATGACCCGTCGTCTGGCTGCCGAGGGCTACGCAGCTCTAGCCGTTGATCTCTACGATGGCGATGTGGCAGAAACCCCTGAGGACGCTAAAGTATTGGTGCAAGCCGCAATTCAAAACTCCGATCGACTAACGCAGAACGTTCTAGCTGCCTACAGTTACCTGACAGATGAACAGCAGGTGCCGAAAGTGGGCAGTATTGGCTGGTGCTTTGGTGGCACCTGGTCCCTAAATACGGCCCTGGCCCTACCGACAGAGTTAGATGCGGCTGTCATCTACTACGGTGGTCAAATTTCCACTGATCCCGCTACGCTAGAGCCGTTGCAGATGCCTATCCAAGGCCATTTTGGTGCCCTCGATTCTAATCCTTCCCCCGAAACTGTTCAGGCGTTTGAGACTGCCTTGAATGATCTAGGTAAAGATACTGAGATCTATATTTACGAGGGAGCTAACCATGCCTTTGCCAATCCCTCCGGTACCCGCTATAGCGCTGAGGCAGCAGACCTCTCCTGGCAAAGGACTGTGGCGTTTCTAAAACAGCATTTACACAGCAACAGCTAGTAAAGTGAGGGTGCCCAAGGTGTCTGTGGTGTGACGTATACAGTTATACACCAGCAGATAGGCTATCACTAGAGTAAGCCACCCTCTTAGTTGATTCTTTTTCCATGCCCACGACCCATGATCTGCTACCTGAACTAAAAGCGGCTTGCGAAGATCTACGCTGGCGTAGCGAAACAGACTGTCCTTTTGAAGTCGTGGTTTTGCCATTGGCTCAGTCTCCCAGCGCTGACAAACTGCTAAGCTATGGCCGCTACCCAGACAATACTCCGGTTGTGACTGTTAGCCTGGATGACTTCTTTGGCCAGGCGACAGTTGCCCGAGCCTGGTTTGATTCTCGTGAAATGACCTTGGTAGAACGCTACCGCAATCTGCGAGATTTGCTCGAAACCACCTTGGAAAATCTACAGATCTATCGCATTGGCACTGTCGAAATAGATGTCTATCTGCTGGGTAAAACAGAAGACGATCAGGTTATTGGTGTTAAGACAAAAATCGTTGAGACTTAGCGAAATATAGGTGCAGCCGTAAACTCTATAAAGTCGATTCGGGCATGCTCGCGGGCATTTTCAAAGCCCGTAACGGTGATCATATCTCCCGGTTTTAAGGCTACATTGGAAGCCATGCCTAGGGTTAAAGCGTTAGCTTCATTGGCCGCACCTTTCCCACCCAGCTGGGCATCTAGCTCTACCTGACCAATGGGTAAATTATTCAGTTTAAGAGCAAAGCTAGCTTGGCCATCGTCTTCATCAAAGGTCCCGATGTGCACATCATAGTGAGCTGCTGGGCCATTGAATGTGTAATTAATTGTGCCCACTTCACCATGGCTTTGGTGAACGAGGCTGAGCATTTGGTGGCCGGAAGCGGCACGATTATGTTCAATTCGATAGCCTGTGATGTTATCGATGTCTTCTGCTTCGATTTTGATCGATGGGGCGTTAGGGGGGGCATTACCGGTAGAAGATCCTAGGTCTTGACTGCTGAAGACAGATGAGACCAGCGGATTTGTACCATTTAAATACTCTTCGAGGTTGGTATATGCATCGCCATCAGCATCTTCGGTACTGTCGGATAAATTAGACGGATTAAACCCATACAAAGTTTCAAACTCGTCAGGCATTCCATCTCGATCCGTATCTAGGCAGGGTATGCCAGCCGATAGTTGAGGCCAGCCACCAACCTCCATGGGATCATCAATGATCTGTCCGCTACCCTGTTGCACCTCTTGAATAATTCTAGTGTCTACTGGATCTCGTCTGATAAAGCGGGTGCCATCACAGGCGAGTCCATAACTTGCACCTGCGTGCTCTAGAATTTGGTCATAGGCTAATTGGGCTGATGTGGTCGTGATGGGAGCGGCCCTGTGGCGAATGGCAACTACCTCATCAAGGGAATCTGGATCGATGACCTGGGTTGGTGAAAAATTCCCTTCCAGGTAGACTTCAACATCTTCTCTGGTATCGATAAACCAATCTGCCGATCCGGTATCTACCCCCGGCTTAAAGAAGTTACCAATGTAGTTAACAGGAACAACAGCTCTACCCCCATGAACGTAGCTAGGTGCTCTGTAGCTAGGACCAAATCCTGGGTTATAAATGACATTGTTGACAACATCTACCAAGCCTGTCGTTTTAATGCGAGGATTCCGATTTCTGTTGTGGGCAAAAAGATTATGATGAATCGAAATGTTTTCAGCTCCATTTGAACCAATTAATAAGCCAGTACTGTGACACTGCCGCTCTTCTGATTCTATGTGGGTAGAACAATCTAGCCCCTCTGAAAGGATGCTCCATTGAATTGTAATGTCATGGGCATCATAGTAAATATTAGCAACCTCGTCCGTGGCCCAGCTAAATGAGCTATGGTCCACAATCACGTTGTAGACATTTTGTTTGTCACTGCCAATTGTAATCGCATCAAGTGTGCCAATTTCATTGACGTTGCTACCAGGTCTTGAGCGGATGTAGCGAACGATGACGTCATTTGTTTGAATAATTAAAGGTGTCCTAGCATGATCAGCATTGTTTTTGAGCGTAATGCCGCCACCAGGAGCCGTCTGACCGGCAATGGTAATATACGGATGCTCGATTCTCAGACTTGAAGCTAGTTCAATGGTGCCACCAACCCGAAATACAACCGTTCTAGGACCCTCTGCTTCAATGGCGGTCCGTAAGCTTCCTGGTCCGCGATCGTTTAAGTTGGTGACTTCAAAAACTTGCCCGCCGCGACCACCCACTGATTTAGCACCAAATCCTTCTGCACCGGGGAATGCAGGGATAAAGGCAATATCTTCCATAGGTGTACTTACTACAATAGAATGCGGTTGTGCAGTCAATCTAGACAATAGTGCGATGTTGTTAGGTTCACACGCTTGCAACCTGGCCAACATTGACCAACATATCGTCAACGGGAACATCATTAACAACAATACCCAGAATATTACTAAAGTGTTTTTCAAACATGGAGCTTGACGCGGTAGCGTTGTCTATATCGAGGCGGTTGGGCCTAGCAACAACTAGGGTAGTATCTGCTATTTGACTAAGTCTGATAGCATCAACAGATTTCATAATGGGTGGTGTGTCTACAACGATAAAGTCATAACTATCGGAATACTTTCTGATTAACACAGAAATGGATTCAGAATCTAATAGCTCAGCAGAACTCTTGCAAACATCCCCTGATGTTAAAATATCAAGATTTTTAACTACGCCTTTGTGAAGTATTTTGTAAGGATCTTGTTGATCCACAATAATGTCACTTAGGCCAGGTTTTCTAGATAGTTGCCAAATTTGATGTAGAGATGGGTATGGAGAAGATTCGTGGAGATTAGCGTCCATCAATAAAATATGACAGTCTCTACGGGCTAAAGCTAAGGCTAGATTTGAGGATACGGTGGATTTTCCTTCTTGATTAACAGAACTTGTAACAGTAATAACTTTAAGTAGTTTTTCATTACTCCGAGGCTTTAAATTCATTTGCAAAAGTCGATAGGTTTCTGCAAATGAGGACCGATCATCATTAGTTAGCAGGGGGCCTAATTCCTTGGAAGGTTGTGTTTGAGAGTTGACAATACTTGTGGGAGATAGCTCTTCGTGTATCGTGGGAATCAGGGCCAGTATAGGAAGGCCAAAGATCTGCTTAATTTGGGTAATATCTCTAATTCGCTTGTCTGTAGATTCAGCGATATAGACCGCTAATCCTGTGACTAAAGTAGCCAGCGAAATTGAGGCTAACAGGTAGGCCTGGCCAAAAGAAACTGCTTTTTGTGGAACCATGGCCGGAGAAATAATACGGACATTGCCTGCATTTTGACTTTCTGCGATTTCACTTTCCTGTAGCCTTGGTAATAGGTGGGCATGGGAGGTCTTGGCATCTGCAAGCTGTTGCTCTAATTCATTTTGTTGTTTGTCTAGTAAAGGTAGACTTTCGATATTTTGCAGGTATTCTTTTTGAGTGGCATACAGCTTCTGAAGTTCATCGGAGAGCCCAGATCGTTCTGAATCTAACTTGACAAGGTCTGACGCTAGCCCTTGGTTAAGTTGATCCATAAGGAAAAACTCATCGGAAGAAAGCTCGATACCCGTGGTCTGAAAGATGCGTGCTTGAAGTAGCTGCTCAAGATTCTGCCGCTTATTCCTTAGGTTGTTAACTGCAGGATATCCTTCTCGGTAACGGCTGAGCTGGTCGGCTAGCTGTGTTTCAACGCTTTGGATTTCTGTTAGGGTGTTTTGAATGCCGGGAGACTGACTCAATGCCGTCATAACGATGGCTTGTTGCACCGACATGCCTAACTGCTGCTGAATAGAATTGGACTGAGCCTCAATGTAGGCGAGTTGCGCTTCGGTATCACTGATCTTCTGCTGCAATTCTTGCATCAGATCAGCTGTGGACTGAATTTCTAGGGGGATTGATAAAACCTGGTTGCTCTCTTTAAAGTCGCGTAGAGATTCTCTCAGTCGGTCGATCCGATTTTGACTCTCAAGCAGTTTCGACTCCAGAAATTGTCGCGCAATAACGGCTTCGTCTTTTTGGAGGCGAATGTGCTCTTGCAGATAGGTTTCCATCAGAGTGTTGAGTACCAATGCGGCCGTTTCGGCATTGGTGCTTTGGTAAGATAGACTCAAAATATCAGCTGCCTGAATCGGACGGATGGTCAGATCCCGCCGTAGGGCTTCTGAAGTCAGGTTAATCTCAAATTGATTTTCAAGCTGACTGAGTGTACTTTGAATGACTAAATTAGAGCGAATCACTTCACTTTCAGTCTGAAGCGGATTCCCTCTTTCAAGTACGGGTTCTAGACTGTTAACGTCATCCTTTAAACCTGTTAATGAGTTAGTAGCGCTTTGGCGCTTAAGTAATAATGTCCCTGTTGATTCGTAGAGGGGCTTTTGCAAGGAGAGGACAAAGACTGACGTTCCTAGAACTGAAAAAAAGGTCAGTAGTGCAATCCAAGAACGACGCTTGAGAATAATCCAATAGTTTTGAAGGTCGAAATAATGCTCCATGTTTTCTATGGATATAGGCGTTAAAGATGGGTTTTGATAGGACTGCTACTATGACTGTAAGAAGTAAGTAGATGTGGGTAATTATCTGTCAGATAGCTTTTTTGTTGCTGAAAGTTTCTCTGGCGACTTAATCACCAAAAATGTCATTCAAGATTCTAAATGGGAATAAGATCCGTCCGGCGTAATCTAAAATATTGGAAGATTCTTTTTTAGGAACAATAATGACATCTCCAGCAGCTACTTGATAGTTATCAGATAGGGTGCTGAGATCCATGATCTGAGTATCAACGTCTCCGTCTACATTCATATGGACATGGGTAACTGAACTTAAACGGGCATCTATAGTTGGGCCTCCTGCCGTTGCGATCGCAGCTGATAAAGAACTGCCAGGCGGTACTTCAACATCTCCAGGTGCTATCACTTCGCCCACCACTTTTACCTTCACAATAGCTGGCGCAAAGCTTGACCGAGCAATAAGTCTAGGTTCTAGCAGGCCGTTGCTTTCAGGAATGAAAAGTGCATCCCCATCTCGGAGCAGTAAGTCAGGTGGGGGATTGTCAGAGGTGACTGCTGCTAGTAGATCAAGCGCCATCTCTGATATTTCGCCATTGGGATGATACCGCCTCAAGGTTACCTGGCGCAGATCGGCCCGTTGGGTGATGCCTCCGGCTGAGACTAGAGCTTCACTCACCCGGAGCGCATCTTGGCCATCTTCTAAACGAACTGGGCCAGGATGCATGACCGCCCCAGAGACATTGACGCTAATCGGTCGGGGAGTTACCAAGCTAACATTGACCACCGGATTACGTAACCAGACATTTAACCGACCTGCCAGCTCTTCAGATAGTTGGTCGGGGGTTTTCCCAGCTGTCATTACTCTGCCAACTAACGGTAAGGAGAGGCTTCCATCAGGCAAAATGTGGTGTACCCCTGAGAACTCACTATAGTCAAAAACAGTAATTGTAATCTCATCCCCTGAGCCTAGCAAATAATCAGGATACGCCATCTCATCAGAGGTTTGGGCTTCAACAAGCTGCCAGGGAGGAGGTGATTGAGCATAAACGGGAAGACTTGCCTCCGTCTTTACCAAAAGGACGACAGCAACAGAGCCGCAGGCTAAATAAAACGGATAATGTCTCCATTTACTATTGTTAACCCTTAAACGTGAGGATTTAATCATGGGAACTCAGGTATAACGATTTATCATCAGCTAACATTAACTGGCGAAGCAACGTCTCCTTCCATCGACATAGCCCGGTGCTTTTGAGATAATAATTTTCCATAAATGTCTTCGATTTGTTGAACCATGCGATTGCCATCGAACAACCTTCGAGTAAGCGTTTTTGCATTAGCACCTAGGCGGCTTCCTACTTCTGGATGTCTTAGTATATGTAGCAAATGGTGTGTTAATTGAGTCACATCTCCCGCAGGAAAAAGTAATCCGGTTTCATTGTCGTGAACCGTTTCAGGAATTCCATAAATAGCGGGAACAACCACCGGCTTACCCAGCAACATAGCCTCTGTCATAGCTCTCCCCAAGCCCTCCCACAGAGAAGATAAGGCAAAGATATCGATTCCTTTGAGCAGCTGTGGTACGTCTGATCTAGAACCCAAAAATTTGACAGAAGCACAAATGTCTAGCTCATTCACCTGCTGCTCTAACTGAGGTCTCAAATCACCATCTCCCACCAGAAGCAAAACTACATTTGGATATTGTTTGAGCACGTTGGAGAAGGCTTCAATCAAATAATAGGGCGCTTTTTGTTGATCTAATCGCCCCACCATCATAATGACTTTACAGTCTGATGAGATCTCTAAGTCCTGGTAGATTTTAGAGATCTCACTGGATGCATCTAACTTGGAGAAATCGATGCCGCTGTAGACAGTTTGAGCATTATGATGCTCTACTAAGTTTAATTCTAAGGCTTCCTGTCGATTGAGGTCACAAACAGTAATAAAGTAGTCTGTCCAAGATCGGGCCAGCCGTTCTAGTGTGATATACACGTTTCGTTTCCAGGCAGGCATAAAATCATGAAAAGGAAACCCATGAATTGTATGCACAACGATTGACCCACCTACAATACGAGCCGCCAAGCGCCCTAACATACCAGCCTTCGAACTATGGGTATGAACAATCTCAAAACGTTCCTGTCTCAGCAGGTTAACGATCTCAAAGAGTGCCCTCAAATCATCCTGAAGGCGAATGGGGGCAACCAGATGGGGTAGCGGATGAAATACATCGGCAGCACTCAATGCTCGACTTGTCCATGGGCCTGATGGATTAGCTGCTAAGTGAACACAAAACCGATCACGATTGTGGTTTTCAACCGTCAGTAAAGTATTATCTTGTGCGCCACCAACAGGCATATGAGTAATCAAATGTAAAACCTTTACTTTTCTCGAAGCCATTTACATAATGTCTCCTAATAATCTTAAAAAACGCTCGACAGCATAAATCTCCTTGTGCCACTTTAGTTAGCAGGCACTTAGACTTAGAGGAGCGCTATAAAGCGACAAACCTACGTTGAATGACTCTTTGGTCAAAGCAACAGAAAACTTTTAAGTTAAAACTTTAAGCCATTCTACCAATAAAACAACTTAAGTGTAAACACCTATAATTATGCATGCAAACTAATTTAAATTCACTAACTTGCAATCATTTTCTATTTTTAATTTTTGCCTGTGCTAAACGTCAAACTCTCATTAAGAAAGGGTTTGAGTGTTTCTAAGTGCCTTTCAGAAAATCAAGAAACACCTTTAGAAGCTGTATACCTTTGTTCACAATAGTGGCTTGCTACATTAATAATTTGAGCATACTAAAGACTCTTTCCTTTGCATGTAGCGGTTTGCTGAAAAGAAAAGAGAAAATTATTCTCTAAAGACGTGGTCAGCAATATGTGAGTTATTTTTACTGTATGATTTTTGCGTTCAATCTAGCTAATAAAATCATATTTGTTGAGATTTTAAGGGCGATATAGGTGGTATAGATATAGTATGTATTACAATAGAATAACTTCACGCCTCAGGCGACTCTGCTGAATTTTAGTGTAGATCTACTTGTAGGGTACTAGTGTGCAGCATTTTTAACAAGCTGAGAAATCCAACTGGACCATTGAGTTAAGGGCTAGGCAGAGATTTTGACTCTCGACTGCTTTTTATCTCTAGCAACGATGGTCTGTTTATAAGTTGACTTCTATTTCTAAGTATCTTTTCTTTATTGTTTCTTTAATAATGATCTCTTTAAATAGACAATCAGAGCAACGACCACAGCGCAGCAATTCATCTCATATTGCACAAGATAAATTACCAAGATCCAGCTCGATACCCCAGAAAATATCAAAGACCTCTGTTCTGCCCCTAATTGCCGAGCTGTGCCAACAGCTCAACCAGAGGCAGCTTAACTACTGCCATTGGAAAAGCAATGCCGCTCTGGATCGCTCAGCTAATGGTAAGAACGATCTTGATTTACTAATTGCTCGTTCTGATGTGCAGGAATTTACAGCCATTTTGTATGGCTTAGGCTTTAAAGATGCGCGTTTACCTGCAGCCAGAGAACTGCCTGGAATCTTAAACTATTATGGCTACGATCAAGCCACAGAGAAATTTGTGCATGTACATGCTCACTACCAGCTGATTTTAGGGCACGATGCTACAAAAAATTATCGCTTACCTATTGAAGAGGCCTATTTGCAGTCTTCTAACATAGTAGGCAATCTATTCAAAGTCCCCTCACTTGAGTTTGAATTTATTGTATTTGTGATGAGGATGATTCTCAAGCATTCTAGCTGGGATTCTATTTTAGGGTTTCAAGGGGCTTTAACGAATACTGAGCAGCAAGAACTAGACTTTTTGACCACTCAAATTGATCAGGCTCAGGTAGCTCTTATTTTGCAAACTTATCTTTCCTTTATTGATATTCATCAATTCCAAATATGGGCTAAATCTTTACAGCCTGGTTATTCAAAACTATCTCGTATGCTGGTGCATCAGCAGTTGTTGAGCGTTCTCAATGCCCATGGCCGACAGCCCCACTGGCAAGATATCTCATTAAAAATCTGGCGACGTTTCTTCTGGGGGGTACGTCGATATGTCTTCCAACAGCGCACTCGTAAACGATTTGCCTCGGGTGGGTTAATGATTGCTATAGTCGGAGGGGACGGTTCGGGTAAGTCGACAGCTGTTAATGAACTTTCTCGGTGGCTAGGAAAAACCTTTGAGACAAAGCAGGCCCATCTTGGTAAACCGCCCTGGTCTCTGGCTACGTTGGTGCTAAGGGCACTTTCCAAGGCTGGACGTGCTCTAGGGGTGATGTCAACGCAGCACATTTCGGTACAGTCGTTAGGCAATAACCCCTTGCATCGTTTTCCAGGGTACCTCTGGCTGCTTCGCCATGTCTTTATGGCGAGGGACCGCTATCGGCTCTATCGGACGGCGCGACGATGGGCCACCAATGGGAGGGTCGTTATTTGCGATCGCTACCCCTTATCCCAGATCAAACTGATGGATGGAATTCAAGCCGGTGTCGTCCTAGAGACGATAAAAACTAATGTAGCAATGCGCTTTTTAATTAACCTGGAAGCCAAATTTTACAGTCATATCTCACCGCCTGATGTGGTTATTGTGTTGAGGGTTGATCCCGAGATTGCCATTCAACGCCGACTGGAAGACGAGCCTGGCTGGATTCGCGATCGTTCCCAGGAAATCTGGACTATTGATTGGTCTCAAAAAAACTGCTATGTGATTGATGCTGGACAACCGCAGGAGAAAGTCCTAGCAGATATCAAAACATTAGTTTGGTCACAGCTTTAGCTAGTCTAAGATGTTCTCCATCTGAGTCAGCCATGATTATTGAAATTTTTGGAGTTGCGGGTACGGGCAAAACAACAATTTTATCGAATCTAGTTGAGAGTCATTCCAGCTTTTACCCCATCTTTAAATGGCGTCGTCTATCCCATGTCCCGATCTATATTCAGGTTGCGGTGAGCCTTTTTCCTATCTGGTTGGGGTGCCAAACAACAGGGCAGTCTCTTTCTTGGCAAGCTATCAACTGGATGATTCGACTCCAAGCCTTAAATTATCTTCTCCAGAAGCAAGCCAGGAACGATGGGGCTATTATTCTTCTAGATCAAGGACCGATTTATACCCTGGCACGGCTTCTAGATTATGGGCTAGCTGACAGTAAATCTTCCTCTCATCGATTGGTGAGTTGGTGGCAGCGTAGTCTGGAGCAGAGTTCTCGTGTTCTGGATACTGTTATATTTCTAGATGCACCGAACGGTATTTTAGCATCAAGAATTCGTAACCGAGATAAAACCCATAGAATAAAACAAAGCTCTGATCTAGAGATCCAATCATTTTTGAATCGGCATCGTTTAGCCTATAAACAAGTCATAGAGCAGCTGCAAGCTGGGAAAAATACGCCTGTTTTGGTGTATAACACTCACCGACAATCGCTGGATCAGATTGTGATTGATATTGCTAACCAATGCTTAAATTCCTTAGCTCTTCTAAAAATATAGAACTCAGTCATGGCCTATCCTCATCTAACTACTGCATTTTTAAAATTGAGTTAAATAAAAAGTGGTACTCAAACTTAAGCGAGCATTCTCAGCGCTATCACCTGGAGAGAATTTAACTAAAAGGGCAACTCTCAATTCCTGTGCCTCAGCTTTAGATACTGTGGCGCAAGCGCTAGTCTTGTTTGCCGTTAATCCCTTTTTAGTCAGCGGATTAGGTGATTACTTGTATGGCATCTGGCAAGTATTATGGCGTTTTTTTGGCTATATGTGGGCCGCGACAGGGCGAGCGGGTCAGGCTTTGAAGTGTTCGATTGCAAATCGTCAACACTCAACTGACTATGAGGAAAATCGTCGCTTAGTTGGGAGTACATTAATTATCTGGTTGCTCTCTTTACCACTCCTGTTCACCTTGGGGGCATTGCTAATCTGGCTGCTGCCTGCTCGATTAGAGGTGCCGCTAGAGCTTTTGGGGATTGTTCGACTAACCATTGCTCTGCTGGTGGCAAATGCAATTTTGATGAGTTTAGCTGACATTCCTAGGGCCATACTCTATGGAGAAAATTTGGGATATAAGCGTCTGGGGCTGACTTCAGCTGTTCTAATCTCAGGTGGGGGGCTGATTATAGTGGCAGTACATCTTGAAATGGGGATTCTTGGTGTTGCCGGAGCCAAAGTGTTGACCACCATTTTGACAGGGACTTTATTCCTGCAGCTGATTCGAGCCAACATCCATTGGTTAGGAATTTTAAAGCCGTCATTAGATAATGTGCGAAATTTTTTTGCTTTAAGCGGTTGGTTTATGCTCTGGAAATTTGTAACGCAGTTTATGATGACGGGTGACATTATTGTATTAGGCATATTTGATTCTCCAGAGTCGGTAACAACCTACTCTCTAACTAAGTATATTCCTGACACCCTTACTCAATTAGTTGCCATTGTTGTTTTTAGCATAACCCCTGGTCTAGGGGGCATCATCGGCTCTCAGCAGTTGGAAAAAGCTATAAAAGTGCGTAACGAAATCATGGCGTTCACCTGGCTTTTGACGACGGCTTTAGGTGCAACAATTTTGATCTGGAATAAATCGTTTGTTCAACTCTGGGTTGGTCTAAAATATGATGCGGGACCCATACCTACGCTGATGGTCATTTTAATGTTGACCCAGCTTGCGTTTATTCTCAATGATGCCAACATCATTGATATTACCCTCAGAGTTAGAAGTAAAGTCCTGCTTGGTTGTTTAGCTGCGATCCTTTCCCTGATATCGGCTGGGCTGTTGGTTAGTTACTTCCAGGCAGGGATTATTGGTTTATGCATTGGCTTCATCATCAGTCGTTTGATCCTGAGCTTAGGTTATCCCTGGATTGTCGGTCGCTTTCTTGGGGTTTCGTTTTTTGCTCAGATTAAAAGCACTGTCAGACCCGTTTTGATCAGTCTATTAATTTTAGCGATCTCATTACACCTGCGGAATGTTCTTTCCGTTGGCAATTGGGTGGGGCTGCTTCTATTGGGTCCTGTGACGGGTATAGGCATACTGTTCATTGCTTTTTACGCTGGATTATCAGGAAATCAACAAAAACGCCTGTGGAAACGGGCTAAGAAGATCACCAATTTAGTGCGTTCTAACTAATGCCGTTGCTGATTTGAGGGATGAACCGAGCTGTGAAATGTGCTGTAAAAATGAAACCGCCAAGCGATCAGCCCCCATCAGACGATATCAATGGTGTTGACTTCTTGTTTTTGGTAAGTGTTTTATTTTCTCCATTAAGCTTAGGGATTGTAGCCAGTTTTACAGTTTATGACTTAATTGTTGTGGCTGTGGCTGGCCTCATTATATTGGGACCTGGGCGGCTAAAGTTACTGCCCTACAAATTATTAGTAGCTGCCTATGTGCTTTGTATTACTGCCCTTATTAGTACATTTCGGGCTCCCTACCCCATGGAGTCCTTGACAAAAATTTTGCAGTTTGTCTTTATCTTTATGGTGCAGCTGCCTGTGATTTTAACGGTGGTCAAATCTAAAAAATCTCAGCGGCTGCTGCATTGGAGTTTATATCTATTCTTATTTAGTGGATTAATTGTTGCCGGATGGGCAAGGATTATGCAAGAAGCTCAAGGCGCTGGACGGATTATGACCTTCGTTAGCGATAATCCTAACCGCCTAGGCTATCCAACAGCTTACCTACTGCCGTTTGCATTTTATTTCTTGATTGAACTTTGGAGTAAGAAGCATCTACGCATTTGGATTATCCCTTTGCTATTACCCGTATTTTATCTGCTGCTTTGGGCCCTTGCTGCTTCTGCGTCTCGCAGTGCGACTGTCGGAACATTAGTATCTCTCCTCTGTTTTTTCACATTTCGTCAAGAATTTACGCTGAAACCAAAAGTTATTCTCCGGTTGATAAGTGCGATCGCAGTGATTGGTCTTTTAGGATATTTGCTGGCTGCGACCAGTATTTTTCCCACCACGCTTCTAGAACGGGCTGAGCGCACAGCGTCTATGGAATCAAGCCTGGTGAACGATAGAAAGTATTTGGCCTTAGCCGGCTGGCGTGCGTTTCTCGACTCACCGTTTGTCGGCGTAGGATTCGATAACATGCGCTATTTGGCTACCAAGTATGAGCAAAATGCAACCCCGCAGCTCCCCCACAACATTTGGCTTCAATTCCTAGCGCACATTGGTATTTTTGGCACAGTCGCCTTCTTTTTTATCATTTTGTTCTGGTTTATCGTACTGATTAGAGCCCACCACCAGACACAAAATCCTCGTCAGCGCGATCTATTAGCGGCTTTCATTGCTGCCATGGCAGGTGTTATGACAATTTTTATGTTTATCCCGCTGATGGATCAGCGGCACTACTGGGTGCTTTATGGTTTGGGGTTGGCCTTAGCACTAGAGTCTCTAAATACAAGTGTAGGAGCAAATAAATCAGCCAAACCTTTATCAGGTAACAGGCTGCCAACTAGTTTGAGACGGACCTATTTTCGTCATCTCTGGGGGAACATACGCTGTTACTAACAGCATGATTTTATTTGATGTAATTAGTCAAGGACATTGATGATGGATACGTTAAATCATTCGTTG